>JAFXOV010000047.1 GCA_017528425.1 Elusimicrobiota bacterium | reverse complement strand
GGACGGGTATCTTTATCCGTTCTATTTTTATTTTTGCAGGTGAAAATCCTGCGAGGGGGATTGTATAGATATTCGAAGATATCGTACTAATCAGTACATAAGAGTACCGGAAGTAAGACTTATTGATGAAAAAGGTGAACAAGTTGGTGTAGTATCTACAGCGGTTGCTTTACAAAAGGCAAGAGAAGCAGGTTTAGATTTAATAGAAATTGCTCCGCAAGCAAAACCGCCTGTATGCAAAATTATGGATTTTTCAAAGTTTCGTTATGAAATGGCGAAAAAAGAAAAAGAGTCTAAAAAGAAACAGAAGAATATTCAGTTGAAAGAAGTCAGACTCAGAACAAGAATTGCCGAAAACGATTTCAATGTAAAATTGAAAAAGATAAGAGATTTTCTTGAAGACGGTGACAAAGTTCAAATAACCGTTATGTTTTCGGGAAGAGAAATGCAACATAAAGATTTAGGTCTTGCCGTATTGGAAAAAGTTCAGACGGCAGTTGAAGATATAGCAGTAGTTGAAGGTAAATTGTCTTCTATGGGTACAAGGTCTTTTGCGACTTTGACACCTAAAAAGAAAGATTCTAAAAATAAAAAATAAAATATTGGAGGAGTGCTAATTATGCCTAAAATGAAAACTCACACCGGCGCAAAAAAAAGATTCAGAGCTACCGGAACAGGTAAATTGAAGTATAAAAAATCAGGTAACAGACATTTACTTACGGGAAATCCCGGCGGAACAACAAGAAAATTGAGAAAATCTCAAATAGTAGATGGTACTGATATGAAAAGAATGGCAAAGTTTATGCCTTACGCAAAGTAGTTTTTTTTAAGAAAATTAAGGAGAAAAGATAATGAGAGTAAAAAACGTTGTTCAAACAAGACAAAGAAAGAAAAAAGTCTTTAGACTTTCGAAAGGTTATTATTCAGATAAGAATAATCGTTGGAGAATGACTATCCAACAAGTTGAAAAATCTTTAGTATATGCATATAACGATAGAAAAGACAGGAAAGGTACATTCAGAAGAATGTGGATCGTAAGATTAAATGCTGCAGTAAGAGAAGAAGGTTTGTCTTACAACAGATTTATTTCAGGTCTTAAAAAAGCTAACGTTATTTTGGACAGAAAAATGCTTGCGGAAATCGCAGTTACCGATAATGCAGCATTTAAACAATTGGTAGAAATAGCAAAAGCTGCATAATAGCGGATGAACGGATCACCTGTAAAGACTATAATTTTATTTTTTATAGCTTTAATAATTTTAGGAACAGCATTATTATGTTTGCCTTTTGCAAGACAAGATAATGCTACTTTCTCGGTGTTGACGTGTTTATTTACCGCAACATCGGCAGTTTGTGTAACGGGATTATCTGTTGTAAGTATCGGTGAGTACTTTACACAGTTCGGCCAGATAATAATTCTTTTATTGTTGCAAATCGGCGGTCTCGGATACATGTTAGTTTCAACCGGTTTAGGTCTTTTGATCGGTAAGATGGCTTTAAAAGACAGAAAAATAATGCAGGAACTTTTTGATATAAGTTCTTTCAGCGAGCTCTTTAAATTATTGAAAAAAGCAGTACTTGTGGTATTAAATATAGAGTTGATCGGTGCAATAATTCTTACCATAGGTTTCTTGAAAGATTTTTCTTTTGGAGAGGCAGTTTATTACGGAATATTTCATGCCGTATCTGCTTTTTGTAATGCGGGGTTCAGCCCGTTTGGTAACAGCTTGGAAGGTTTTTCAAGTAACCCAACGGTACTTTATACCGTAGTAGCACTTGTTGTTTTGGGCGGACTCGGATTTTTTGTATTGGTAGATATAATAGATAAAATAAGAGGTAAAAACATAAAACTTACTTTCCATTCGAAAGTAATTTTATGGATGACGGCTCTTTTGATATTTTTAGGATTTGTTGCTTTTTGTGTAGGTCAGGCAACCGCATTTATAAATTTTGATTCATCTTGGGGTTGGATTGTAAACAATTCAATTTTTCAGGCAATAAGTTCAAGAACTGCCGGATTCAATACTTTACCTATGCCCACAATGACAACGTTTACCGCCTTTTTCCTGATAATATTGATGTTTATAGGCGGTGGTCCGGGAAGTACAGCCGGTGGTATAAAAATTACCACTTTGACTTTGGTCTTTGTTTTTATAAGAAGTGTTATAAAAGGACAAGACGATTATGTTTTTGTCAAAAAGAGTATGGACTACGATTTGGTAAGAAAAGCTCTTTTAGTGTTTATACTTATGACAGTATTGGTTGTTTTGTTTATCGCATTAATGTTGTTTGTGGAACCGCAACTTGATACATTAAAAGTTGTGTTTGAAGCTGTATCCGGTTTTTGTACCGTAGGATTGTCGCTTGGTATTACTTCGCAACTGTCGGTAACGGGACAGATACTTTTGATACTGGCTATGTTTGTGGGTAGAATCGGTGCAATAACTATACTTATATTTTTAATGAACAGAAAACCTGTTGCAAACAATATAAAATATCCTGAAGGCAGAATCCTTATAGGATAAAAAACTGTAGCAAACGGAGAAATTATGGCAAAAAAACAATTTGGAGTGATAGGGCTAGGAACGTTCGGTTCGGCTGTTGCAAAAGAATTGGCAGCAAGAGAATTCCCTGTACTTGCGATTGACCATAAAGAGGAAGTAGTTAACAGAATAAGTTCTTTTGTAACACAGGCAATAGTTGCAGATGCAACCGATGATATAGCTTTGAAAGATGCGGGAATTGCAGATTGCGATACCGTAATAATTTCTATGGGTGAAGATATTGAAACAAGTATTCTTGCAACCCTTATAGCAAAAGATTTGGGAGTGCCTAACGTAATTGTAAAATGTACAAGTATGTGGCATTCTAAAATAGCAGTAAAAATAGGTGCCGATAAAGTTATTTATCCGGAACTTGAAATGGCAAAAAAACTTGCCGAAAGTATGGCAAGTCCTAACATATTGGAACAGATAGAATTTTCTAAAGATTATAATCTTGTAGAAATAATTGCTCCGGAAATATTTTGGAAAAAGACAATAAAAAGTGCAAATATAAGAAATAAGTACGGAGTAAACATAATAGCAATAAAAAGAAATGTTCCTTTTGTAAACGATGACGGACAAAGCGATATTAAAGAAGAAACAAATATCGCTCCCGGTCCGGACGACGAAATATTGGAAAACGATGTTTTGGTTGTTGTAGGAAAAGAAGATCAGTTGAAAAAGTTTAAAAAATTGTAGGCGATTATGACAGAAGAAAAAGAGTTGGATAAGTTGCTTGAGTTAGCAAACTTTTATTTTTTAAACAGTAAGTTCGAAGAAGCTGAAATTGAATTTTGTAAAGTGTTGGAAAAATATCCTAAATGTTGGCAAGCGTATTGCGGTTTAGGTTTGATATACGAAGAAAGACAAGATTTTGTAAAAGCAAAACAGATGTACGATAAAACGCTTGAAATAGATAAAGAAAATAAGGTCGCAAAAGAACATATTAGTAAAATTACAGGAATAGACAATGAACAATAATATCAACGGAATACTTAACGAAGCATTAAACAAACTTCAAAGTGCACAACTTGCGGATATTGAAAATATCAAAGTTGAATATTTAGGTAAAAAAGGTAAAATTACCGAAATATTGAAAACACTTTCTTCTTTAAGTATAGAAGAAAAGAAAGAAATCGGTTCGCAGGTTAACGTTGCAAAAACACAACTTAACGAAGCAATGGAAGCAAAGAAAAAAGAAATCACGAACAAACTTTTGGAAGAAAAAATGAAAAACGAAAAGATAGATATATCTCCGGCTTTTTCGTTTAATTTTCCTAAAGGTCATTATCATATAATAAGTAAAGCAATAGAAGAAATGAGCAACATATTCATTTCTTTGGGATTCAATGTTACAAGCGGTAGAGAAATAGAAAACGATTGGTACAACTTTGAAGCATTAAATATTCCTAAAGATCATCCTGCAAGAGATACACAAGATACATTTTATCTTGAAAATTCCGAAAATTTGTTAAGAACACAAACTTCGGCAGCACAAATACATATTATGGAAGAATCGAAACCTCCTATAAAAGTTATTGTGCCGGGAAGAGTTTACAGAAACGAAGCTACGGATGCTTCACATTCTGCAATATTTCACCAAATAGAAGGACTTGTTGTTGGTGAAGATATTACGTTTGCTCAACTTAAAGGAACATTACAATTATTTATAAACAGATTGTTTAATCAGGAATTGCCTATACGATTTAGACCTTCACATTTCCAGTTTACCGAACCGTCTGCGGAAGTTGATATGAAATGTGTGTTCTGCGGCGGTAAAGGTTGCAGAGTTTGTAAAGGCAGCGGTTGGATAGAAGTATTGGGATGCGGAATGGTTCATCCTAATGTGTTCAGAGCAGTAAAATACGATCCCGAAAAATATACGGGTTATGCTTTCGGTTTAGGTGTTGAAAGATTTGCGATGCTTAAATACGGAATTGACGATATGAGAGTTTTATACGAAAACGATTTAAGAGTGTTAAGACAATTTTAATTTGAAAAAAAGTAAAAGGAAAATATAAAAAATGAGAATATCATATAATTGGTTAAAAGAGTTGGTAGATTTCGATATGGAGCCGCAAGAACTTTGTAAGATGCTCACGTTTTTGGGCGTTGAAACAACGGTTGTAGGCGGCGGAACGAATTGGTCCGGAGTTATTACCGCAAAAGTTTTAGACAGGCAGAAACATCCTAATTCAGATCACCTTTCAATATGTAAAGTTAACGACGGAACAAAAGATTATCAGATAGTTTGCGGCGCACCTAACGTTGCAGCAGGACAAATAGTACCTCTTTCTTTAATAGGTGCAGTGTTACCCGGAAACTTTGTTATAAAAGCATCTAAAATCAGAGGAGTATCTTCCGAAGGTATGATATGTTCCAAAGAAGAGTTGGGCTTGGAAGAAAGTTCCGACGGTATAATGGTATTGGACGAAAAAACTCCTTTGGGTAAAAAACTTGAAGATGTTTTGGAAAAACAAGATACGATTTTGGAAATAGAAATTACTACAAACAGAGGCGATTGTTTAAGCCATTGGGGAGTTGCAAGAGAAATTGCTGCAAAGTTACAAAAAATCGTTACATTACCTACACTTAAAACAGCAAAATATACGGAAAAAAATCTTGTTGATGTAAAAGATAAAGATTTGTGTACAAGATATATCGGTTGTCATATAACAGGTGTAAAAATAGCTCCGTCTCCTAAATGGATGAAAGATAAGTTGGAAAGTTGCGGAGTAAAATCCATTAACAATGTTGTAGATATTACCAATTATGTAATGTTGGAATTAGGTCAACCGTTACATGCTTTCGATGCAACGACTCTTTCCGGCGGAAAAGTTGTAGTAAGAAGAGCAAATGACGGGGAAAAGTTGGCTACGCTCGACGGTAAAACTCATGAGTTAGATAAAAATAATCTTGTTATAGCAGACGGATCAAAAGCTCTTGCCGTAGCAGGTGTTATCGGCGGACAAAGTTCTTCAATAACCGATGCTACAACCGAAGTGTTTTTGGAAGCTGCGGTATTTAATCCGGGCAGTGTAAGAAAAACGGCAAGAAAGTTAAACATTTCCACCGATGCTTCTTACAGATATGAAAGAGGAACATCTTGGGAAGTTGCCGAGATGGCAAGTTGGAGAGCGTTAAATCTTATAACCGAACTTGCAGGCGGAAGACTTGAAACAAGAGAAGATTACAACAGTCCCGACAACGAAAAAGTTATAATAAATTTAAGAGTTGAAAGAGTAGAAAAACTTTTAGGTTATGCAGTTGACGAAAAAACAATAGCAAACATATTGAGATTTTTAGGTATAGAAATAAGTTCCAAAGTTCAAAATGTTCTTATAGCCGAAGTTCCTTCTTACAGAAACGATATTAAAGAAGAAGTTGATTTGATAGAAGAAATCGCAAGAGTTAACGGATACGAAAATATTCCTATGGATATAGATTCGGGTATAAGTGCAACCGAACAAAAAGGAACGGGTAAGTTAACAAAACAGTTAACGGATTCGTTGGTAGGTCTTGGTTTTTGTGAAGCTATGAACTACAGTTTTGCCGAAATTAAAGATTTGGATAAATTGTTTTTGAAATATACATATAAAATAGCAAATCCGATATCCAAAGAAAACGAAGTTTTAAGACCTTCTTTATTAACAGGTCTTATGAAAAATTTTGATTTTAATGTAGGACAATCGACAACGGATATAAAGTTGTTTGAAGTAGGTAAAATATTTGACGATAAAGGTGAAAGAAGAGTTTTGGGAATTCTTATGTCAGGCCCTGTATGGCAACCGTGGTGGAAGTGGGAATCATCAAAACAAAATCCTAATTTTGATTTTTATTTTGCAAACGGAGTTATATCAAACATATTACCTTCAAAAGAGTTCACAATAGCGGAAAACAGAACGCCTGCAAAATATTATCATCCGGGAAAAACTGCTGCAATAGTTTATCACGGGAAAGTTGTAGGTCAGTTCGGTGTATTAAGACCTGACATTGTAGAAAGTATAAACGATGAAGTTATATATGCCGAAATTGAAATAGAAAATATAGAAAAAACTTATAAGAACAAAATTAATGCTTACGAACACGTGGCAAAGTTTCCTACGGTTAAAAGAGATATATCGGTTGTTGCCGATAAATCTATAAAGTTTGAAAAAATAGAAAAAGTTATAAAGCATGTAATGAAAGACGGCGGAATATTAAAAGATTGCTCTTTGTTCTCGGTTTATGAAAACGAAAAGTTGGGTGCGGGTAAAATAAGTTATTCTTTCAGATTAACTTACAGGCACAACGATAAAACTTTGAACGATGTTGAAGTAAATAAAGATATGGCTCTTTTGTTAGACAAACTAAACAAAGAGTTGGGAATATCTTTAAGAAACTAAAATTTTTGTATTTTTGTAATCCTATAGTTGACGAAAGAGTGGACTTTCTGTTGACTATGAGCCCAAAATTATATAAAATACAAATTTAATATACTAAATAGGTAGGGTTGGTTAAAATGAAAAATGGTAAAACTTATCTTCCTAAAGAGGGAGAAATAACAAGAAAATGGCATTTTATAGATGCTGACGGTCAGGTTCTTGGAAGACTTGCAGTAAGAGTAGCAGCTTTATTAAGAGGAAAAAGAAAAGCAATTTATACATCACATATAGATTGTGGAGACTTTGTTGTATTAACAAACGTTTCAAAAATTGTTCTTACAGGAAAGAAACTTGAACAAAAAACAGCTTTTTCGTTCTCAGGTTATCCCGGTGGAGCAAAATTAACTCCTTATTCAAAATTAATGGCAGAAAATCCTGAAAAGGCAGTAAGAATTGCAGTAAAAGGAATGTTGCCACAAAATAAATTAGCAGATAAACAAATGAAAAGATTGAAACTTTTCAAAGGTGCAGAACATACTCACCAAGCACAAGCAGTTACAAAATAAGGAGAAATAAAAAAATATGAATACAGGTTATTTAAAAGCAGGAAGAAGAAAAAATGCAGTTGCAAGAGTAAGAATGTCTGAAGGTACAGGCAAAATTGTTATAAACGATAAAACCGTTGAAGAATATTTTAAAGGTTTACAAAGAAACACAAAAATTGCTTTGAAACCTATCGAAGTATGGTCCGGTTCAAAGAAATATGATATCTATGTAAATGTTAACGGCGGCGGAGTTTCCGGTCAAGCTGGAGCAGTCAGCCATGCATTGGCAAGAGCAATCTTAACAATAGATGAATCCATGAAAGATACATTGAGAAAAGAAGGTCTTTTAACAAGAGATCCGAGAATGGTAGAAAGAAAGAAACCGGGAAGACCAAAAGCAAGAAAGAGATTCCAATTCTCAAAGAGATAATACTTATTACAATACACAAAAAGGAAGGAGAAAAAATCTCCTTCCTTTTTTTATTCTCATAAAAATAAAAAAAGCAGGAAGATTTTTTTCTTCCTGCTTTTTATTATAATCAATACTAATTATACTAATCCGTGAGCTAACATTGCTGTTGCAACTTTGGTGAAACCTGCAATGTTTGCACCGTTAACCATGTTGCCCGGTGTTCCGTATTCTTCAGCAGCTTCTTTAGCATTTTTGTGAATGTTGATCATGATTTGATGTAATTTGTTATCAACTTCTTCGAATGTCCAAGAAAGTCTCTGAGAATTTTGTGACATTTCAAGACCTGATGTTGCAACTCCGCCTGCGTTGGATGCTTTACCCGGAGCATAAGCTATTTTTGCAGCGATAAATGCTTCTACTGCATCAGGTGTTGAAGGCATATTAGCACCTTCTACAACTGCAATTACACCGTTTTTCAAAAGTGTCTTTGCTGCTTCACCGTCAAGCTCGTTTTGTGTTGCACATGGTAATGCGATATCGCATTTTATTGTCCAAATACCTTTGCAACCTTCCGTATAAACTGCACCCTTCTTCAAGTTTGCATATTCTTTTATTCTCTTTCTTTCAACTTCTTTCAATTGTTTTACTATAGATAAATCGATTCCGTCTTTATCATATATATATCCGTTGGAATCGGACATTGCAACAACTTTTGCTCCCAAGCTTTGAGCTTTTTCTACTGCATATATTGCAACGTTTCCCGAACCGGAAACTACAACTGTTTTTCCGTCAAAAGAAGTTCCTCTGTCTTTCAACATTTCGTTACAGAAATAAACAACTCCGTAACCTGTTGCTTGTGTTCTTGCAAGTGAACCGCCGTATGTAAGACCTTTACCTGTTAAAACTCCGTGGAACACATTTCTTATTCTCTTATATTGACCGAACATATAACCGATTTCTCTTGCGCCTGTTCCGATATCTCCTGCAGGAACATCTGTGTCTGCATCGATATATTTGCAAAGTTCTGTCATAAAGCTTTGGCAGAATCTCATAACTTCGTTATCTGATTTACCTTTAGGATCGAAATCCGAACCGCCTTTTCCACCACCCATCATTAAACCTGTCAATGAGTTTTTGAAAATTTGTTCAAATCCCAAAAATTTGATTGTACTTAAAGTTACTGAAGGGTGAAGTCTTAAACCGCCTTTGTAAGGTCCGAGAGCTGAATTGAATTGTACTCTGAAACCTCTGTTTACATGGAAAACACCTTTATCATCTTGCCAAGGAACTCTGAAAATTATTTGTCTTTCAGGTTCACAAATTCTTTCAAGAATACTTGCATCTTGATATTCTTTGTGTCTTTCAATTACCGGGCTGATTGATTCCAAAACTTCTTTTACTGCTTGTAAGAACAAAGCTTCGCCCTGATTTCTTTGTTCTACTTCTTTCAACACTTTTTCTACGTAAGCGTTCATCTTTTTTGGCTCCTTATATAAATTTGTTTTTTTTGCACAAAAAAATGAATAATTCAACCCTTACTGCTTTTTGAAAGCACCCTTGCTTTCGTGAATTATTCAGTTTTCTATTAAAATCATATATAGTTGTGTTGGGAAGTATTTTACATTTTTGTTTTTTTGTTTGTCAATATTTTTTTTATATAAAGTATTGACAAAAGTAAAAACTTGTTATATAATTAGCAACTGTTTAGTAAGAGTGCTAAAAATAAATTTTAATAAAAGACTCAAAAAATACAGATAAATTAGGAGGAGAAAAAGATGAAAATCAGACCATTAGGCGACAGAATTTTGGTTAAAGCCGAAGAACCAAAAGAAAAGAAAATCGGCGGAATAATTATTCCCGATACCGCAAAAGAAAAACCGCAGGAAGGAACAGTTATAGCAGCAGGTAACGGCAGAATGGGTAAAGACGGTAAAGTTATACCTATGGATGTAAAAGTCGGTGATAAAGTTTTGTACGGCAAATATTCCGGAACGGAAGTTAAAATAGATAACGTTGCATACTTAATAATGTCACAAGATGATGTTTTAGGAATTTTGGAATAAAATTTTCGCAAAGCGAAAATTCTAATAAATTAAAAAAGGGCGAAGCGCTTTTACATATTTAGATTTGCAAGTTTGTTAGTGAGACGAGATATTTGGTGAGTGCGGTGTGCTAAAGTTAAAGCGAAGCGATTAGCACATAAGCGAACCAAATATAAAGTCGCAAATAGAAATTGCAAATCGTTATAAGAAAAAAAAGGAGAAAAGAAATATGGCTAAACAATTAAAGTATACGGATGATGCAAGAAAAGCTATGAAAGACGGTGTAGATAAACTTGCAAATGCAGTAAAAGTAACATTAGGACCTAAAGGAAGATATGTAGTATTAGATAAAAAGTTCGGTTCACCTACAGTAACAAACGATGGTGTAACCATTGCAAAAGAAATTGAACTTGAAGATCCTTTTGAAAATATGGGTGCACAACTTGTTAAAGAAGTTGCTTCCAAAACCAACGATATAGCAGGTGACGGAACAACAACAGCAACGGTTTTGGCACAAACAATGATAGGTGAAGGTTTAAGAAATATAACTTCAGGTGCAAATGCCAATCATATAAAGAAAGGTATCGATAAAGCAGTTGCAGCAGTTATAGAAGAAATTAAAAAAATAGCAAAAAAAGTTTCCAGCAAAGAAGAAATTGCTCAAATCGCATCAATTTCAGCAAGTGATAAAGAAATCGGTGATTTGATTGCAAACGCAATGGATAAAGTCGGTAAAGACGGAGTTATTACCGTTGAAGAAGGTAAATCCGCAGATACAACATTGGATGTTGTTGAAGGTATGCAGTTTGACAGAGGATATTGCTCACCTTACTTTGTAACAGATGCAGAAAGAATGGAAGGTGTGTTGGAAGATCCTTATATAATAATTACGGATAAGAAGATTTCTTCCATGCAGGAAATTCTTCCTTTGCTCGAAAAAGTTGTTCAAACAGGTAAAGGATTTATCATTATAGCGGAAGATATCGAAGGCGAAGCACTTGCAACTTTGGTTGTTAACAAAATCAGAGGAACATTAAAAGTTATCGCTGTTAAAGCTCCGGGATTCGGTGACAGAAGAAAAGAAATGTTGCAGGATATCGCAATTCTTACGGGCGGAACGGTAATTTCAGAAGAAACAGGTTTAAAACTTGATGCAGCAACAATAGAAATGTTAGGTCAGGCAAAAAGAGTTGTTGTAGATAAAGAAAACACAACAATCGTTTCAGGTTTGGGCGACAAGAAAGAAATCGAACAAAGAATTGCTCAAATCAGAAAACAAATTGAAGAAACAAAATCGGATTACGATAAAGAAAAATTGCAGGAAAGATTGGCAAAGTTGGTAGGCGGAGTTGCGGTTATTAATGTTGGTGCGGCAACAGAAGCTGAAATGAAAGCCAAGAAATTTAAAGTAGAAGATGCAATGAATGCAACAAGAGCAGGTGTTGAAGAAGGTATTGTTGCAGGCGGTGGAGTTGCATTACTTAAAGCACAATCTGTACTTGACGGTATAAAAGGTGCAGACAGTGACGAACAAACAGGTATCAATATAGTTAAGAAATCTTTGGAAGGTCCTATCAGACAAATAATTGAAAATGCAGGTATTGAAGCTTCGGTTATAGTTGATAAGATTAAAAATAAAAAAGATGCTTCTTACGGATACAATGCGGATAACGACGAATTTGTTGATATGATAAAAGCAGGTATCGTTGATCCTGCAAAAGTTACAAGAACAGCATTGCAAAATGCAGCTTCAATTGCGGGACTTGTTCTTACAACGGAAGCACTTGTAACGGATATTCCTG
>JAFXOV010000046.1 GCA_017528425.1 Elusimicrobiota bacterium | reverse complement strand
TGTAAGCATTGCCGTTAAATCACCGAACACTCTGCCTGCTTTACCTCTTATAACTTCGGCTGTATCCGGGTTTCTTTTTTGCGGCATAATAGACGAACCTGAAGTAAACATATCATCTATATGGATAAAATTAAATTCCACTGAAGACCAAGTAATAATTTCTTCTGCAAGTTTGGATAAGTGAACAGAAATTAAAGATAAATCAAAAATAAATTCCGCACAGAAATCTCTGTCACTTACACCGTCCAAAGAATTTTCGCAAGGTCTGAAAAATTCCAATAACTTTGCTGTATAATTCCTGTCTATTTTAAAAGAAGTTCCCGCAAGTGCGGCACTTCCCAAAGGCATAACATTTACTCTTTTTAAACAATCTATAATTCTTTCTTTATCTCTTTGTATCATCCAAGCATAAGCAAGCAGATGATGAGAAGCGATTATAGGTTGTGCAGGCTGTAAGTGAGTATAGCCCGGCATTATAACATCAATATTTTTTTCTGCTTTTTGTATAAGCACTTTTTGAAAAGCGTTTAACATGTCGAATATTGTTAAGATTTCTTTTCTTATATAAAGTCTTAAATCGGTAGCTACCTGATCGTTCCTGCTTCTTGCCGTATGCATTTTACCGCCGATGGCACCGATTCTTCTTATAAGTTCTTTTTCTATTGCAAAATGGATATCTTCTTCCACAGGGAGAGTCCATCCTTTAGACAAATCTTTAAGTATGGAATTTAATCCTGCAATAATTTTTTTACCGTCGGAAGCAGGTATAATTTTTGTTTTTATTAACATTTGCACATGTGCAATTGAACCTTCAATATCGACTTCCGCCAACCTTTGATCGAAAGAAAATGAACCGATGAACTGTTGAAAATTTTTCATTTTTCCACCTTTTATATCGACTATTTTTTAGTCTCTGAAATTGCTTCGCAATTTTTTTACCTTTTTTAACTTATCTATTTTATAAAAATTAAGGTGAGGTGTAAAGGAAAGAAAGATGTGGCAACAAGAAATAAAATATGAAAATTTTGTAGGTGTTTACATTGTTTTGTATAATAGACTTACATATATATATCGGAGATTCAAAATATGGGAATTATGATATCTTTAAAATGTACCAAAAATGAAAAGCATAATGAAACATTCTTAATAGGAAGAGGAAAGGGCTTTCCTAAAATATATCAACAAGTTATTAATTCAATAATAAAAGGAAAATATGGTGAAGAAATAAAACAATTTTTGAAAGAAAATCCGAAAGGTGCAATAAATTGCGAATATAAAATTGCACAATGTAAAAAATGTAATCATTTAGAAAGAGTTTATGAGTTATCTATGTATATTCCAAGAAAGAATTATAATCCAGATAAAGCAATTAAAAGATATATTAATGGATATGATTTAAAAACGAAATATAAGAAAATAAAAGAATATCAACATATTTGTCCAAAATGCAAATGTGAAATGGATATAGTCAAGATTAAATATGATGAATATGAAGATATAGTGGGAACAAAAAAGAAAGTAAAATGTTTACAATGTGATGGTTTTATGAAGATAAGTTATCGTGGTCGTTGGGACTAAATTTTAATTTTAGGATATTAATAAAAGTGGGGTAAAGATGGAAAAAGAAGACCAGAAAGCATTAAAAGATTTTCTTTTAGATATCGATTGTTTAAATGAATTGCAAAAATGGGGAAATCAATTTAATTTGTTTGATGTATTAAAAGCTAATAGGACTGAAATTCGACATAGCAATGTCTTAGCTTGGTTGTTAAATCCTAATGAAAATCATAATTTAGGTGATGTTTTTATTAAAGAAATATTTCAAGAATTTATAAAAAATAAATCATCAGAAAATAGAGCAATTTTACAACTTTTATTAATGGATTTTTATAGCTTTTCTGTATATAGAGAATGGAAAAATATTGATATTTTACTTGTTTCTGATGATGAAAAAATGGTCATGGCAATAGAAAACAAAGTTGGCTCTCACGAACATGACAATCAATTAAAACGATATAAAGAAATCATAGATAAAGAGTTTCCTAAATACAAGAAAATATTGATATATCTTACTCCAGATGGGGAAGAACCAAGTGATGAAGATTGGGATATTTTAACTTATGAAAATATTGTGGTAAATTTAGAGACAATAAGAAAAAACACTATATTATCATCAGGTGTTGCATTGATGATTGATAATTATATAAGTGTAATAAGGAGAAATGTAATGGAAGATAAAGAACTCATAGACATATGTAACAAAATATACAATAAACATAAAAAGGCTTTAGATTTAATTTTTGAATATAGAACTGATCCAACACAAACATCGAGCATCGTTAAAGAAATTTTACAAGAAATGGCAAATAATGGTGAGATAATATATGATAAGTCAAATTCTAGTACCTACATTCGTTTTTATACTAAAGAAATGAATAAAACACTTCCTAATTTAGTAAATAAAAATAGTTCTTGGAAAAATGAACACTGCTATGCTTATGAATTTAAAATGATGAATGGTAAATTTAGATTGTCTTGTGTATTAACTGCACAAAATCTTCCTGAGGAAACTGCAAATATGGTAAAAAAAATTTTAATGTTAGAAAAAACAAGTAAGAAAACTCTTGATTTTAAATGGTTACAACTACATTTAAAAAAATGTAATATTTTAGATGACAATGATGATGTTGAAAAAATAAAAAATACAATAAAAAAGGCGATAAAAGATCTTTTAACATGGGAAAAGATTTTATTGGACAAATTAAGCAAAAATGCATAAATTTTTATTGTAGATAAATACCTTTGTTATATCATAAAAAAAGAGCAGAGAATTTTCTCTGCTCTTTTTTATTGTGACTATATTTAAGTTTATTACTTACCCTTTCTCATCAAAGCCTGAACCTTTGTCGGTAATCCAAACAAATTGATAAATCCTTCTGCATCTTTTTGGTTATAAATTTCGTCTTTATCAAATGTTGCAAGCTCTTCCCAATATAAAGGATTTTTTGCTTTTCTTGAAACAACCTGCATATTTCCTTTATAAAGTTTTACTGTTACAGAACCTGTAACATATTTCTGAGTTACATCTATAAATGCATCAAGAGCTTCTCTTAAAGGATTGAACCATAACCCGTTATATGCAAGTTCCGCATATTTGTGAGCTATCAATTCTTTATAGTGTGCCGTATCTCTGTCTATTGTCATAGATTCAAGTTCGTTATGTGCAAAGTATAAAAGTGTTGCAGCAGGAGCTTCATAAACTCCTCTTGATTTCATACCTACAAGTCTGTTTTCAATTATATCTATTCTTCCTATGCCGTTTGCACCTGCAACTTCGTTAAGTTTTTGAACCAAAGATACAGGATCAAATGTTTTACCGTTAATTGCTACAGGAATACCTTTAACAAAATCTATTTTTACATAAGTTGCTCTGTTCGGAGCATCTTTTGCAGATACTGTCATCTGGAACATATCTTCATCCCATTCGTTATCTGTATCTTCCAATACTCCGCCTTCATAAGAAATGTGCCAAAGGTTTGCATCTGAAGAATAAGGTTTTGCTTTTGTTACAGGAACCGGAATTCCTCTTTTTTTAGCATAATCTATTGCATCGTTTCTTGATTTAATATCCCAAATTCTCCAGGGAGCAATTATTTTTGCTTCAGGCATCAAAGCTTTAAAACCAAGTTCAAATCTTACCTGATCGTTACCTTTACCTGTTGCACCGTGACAAATTGCATCTGCTTTTTCTTTCTTTGCTATTTCAACAATTTTCTTTGCGATTACAGGTCTTGCCAATGATGTTCCCAACAAGTATCTGTTTTCATAAAGAGCATTAGCTTTTATTGCAGGGAAAATGTAGTCTGTTACAAACTCTTTTTTAGCATCTATAACATAACATTTTGAAGCACCTGTTCTTTTAGCTTTTTCTTTAAGTCCGATAACTTCTTTGTCTTGACCTACATTTACACAACATGCGATAACTTCTGCATTATATGTTTCCTTTATCCAAGATAAAATGATGGATGTGTCAAGTCCGCCCGAATAGGCTACAACTACTTTTTTAATGTCTGCCATTTTATTGCATCCTCCAATATTTTAATTGCTTTATCAATATCTTTTTTAGTTATTACAAAAGGCGGTAAAAACCTTAAAACATTACCTTGTGTGCAGTTTATAAGAAGACCTTTTGCAATGCAAAATTCTACTATATCTTTACCGGCAAAATCAAGCTCCACACCTACAAGAAGGCCTAAACTTCTAACTTCTTTAATGCAGGAAAACTTTTTCTTTAATTCGTTCAATTTTTTAACGAAATATTTTGATTTGTCAGTAACATCTTTCAAAAGTTTCGGAGTAATTAGTTTTAATGTTGCGGCAGCTGCAGCACAAGATACAGGGTTACCGCCGAAAGTTGAACCGTGATCACCGTAATTAAATACTTCGGCAACTTTTTTGTCTGCAACAACGGCACCTAACGGAAGACCGTTAGCAATTGCTTTTGCTAATGTAAAGATGTCCGGTTTTATTCCGTAATGTTGCCAAGCAAAAGTTTTACCTGTCCTTGCCAAACCGCACTGAATTTCATCGCATATCAAAAGAAGATTTTTGTCGTCACAAAGTTTTCTTAAATCTTTAACGAACTTTTTATCGGCAATATTTATTCCGCCTTCACCTTGTACCAACTCAATCATTACGGCTACGGTATTTTTGTTTATTAACTTTTTTACTGAATCGATATTGTTAAATTCGGCAAACACAAACTTTTGTTGTAACGGTTTAAAAGGAATATGAAACTTTTCCTGACCTGTTGCAGCAAGAGTTGCAAGTGTTCTTCCGTGAAAAGAGTTTTTAAATGCAATTATTTCGTATCTTTTAGTTCCGTCCTTTAAAGGATGATCGCTGCCCCACTTTCTTGCAATTTTTATTGCACCTTCGTTGGCTTCAGCACCTGTATTTGCAAGGAATACCCTGCCGTTTTTAAAAGATTTATCAAGCAAAGCTTTTGCAACTTCAACTTGCGGTTTGGAATAATAAACGTTGGAACAATGTACAAATAAATCCAACTGCTTTTTTATTGCTGAAATTACTGCAGGGTTACCGTGTCCGAAACTGCAAACACTTATGCCGGAAAAAAAGTCCAAATATTTTTTACCGTTTTCGTCCCAAACATATTGTCCTTTGGATTTTTTAACGGAAACATTATATCTTTTGTAAGTCTTCATCAAATATTTATTTTCTTGTTGTTGAGTGTTCATTACATGCTCCTTTGCATATATGATAAATAAAATAACTTTAATATTTTACATATATTTTATTTATAAAACAATTATTTGAGTATTATTTTTTATATATGGTATAATACACAAATTATGACTATATCATTAGACAATTTAAATAATTCACAAAAAGAGGCCGTCTTACATACAGACGGTCCGTTAATAATTTTTGCAGGTGCAGGTACCGGCAAAACAAGAGTTATTACATACAGAATCGCATATCTGTTGGAACACGGTATAAGGCCTTACAACATATTGGCGGTTACATTTACAAATAAAGCCGCAAACGAAATGAGAAAAAGGGTAAGCGATTTAACCGACAACATGGCTTACGATGTTAGGGTTTCTACGTTTCATTCGTTTTGTTTATACCTTTTATCCTGCGAAGCAAAAAATTTCGGTATAGATTCTAACTTTCTTATATACGATATGGGTGAACAGGTAAATGTTGTAAAAGAATGTATAAAAGAATTAAATCTTGACGATAAAAAGTTTAAACCGACATGGGTGGCAAACAGAATAAGCAGAGCAAAAGATGATTTGGACACCCCTAAAGATATGAATGACGATTGTCAGGCAAAAGGTGACTTTTACGGTAAAACCGTATCTTTAATATATGAGTTGTATCAAAAGAAATTAAAAACTTATAATGCCTTTGATTTTGGTGATTTGATAATGCAAACAGTTTTAAATTTACAGGGACATCCCGAAATTCTTTCCAAATATCAAGACAAATTTCAGTATATATTGGTAGACGAGTATCAGGACACTAACCATGCACAGTATGTTTTAACGAAAATGTTAGCTGAAAAATATAAGAACATATGTGTAGTAGGTGACGATGACCAAAGTATATATTCTTGGCGTGGCGCGGATATAACAAATATCCTTGATTTTGAAAAAGATTATCCCGGTTGCAAAACTGTAAAACTTGAAGAAAATTATCGTTCTACACCGAAAATTCTTCAAAGAGCATGGAACGTAGTTAAAAATAATACGGGCAGAGTACCGAAACAACTTTGGACGAGTAACGAAGATAAAGGAAATATAAATGTTTTCCAAAACATGAACGAAAACGATGAAGCCGCCAGAGTTGTGGATATGATACTTATAAACAGGGAAAGCGGATACAAATTGTCCGACTTTGCGGTATTTTACAGAACAAACGCACAGTCCAGAGCGTTGGAAGATGCTTTAAGAAGACAAGGTATACCTTATAATGTTGTGGGAACATTAAAGTTTTATGAAAGAGCCGAAATTAAAGATATTATGGCATACTTAAAACTTATTCATAACCCGAACGATAACGTAAGTTTTAAAAGAGTGGTAAATGTCCCGAGAAGGGGAGTAGGAAAATCTTCAATGGACAAACTTGAAACTTTTGCCGCTTCAAAAGGTATTTCGTTATATGAAGCACTAAAATTTGTTGATACAAGTATTATACCGAAAAGTTCACTTGCGGCGATGAACTCGTTTAGAACAATAATAGAAAAAAATATAATGACAAAGTTTAACAAAACCATAAAAGAAATAGTTGAAACGGTAATAGAAGATACCGGTTATATAAGAGAGTTAGAACTTTCGGAAAGTCCGGAAAACAAAAGCAGAATAGAGAATATACAAGAGTTCGTTTCGGCTGTTGAAGATTTCGAAAGAAGATCACCGGATAGAAGTTTGGCAGGATACTTATCGCAAGTTGCACTTGTGACCGATATAGATTCTTGGCAGGATGCGGATGATAAAGTTACGTTAATGACACTCCATTTGGCTAAAGGATTAGAGTTTAAAAATGTGTTTATAGTAGGTCTTGAAGAAGGTCTTTTCCCTATAGGTGAGTCTGCTTATGATGAACAGGAGTTGGAAGAAGAAAGAAGACTTATGTATGTAGGTATGACAAGAGCAAAAGAAAATTTGTATATGACTTGGGCAACATCAAGAACAGTGTTTGGTAAAACACAGTTTAGGATGCCGTCAAGATTTTTGTTGGAAGCAGGCTTTACGGAACAACTTTCCAATAGGGCAGCCAGAAATGTTGTAACAAATGCGATGTCTTTTGAATCTAAATTTAGTGAAGAGATAACTTATGAACCTTTGGAAAGGGAAGATAACAGTCCGTACCAAATAGGAACTATCGTTTCTCATCAGGTCTTTGGTAACGGCAAAATTATAGAAAAAAGCGGTTCGGGAGACAATTTAAAGTTGGTAGTACTGTTTTCAAACGGGCAATGGAAAAAGCTGTTAGCGAAATTTGCTAACTTAACAATAATAAAGTAAAAATAGCAAAATTTATTGAAAAATAAAATAAAAAAGGTTAAAATATAAGATAATACTTAAAAATAAAATTAGGAGAAAACATGAAAAAACTTTTTGCAACTTGCATGCTTGTTTTTGCCGGTTTACTTATGTACATGTATTCCTATGCAGAAACCGTGTCTATAAGCGGCGCAGTTACTCAGTTTTCTTCGACATCCGGATTAGCACTTAACGATATTGTAATAGAAGTTTCAGGAACAAAAAATTTAAAAGTAAAAACGGGTAGAACCGGAACCTATATCATTCCCGGTTTGGAAAAAGGCGGTACTTACACATTAAAAATTTCAAAACCCGGATACGTATTTACACCTGACACAAAAGTTTTCAAAAATTTGGATGAAAGTAAGATAAATCAAAATTTTATTGCGGAAAGAGCAAAGTTTTCCATAAGCGGTAAAGTTATTGTTGGCGGGAAACCTGCTAAAGGTGTAATAGTTATGATCAATAACAGACCTATAAAATATTACACCAATGAAGATGGTGAGTATGTCATAGATAACTTGGAATATAACGGCCCTTATGAAGTAAAAGTTGTATCCGAAAAATATTCTTTTAAACCGTTTACCACGGAATATTTGGAAAAAAATGTTATTCACAATTTTACAAAGAGTATTTCTCTTACAGGTAGAGTTACGTCTTTAGGTGAACCGGTTTCCGGTGTTGAAGTAGATATAAACGGTGTAATATACAAAACGGATGAAGACGGATACTATAAAACAGATTCTGCCGTTACAAACGGTGACTACCTTATAAAAATAGCGGATAATAAATTTGATTCTTCACCTAAATCCATACCTATAACAAAAGTAACCAGTGATAGAGATAATTTGGACTTTACCATAACAGGCCAGTTTGTAGGTAAAGTTACATATAACGGGAAACCTTTAAAAGATGCAACAGTTGAAGTAAGTGATGATGACAAAGAATACAGAACAGATGCTCAAGGTTTATTTAAAGTTTCAAATTTAGGTTTAAGTAAACGTTATAAGATTACGGTTTCAAGCAAAGGTTATACGTTTGATCCCAGAGAAAAAATAATTAATTCTTTACTTACGGACTCTACTTATCAGGTTTTTAAAGCCGATAACGATAAGTACAATATAACAGTTAATGTTACCAAGGGCAATAAACCCTTATCAAATGTTGAAGTAACTTTAAACGGCGGTACCACAGTATATAAAACAAACGAAAACGGAATAAGCATTATAAAAGGTTTAAAAGGCGGCAATAAATATACGTTAGCCGTAAAGAAAAACGGAATAAAATTTGTTGACACGAAATATACAATAGAAAAATTGCAACAAGATGAAATGGTTTCTTTTGAAACTTTGGTGGATGTTTCCGGTAAAGTTTTGAAAGGTGTAAAACCTTTGAAAGATGCGGTTGTATCCTGTGAAGGCAGAACTGCTCAGACAGACGTAAACGGTAAGTATGTATTGAAAGATTTCGTACCATCTAAAACATATACCATAAAAGTTTCAAGTCAAGGATTCACTTTCAAAGACCCTGAAGTTGTTATTTCAAATATGTCAGGAAATTTAGATAACGTTAATTTTAGTGTATTGATAGATGATGAAAAAGAATCTAAGCGTGATGAAGAATTGGAAAGACAATTAAAATTGGAAGCAGAAAAAATTGCAGCTGAAGCAAAGAGAGCCGAAGAAGAAAGATTAAGAGCCGAAAGAGAAGAAGCCGCAAGATTAGCTGAAGCCGAAAGGTATGCCAAGATGGAAGCCGAACCGTTGGCAAGAGAAGAAAAAGAAAGACTTGCAAGAGAAGAAAAAGAAAGAATAGCTGCCGAAAAGCAGGCAAAAGAAGAAGCTGCAAGATTAGCTAAGGAAGAAAAAGAAAAAGCTGCGTTGGAAAAGAAGTTAAGAGCTGAAGAAGAAAGACAAGCTAAGTTAGAGGCTGCAAGAGAAGAAAAAGAAAGATTGGCAGCTGAAAAACAAGCAAAAATAGAAGAAGCTAAAGCAGAAAAAGAAAGAATAAGAGCGGAAAAAGAAGAAGCAGCAAGACTCGCTAAAGAAGAAAGAGAAGAGGCTGCCAGACTTGCAAAGGAAGAAAAGGAAGAAGCCGCAAGACTTGCTAAAGAAGAAAAGATAAGAGCAAAACAAGAAGCTGAAGAACAGGCAAGATTCGAAGCCGAATTAAGAAAATTGGAAGCTGAAGAAAAGTTAAGAGAAGCACAGGAAGAGAGAGAAAGACTAAGAGCAGAAAGAGAAGAAGCTGCAAGAATAGCTGAAGAAGAAAGACAAGCAAAATTGGAAGAAGCAAGAGAAGAAAAAGAAAGATTGGCTGCTGAAAAGCAGGCAAAAATAGAAGAAGCTAAAGCTGAAAGAGAAAGGTTAAAGGCGGAAAAAGAAGAAGCAGCAAGACTCGCTAAAGAAGAGAAAGCCGAAGCTGCCAGATTAGAAAAGGAAGCAAAGGCTGAAGCTGCAAGACTAGCCAAAGAAGAAAAAGCAGAAGCAGCAAGACTTGCTAAAGAAGAAAAAGAAAGACTTAAACAAGAACAAGCAGAACAGGCAAGATTTGAAGCTGAATTAAGAAAATTGGAAGCTGAAGAAAAAATAAGAGAAGCGCAAGAAGAAAAAGAAAGAATAAAACTAGAAAAAGCAGAAGCAGCAAGATTAGCTAAGGAAAAAAAAGCAGAAGCAGCAAGACTTGCTAAAGAAGAAAAGCAGGCAAAAATAGAAGAAGCTAAAGCAGAGAAAGAAAGAATAAAAGAGGAAAAAGCAGAAGCAGCAAGATTAGCCAAAGAAGAAAAAGAAGAAGCAGCAAGACTTGCTAAAGAAGAAAAAGAAAGACTTAAACAAGAAGCAGCAGAACAAGCAAGACTTGAAGCTGAATTAAGGAAATTGGAAAAAGAAGAAAAGATAAGAGAAGCACAAGAAGAGAAAGAAAGAATAAAATTAGAAAAAGCAGAAGCTGCAAGATTAGCTAAGGAAGAAAAAGAAGAAGCAGCAAGACTTGCTAAAGAAGAAAAACAAGCAAAAATAGAAGAAGCTAAAGCAGAGAAAGAAAGAATAAAAGAGGAAAAAGCAGAAGCTGCAAGAACTGCCAAAGAAGAGAAAGAAGCGGCAGCAAGACTTGCTAAAGATGAAAAAGCCAGAGAAATAGAAGCTGCTAAAGCAGAAAAAGAAAGACTTAAACAAGAAGCAGCGGAACAAAAGAGATTATATGCAGAATTAAAGAAACAAGAAGCACAAGAAGAAAAAGAAGCAAAAAGAGAGGCCAGACTGGCAGAAAAAGAAAGAATAGCTGAACAAAGACAGGCAAAAATAAGAGAAGCCAAAGCGGAAAAAGAAAGAATAAGAGCGGAAAAAGAAGAATCGGCCAGATTGGCAAGAGAAGAAAAGATAAGAGCACTGGAAGAAGCAAAAGCTGAAAGAGAAAGAATAAAAGCGGAAAAAGAAGAAGCCGCCAGATTGAAAGCTGAACTCAGAAAAGAGGAAGCTGAAGAAAAAATGAGAGCTTCTTTGGAAGAAAAAAAGAGAATAGAAGAAGAAAAACAAGCAAGAATAGAAGCTGAAAAAGCGGAAAAAGAAAGAATAAGAGCGGAAAAAGAGGAAGCCGCAAGATTAGCTGAAGCAGAAAAAGAGAGACTTAAACAAGAAACCGAAGAGCAGGCAAGATTGGAAGCTGAATTAAAGAGATTGGAACTTGAAGAAAAAGAAAGAATAAAAGCTGAAAAAGAAGAGGCTGAAAGATTAGCAAGGGAAGAGAAAGAAAGAATAGCTGCTGAAAAGCAGGCGAAAATAGATGCCGAAAAAGCAGAAAAAGAAAGAATAAGAGCGGAAAAAGAAGAAGCAGCAAGACTCGCAAAAGAAGAAAAGTTGAGACTTGAAGAAGAAGCTAAAGAAGCCAAAGCAAGAGCCGAAGCAGAAAAATTGGAAAGAGAAGAACAGGCTCGTTTAGAAGCTGAATTGAAAAAAATAGAAGCAGCGGAACAAGAAAGATTAGCAAAGGAAGAAAAAAAGAGACTTGAAGAAGAAGCAAGGGCGGAAAAAGAAAGAATAAAAGCCGAAGAAGAAAGAATAAAAGCTGAAAAAGAAGAGGCTGAAAGAATAGCAAAAGAAGAAAAGTTAAGAGCCGAAGAAGCTGCAAGAGCGGAAGAGGAAAGAATAAGAGCGGAAAAAGAAGAAGCCGAAAGATTGGCTCAAGAAGAAAAAGAGAGATTGGCCAGAGAAGAACAGGAAAGATTTGATGCTGAGATAAAGAGATTGGAAGAAGAAGAAAAAGCAAGAGCCGAAGAAAAAAGAATAAAAGCGGAAAAAGAAGAAGCAGAAAGATTGGCTCAAGAGGAAAAAGCTAAAGCCGAAGCAGATGAAAGAGCAAGAATTGAAGAAGAAAGAAAAGCTAAAGTAGAAGCTTCAAAAGTTGTAGCTACAAAGGAAGTTAAAAAAGAAGAAGAGGAAGTTAAAGAACAATATGAAGAAGATGCAGAAGTAAGTCAAGTTATAGATCCTAACAAAAAGACCGATACTTTATATATACAAGGTAGAGTTTTGAAATCGAAGTTTGGTGTTAAAGGTGTTCAAGTCAGATTGTTGTTGGCAAATGAAGAGAAAATTTATTTAACCGATAAAAACGGTTACTATAAAATTACCGGCTTGGATAGAGGCGGAAATTATTTAATAACTGTTCTTGCGGGTAAAGACGGATATAACTTATCACCTAAGTCAAGAACATATAAGAATTTGTCAAGAAATATGACAGATCAGAATTTCTATGTTGTTGAAAAGTTTGTTATTAATAAGAAAGCGGAACCAACGGCTACTAAACAACAGAACGTTGATAATAATTCCGTACAAGATGATTGGAACTCGAAATACGGATTGGAAAACAATAACGGTTTAATACAAAAAGATATACATTGGTAATTAAATGAAATTCATAAATGTAAAACTAAAACAGAATTCGTATCCTATAATTTTTTCCGATAATAATAACGAATTGTTAAAAAATTTTAAAAAATATCTTCCTAACAGGAAGGTATTTTTTATTACGGATACAAATGTTTCGAAATTATATTTAAAAGAAATTGTTTCTTTATTAAAGAAAGAAAACTTTACAGTTGAATATTTTGTTTTTAAAGCAGGTGAACAATCAAAGAATATAAATACTTTGGTTGATATATACAACTATGCTTTAAAAGCAGGTGTAGACAGAAAATTTACCGTAGCTGCATTGGGCGGCGGTGTTGTAGGGGATGTTTCGGGACTTTTTGCTTCCACATATATGAGAGGATTGGGCCTTGTACAAATTCCTACTTCGTTACTTGCAATGGTAGATTCTTCCATAGGCGGAAAAACCGGTATAGATTTGGAAATGGGGAAAAATGTAGTGGGTACATTTTATCAGCCTAAATTTGTTTACATAAATTCAAATTTTATAAAGACATTAACACCCGAACATATAAAAAACGGTATGGGGGAAGTAATTAAATATGCAATTACTTTCAGTTCCAAATTCTTTGATGAGTTAAATGTAATATTAGATAAATCTATTGTAAGTAAAAAAGATTTTGATAAGCTTATTTACGAAAGTTGCAAGTTTAAAGCCAAAGTTGTGGAAGAAGACGAAAAAGAGAGAAAAGGTGTAAGAGAATTGTTGAATTTCGGACACACGTTCGGGCATGCTTTGGAAACCGTAACGAAATATAAAAAATATTTGCACGGTGAAGCTGTTGCGCTCGGGATGTTGTTTGTTGCCGAACTTGCCGAGAGAATCAAATTCTGTGATAATGTAACAAAACAAAAAATAAGAGATATGGTTGTTAGTGCCGGTTTTAAAGATAAAGTTGGTTTAAAACTTTCTCCTGCCGATTTGTTGAATATCATGAAAAAAGATAAAAAGTCTGTTTCCGGAAAAATAAGATTTGTATTGCCGAAAAAAATAGGTAAAGGTGTTTCGGGTATCGAAGCGGATAATAAAATAATTTTAAATACAATAAAGGATTTTTTAAAATGAAAAAAATATTGATAATTAACGGACCAAACTTAAATTTGTTGGGAACAAGAGAACCGGAAATTTACGGAAAAACAACTTTGAAAGATATTGAAACAGAACTAAAAAACAGAGCGGAAAAATTAAATGTTGAAGTTGAATGTTTTCAATCAAATCATGAAGGTGAAATAGTTGATAAAATATGCGGTGCAAAAGGAAAATTTGATGCTGTTATAATAAACCCTGCGGCATATACACATACATCGGTTGCAATAAGAGATGCTTTTGCGGCGATAGATATTCCTGCAATAGAAGTACACATTTCAAATGTTTACTCAAGAGAAGAGTTTAGACACAACTCTTTAATTGCACCTGTTGTGGTAGGACAAATAGCGGGACTTGGAATTCAAGGATATCTCTTAGCTTTAGAATATTTCAGTAAATAATTATTTTAATTAAACAAAAAAAACACTCTGTCGAAAGACAGAGTGTTTTTTTGTTTATTATGCTAGCAAAAAAATTATATTTTTCTTATGTTAGCTGCTTTAGGTCCTTTTTCTGATTCTACAACATCAAATTCAACTTTGTCGCCTTCAGCAAGAGATTTAAAACCTTCTGCTTGAACTGCTGAATAATGTGCGAATACATCTCCTGAACCATCATCGTTAGAAATGAATCCATAACCTTTCTGGTCGTTAAACCATTTTACTTTACCTTGTGCCATTTACTTCTACTCCTTATTTATAGTCCGATCAGGACTTTTTTAATACAAGCCGCTTGCCGGCTCGTTGATATATTTAAGTATTTATTGACTGATTTGTCAATAGTTTTTTATAAAATAAAAAATGCGTCATATAGGAATCGAACCTATAACCTAACGGTTAAGAGCCGTTTGCTCTACCAATTGAGCTAATGACGCATTATCTTCATAGCCAATATTTATACCATATTATTGACTGATTTTTCAAGTATTGACTTAAAAAAAAGTTTTAAGTATAATATTCCCGTTGTCGTTAATGAAGGGCCTGTAGCTCAGTTGGTTAGAGCACTCGACTCATAATCGAATGGTCGTAGGTTCAAGTCCTACCAGGCCCAATTTTAAGTTCTTTATTAGTTTTTGTTGTATTAAACTGTTTCTTTTCTATGAGAAAGGAGATTGTTTTTAGTATTTTGAGTTAACCGATTTCTTATTAGAAACCGGTTTTTTTTATTTTATAGTAAAATAATAAAAATCGCTTAGCGATTTTTACATATTTAGATTTGTAAGTTTGAGTTGAAACGAAGTATTTAAATCGTTATAAAATTTTTTAGAGGAAAAATGATAATAGTAATAACCGGAAACGGTAAAGGCAAAACAACATCTTCAATAGGTCAAATAATAAGAGCTTTAGGACATAACCAAAAAGTTTGTTTGGTTCAACTTTTTAAGGGTGAAGATTTTTACGGGGAACAAAAAATTTTAACCAAACTTGAAGGACTTGATTTCTTTTCTTTTGCAACAAAACATCCGTTCTGCTTTAAAGATATAACTAAAGAACAAACAATTAAAGAGTGTGGACAGGCAATAAATAAATTAAAAGAAATCGTAAAAGATAACAAATATAACTTAATAGTTTTGGAAGAATTTAATATTGCATTAAGAGACAATTTTATAGAAGAAGATTTGTTGATAGATATTATAAAACAATTAAATGAGAAATCTAATGTTGTTGTAACCGGAAGGGGAGCAAGTCAAAAACTTATAGATATTGCAGATTTGGTCAGTGAAGTAAAAGAAATAAAACATCCTTATAACAAAGGCGTTCCCGCGCAGGAAGGAATAGAATATTAATACAATTAGTAATTAGAAATGAAAATATTTTTCAAGATTTTATTACTCTTAATATTTTTTGTATCATCAAATGTTTTTGCAGAGTATACAAGAATAATTTCTTTGGCGCCGTCGGCGACTGAAAGCTTGTATGAATTAGGACTCGATGAAAATGTAATAGCAAATACAGTTTATTGTTCGGACGGCTCTTCTAAAAAAGAAAAAATCGGAACGGTAACCGAACCGAACATTGAAAAGATTGTTTCATTAAAACCGGATTTGATTCTGGCGACGAAAGAGGGAAACTATAAAACGGTTATCGATAAGTTAATAAGATTAAAATTAAAAGTATATGTTATGGAACCGTATTCAAGTTTTGAAGATGTTTGTACCAATTTTCAACAGCTTGCCGACTATTTGGATAAGTCCGATAAAGCAAAAGAAATAATAACTGATGTAAGAAAAGAAGTTTTAAGTTTAAATAATGAAGAAGAAAAATCAAATAAAGAAAAAATATTTTGGGAAGTCGGTGCAAATCCCATATTTACTGTAGGTAAAAAAAGTTTTGTTAACGAATATAACAAATTTATAAACGGAACAAATGTTTTTGAAGATATAGATATGAGATATCCTAACATAAGTGTGGAGT
>JAFXOV010000008.1 GCA_017528425.1 Elusimicrobiota bacterium | reverse complement strand
ACTCATGATAATGGATGCGTTGATGTAAGGCATAATACCCATTGAAAAAACAGACATTCTGTTTAATGCTCCACCGGAGAACATATCCAAAAATCCGAGCAACCCGTTACTGTTTGCCTCAAACAAAGATCTTACGGCATCCGCATTAATTCCCGGAATAGGTACAGCTGCACCGATTCTGTAGGCAACGATTATCGCTAATGTAAACAATACTTTACTTCTAAGTTGTGGTATTTTAAATATATCTGCAATTTTATTAAACATAATTATTCCCTATATATAAATTTAATTATTTAACTATTTCTGCTTTCCCGCCGGCTTTTTCTATCTTTTCTTTTGCTGTTTTTGAAAAAGCATCTGCTTTAACAACAAAATTCTTCTTTATATCGCCTTTTGCAAGAATTTTAACCAAACCGTTTTTCTTTGTTATTCCTGCTTTTTTAAGAGATTCTTTTGTTATTTCCGCACCTGCATCGAATTTTGTTTCTAGCGTACTTAAATTAACAATTTCATATTCCGTACGGAACATTGCATGACTAAAACCTCTCTTAGGAGTTCTTCTGACGATAGACATCTGTCCGCCTTCGAACCAAGACATTTTTCCGTCACCGGATCTTGCCTTTTGTCCTTTATGTCCTCTTGTTGAGGTTTTACCATGACCGGAACTTTCACCTCTACCAACTATTTTTCTTCTATGTTTTGCACCTGCTGCAGGTGCTAATGTGTTAAGACCTATCATATTTCTGCAACCTCTTTATTTCTTATTTTAGCAACATCTTCTTTTGTTCTTAATCCTTTTAATGCTTCTATTGTTGCATAAACAACATTAAATTTATTTGCTGTTCTCATAGACTTTGTAAGAATATCTGAAATTCCTACTGCTTCAAGAACGGCTCTAACAGGACCACCTGCAATAACACCTGTTCCCGGAACTGCAGGTTTCAACAAAACTTTTCCCGCACCGGAAACACCGATTATTTCGTGTGGAATTGTTGTATTTCTTAAAGCTATAGATACCATGTTCTTTTGAGCGTAAGCACTGCCTTTTTTAATTGCAGCTTGAACTTCATTTGCTTTACCTAGACCACAACCTATTTTGCCTTTTCCGTCGCCAACAACAACCAAAGCGTTAAAAGAGAATCTTTTTCCACCCTTAACAACTTTTGCAACTCTATTAACAGCTACCACGGTTTCTATTAAACCGCTTTCATTTTCATTTTCTTTTTTATTTACTTTATTATCAGCCAACTTATCCCCCTGTACGACAACAGCCAATTATATAATTTTTAGTTTAAAATTAAAATTCAAGTCCGCCGGCTCTTGCTTCTTCTGCAAGGGCTTTAACTTTACCTGTATAAACTTTACCTGCTCTGTCGAAAACAACTTTCTTAATATTTTTTTCAACAGACTTTTTAGCAATCAATTTTCCTACTGCCTTTGCTGCTTCAACAGTATCCGTAGATTTTAATGTACCTTTTATTTCTGCAGATAAAGTTGATGCTGCTGCTAAAGTAAAACCTTTGGAATCATCTATCACCTGTGCATAAATATGTTTATGACCACATTTAATATTGAGTCTTGGTCTTTCTGTTGTTCCTTCAACTTTACTTCTTATTCTTTTCTTACGAAAACTTAATCTTATTTTTGAACTTTTCATTTACAACCCTCTATTTTTTTATCAGATTATTTCTTAGAACCTGCTGCAGCTTTACCTGCTTTTCTAATAATCTTTTCACCAAATTATTTTATACCGAAACCTTTGTATGGTTCAGGCGGCTTTACAGCTCTGACTTGTGCTGCAAAAGCTCCAACTTTTTGTTTATCTGCACCTGTGATTGTTAATGTAGGAATTTTATCTTGTGTCATGCCGACAACAACTTTTATTCCTTCCGGTATTTCCAATGTTACTGTATGAGAGTAACCGACTGTTAAAGTAATTTGTTTTCCGCTTAAAACAGCTTTAAAACCCAAACCGTCGAGTTCAAGTTCTTTTTTGTATCCGGCAGTTACACCTTCAATCATATTGCAAATAAGGCCTCTCATAAGACCTTGTTTTACATTTGCTTCTTTTGATTCAACTTTCTGTTCTACAGAAATTGTTGCATTTTCAATTTTTACATTTATTTTCTCATCAATTACTTGAGAGAGTTTTCCGTTTGCACCTGAAACTTCTAAAATTCCGTTTTTGAATTCTGCTTTTACTTTTTCAGGTATTGTTATTGGTTTTTTTCCTAAGCGACTCATTTCAAAACCTCATATTTAAATTTTACCAAACATATCCTATTACTTCGCCACCGACTCCGGCTTGTTTTGCTTTTTTGCTCGACATCATTCCTTTTGATGTAGAAATTATTGCTACACCGAAACTGCCGAGAACATTTTTCAATTCTTCAGCTCTTTTGAAAATTCTCAAGCTTGGTTTTGAGCTTCTTTTTATTCCCTGAAGAACTGCCTTTCCGTTTACATCATACTTCAAATAAACTCTTAAAACACCTTGTTTTTGATCTTCAATGTGTTTATAGTTTGCGATATATCCTTCTTCTTTCAAAACTCTTGCTATCTCGGTTTTTACTTTTGAAGATGGAATATCAACTTTTTCATGAAGTTTTGCATTCGCATTGCGAATTCTAACAAACATGTCTGATATAGGATCTGTAATCATTACACCTAACCTCTTTTTAATTTTAAATTACTTCTAACTGCAAATTACCAACTTGACTTTGAAACACCCGGTATTTCACCGTTGTGTGCAAGCTTACGAAAGCATATTCTGCATAAACCGAAATCTCTGTAGTAGCCTCTAGGTCTTCCGCACAGGCGACATCTATTCCTGAACCTAGTTGCAAACTTTTGAGGTTTGCGCATTTTTGCTTCTGCTGATGTTGTTGCCATAAACGCCTCTATTTTTTAAAATTTATATACATTGTTTACTACAATGTTTCCGTCAACAAACTATTTTTTTTTACTTTCTTTTTTTGAAAGGCATACCTAAAAATTCCAACAATGCTTTTGCATGTTCGTCTTTTTTAGCTGTCGTTACAATCGTTATATTCATTCCTCTGGGTTTATCGGATTTTTCAACGTTGATTTCAGGGAATATATACTGTTCTGTAAGACCGATATTAAAGTTTCCTCTGCCGTCGAATTTATTAGGTTCTACACCTCTAAAATCTCTGATTCTCGGCATTGCAATGTTCATGAGTCTGTCTAAAAACTCAAACATCATT
>JAFXOV010000045.1 GCA_017528425.1 Elusimicrobiota bacterium | reverse complement strand
GAAGATATGGAGTGCGGAGAATGCACAGACGACGATAACCGGGGGAATCGGAGCAAATTATGATTTATCCGAAAATTGGAATATATTTGCAAACGGATTAGGGAACTTTGCGGATGTATCAACGAACTATTATGCAAATGTTGGTTTAATGTACAAATTCGGATGTCCTAATAATAAGAAAGTTACCGACGAAGATGTAGAAAAAATATCTGCAATGTTAAACGACAAGATAACATCGGAACAAATGTTGAAAAAAGATTTAGAGAAGAAAAACAAAGAGTTACAAGAAGCTGCTGACAGAGAAAAAGAATTAAAAGACAAAGTACAAAAATACGAAGAAAATGTTGCAAATATTGTAACCGAAGAAAAAGCGACAAAAATGAAACAAAAAACAATTAAGACATTTAAGTTGGGTGAAAAACCTACATTCGTATTCGGAACAGATCAGTTGAACAATAACGGTAAAGAAAGTTTAAGACAAGTAGCTGCCGAGTTGGAAAATTATCCTGATGCGGAAGTTTTGATAGAAGGACATACCGATAACGTTGGAAGCGATGAAGTAAACCAAAGAATATCGGAAAACAGAGCAGCATCTGTTGCAAACACTTTAAAGAAAGACTATAAAGTTAAAAATCCTATTGCTGTAATAGGTAAAGGTAAAAAAGAGCCTATAGCATCAAATGATACGGCAGAAGGCAGAGCAAAGAACAGAAGAGTAGAAATAATTATCACGACGGCAGAATAGTTGCTTAAGTAAAAAAATATAAAAAGGACCGGAAGATTTTCTTCCGGTCCTTTTTTTGTTTAAGAAATTAAATATTTATAAAAAACAATGAAAAATCAATAAAAATATTGATTTTAATTGTATCTATGTTATATAATATATACTGAGTATTTGCCAATATAAATCGATATATTGGTAAAGAGTCTTATTTATATTCAATATGGAAATCTTTGTCTGGGAGGACAATAAATGCTTAATAAATTTATAAAAAAATCGAGTAAGTTTTTTGCTGTTGTATTGACGATAACACTAACTTTTTCGCCGTTGAGTTATGCGAATCAACCGGTAAATCCCGGGTCTTTTGCGGATTTTATGACGACATTATCGGATGGAACCGTAAGTGATATAAAAATTCATTTTCAACAAACCTTAACTAAAGACTCTGATGATCCGGAAGGTCCTTATACGCAAGCGTCAGGTACTACTCTTACTATAAATGGTGCCGGTCAGGGTACAGGTAAAAATACAATAGATGCCAACAGAAATTCAGGTTATGAAAGTTCAATTAGAAGTATGGTTCTAAAAAATGCAAAAATACACAATGTAATAATATCAAGTTTTTCTTCAGATAATAAAGATTATGGCGGAGCAATAACGATAAATTCTGGCGGAAGATTAAGTATAGAAGATTCCATATTTCAAAATAACCATTCTTGGAGTGCTCAAGGTGGAGCAGGTGTAATTTTAAACAAAGCGGGTGCAAATACTCAAATAGGAGATGGTGTACAGTTCCTCAATAATGGTGCACAAAACAGAGGCGGTGCAATATTAAACAGAGGCACCATAAATATGGGTGACAATGTGCAATTTAAGGGAAATACAACTGCCAACATAAGAGGAGATGTCGATGATAATAAATTTGGCGGTGGTGCAATATGGAATGAAGCCGGTGCAAAAATAACAATCGGTGATAAAGTTCTTTTTGAAGAGAATAAATCACAGGAACAAGATCTTCACGGTAGTAAAATCGGCGGTGCTATATACAATTACGGAGAAAGTAATAGTAAGAAGGCTGAAATAAATATCGGAGAAGAAGCTACATTCAAAAAAAATACAGCTAACGATAAAACAGGTGAAGCCGGAGCAATATACAGTGCAAACTATTCTTCTATGACGATAGGTCGTGGAGCATTGTTTGATGGAAATGAAACTTCTACCTACGGCGGAGCGGTAGACAATTCGAAAAGATCGTACATGGAAATCGGTAACAAAAGCAAAGAAGGATACTCTTATACAAATAATTATGCTGCTCGTTTCACAGGAAATAAAGGTGATAAAGGCGGAGCGGTAGATAATTTTGATAATTCTACCATGATAATCGGTAACGACGATATCAGAGATGCGGCTGTTGTCGATATATATTTTGGTCAAAATGTTGCAACAGAGTTTGGAGGAGCCATATATAACGACAGAAGTGCCACTATAAACGTGGGTAACAATGCAAAATTTGAAGGAAATATTGCCGAAAACAATGGTGGTGCGATATACAATTATGACAATTCCAAAATTAAAATCGGTAACTATGCAACATTTGATTCAAATAAATCGTTTAAAGATGGTGAGACCGGTGGAAGCGGCGGCGCAATATATAATTATAATAAATCCACTATTAACATCGGTGATAATGCAAAATTTATTAATAACGAAACAAATAACCAAACAAATAGTGCAGGTGCGGCAATATATAATTTTTCGAACTCTACAGTGACTGTCAGTGAAGGGGCAATATTTCAAGGAAACAAAGGATATGGAACCGGTGGAGCAGTAGCTAATATAGGTTTTTCTGTTGTGGAAATCGGTAAGAATGCTCAGTTTATTGGTAATATAAGTAAAGGAGATGCGAACGGAGACAGCGGAGATAAAAGAAATAGTGCCGGCGGTGCCGTATATAATGACGATCATTCCACATTTACGATAGGTGATGGCGCTTTATTTCAAAATAATTCAAATAATAATGTAAACTATGAAGCCGGTGCGATATATAATCTTGGAACAATGTCTGTTGGCATTTCCAATTTTATTAATAATACCACGGTGATTAGTGAAACAGAATCTGTAAACAGAGATATTCATAATGTCGGTAACTTAACTTTTACCGTTGCAGAGGATCCGGATACTCACGAACATGGTATAGGAACAACAACAATGACCGGCGGTATTTCAAATAAAGGAGCTGCCAATAAGGGAATAACGACCGTTTCAAGCGGTGTTACTTTAATGGTTGGATATGATGAGACCGGAGTAGCTGTGGACGGAGCAACGTTTACACAAAATAAAGTTATAGTAGAAAATGATGCAGAATGGTATTTGAATGTAGCATTAAATCCGGATAATTTTAAAATAAAAGATAGAGTTTCAAATGATGGAACCATTTATATTAATGGCGATGGTACATTAAGTTGGCAGACAGAAGGAGCAGGAGAATATCATTATAACGGAACCATACTTATTGAAGGTACTAATTTGCAACATGGTACTATGTATATCGGTGATAACGGAGCAGAAAATATTGTAACCAGAAACAAAACAACAGATATAACTACAGTAAATTCTATAGATGCTTTAAATGCTACTACTCTAAATAACACTCTTGTTAACAAGGGTACTTTGAATTTAAACTTTTCAGATTCGAGTAAATATAATTTAAAAACATTAACAAATTCGACCACGACAGTAAATAAAGATAATGGAGTTTTCAATATAACCACAGTCGGTAATACCGGTGATTTAACTTTAGATTTAACGGATAAAACAATACAACAAAAAGAAACAAATATTTATGGTAACAGAAATTTAACAATATCAAAAGGCAGTATAACATCGAATATAGTAAATGATTTAAGTAGAAAATTGACGATAAAAGATTCATCCGTTACCGGAACCGTAACGAACAAAGAAAGATTATCTTTAGAAAATATAACACTTGTAAATGATACCGACAATGCGGCAATAACAAACGAGGGAACGGTAACCATTTCCGGCGGAACAATAACCACCGCCGAAGAAAGTCAAGCCACGACAGATATTTCAAATACCGGCGAATTAATTTTTAAAGATACAACTGTAACTTTAACAAAAGGTATAGACGGAACAGGAACAACAACGATAGAAGAGGGTGCGACATTAATAAATAATGGCACAAATAGTTCGATAAATCAAAAAGATATAGAAGTATTGGGAACATTAACAAATACAGACGGAACAATAAATGCAACGGGAAGAATAACAGTGGAAGAAGAAGGAAATTTTTCTACGGATGCAGGTAAAGTTTCTGCAACAAACATAAAAAATGACGGTAAAACAACATTTACCGGTGGTAATAATGAGACCAAGGTAAACGGAAGCGGAGAATTGGATATAACCGGTGAAGTTGTAAATAAAGCGGATGTAACACAAGGAAAAGTTGTTGTAGATACAACCGGAAATTTAACAAACAATGAAGGAAAAACGATAACGGCAACTACGATAGAAAACAGCAAAATTTTAGACAATAAAGGAACAATAACCGCAACAAAAGTAGAAAATAAAAACGGCGGAACATTAACATCGAATGCAAACAATATGAATGCTGTGGTAGATAACAGCGGAATATATAATATAACGGGCGGAGAAGTAACGAATAAGATAACAGGAACAAACGGAACAATAAATGTAAACAATAGTCAGGTTACAATAAATGAGTTAGTTTTTGGAAACAATATAAATGTGGCAGGAACGACATTAAGGTTAGAAGATGAAAGTTATTTGAAAAATACTACAACATTGAAAATAGGAACAGGATCAACATTAGATATAATTAACGGAGATACCGGAAAAGTAAAAAATGTAAGTATAACCGGAGCAACTTGGAATTTAAAATTGGATGTCAATTTGGAAGAATCAACAGCTGACAAGTTGATAATAGATACGGTAGCAGCAAACAGTATAGCAACAATAACAGATATAGGTTATTTGGGAAGCAGCAGTAATGTTAAAGCAGAAAATAAAATTCAAATAGCAAACAAGAACATAAATGCAGAGATAGCAAGCGGATTAGTGAATAAAAGAATAAATGGAATAGACTACAAGGTAATTATAGATGATACAGAGACAGATTCTACATGGTTAAAAATAGTAGCAGATACAAGCAAATACGGCGGGCTTGCAAATGCAGTGTATGATGGAGCTCAAACATATGAAGTTGTAGAAAATGATACAGTAACATCATGGATAAAAGGAACAAAAACATTAAAGAATGATTTAGAGATAATCGGTGGAGGAAATACATTAAAAGCAACACCGACAAGCGGAACACTTGATGGTATTATTGTAGCCGAGAATACAAAATTAACAGTAAAAGATTTAGAGGAATTTTCAAAGTTTAAAAGAGCAATCACGGTAAATGCCGGTGGAGAATTAGAAGTATTATCGGTAACCTTCAGTACAAATACAATTACAAATGCAAAAGGTGGAGCAATTTATAATTTAGGTAATGCTTCAATTTCTGATTCGAAATTTTATGCTAATAGTGCAACTGGCAGTAATCAACCTGCCGGTGGGGCAATTTATAGTGATACCGGTTCAGCTTTAACAATAAACAATGTAAATTTTAGCACAAATACCGCAAAAACATTTGGTGGAGCAATTTATCATTCCGGAACTAAATTAACAATTACCGATTCTGAGTTTTATGGTAATAAGACAGATTCCAATGGTGGAGCAATTTACTTAAGCGGAAATTCTTCTGCTACAATAACAAATACAAATTTTATCAAAAATGAAGCGAACAGGCTTTATAGTTCCGGTGGAGCAATTAGTAATTATGGTTTATCTCTAATAATAAAAGATGCAACTTTTAGTACAAATACCGCAGCCGCAGGTTCCGGTGGAGCAATTAACAACAGTAAAAATTTAACAATTTATAATAGTACATTTGAAAATAACAATGCAGGAATGCGCGGTGGAGCAATTTATAATGTGTCAGGAGGTAATGTTTCAATTTTCGATTCGAAATTTTATTCTAACAGTGCAACCGGCAGTGATCGATCTACCGGTGGAGCAATTTCTAATAGTTCAGGTACTGTTTCAATTACCAATTCGGAATTTTATAACAATCGAGCAAGTATCTATGGTGGTGGTGCAATACACAATATTGGTTCTGTTATTGTTGATAATTCGAATTTTTATGACAACAAAGCAGATGATACTAACGGTAATGGTGGAGCAATTCTTAACCATGGAGAAGTAACAATTAAAAATAGTTCGTTTGCTAATAACATAGCAAAACAATATGGTGGAGCAATATACAATGACTCTTCCAAATCATTGACAATAAACAATTCTGTATTCAGCGGGAACACGGCAAACGGAGAACTGAACGATATATATAACGATGGTTATTTGACATTCGGAAGCGGAACAACGACTTTGGAAGGCGGAATAACCGGAACAGGAAATTATTCAAAAACAACAATCAATGAAGGAGCAACATTAGAAAATGGTATAGAGAGTACAATAAAGCAATCAGAATTACACAATAAAGGATTATTAATAAATGATGGAAATATATCAGTAACAGCGTTGACAAATTATACAGGGGCAACAATAACAAATGACGGAACGATGACATTGACAAATGCAACAGTAAACGAAGGAACAATAACATCTAATGCCGAAGATATAATTATAACAGGAGGAAGAATAACTAACAAAGGTGGTACATTTAATATAACAGGAGGAAGAATAAGCGGATATAATATATTCGGTGCAGACAACACAACAAATAAAGTGAATATACAGGGAGATGTAACGATAGCAAGTGATAGAAAGATAGAAGACAATACAACAGTAACAATAGAAAATAATAACAAACTTACATTAGAGAACGAAAATAGTTTATCTTATACAGGATTAGTAATAACGGATGGAGCAACATTAGATATAAAAAATGACAATATAGGAACAGTAAAAAGAGTAAGTATAACGGCAGCAACATGGGATTTAAAATTGGATGTAAATTTAGAGGAATCAAGTGCCGACCAATTGATGATAAACACAGTAGCAGAAAACAGTATAGCACAAATAACAGATATAGGTTTTATAGGCAGCAACACTAATATCAAAGCAGAAAATTCAGTTCAAATAACAACAGGAAAGAGTATAAACGCAATAACAAGTCAGGAACTTTATACTGTAGGCGGAATAAACTATAAAGTAACAGCAAGAAACGAAGATAGCAGTACATGGTTAGACATAGTAGCAGTCGGATACGGCGGTCTTGCAAATGCAGTATACGACGGAAAAACAGAATACGAATTGACCGAATATGCAGATTATTTAACAGCATGGATTGTGGCAGACGGGGTAACACACAATGCATTAAAAAATGATTTAACGATAAACGGTAACAATAATATATTGGTAAGTACGACATCTGCGAAAGGAATAATTGTAAGTGAAGATACGAAGTTAACAGTAAAAGATTTAGAAGGTTTTAATAAATTTACAAATGCAATAATAGTGCAATCAGGCGGAGCATTGGAAGTATCGTCGGTAACATTTAAAAATAATACAGCATCAGCATTTGGTGGAGCAATTAATAATGATGGTCAAGTAATTATAAGAGACAACGTTTCTTTTAGCAGTAATACATCAAATCATTTTGGTGGAGCAATCTATAATTCGGGAAAAATAACCATACAAGACAATAATACATTCAATTATAATTCTTCTTCCGAAGACGGTGGTGCAATCTATAATTATGGAGATATTATAATAGGAAACAATGCTGCTTTTGTTTCCAACACATCAGCCGGTGTTGGTGGTGCAATTGCTAATGATTCGGCTAACGGGTATTCTGCATTAGTAAAGATAGGTGACAATGTTCTTTTCAGTTCCAATACATCTGACAAGAGTGGTGGTGCAATATATTCTTCTGTCTATGGAAATGTATCCATAGGTGATAATGCAGTTTTCAGTTCTAATTCAACGTTGGGTTCTGGAGAAAACGGTCGTGGTGGAGCAATTTATAATAATGTAGGGTATTTAACAATAGGCGAAAATGTTACTTTTAGTTCTAATACAGCTGAAGCAGGCGGTGCAATTTATAACAAAGGATTAGTAACAACAATAGAAGATGGCGGAGTATTTAGTTCTAATTCAGCTACGGATAAAGGTGGAGCAATTTATAATGAAACTAATTATGATTCTTCCGGAGCTGTAAATGGTGATGTGTCAGTTGTAAACTTAGTTTCAAAAGAAAACGATATGGTGTTTACCGGAAATACCGCAAACGGAGAGTCCAATGCAATATATGATGATCATGGAATAATAAATTTATGGGCTGATGAAGGTAGAAATATAATATTTAATGACAAAATAGTATCTGCAGAACAAGGAAATGTAGGAGCAACGAGCACATTAAATATTAATCCGATAATATCATATAAACTTGTTTCTCTTTTTGAGGAAGAACCGTATTATGAAACAGTTGATGTAAATGTTACCGAATCTTCAGGAACAGGTAAAATAGTTTTAAATGAAGATATGAGCGGTTATAAAGGTAATGTTAACCTTTATGGCGGAACATTGGAAATGAAAGAAGGATATAATTTCTTTGATACGGAAAATTTCGTGGTACATGCGGGAACATTTACTGCAAATGCAGATAGTATATTAAACGGTTTTGAAAATAACGGATTAACAATATTTACCGGCGGAACAAATGAAAATGTAATAGTCGGAAACGGAGAATTAGATATAACCGGAGAAGTTATAAATAAAGCAGATATAACACAGAATAAGTTAGACATAAGCGGAAAATTAACGAACGATTCAGAAAAAACAATAGCAGTTACAACAGTAACAAATGAAGGTGAATTAATCAATATCGGAACCATGACTGCGACAACGTTGGTAAATGAAACAAATGCATTAATCACAAATAAGGAAGATGCGAAAATAGAAGTAGGTAGTACATTAACAAACGTCGGAACCATAGATAACGAAGGAAAAATAAAAGCAACAGATGCAATAACAAACAAAGGAACATTAACATCAAATATAAGCAATATCGAAACTTCGGCAGTAAGTAATGATGGCGGAACAATAAATATAACCGGCGGAACATTAAACGAATACGATATAGTAGGAACATCAATAGATAATTCAAAAGTAAACATAACCGGTGAAGTAGAGATAAGTGAAGAGAACAAGATAACAGGAAACACGGTATCGGTAGGTGAAGGACAATTAGCGATAACAAAAGAAGAAACAAATTTATCCGGTTCAAAATTAGTAATAAAAAATGGTGCAATATTAATAACAGCAAATAATGTTGCAAAAGAATTAAATACGGAAGGAATAGAAATAGAAGCCGGAGCAAATTGGAACTACAGATTTGATGTTGATTTAAGTAATGTAGATGAAGCCGGTTATGGACAAGCAGATAGTTTAAATGTAGAAACAGTAGGAACAGGAAGTCAGGCGATAATAGATAGCATACACTTAGTGAATGATATTGATAAGGCAACAAAAACAACAGTACAAATAGCAAATGCAGATATCAATGCTATAGTGGCATCAAATCTTAATGTATATACAACAAATTTAAAATATTTAGTAACAAGCAGAGTGGAAAATGACAGTACGGTGTTAGACTTGATAGCAGCCGGATACGGCGGACTTGCAAACGCGGTATACGACGGAGCAAGCGAATATGATTTGACCGAATATGCAGATTATTTAACGGCATGGATAGTAGAGGACGGAATAACACACAATACATTAAAGGACAATTTAACGATAAACGGTAACAACAATGTATTGATTAGTACGACATCCGCACAAGGAATAATTGTAAGTGAAGATACAAAATTAACAGTAAAAGATTTAGAGGCATTCAGAGGTTTTGAAAGAGCGATAACGGTACAAGAAGGAGGGAGTTTAGAGGTAGAGAATGTAGTGTTTAAGGATAATCAAAATATGAATGGTTGGTCGGGAGCAGTACATGTATCCGGCAAAGCAGATATAAAAGATTCAGTATTTGAAAATAATGAAGCAGATTCCGGAGGAGCACTAACAATAGGAACAAAGGGAACAGAATTAAAGTTAACTAATGTAGATTTTAATAATAACAAAGCAAAAGAAATAGGAGCATTGGGCTTATTTGAAGATGCAATATTGAAATATGTGACATTTACAGGGAACAAATCAACAGGAATAGACACCGGAGATCCGACCGTAATGGGAGGCGGAGCAGTAGGAATAGGAGCAGTAGCGGCAGTACAAATAGAGAACGGGATATTTGAAAATAATACATCAACAATAGGCGGAGGAGCAATAGATACAAGAAGTGCATTAGCAGCAACCAATGTTGATGCAGCACTCGATATAACGAATTCAACATTTACAGGAAATGCAGCAAGTTCGACGGCAGGAGAAGGCGGAGCGATAAACAATTATTTCTATAACAGCAACACTCAAGACGGATATGTATATGTAGGAAATAGTAATTTTGAAGGGAACAGTGCAAGATGGGGTGGAGCAATATACAATCATGAGCAAGAAGATTTGGCAGGAAATGTAGCGAAGATGTATATAGAGGATTCGACATTTGAAGGAAACAGTGCGGTAAGAATCGGAGGAGCGATATATAACGGCGGAGAGATGGTAGTAAAGACATCATCATTTACAAATAACAGTGCAACGGAAGCAAATTCCGGAGCAATATTCAATATGGGTAATTTGAGTATAGAAGATACATATTTCGGAAACAATCAAGCATCAAGCGGT
>JAFXOV010000007.1 GCA_017528425.1 Elusimicrobiota bacterium | reverse complement strand
TTTGCAAGTACTATTTTTTGTCCTGCACAATTTTTATTATTATGCAGGACAAAATTATATAAAATTTTTATTTTGTTGGCAAGGCTGCTATGCCCGGTAAATCTTTACCTTCCAAGAATTCCAATGATGCTCCACCGCCGGTAGAAACATGAGAAATTCTTTTATCTACTCCTGCTTTTTTAACTGCAGATACGGAATCTCCTCCGCCGACTACGGAAATTGCACCTTTATCTGTTGCTTCAGCAACCAACTTTGCAATTTCAACCGTTCCTTTAGAAAATTCGGGAACTTCGAATATTCCCAAAGGTCCGTTCCAAACTATTGTCTTTGCGGATTTTACTATTTCACTGAATTTTGCTATTGATTTAGGGCCTGCATCCACTCCCATAAATCCGTCTTCAATATCAAGTCCGTCGGTATTTTTTACAGTTGCACCGGCAGGAACTTCTTTCTTTTCAAAGTCTACTGCTGTTGCTATAACATGATCTATAGGTAACAAGAATTTTACACCTTTGTCTTCGGCTTTTTTCAATAAACTTTTTGCTAAATCAAGTTTATCTTCTTCTACCAAAGATTTTCCTGTTTTGTATCCTTGTGCTTTTAAGAATGTGTATGCCATTGCTCCGCCGATTATAATAGCATCTACTTTACCTAAAAGATTTTCGATAACATTTATTTTATCGGAAACTTTTGCACCGCCCAAGATAGCCAAGAAAGGTTTTACAGGAGAATTTAATGCATCGCCTAAAAACTTAATTTCTTTTTCTACCAAGTATCCTGCTGCAGATTCTTTAACGAATTTTGTAACACCAACATTAGAACAATGTGCTCTGTGAGCTGTTCCGAATGCATCGTTAACAAATATTTCGTTATCGCAAAGTGCTGCAAGTTCTTCTGCAAATTTTATTGCAGTTTCATCTTTTTCCAACTTTGTTTCTTCTTTTCTGTATCTTGTATTTTGAAGAAGTAAAACTTCACCTTCTTTCAAATCTTTTGCCATTTGTTTTGTTGAATCACTTGTAACTTTAGGATCATCAGCAAATTTTACGGTTACACCCAATCTTTCACTTAATGCAACTGCTACAGGTGCAAGTGATAATTCAGGTAACGGTTCTCCTTTAGGTTTTCCCATATGAGAGCAAAGAATAACTTTTGCTTTTTGTTCCAACAATTTCTTTATTGTAGGAAGAGCAGCATCTATTCTTTTATAGTTTTGAATAACGCCTTGTTTTAAAGGAACGTTAAAATCACATCTTACTAAAACTTTTTTTCCTGCAATGTCTTTTAAATCGTCTACAGTTTTTTTGTTTAACATTGTTATCTCCTCTTATGAAGATTGGGTTCAGCCAATTAAATATAATCAGACTGAACCCAATATAAATTAAGACTATTTAAGCTAAACCAATTCTATTAGTTCAATTCTGCAAAAAACTTAATTGTTCTAACCATTTGGCTTGTATAGCTGTTTTCGTTATCATACCAAGAAACAACTTGAACTTGATATGTATCGTCATCGATTTTTGCAACCATTGTTTGGTTAGCATCAAACAATGAACCGAATTTCATACCGATAATATCTGAAGAAACTAATTTTTCTTCTGTATATCCGAATGATTCGTTAGCTTGAGCTTTCATAGCTGCATTGATTCCTTCAACGGTAACATCTTTTCCTTTAACAACTGCATGAAGAATTGTTGTTGAACCTGTTGCTGTAGGAACTCTTTGTGCTGCACCGATCAATTTTCCGTTCAATTCAGGAATAACCAAACCGATAGCTTTTGCTGCACCTGTTGAGTTAGGAACAATGTTAATTGCTCCGCCTCTTGCTCTTTGAACATCACCTTTTCTTTGCGGACCATCAAGAATCATTTGGTCTCCGGTATAAGCATGAACTGTTGTCATGATTCCGGATTGTATAGGAGCATAATCATTCAAAGCTTTTGTCATAGGTGCCAAGCAGTTTGTTGTACAAGAAGCTGCTGATATGATTTTATCTTCTTTTTTCAAGATTTTGTGGTTTACATTGTAAACGATTGTAGGTAAGTCATTTCCTGCCGGAGCAGAGATAACAACTTTTTTTGCACCTGCATCAATGTGAGCTTGTGCTTTTGCTTTTGATGTATAGAAACCTGTACATTCCAAAACAACATCAACACCTAATTTTCCCCAAGGTAATTCATTTGCTTTAGGAATTGCATAGATTGTAATTTCTTTTCCGTCAACAGTTATTGAACCGAATTCTTTAACTGTTTTTCC
>JAFXOV010000006.1 GCA_017528425.1 Elusimicrobiota bacterium | reverse complement strand
ACTCATGATAATGGATGCGTTGATGTAAGGCATAATACCCATTGAAAAAACAGACATTCTGTTTAATGCTCCACCGGAGAACATATCCAAAAATCCGAGCAACCCGTTACTGTTTGCCTCAAACAAAGATCTTACGGCATCTGCATTGATTCCAGGAATAGGTACTGCCGCACCTATTCTGTAGGCAACGATTATCGCTAATGTAAATAACACTTTACTTCTGAGTTGTGGTATCTTAAAGATATCTGCAATTTTATTAAACATAATTATTCCCTATATATAAATTTTTAATTACTTAACTATTTCAGCTTTTCCGCCTGCTTTTTCTATTTTTTCTTTTGCTGTTTTTGAAAAAGCATCTGCTTTAACGACGAAATTTTTCTTTACATCGCCTTTAGCAAGAATTTTTACCAAACCGTTTTTCTTTATTATTCCGGCTTTCTTAAGAGATTCTTTTGTTATTTCAGCACCTGCATCGAACTTTGATTCGATGGAGCTTACATTAACAATTTCATATTCCGTACGGAACATTGCATGGCTGAAACCTCTCTTAGGGGTTCTTCTAACGATAGACATCTGTCCGCCTTCGAACCAAGACATTTTTCCGTCGCCGGATCTTGCTTTTTGGCCTTTATGTCCTCTCGTTGAGGTTTTACCGTGACCTGAGCTTTCACCTCTACCAACAATTTTCTTTCTATGTTTTGCACCTGCTGCAGGTGCTAATGTGTTAAGACCTATCATATTTCTGCAACCTCTTTATTTCTTATTTTAGCAACATCTTCTTTTGTTCTTAAACCTTTCAATGCTTCTATTGTTGCATAAACAACATTAAATTTGTTTGCTGTTCTCATAGACTTTGTAAGAATATCTGAAATTCCTACTGCTTCAAGAACGGCTCTAACAGGACCACCGGCAATAACACCTGTTCCAGGAACTGCAGGTTTCAACAAAACTTTTCCTGCACCGGAAACTCCGATGATTTCGTGTGGAATTGTTGTGTTTCTTAAAGCTATAGATACCATGTTCTTTTGAGCATAAGCACTGCCTTTTTTAATTGCAGCTTGAACTTCGTTTGCTTTACCTAAACCACAACCTATTTTACCTTTGCCGTCACCAACAACTACCAAAGCGTTAAAAGAGAATCTTTTTCCACCCTTAACAACTTTTGCAACTCTGTTGACAGCTACTACGGTTTCTATTAAACCGCTTTCATTTTCATTTTCTTTTTCTTTTTTATTTACTTTATTATCAGCCAACTTATCCCCCTGTACGACAACAAGCCAATTATATAAATTTTTAGTTTTAATTAAAACTCAAGTCCACCGGCTCTTGCTTCGTCGGCAAGTGCTTTTACTTTACCGGTATAAACTTTTCCTGCTCTATCGAAAACAACTTTTTTAATATTCTTTTCAACAGCTTTTTTAGCAATCAATTGTCCTACTGCTTTTGCTGCTTCAACGGTATCTGTAGATTTTAATGTACCTTTAATTTCTGCAGACAAAGTTGATGCTGCTGCCAAAGTAAAACCTTTAGAATCGTCTATTACTTGTGCATAAATATGTTTATGACCACATTTAATATTGAGTCTTGGTCTTTCAGTTGTTCCTTCAACTTTACTTCTTATTCTTTTCTTACGAAAACCTAATCTTATTTTTGAACTTTTCATTTACAACCCTCTATTTATTTATCAGATTATTTCTTAGAACCTGCTGCTGCTTTACCTGCTTTTCTAATAATCTTTTCACCGACATATTTTATACCGAAACCTTTGTATGGTTCAGGCGGTTTTACAGCTCTGACTTGTGCTGCAAAAGCTCCTACTTTTTGTTTATCCGCACCGGATATTGTCAATGTAGGAATTTTGTCTTGTGTCATACCGGTAACAACTTTTATTCCCTCGGGAATATCCAATGTTACTGTATGAGAATAACCTACTGTCAAAGTGATTTGTTTCCCGCTCATAACAGCTTTAAAACCCAAACCGTCAAGTTCAAGTTCTTTTTTGTATCCGCTTGTTACACCTTCAATCATATTGCAAACAAGACCTCTCATAAGACCTTGCATCATATTTGCTTCTTTTGATTCTGCTTTTTGTTCCAATGTAACAGTTGAATTTTCAATTTTTACATTTATTCTCTCGTCGATTAATTGAGAGAGTTTTCCATTTGCACCCGAAATTTCCAAAATTCCGTTTTTGAATTCTGCTTTTACTTTTTCAGGTATTGTTATTGGTTTTTTTCCTAAGCGACTCATTTCAAAACCTCATATTTAAATTTTACCAAACATATCCGATTACTTCGCCACCGACTCCGGCTTGTTTTGCTTTTTTACTTGACATCATTCCTTTTGATGTAGAAATTATTGCTACACCGAAACTGCCAAGAACATTTTTTAATTCTTCAGCTCTTTTGAAAATTCTCAAGCTTGGCTTTGAGCTTCTCTTTATTCCCTGAAGAACAGCTTTACCATTTACATCATACTTCAAATAAACTCTTAAAACACCTTGTTTTTGATCTTCAATGTGTTTATAATTTGCAATATATCCTTCTTCTTTCAAAACTCTTGCTATTTCGGTTTTTACTTTTGAAGATGGGATATCAACTTTTTCATGAAGTTTTGCATTCGCATTGCGAATTCTAACAAACATGTCTGATATAGGATCTGTAATCATTACACCTAACCTCTTTTTAATTTTAAATTACTTCAAACTGCCAATTACCAACTTGACTTTGAAACACCCGGTATTTCACCGTTGTGTGCAAGCTTACGAAAGCATATTCTGCATAAACCGAAATCTCTGTAATAGCCTCTAGGTCTTCCGCACAGGCGACATCTATTCCTGAACCTAGTTGCAAACTTTTGAGGTTTGCGCATTTTTGCTTCTGCTGATGTTGTTGCCATAAACGCCTCTATTTTTTAAAATTTATATTACATTGTTTACTACAATGTCCGTCAATAACTACTATTTTCTTTTCTTGAAAGGCATACCTAAATATTCCAATAATGCCTTTGCATGTTCATCTTTCTTTGCCGTCGTTACAATCGTTATATTCATTCCTCTCGGTTTATCTGATTTTTCAATATTAATTTCAGGGAATATATACTGTTCTGTAAGACCGATATTAAAGTTTCCTCTGCCGTCGAATTTATTAGGTTCTACACCTCTAAAATCTCTGATTCTCGGCATTGCAATGTTCATGAGTCTGTCTAAAAACTCAAACATCATT
>JAFXOV010000044.1 GCA_017528425.1 Elusimicrobiota bacterium | reverse complement strand
TGGATATCATTAGAATATATAAGAAATTATTATTTAGGTAGTTTTCCTATAAATATTTTAGGATATTCTCAATGTTCGTTTGTGCAAATAATACAAATTGCAGATGCTTTTGGTGTTTATGGGATATCTTTTGTAATAATATTAGTAAATTTGTTGCTTTTTTATTGGTTATATAATGGTGAAAAAAAATATTTATTAAGTGCATTATTGATTTTCTTATTTTTGTTTATTTATGGTTATATTAGAATAAATCAAATATCAAAAATAAATAATGAAATAGAAATAAAAATAGGAGTTGTTCAACCGAATATTGAACAAAAATATAAATTTAAGAAAAAATATATCAAATCAATTCTTTATAAATTAAAACAAATTGGAACAAAATTTGAAAATAAAAATTTAGATTTAATACTATATCCGGAAACAGTTTTGCCTAAACATATGGACAAAAATAAACATGTTAAAGAATTTATAAATAAAATATCACACTTGACAGAATATACATTAATTGGTGGAATGGATGTTGAAAATTATAAAGTTTATAATTCAATATTTATTGTATCAAAAGATGGGAATATAGTAGATAGATATAGAAAAAAACATCTTGTGTTATTTGGTGAATATGTTCCTTTTAATAATTTTCTTGTAAGACTTTTGGAAAAAGTTAATTTGACGGGCAATTTAAATAAAGAAATAGAATTGAAAGTGTTTAAATTAGATAAGTATACATTAGGGATAAATATATGTTCGGAAAATTATTATCCTTATCTATCAAGAGAGTTGGTTTTAAAAGGAGCAACTTTATTAACAACTCATTCAAATGATTCTTGGTGTGATGGGCTTTCCTATCCTTATCAGCATTTTATATTTAATATTTTTAGAGCAATAGAAAATAGAAAATTTTTGATAGTTGCATCAAATACTGGAATATCTGGAGTAATAGCACCAACAGGAAAAGTTATAAAACAAACAAAAAATCAAGAACAGATTTGTTTTGAAGAAACGGTATATACAAACAATTATATAACCATATATGATAAAATTGGAGATATATTTGTTTTTATATGTATGATATATGTTTTAATAATATTATTATATTTTCTTTTGCTAAAAAAAGAACTCTTTTAAAAGTAAAAGAGTTCTTTTTTTTAATAATATAATAACAGAGTACAAACTCTATCTTATCAATGAAATTTTATATGTGTATTCGAAAGGTACAATATTAACTTTACCTTCTCTTGAAAGCCAGCCTAACGCTAAATAAAGCATAGTGTTTGAAAGTCCTAAATGTGCTTTAATTTTTATTGGTGTAGATTCACCGTTTTCATCTAAAAAGTGCCATATTTGACCAGCTGCCATTCCGATTCTGTCTTGCATATCCTTTTTCCTCTAAATTACATTTTTTCTATAACAAATAAATCTTGTTGGCTTGTTATAGGTTGTCCGTTTTCTACTAACACTTTTACTATTTTAGCTCTTTCTGTAGCTTTAATTTCATTCATCACTTTCATTGCTTCAACAATACATAATGTTTTACCGGTTTCAACAACATCACCTTCTTTTACAAACATAGGAGATGTCGGTGATGGAGATCTGTAAAATACACCGGTGATAGGGGATTTTATTGTGCTTTCACCAACAATGTTTTCCTGTTGTGCAGGTGTGTTTTCCTGTTGAACATTTTGTATTGTAGGTTGTGCAATTCTTTGAACAGGTCTGGAATAATTTTTTCTTCTGATATGTAATTTCATATCATCGGAATTTATTTTTATTTCTTCAACCTTTTCTTGTTGCATTACTTCATATAAAGATTTTACTTTCTCTTCTAAAATGTTTTCTTTAGCACACATAATTATACCTTTTATAATTACATAGTTTTACTTAAATTTATTCTGCCCTGCTTATCTATTTCATCAACTTTAACTACTATTTCCTCACCTACACTAACAACCTCTTCTACTTTTTTAACATGTTTTTTTGAAAGTTTTGAAATGTGAACAAGACCTTCCTTTCCGGGAAGAATTTCAACAAAAGCTCCGAAATTCATTATTCTTGTTACTTTACCTTTGTATTCTTTTCCTACTTCAACTTCTGCTGTAAGACCTTCAACCATACTCTTTGCTGTTTCAACAGCTAAAGCATTAGGGCTTGAAATAAATACTGTTCCGTCTTCTTCAATAGATATTTCAACACCGGTAGTTTCCTGAATACCTTTTATTGTTTTTCCGCCAGGGCCAATTACAACGCCTATCTTACTTTGCGGAATTACAAAAGATACCATTCTTGGTGCATATTTTGAAAGCTCAGGTCTCGGTTGAGGAAGAGTAGCTTCAATTTTACCGATAATTTCCATTCTTCCGACTCTTGCTTGTTCAAGAGCTTTTGCCATAATTTCTGTTGTTAAACCGTCAATTTTTATATCCATTTGTAAAGCCGTGATACCTTTTCTTGTACCAACAACTTTAAAATCCATATCACCTAAATGATCTTCCATTCCCATGATATCGGTTAAAATAACATAGTTGTCACCTTCTTTCATAAGTCCCATTGCAATACCTGCACAAGTTGCCTTTATTGGAACTCCTGCATCAAGCAATGCCAAACAACCGCCGCAAACAGATGCCATTGAAGATGAACCGTTAGATTCGGTAATATCGGAAACTATTCTTATTGCATAAGGAAAATCTTTTTCATCAGGAAGAATAGGTTTTAAGCCTCTTCTTGCCAAATTACCGTGACCTATTTCTCTTCTTCCGGGGGATCTTTCAGGTTTCGGTTCACCTGTTGCATATCCCGGAAAATTATAGTGTAATAAGAATCTTTCTTTATATTCGCCTGTTAATTCATCCATAACTTGTTTGTCTTCAGGACTACCTAAAGTTACAGTTGCAAGAGATTGTGTTTGACCTCTTGTAAATATTGCACTGCCGTGAGCTCTGGGTAAATATCCTACTTCACAAGTTATAGGTCTTATTTCTGTTAATGCTCTACCATCAGTTCTTATATTTTTTGTTAAAACAAGTTTTCTTGCTTCTTTATAAAAAATATCTTCCATAACACAATCTATTAAAACAGATTGTTCAGGATATTTCTCTGCAAGTTTATCCTGCATTTCTTTCTTAAACGTTGCCCAAGTAACTTCTCTTTGTGTTTTTTCTTTTATTGTTACACATTCTTGTGCTTTAGGCAAAGTTTCAGCTTCAACTTCTGCTTTTAAGTTTGCATCTATAACGGGTTCTGTTATAGGAAGTTTTTCCTTAGTAGGAAGTGCTTTTATAAATTTACAAATTTTACTTATTTCTTCTTTTGCAAGGTTTAATGCATCCAACATTTCCTGTTCGGAAAGTTCTCCTGCACCTGCTTCAACCATTGTTAAAGCTTCTTCGGTTCCGCTTACAACCAAATCCAAATCGGATTGTTCTCTTTGTTGAATTGTAGGATTTACTACGAATTCTCCGTTGATTCTACCGATTCTTACAGAAGCTATATCTTTTTCAAAAGGTATGTTTGAAAGATGAAGCGCAACGGAAGCACCTATTATACTTATAATATCTGAAGGATTTTCTCCATCATGAGATATTACCATTGCAACTATCTGTGTATCATTTCTCCAAAATTCTGAAAATAATGGTCTGATACTTCTGTCTATAAGCCTACTTACAAGTATTTCGCTTTCTTTCGGTTTAGCTTCTCTTTTGAAGAAACCGCCCGGAAATCTTCCGGTAGAATAAGCTCTTTCTTTGTAATCTACGGTTAACGGCATGAAATCCGTTCCTTCTTTTGGTGTTGATGATGCAACTGCAGTAACGAGTACCATTGTATCGCCAACTCTAACAACGCAAGCTCCGTTAGCCTGTTTTGCAAGTTTGCCGGATTCAATGGAAATTTCTTTGCCTGCAACCATCACCGATGTTTTTATTAGTTCCATTTTTACTCCAGTTAGTCCGCCTATAAACATCACACAAAAGATCCACACAACTACATATATATTATTATAATGGAATTGAGTGCATCCTTTGTGTTTACGACGGACTTAAATTTTTTTACTTTCTTAAGTCTAATTTTTTCAAAATAGCAGTGTAAGACTCTTTGTCTGTTCTTTTTAAATAATCAAGAAGTCTTCTTCTTTGACCAATCATTTTTAAGAAACCTACTCTAGAAGCAAAATCCTTAGGAAACTTTTTGAAATGATTTGCCAAATAATTAATTCTTGTTGTTAACAATGCAACTTGAACTTCAGGTGAACCTGTATCGGTTGCATGTGTTTTGAATTTTTCTACTACTTCTTTTTTTTGAAATGCCATTTACTTCTCCCCCAAATATAAATTGCTAAATAATTTTAAAATTTAAACTATTTAAACTAAGCAAATATTTTACAAAATTGGTTTTTAAAAGTAAATATTGGATGTATAGATGTATGGAAGAATGGATGTATGAATTAAAATAGCTCTGCAATTTTGATGACTAGATGTATGGGGGATTGGAAGCAAATAGAGGATTTGAATAATAATAAAATTTGCAAAAACCTTTTACAACTTTACTTCCAATCCTCCAAACTTTTAATTCTCCAATCTTACAAAATTGACTTTGATAATTTTTGTGCTTGTAAAATTTATAAAATTTAGGTAATATAGAAAAAGTCGTGCGTGATATACATATATTATATATATGTATTTTTTTAAAAGGTATTGACAAAAAGAAAACTAACAAATATAATCTAAACTTAATTTAGGTTATGGAAAAGTTGTTAGTAAGTTTTAATGATTTTAAGAAGACAAACAAATTAGTCGTTGAAAATAAATTTTTTCCTTTTGAATATGATAAGGAAATAATAAAGTCGGCTAATTTAAGTTTTTCTTTTGAAGCGAATAAATATGATGACGTTGTTAATGTTACAGGAAAAATAACGGGAACGATGTCTTTTGAGTGTTCAAGATGTTTAAAGTTGTTTGAACAAGAAATTAAAATTCATTTTGAATGTTCTTTTACTAAGGAAGAGTTTGAATGTGATATAATGGAAGAAATGAGGGAAACAGTTTTATTAAATATTCCGATGAAACCATTATGTAATAAAGATTGTAAAGGGTTATGCCCTGTTTGCGGTAATAATAAAAATGAAAAAGATTGCTTTTGTGAACAAAAAATAAAAGATGAATTTGTTGCTGAAAAGTGGTCAAAAATAAAAAAATTAAAAATATAATTGGGGGAAAAAATGCCAAATCCAAAAAGAAAACATACCGGTCATCGTAGAGATTGCAGAAGATCGGCAAATTCAAAAATAGAAGCTGAAAATTCCAGTAAATGTTCAAATTGTGGTGCACCTAAGATGCCTCATAAAGTTTGTCCTGAATGTGGATTTTATAATGGTAAATTAGTTGTTCCAAGGAAAGTAAAAAAATCTAAAGCTAAAGAACAACAAGCTCAAGAACAAGAGGAAGTAAAGTAAAATGATTCTTGCACTTGATGCAATGGGTGGAGATAGAGCACCTGATATAAATATTGAAGGAGCAATCCTTACAGTAAAACAGACAAACAATAATGTTATTCTTGTTGGCAAAGAAGAGGTTATTTATGCTCAATTGGAAAAATGGTCAAAAAAATACAAGTTTCCAAGAGAAAAAATAACAGCTGTAAATGCAACAGAAGTTATTGAAATGGGTGAACATCCTGCAAATGCAGCTAGACATAAAAAAGACTCTTCAATGGCTGTTTGTTGTAAATTAGTTGCAGATAAAAAAGCTGATGCTTTTGTTTCAATGGGAAATTCCGGTGCTGCTATGGCAGTTTCTCTTTTATATTTAAAAAGAATACCCGGAGTTTCTAGACCTGTAATTTCAGTTCCATTTCCTACTGTTGTTGGAAGATGCATTATTGTTGATGCAGGTGCAAATGTTGATTGTAAACCGGAACATCTCCTACAGTTTGCAATAATGGGAAATATTTATGCAAAAGATATTTTGGGAATAAAAACTCCCAAAGTTGCTGTTTTATCAATAGGAGAAGAAGAAACTAAAGGTAATGAATTAACATTGGAAACAAGTAAATTGTTAAAAAAGACAAATTTAAATTTTATTGGAAATATAGAAGGTGGAGATGTTCCTAAAGCCAAAGCAGATGTTGTTGTTTGTGATGGCTTTGTAGGAAATGTTCTTTTAAAAGCTAGTGAAGGTGTAGCTGAAGCTGTATCAAAACTTTTAAAGAATAGTATAAAAAGAAATCCTTTGTATTGGGGAGCTGCACCATTTTTAAAACTGGCAATGAAAAAAGTTAAAAAGAAAACGGATTATGATGATGTTGGTGGAGCACCTTTACTTGGTGTAAATAGTCCTTGTTTTATAGGACATGGAAAGTCCAATTCGAGAGCAGTAAAAAATGCTTTAATAGCAGCTGCAAAATTTGCGGAAAATAATATAAATAAAAAAATTGAAGAAGAAATAAGTAAATTTTCTATGGACAAAATTTAGATATGGAAAATAAAATAGGTGTAAAAATTTTATCAACGGGTTCTTATGTTCCTGAAAGAATTTTAACAAACTTTGATTTGGAAAAAATGGTAGAAACTTCCGATGAATGGATTTCTACAAGGACAGGAATAAAAGAGAGAAGAATTATTGCTAAAGATCAAACCACATCGGATTTAGCATATAATGCTTCAATGAAAGCAATAGAGAAAGCAAAAATATCAGTTGATGATATTGACTTAATTATTGTTGCAACAATAAGTCCTGATGCACCTATGCCTTCAACAGCTTGCTATTTACAAAAGAAATTAAAAGCTTTTAATGCTGATGTTTTTGATATATCCGCTGCTTGTTCAGGATTTATATATGGCACTACAATAGCAAAAGCTTTTATTACTTCAGGTCTATATAAAAAAGTTCTTCTTGTAGGTGTTGAAGCTCTTTCAAGGGTAACAGATTGGACGGACAGAAATACTTGTGTGTTGTTTGGTGACGGTGCAGGAGCTATGATATTTGAAGCATCTCAAGAAGATAATGATATAGTTTCAACATATCTTGGAGCAGATGGAACTCATACGGAACTTTTAAATATACCTGCGGGTGGTTCTGCTATGCCTACAACGAAAGAAACAGTTGAGCAAAAACTTAATTTTGTTAAAATGTTAGGAAAAGAAGTTTTTAAAGTTGCTGTTTCTAAAATGGCATTAGCAGTTAACAAGGCACAAGAATTGGCAGGACTTACGGATAATGATATAAACTTATATATACCACACCAAGCAAATCTAAGAATTATAGATGCAGTTGCGAAAAAAGCAGGTGTTACTAATGAAAAAGTGTATATCAATGTTCATAAATATGGAAATATGTCTGCAGCAACGACAATTGTTGCATTAGACGAAGCTATTCAGGAAGGCAGAGTAAAAAAAGGCGATTTGGTAGAATTAGTAGCTTTTGGTGCCGGTCTTACCTGGGGTGCTTGTATATTAAAAATTAATTTTTGAGGTAATATGAAAAAGATACTTTTAATGTTTCCCGGTCAAGGTTCACAAACTGTAGGTATGGGAAAAGAATTTTATGATAAATTTTCTGCATCTAAAAATATAATAGATAAATTAGACGATGAGTTAAAAAATATTATATTTAATGGTCCTGAAGAAAGTTTAAAAGACACCAAATATGCACAACCTGCAATATTTGCAGTATCTGTTGCGATATTTGAAGCATTAAAAAGTTCAGTAGATTTATCAAAATTTGAAATAGCAACAGCAGGTCATTCTTTAGGAGAATATTCTGCTTTGGCTGTTTCCGGTTTTTTCAATTTTGAAGACGGTTTAAAAATGGTTAAAGCAAGAGGTGAATTTATAGGACAAGCATCAAAAGATAATCCCGGTGCAATGGCAGCAATTATCGGTATGCAAAAAGATGCTTTGATAGATATATGCAAACAGGCATCGGTCGTTGGTGTTTGCGAACCGGTTAATTTTAATTCTCCCGGACAAATTGTTATTTCCGGAACAACGCAAGCTTTAACAAAAGCTGTAGAACTTGCAAAAGCAAACGGAGCATTAAAAGCTGTTATGTTAAATGTTTCAGGTCCTTTTCATTCTTCATTAATGAAATCTGCAGCTGAGAAAATGAAAGTTGAATTGGAAAAATATAATTTTGTACAACCAAAATATCCGATAATTACAAATTGTGATGCACAATTTACAAAAGATTCTTCTTTAATAAAAGAAAAATCCGTAAAACAAATTTGTAATCCTGTTTTGTGGGATACATCAATAAGTAATGCGATTGCTAACGGTTTTGATACATTTATAGAAATAGGCCCGGGAAGAGTATTGACCGGTCTTATGAGAAGAATAGATAAAACAAAAAAAGCAATGAATATAGAAAATATTGGAAATTTAGAAAAAGTAATAGAGGAGTTAAGTAAATGAAATTAAAAGATCAGGTTGCTGTAATAACAGGAAGTGCTCAAGGTATAGGTAAAACAATAGCCGAAACTTTTGCAAGAGAAGGTGCAAAAATTGTTATTACCGATATCAATATTGAAAAAGCTCAAGCTACTGCGGACGAGATAAAAAGTAAGTATAATGTTGAAACAATTGCTATTGCAAGTAATGTTACAAAATTGTCTGATTGTGAAAATTTAATTTCAAAAACACTTGACAAATTTCAAAAAATAGATATATTAGTAAATAATGCAGGTATAACAAAAGATAATTTAGTACTAAGAATGAGTGAGCAGGAATGGGATGCTGTTATATCTGTAAACTTAAAAGGTGTATTTAATTCTATCAAAGCAGTTACAAGAACAATGTTCAAGCAGAGAAAAGGTAGAATTATAAACATAGCTTCTGTTGTAGGTATAATGGGAAATGCAGGTCAAGCAAATTATTCCGCATCAAAAGGTGGCGTAATAGCTTTAACAAAAACTTGTGCAAAAGAATTTTCATCAAGAAATATTTTAGTCAATGCAATTGCACCTGGATTTATAAAAACAGCAATGACCGATGCATTGTCCGATGAAGTAAAAGCAAAATATGCTGAAGTTATACCTTTAAAAAGATTAGGTGAAGCTCAAGATATTGCAAATTCTGCATTGTTTTTAGCAAGTGAAGATTCATCCTATATAACAGGAAATGTTATAAATGTTAACGGTGGAATGTATATGTAATAAAAGTAGTAATAATAGTAGTAAAAAATAAAAAAAGGGTTTAAAAAAACTCAAAAACAAAGAGGGAGGCCGTAATCATGGCAGACATAGAAACAAGAGTAAAAGAAATTATCGTTGAACAATTAGGTGTAGATCCAGCAGAAGTTGTTCCAGGTGCATCTTTTATAAATGATTTAGGTGCAGATTCATTGGATACAGTTGAATTGGTTATGGCATTCGAAGAAGAATTCGGTATCGAAATTCCTGATGAAGAAGCAGAAAAAATTCAATCTGTAGGTCAAGCAATAGAATATATTACAGCTCACCAAGCTAAGTAATATAAAGTAAAAGAAAGTTGGTTATAGCATGGAAAAAAAGAGAATAGTTATCACAGGTATAGGAGTAGTTTCTCCTATAGGTATAGGCAGCCAAAATTTTGTTAATGCTTTAAGAGAAGGTAAATCGGGTGCATCTTTAATAGATACTTTCGATACAACGGACTATAATTCCAAGTTTGCAGGTCTTGTAAAAGACTTCAATGCCGAAGATTATATGGATAAAAAGAAAGCAAGAAGATCCGCAAGATTTATTAAGCTCGGTATAGCAGCGGCAAAAATGGCAATAGAAGATTCCGGTCTTGATCTTGAAAAAGAAGATAAAACAAGAATCGGATGTATTACCGGAACAGGTATCGGCGGTATGGATGTTCTTGAAGAAGAACATACAAACTTAATCACCAAAGGTCCTAAAAGAGTTAGTCCTTTTTTAATACCTATGATGATCAGCAATATGCTCCCGGGAGAAATTGCCATAGAATACGGATTTATGGGCCCGAACTATGCTGTAACGAGTGCATGTTCATCTTCAAATCATGCTATGGGAGATTCCTTAAGACTTTTAAGATACGGTGATGCCGATATTATGATTACCGGCGGAGCCGAAGGAACCGTTACACCTATAGCAGTATCGGGTTTTTGCAACATGAAAGCACTTTCCACAAGAAACGACGACATAAAAACCGCATCAAGACCTTTCGATAAAAACAGAGACGGTTTTATGATAGGTGAAGGCGCGGGTATACTTGTGTTTGAAACTTTGGATCATGCTTTGGCAAGAGGTGCAAAAATTTATGCCGAAGTTTTGGGATACGGTGCATCCGACGACGCTTTCCATATGACAGCTCCGCATGCGGAAGCTAAAGGTGCTGTTGAAGCTATGGAAAGAGCCATCAAAGATGCAGGTATTTCAAAAGACGAAATAGATTATATTAATGCACACGGAACGTCAACACATATGAACGATGCTATAGAAACATTGGCAATCAAAAAAGTGTTTGGTGAAAGAGCATACAAAATTCCCGTAAATTCAACAAAATCTATGACGGGACATTTGTTGGGTGCTGCAGGTGCGGTTGAGGCAATAGCAATGGTATTGTGTATGAAAGAAGGATTTATTCATCCTACCATAAACTATGAAACACCGGATCCTGAATGTGACCTTGACTATGTTCCCAACAAGGCAAGAGAGCAACAAATTACATGCGGATTGTCTAACTCCTTGGGGTTCGGCGGTCATAACGGTGTAATTATACTTAAAAAATATGTCGGATAATTTTGAGGAAGTTCAAAAAAATTTAGGTTATGAATTCCATGACCTGAATTTTTTAGAGATAGCATTAACTCACAGATCTTATTCTTCGGAATACGGGTTAAAATATTGTAACGAGCGGATGGAATTTCTCGGAGACGGTATTCTGTCCGCCGTTGTAAGTGAATATTTATACAATAAGTATAGTGAAGATAATGAAGGAAAACTTTCCCAAATAAAAGCTCAAATAGTTTCCGCAAAAAGTTTAAGTGCTTGGTCTAAAAAAATAAAGTTAGACAAATTTATTTTGATCAGCAAAAGCGAAGATTCAAACTTTGCAAGACAAAGAGAATCTCTCCTTTGTGATTCTTTTGAAGCAATTATAGGTGCGATATATTTAGATTCGAACTTTGAAACAGTAAAAAGCTTTATACATAAATTTTTAAGTTTGGAACAAACCGTAGAATTAACCGACTATAAAACATCTCTGCAGGAATTGGTTCAGGCGCAATTTCAAACTTTACCGGAATATAAAGTCGTAAGGGAATACGGTCCCGATCACGATAAAAAGTTTGAAATAGCTGTTTTTATAGAAGGTAAAAAGTTCGGGTTAGGTATCGGCAGTTCCAAAAAAGAAGCGGAACAAAATTCTGCTAAACAAGCTTATAGAAAACTTAACAAATAGCTTAAAGCTGAAAGCTTAAAGTTAAAAAAGTATAAACTATCAGCTGTAAGCTATAAACTAATAATGGAGTGTAACAAAAATGATGAATTATTTTTTAAGCGAAGAAGAGCAAATGATTGTTGATACAGCAAGACAAATTGCTCAGGAAAAAATGAAACCTGTTAGAGAAAAATATGATGAAGAAGGAACATTTCCTTGGGATATCGTAAAAGAATTGGCAGATGCAGGATTATGCGGATCATATATTCCCGAAAAATACGGTGGATTCGGTGACGGAAACATAATGAACTTGGTTCTTGCAACCGAAGAACTTTGTAAAGTTGACGGCGGTGTTGCATTATGTTTAGCTGCAACAGCATTGGGAACTTTACCTATCCTTATCGGCGGAAACGAAGAACAAAAACAAAAATATTTGCCTAAAATTGCAGCAGGAACAGTTGCAGCATTCGGTTTAACAGAACCTTCAGCAGGTTCCGATGCAACAGGTATGAAATCAGTTGCAACAAAAGATGCTAACGGCGATTATATTCTTAACGGAACGAAATGTTTTATAACAAATGCAGGTGATGCGGAAGTTTATACCGTATTTGCAAAAACAAATCCTTCCAGAGGTGCAAGAGGAATTTCCGCTTTCATACTTGAAAAAGGTATGGAAGGTTTTTCTTTCGGTAAAAAAGAAAACAAAATGGGTATCAGAGCTTCTTCTACAAGAGAGTTGATATTCAATAACTGCAAAGTTCCTAAAGAAAATTTGTTGGGTAAAGAAGGTCACGGTTTGATGATAGCTCAAGCAACTCTCGATGCTTCAAGACCGGGAGTAGCAGCACAAGCTTTAGGTATAGCAGCAGGTGCATTGGAAGAAGCAGTAGCATATTCAAGGACAAGAGTACAGTTCGGTCAACCTATATCATCTTTCCAAGCAATACAACATATGCTTGCCGAAATGGCAACAAAAGTTGAAGCTGCAAGAGCTCTTTTATACTCTGTTGCAAGAATGATAGATGATAACAACAAAAAAGATCCTAAAGACAGAATAAGAACAAGTAAAGAATCTGCAATGGCAAAATTGTTTGCTTCAGAAACAGCAATGCAGGTTACAACAGATGCAGTTCAAATTTTCGGCGGATACGGATATTGCAAAGAGTATCCTGTAGAAAAAATGATGAGAGACGCAAAAATTACAACATTGTATGAAGGTACAAGCCAAATACAGAAAAACGAAATTGCTTTGAACTTGATAAAAGAACAGGCAAAAATGGCAAAATAAGCAGTAGTATTTTATATAAAAGGAGAAAGTATCATGCCACAAGCAAGATGTATGAAATGCAAAAAGCAAGTAGAAGTAAAAAATCCTGAAGAAACAATCATGAAAAACGGAATGAAAGCAGTTAAAGGTGTATGCCCTGATTGCGGAACAAAAGTTTTCAAAATTTTAGGAAAGAAATAAACTTCGAAAACAAAATTTTAAGGAGCTAATTATACTTAGGTATTTTATACCGTATATTTAGCTCCTGTTTTCTGTTTCAACAACAGTTGAAACAGAATTTATAATGTATAATGTACAATGTATAATGTCGGTAAAAATTGCAGAGCAATTTTCTTGTTAAATTATTAGATTTTTGCGAAGCAAAAATACATTAATTATAAATTGTAAATTATAAATTATAAATTAAAGGATTAAATCATGTCTACTCAACAAAATATTATCAGTTGGATAAGTGAAGAATTAAGTTTAAATGAAGGTTCCGTAACGGCAACGGTAAGCATGTTAGGTCAAGGCGATACCGTTCCTTTCATTTCAAGATACAGAAAAGAAAGAACGGGAAACTTAACCGAAACCGAAGTTAGAGGTGTTGCCGACAAACTTCAATATTATATAGAACTTGAAACAAGAAAAGATACAATATTAAAAAGTATCGACGAACAAAAAAAGTTAACTCCGGAACTTAAAAAGCAAATAGAACTTTGCAGAGAAAAAACAAAGTTGGAAGATATATATTTACCTTACAAACCGAAAAGAACAACAAAAGCTACAATCGCAAAACAAAAAGGTCTTGAACCGTTGGCACAAATGATACTTGCTCAAGATATTATGGTATCAAAAACCGTAAACAAAGATGAAATAGTATCAAAATTTTTAAATAAAGAAAAAGGTGTATTAACGGTAAAAGATGCTTTAACCGGTGCAATAGATATTATTGCCGAACAAATATCCGATAATGCCGTATACAGAGGTCTTATAAGAAATTTTATACTTACTACCGGTGTTTTGAAATCTAAAGTTAAAAAAGGTCTTGAAGATCAAAAAACGAAATTCGAAATGTATTACGATTATTCCGAACCTATAAAAGCTATAGTATCGCACAGAATACTTGCTATAAGAAGGGGAGCAAAAGAGGGGATATTAACTTGGAAAATAGATGTGGACAGCGAACAGGCAATAGAAACAATAGCATCAAAAATAGTTAAAACGAACATGGCGTTATTTTATCCCGAACTTTGGACAGCAATGAAAACCGCTTTCGACAGACACTTATATCCTTCTTTGCAGGTAGAAATATTTTTGGCAAAAATGGAAGAGGCCGACAAAGAAGCAATTAAAGTGTTTGCAACAAATGCAAAAAATCTTTTGTTGGCATCACCTGCAGGCCCTAAAGTTATTATGGGCGTGGATCCCGGTTTCAGAACAGGTTGCAAAGTTGCAATAATAGACAGAAACGGCAACTATAAAGAATATAAACCTATATTTCCGCACGAACCTATGTGCAGAATAATGGAAGCTCAGGATATCGTCGTAGACTTTATTAAAAAATATAATGTTGAACTTATCGCTATCGGTAACGGAACGGCTTCAAAAGAAACGGTTAACTTTATAAAAGCCGTATTGAAGAAAAATAATTTGAAAGCCAAAGCTGTTGTAGTAAGCGAAGCGGGAGCATCCGTATATTCCGCATCACCGTTAGCCGTAAGCGAATTTCCCGACTTGGATGTTACCGTAAGAGGTGCAATAAGTATCGCAAGAAGGTTGCAGGATCCGTTGGCAGAACTTGTAAAAATAGATCCTAAATCTATCGGTGTAGGTCAGTACCAACACGATGTTAACCAAACACAATTGAAAAAGAATCTCGATGAAACGGTAGAATCTTGTGTTAACTATGTAGGTGTAAATCTCAACTCGGCATCGACGGAACTTTTAAGTTATGTTGCAGGTATCGGAAGATTAGCGGCAAAAAATATAGTTCAATACAGAGCCAAAAACGGTTCTTTTACAAACAAGAAACAATTGTTAAATGTCAGTATGTTCGGTGAAAAAACATTTACCCAATGTGCGGGATTTTTAAGAATTGCCGACGGTGATAATCCGTTGGATAATTCTGCAATACATCCGGAAAGTTATCCGATAGTAGAAAAAATGGCGCAGGATTTATCTATGACACCGGACCAACTTATAGGAAACACTTCCGCAATTTCAAAAATAAATTTAAAAAATTATGTTACGGATACCGTCGGAATGTTAACATTAAACGATATCGTTGCCGAACTTAAAAAACCGGGCGTAGACCCCAGAGAAACATTTGTTTCAACCGAATTCAGCGACGAAATAAACTCCATAGAAGATTTAAAAGAGGATATGGTTTTAGACGGCACCGTTACAAACGTTACAAATTTCGGAGCATTCGTAGATATCGGTGTTCACCAGGACGGTTTGGTTCATATATCAAAACTCAGCGACAAGTTTGTATCTAATCCGCACGATGTAGTTTCGGTAGGGCAAACAATAAAGGTCAGAGTTTTAAAAGTAGATACCGACCTTTCAAGAATAAGTTTGGAAAAGATATAGTTGAATGTTTTTGCAAAGCAATTTTTTACTATGCAAAATAAAAAAATTTTTGTATCATTTATGTAATATCAGTTACATTAATAAACGGACAAAACAAAATGGAAATGGAAATAAAATTATTCATAGCGGGTTGTATTTTTTTTGTGCTTGCTATAATAATGCAACTTGTAAAGAAAAAATATATTAAAACGGAAAAAGCAAACAAAGTTTTTGCCGATGTTTATTCTTGGGTAGATACATTATGGACTGCACTTATAATCGCATCTGTAATAATGTATTTTCTTATACAGGCATTTAAAATACCTACGGGCAGTATGGAAAAAACATTGCTTATCGGCGACCATTTATTTGCCGCAAAATGTGTTTACGGTTTCAGAGTTCCATTTACCGACGGTAAAAGAATATTGCCTATAAAAAAAGTAAAAAAAGGTGATGTTGTTATTTTCAGATGTCCGCCGCCTGCATTGAGTCCTATTGAAAGAGCGGAAGGTGTAAAAAAAGATTACATAAAAAGATGTGTTGCTCTTGCGGGCGACAAAGTGGAAATAAAAGATAAAGTACTTTATGTAAACGATGTTGAAATGAAAGAAGACTATGTTAATTACGAAGATTCCGAAATTTACAGAAATTTCAACTTATACGAAAGTGCGGAAGAATATCAAAAAGCTTGGGAACAAGGCGAATTTGCAACATTACCTGTTGCTTTTGTCAGAGATAATTTCGGACCGGTTATTGTTCCGGAAGGCCATTATATGGTTTTGGGTGATAACAGAGATGCTTCTTTTGATGCAAGATTCTGGGGCCCGTTACCGGATAAATATTTGAAAGGCCAGGCACTTGTAAACTATTGGCCGTTGAAGAGAATTAAATTAATAAAATAATTAGCAATGGGAAATTGGTAATTAGTATTTGCAGTTGTTGTCATTGCGAACGAAGTGAAGCAATCCATAATTATAAGTTAAAAAATCGTTTCGCGATTTTTTAAGGAGGTTCAAATGACTACTTGGTATGTTTGGTTAATTTTGTTTTTGGTTTTCTTAGGCCTTGAAATTATGACCACCGGAGTATTTTTCTTTTTATGCTTTTCCACAGGTGCATTATTCGCAATGCTCTTTTCGTTGCTCGGTGCATCATTTCAAGTTGAACTTGTAGTTTTCTGCGCAGTATCGTTGGCATCTATACTTCTTATAAGACCGCTGTTTAAAAAATATGTTGCAAAACAAAAAATAGAAACTAATGTAGACTCTTTAATAGGAACCAAAGCAATCGTTATAGAAGATATAAAAGTAAACGATATGGGTAAAGTAAAAACAGAAGGTGAAGTTTGGCTTGCTGTATCAAATGAAAATATTGCAAAAGGTGAAACCGTTATAATAGAAGCTGTAGACGGAACAAAACTTGTTGTAAAAAAATAAAAAATATAGGAGGCAAAACATGTTAGCGGTATGGGGTGTAGTACTGGTAGTATTGTTTATTTTTGTTGCAAACACTGTAAGAATTGTTCAACAGTATGAAAAAGGTTTGGTGGAAACATTGGGTAAATATTCAAGAACGGTAGGCGCCGGTGTAACTGTAGTTATTCCTATATTTCAATCTTTGAAGAAAATAGATATGAGAGAGCAGGTTATGGATGTTGCTCCGCAAAACGTTATTACAAAAGATAACGTTACCGTAACCGTAGATGCTATCATATACTTCCAAATTACGGATCCCGTAAGAGTAGTATATAATGTAGCAAACTTTGCTATGGCAGCATTAAAACTTGCACAAACTAACTTAAGAAACGTTATCGGTGATATGGAACTCGATTCCACCCTTACATCAAGAGAAAAAATCAATAACCAGTTAAGAGCTGTTATGGATGAAGCAACGGATAAATGGGGTGTAAAAATTACCAGAGTAGAAATTCAAAAAATCGATCCTCCGAGAGATATTACGGAATCCATGTCTAAACAAATGAAAGCGGAAAGAGAAAAAAGAGCAAACATTTTGGAAGCCGAAGGTTTCAGACAATCCGCAATATTGAAAGCAGAGGGAGAAAAACAAGCAGTTATTTTGGAATCCGAAGCTAAAAAACAGAAATCAATTTTGGAAGCGGAAGGTCAGGCGGAAGCTATTAAAAGAGTTGCCGATGCACAGAAATATGAAATAGATACAGTGTATACAGCAATACACCAAGGTAACCCTACGAACGACTTGTTGGCAATAAAATATATGGAAACGTTGGGTAAAGTTGCCGACGGTAAAGCAAGCAAAATATTTTTGCCGTTGGAAACATCCGGTGTTACTGCATCACTTGCAGGTATAGCAGAACTTTTTAAAGATAAAAATGAGGTTGTTAAAAAATAGCTTATATATGAATTTGTGAAAAATTTGTGAAACGGATAGCTTTTCCCTTGACATTTTAAAATTCATTTATTATGCTATGGTAGTATCGCGAAAAGGCGTTAAGGAAAAAATTATAAATTTACACGGAGGTAGTAACGATGAAGAAGTTTTTAGTTTTGGCAGTAGCACTTCTTATTGGAAGTTCAGCTTTTGCAGCAACAACATCACAATTTACTGCAACAGCAACATTTGAAGGACAAGCAACATTCTCTTTTCAATTGAAAGCAGTTTCTAATGATGCAAATGCATCAACTCTTACATGGGGTGCAGATGCATTCATTATGGGCGGAACAACAACATGGGTTAGAGCAGATCAGTATGCAGTTGTAGCAGCAACAATTACAAAAGCAAATGCTTCTGTAAAAATGTACACAAAGAACAAAACAGCAAATCCACAATTGCAACCTAACTACACTAGTTGGGATGGAGAAACCGGTGTAGCAGGAACAGAAACATACGGCGCATTGGTAAGACAAGGCGGAACAGGTGGTGCATACAGAGGATATATACCTGTATTCTATTCTTTAGTTCCTACAAAAAATGCAAGTATAACGTTTGACGGTACCGATGTAGCAACAGAAGCAAGAGCAGATAGAGCTTTGGTAGACCAGGCAAATGGTACATATGGTGATGGTAACTATGCAACAATCGCTTCATTGAATGGTCCTACATTCTTCGTAAAAACTCAACAAGGTGCAGATGTTCAATATCCTTCACCTCAGGTTCAAAACAACACAGCTTATATGTATTTCTTCGGCGGATTTAAAGATGTTATCGGTGGTGATACATACAGCACAACAGTATACGTTGAACAATCTTGGGATTAATTTATATTTAGTAAGTGCGGGTTTAACCCCGCACTTACTAACCTGTCGTGAAAGTTCTTTACTTTTTTGTTAAGTTATTTAAAAGATGGTTTAATTGAGCAGTAAAGATTTTAAATTAAGAGAAAAAAAGTTGTTAAATAAGAATAGTTTATTAATCACATTATTATTAAGTTTTATGTTCTGTTCGGTTTCTGCTTTTGCAAGCAACTTAACCGAAAGGCATATTTATGGTTTATTAAGTGACAACTATTCCGGCGCATTACAGGAAAGAGGTCAAAGTACCGATAATATTCGTTTGAATGTCTGGGCACAGAAAACTCCTCCCGACCCTGATTTAATGGAAGATTCCGAAACCGCTAAAGAAGGTTGGACATATATGAGATTTGTTTGCAACAGAAATGAATTAGCCGGAAGCTATTCCGGGTTGTCTTATTGCTTTGTATCATCAGATAATAAGACCGCAAAAAGTACAGATATAAGTCATTTCAGATATCTTGATTTTTGGATTAAGTTGGATCATGGAAGTCTTACACAATTGCAAATAGGTGTTACGTCTGTTGGTCAGGATTGTGTAGTGCCTATGAGTGATTATGTAACTAACACTGTCGGGACTTGGCAACATGTAGTTGTAGATTTAAATGATTTAGGTGCAGTTTTATCCAGTGTAACAAATGCTTTCCTTATTTTGTGTAATAATTTGACGGTAAACACGACATTTTATGTTGATAATATAGTTTTAAGAACGGCTAATTCCGCAGATTTTAACATAACCTTAAAAAATGTTGAAACAATGCAGAATATACCGAGCAATCCTAACGGAAACATTATTTGGAAGACAAATGTTTTCCATCAAGGTTGGCAGGCGGCTTGCCAATATATAGAGTTGGACATGGATAAATACAGTTGTGCTTGGAATGTGAAAATATATACGAATAATGGCGGCTCCGGAAGAGGCGGTATGTGGGCACAAGGTACGGAAAAGGAATATGTTATACCTATGTGTTGGAGAGTATATAACGGTGAATTGAAAAATGAAGCAGGTAAAGATTCTTATGTAATTAAACAAAGCACAGCTTCTCATCATAACTTATATGATGGGTTGGCAAAAAATGGTGCAACTACCGGTTATGGTGCAGATACCGGTTATTATACTTGGTTCTATATGAAAGATCGTGCAGATCTTAATTTTAATAATGCCGGTGACTTGGATTATATTACCGTTTGGGATTCTTCTTTAGGTTACCACGGTGAAGTTAATGCTGTAGGTGAAGGTTATTATGATTTCCAAAGTATCAATAAAAAACCCAGAATTTATTTCGGCGGTGGTTTTGATGAAGCTGCCGGTGGCATTACTTACGTAGGAAATGTTGTTCTTGAATATAATATAGAATAAAATTGTTGTTATTTGTAAAAAAATATATTAAATTATGAAAATGAAAAAAATATTATCACTAACATTATCTTTAGCAATAGTACTTATGTTGAACGGAGTTGTTCAATCTGAACAAGTTCGAAGATATTTGGCTTATGCTGAATTTGAAGATTACATTCCCGATTTAATTCACGATGAACCCAGAGTTGAAGAAGTTATAAGTTGTAACATGATTGTCAAACCCAGAACAGAGGTTTATTTAAGTCGTCTTTGCGAATCCGCGGTTGCAAATGTAAAGTATTATTTTAATGAAGATGAATCAAATGTTCAAAAAGGTCCGGATTGTAATGTAGAAGAAACCGGAATTTATTATCCGGGAACAAGATTAATCGATAATTCTTATATAGGCGGAACCGTAAGTTATAAAGTTAGTGCTGATTTCCAAACCAAGAAATCTGACGGCGAAAAAATATATATGGAAGTTCCTGTAGGTGATTATCAAAAGGTAGATATTATAAGTTCGAAAACTGTTTATATAAATATGAATGAAGAATATATCTTGTCTCAACCGACAGGAGATCAATCTCAACCTAATTGGATAGGTATAAAACAAGCATATCCTACTCTTAACGGATATGTTAATTGGACATTCAGATTCGGTACTATAGAAACTTCCAATGTTTCAGGTGCTTTCAGTCTTTTCAAAGCTAAAACGCAAAACGAAAGTGTTACCAATGGTGTAGGTTATGCTTCTCCGGAAGTTTTGAATGTATTTACAATAGATCAGCTTGAAGAAGCCGGATACTCTTATATAGACGGTGTTCTTTATGAACCTGCTGTAGCACAGCAGCCGGTTACCGATGTTAAAGAAGATATTTGCAGAAGAGCTAAAAAGTTTATAATGCAATACAATTTGGATCCTGATGCTTGCACCTCTGATGGTGTAATTCGTACGGAAGAAGGTTGGGTGGAAATAGCTGAATCACAGAGAAATCTTGTAAAACTTGAAGAAAATGCTGAAGGTAAACTTATTTTGTATTACCCGACTCTCGTAAATGCTTGGGGTAGAATAATAGCTGTAATAGAAATTCCTGAAGAAGGTTACAGACCTGCAAAGAGAGTAAGAGTAAAATCAAGAATTCCTTCTTACGGCGGATTCAAGTTCAACAACTTGCAAGAGGGCGATGTTGTTAAGATATACAATGTAAGCGGTAAGAAAGTTGCAGAACTTAATTCGGATTTCGAATGGTTAGGTAAAGAAGGTACAAATAATAGCGGCGATTGGGCAAAGAGCGGTATATACATTTATCAAATTAAGTTGAAAAAAGACGGAAAGATAATAAGCGGAACAATATCGTTTGTTTGGTAGTATAAAATTTGAAAAAAAAGGTAAGCATGAAAAAGTTTTTGGCAGTATTATTATTAACCATAATGGTAGTAACAGCCCAGAAAGCTCAAGCGGCTTTTGAAGATACCTATTGGGGCGTAAGAGCATTAGGTATGGGCGGAGCATTTACTGCAGTAGCAAACGATGCAAATGCACCTTTATATAACATCGCGGGTATAGCAAACTGTGCACAAAAAGAAGTTACATTGATGGGATCAAGATTGTTTGCCGGACTTGACGGTGTGGAAATAGCAGCTAATTATTTAGGTGCTGTATATCCTATAGCAGAAGAATGGGGAGCAGTATCATTTGCATGGTCGTCACTCGGAACACCGGGCTTAGCAAGATATGATACTTTCAACTTAGGTTATGCAAGAAAAGTGAACGATATATTTGGATTGGATGATTATTATGTAAACTTATCGGCAGGTTTGAACATAAAATATTTAAGACAAGAAATAAATTTCGATGAAGAAGATAAAGATCTTTCTGACAGTAAAGGTGCGGTAACCGGTGATATCGGTTTACTCGCAACATTTGAAAACGGATTAAGATTAGGTTTAAGCAGCAAATATTTAACTGCACCTGATATGGGATACGAGGAAAAAGATTCCGTTAGCAACATGACGGTATTAGGTATCGGATATTTCAGTGAATTGTTGCCTTACGTAAAAATTCCTACATTTACTGCAGATTTGGATTTAATACTTATAGATGATGAGTTAAAGTTTAGAATCGGTTTGGAAAGTTATGTATTGGACGATAAATTGGGAATAAGACTCGGCGGAAGAGAAGAAGCTGTTGATATCGGTTTCGGATATGAGTTCACATTCTTGAACGATTCTACTTTGGTAATAGACTATGCGTTTGAGTTACCTTTTGAAATCGAAGAAAGTTACGGATCACATTTTATAGCAGTTTCATTCAGATTTGATTAACCTTTTAAATTTATAATAATAAAAACTGGGATAGAATTTCTTATCCCAGTTTTTTTTATTATTATTTGGCGAAACGGATTTATCTTGTCTGTCATTGCGAGCCGATTTATCGGCGTGGCAATCCAGTCGTTGTCATTCTGAACTTGATTCAGAATCTATAAAAAAATAAAATACCTTATATTATGAAACAATACTATGTATATATATTATTCAGTGAAAAGAACGGAACATTGTATATCGGTGTAACAAGTAATTTAGTAAAAAGAATTTATGAACATAAACAAAAATTAGTTGATGGTTTTACAAAGAAATACAATGTCGATAAATTGGGATATTTTGAAATATATAAAAGTATAGAACAGGCAATAGAACGAGAAAAGCAACTGAAAGCCGGTTCAAGACAAAAGAAAATTGATTTGATAGAAAAAGAAAATCCCGGTTGGAAAGATTTGTATAATTCTATACTTTAAGGAATGGATTGCCACGGCACCTATGGTGCCTCGCAATGACAGAAAGGAGTTTGTCATTACGAGCGAAGTGAAGTAATCTATAAAAAATTTGTGCCGTAGGCACTCATTAATTTCTAATTACCTTTTCGCTTGTAAAACATAATTGAATTTTGTATAATAATTCCGTTGGTAAAATCTTATAAAAAGATAACTAAATGAAAAAAATTTTCGGTTCATTTCTTATTTCATCTTTATTATTTCTTAGTTCAAATATAATTTGTGCCGCTGTTATTCCGTCGGGAACAGTTGGAAATGTAGACGTAGTTGCCGATTTCAGCGGCAAAGCAGATGTTGATTTTTCTATAGAATTAAGAAATATTTCCAACGATGAAATCACGGAAACAATAAATTGGAAAATTCAGGAAATAACATTTCCTAAGAGAGATACCTCGGACCAATGGAAATGGTCAACAACTTATGCGGTTATAAAAGCAACTGTAACAGATCCTACCGTTAACTATTATCTTTACCAAAAAAATACTCAAGGAACAGTTTACATATCTACAGCACCGAGACAAAACGGTGACGGATCACTGGTTTACAGCGGATTGGTAAATAAAGATTTACAAGGCGGAGATTACGGCGGATACGTTCCGTTAAGTTATCTTTTTACCGCAAACAAATTATCAAGTTCGGATTTGCAACAGGAATACGATCCTGAAACAATGACACAATCCGGTGATAAAGTTGCAAGATATTTTACGGATGAAGCCGACAGCAGTTTCCAAATCGAATATGCGGTAATTGCTTGTGCAAGTACTGCAGGAATAGCTTTTTATCCTTACAACGAATCGGGATATGCTCCTTGGACTCCGGCTTCTGTAATGGAAAGCAAAACAGCATACATATATTTCGGCGGAAATTTTGCTACTTTGCTTCGTGATTATCCTATGTTTGGAACAGACAAAATTGTTATTGAAAAGGTTGTAGAATAGTTATGAATTTTAAAAAGTTTATATCATTATCAGTTGTTTTGTTAGGTGCAGCTTCGGTTGCTTTTGCTGCTGCCGGAGACAGAAACGTTTACAGCGTTTATTCCGATAACTTTAACGGAACACATTACGGAGCACCTTCTTCCGATGCAGATTCTGTTGAGTTTCAACTTTGGGCAAACCAATCTATGAAAGGGGAAACAAAAACAGATACTCCTATAGAAGGCAAATCTTATTCAAGACTTACCAACGGAACACCGGATCCGACTCATCAAATATGGCAATATGGCGGAGGCGGTTATGCTTCCACAAATTCCGGCGGTCGTCACGATATGTCCGGATATTACGGCGGTGAGTTGAAATTTTATGCTCGTTCAAGTAATTCAAATATGGTAAATTTAAGAGTTGGTGTTAAACTTGCAGGCACGGAAGAAATAATGGTTTCTTTATCGAGTTTAGGTTTTTCGGCTAACGGGCAATGGCAGGAAGTTTCGATACCGTTGACAAGTTCTACCGATAACAGAATAACGGAATCGAATTTGGCAACGACCAACTATTTGTTTTTCTTTAATTTGCAGCAAGACAGCTATGTTGTAGGTAACAGTATAGATATAGATAACATTCGTTGGGTAAAAAGTTCCGGTGCGGAATTTTCGGTTGTAAGAAAAAAGGTTTCAGACAATTCCGTAGTTTCCGATCAAACTGCTCCGATATCTTTTTCTGAAGACACTTTCGGTGTGGGATGGGTTGTAGCGGATCAATATTTGGAAATGGATGTTGACGGAGATTTGAGCAGTAACAATTGGAAAGTCAGAGCTTTTACAAGTAACGACATAAAAGGTCTTTACAATATACACGATTCAAGTGACGTTTTACCTACGGCATGGAGAATAAGTTGTTCTACTTTACCGTACACAACGTATTCTTCGGGTGCAATAAGCGATTATAACTCTTTGGAAATAGGTGAAAACTGGTCTGCAAGCGGAGAAGTTTTGTATGGTTTGTACGACGCAGGTAAAGTTCGTGTGCTCGGTGAAGGTGCAAAAACATGGTATCCGTGGTTTTTTGTTACAGCAAACGGGGATACAAGTGAAGCTTCTGTAATTTGGCAGAACGTTCCGGGCAGTCCTTTGCAATCGGGTTGTCATACTTTTGAAAATACCGATTCCGGCGGAGTAACTACACAGTATTACGATGCTCTTACGGATTTTTATGAAAGAAAGCCGAAATTGTTTTTTGCTTGTGATACAAAAAAAGCAAAAGCAACAAAATATACGGCAAGTTTTATAATAAATTTAAGTTATGAATAATTTTATGAAAAAATATATTCTGATTTTTTGTTTAATGTTTTTAAGTTCTTTGTCTTTTGCTAATTTCTCGGTAATTCCGACAGTAATTAATGTTTCCGGTGTACCCGGTTCATCGTATAAAAATGCGTATGCTGTTACGAGCAACTTTGAAATGCCGGTAACCGTTATCGTAACTTTGTCTAACGGTAACTGCTTTTCCGAAAACGAAGGTGTGGATGTTAACGATTGGCTTAAAATGGAAACAATGGAATTTAATATGAACCCAGGCGAAACGGTAACAGTTCCTTACGAAGTTACCATAAACGATAAAATGAAAGGTTCTCTTTGCGGCAGGGTAAAGTTCAGTGTGGATCAAAGTGAAATGATAAATCTTTCAATTTCCGTCCCTATTTATGTTATAGTCGAAGGAACCGAAAATATAAATTTTGAAATAGAGTCTGTGGATTTTGCTAAAGGTGACAGAGATGAGAATTTTTATTATAAGATGCTTATAAAAAATACCGGTAATGTTCATATAAGACATTCCGGCCAAATACAGATTTTTGATTCTAAAAAAACAAAGGAAATAAAAGTTGTTAATATAGAAGAAACAGTTCCTACATTTTGTGAAAGTTCGAAAATATTTATTGACAGCATAGGACCATTGGACGAAGGAACATACGTTGCTGTTTTTACAATAAAAGATTTAGGCAAACAGGCAACAAAAGAAGTTAAGTTTAAAGTTGAAAAAGATAGTATAGAAAAAATAAAAAGTTTTTGGGAAAAGTTAAAAGCTAAATGGAAAGAGTTTTTAAAAATTTTTCAATCTTAATAGTATCCGCTTTGTTGGTATCGCTCGGATTGGTTAATGTTTATGCCGCTTCAACCGAAACGGTAAAAACAATAACATCCGAAGTTAATTTTACTTTTATAGATCCTATAGTGGAACACGAGCAGATAGAAACTGTTTTGGCAGGCGGAATATTGAATGCAAAAGTTCTTGCAAATTTCGGTGAAGCAAGTGCCGCAAATGCAGTTTTGGAATATAAGTTGGATTCCGGCGAAGTTGTTGAAGTAACAAAAGATGCTGTTCCTAACAAAAGAGCTTTTTATATCGGCACGGAAAAAGGTGCAATAACAAAAGATAATCAAATTATAGAATACAGAATTAAAGTTACGTTTGCTACCGAAGACGGAGATTATATCCTTTATACTCCGGTAGATGCATCTTCGGAAACGTTTGTTACCGCAAACGTTGTAAGTGTAATAGAAGAAACCATTAACGGATCCGAAGGCGGGCAGAAAAAAGTTTTCTGCGGAGACCAATCTAAAGAAGGGGATAACGGTTATGTAACCGTTACGGTTCCTGCGGGAGCTTACAGCGGTGAACATAAAGTTACGGTCAACTTCCTTGACGATACGGATTCTTCGTCACAGGGTTCCGGTTCGGGTTCCACAAGAGAAAACGTAATTTCAACGGCTTCCGTTGAAGTTGAAGGATTATCGGAAATTGAAAGTCCTATACAAATAAAAAATCTTCCTTTGCAAAACGAAACAAGTGCAAACAAGTTCAGTATGCAATATGAAAACGGGTTTGATTGGGAAACTGCCGCAGGTGCAAACTTGTCTGTAGATAAAACTAACCAAATATACTCTTTTGTTGCGGCAAAGTTGGGTGCTTACAGAGTTATTGAAAGTATTAACTTAAATAATTCAAGTTACAGACCGGACAACAGAATAGTTGTAAAAGGTAAAATAGGCAGCACATATCCCGGATTTGAATTTAAGTATTTGCAACAGGGTGACAGTATAACAATATACAATTTGAAAGGCAGAAAAGTAAGAAAGATATCCGCAGACGGTTCCGATCCTACCATTTGGGACGGTAGAAAAGATAACGGTGATTGGGCGGAAAGCGGAACATATATTTACCAAATTAAGTTGAAGAGCGGCGGAGACGTTATAAGCGGAACAATCGCTTTCGTTTGGTAGTTTTTTGAAATAGTTGTCATTCCGGACTTGATCCGGAATCTATAAAAAATTAGTTCTTTTTTGCTTGTCATTGCGAACGAAGTGTGGCAATCTATAAAAAATTAGTGCCTTAGGCACACAAAAATTACTAATTGTAGTTGAGTTTTAAATTAAAAAATTTTATGAAAAAAATATTGTTGTTTTCATTACTCTTAATAATGTCAGTATCGGCACAAACTGTGTTTGCAGCTTTTGACGATACCTATTGGGGTGTAAGAGCATTGGGTATGGGCGGAGCATTTACTGCCGTTTCCAACGATGCTAACGCACCTTTATACAACGTTGCAGGTACGGCATTTGCCGCACAAAAAGAAGTAACGTTGATGGGATCAAGACTCTTTGCAGGTCTTGAAGGCGTGGAAATCGGTGCAAACTATGCAGGGTATGTTCATCCCATAAGCGCCAATATCGGAACAATATCGTTTGCATGGTCTTCCATATCAACACCGGGGTTAAGAAGAGAAGATACGTTCAATATCGGTTATGCAAGAGTATTGAACGATATATTAAGATTAGACAAAGAAGTTGTTGAATTAAGCGCCGGTGTTAATTTCAAGTATTTAATGCAGGAAGTTAAGTTTGGTGTGGAAGAAACAGAATTTGAAACTTATAAAGGTGCTGCAACCGGTGATATCGGCATTTTAGCAATGTTTGCAAACGGTATCGGTGTAGGTTTCAGCAGCAAATATATCGTTCCTGCAGATATCGGATTTATGGAAAAAGATGAAGTAAAAAATATAAATGTTGTAGGTTTAAGTTATTACAGTGATGAGTTACCTTTAATAAAAATACCTTACTTTACGGCAGCTTTAGATGTAATGTTTAGAGACAGCGAAACATTTATAAGAGCCGGTGTAGAAAGTTATATTTTGGATAGAAAACTTGCAATAAGACTTGGCGGTAGAGAAGAAGCTTTTGATATCGGTTTCGGATATGAGTTTGCGTTCGCAAACGAAACAAAATTGATTGTGGATTATGCGTTTGAACTTCCGTTGGAATTGGAAGAGTCTTATGGCTCTCACTTTATAGCACTTTCATTCCGCTTCTAAGAAACGGAATAGCGAAACGGATTTATCTTTTAAATTCTAACTTCGTATTTTTCTCCTTCGAGTACCTTTCAAAAAAATTTTCTTTATATCGAACGAATATTTTGGACTACACTTTTGTGTTTTAAAATCTTATGTACCGCTTTCGCGACATGTACACCGCAATTTTAAAACACTTCAGTTCGTCACAAACTATTCGTTCTCTAACGACCACGACAACGACCAACGACGAAGTCGTGTCATTGCGAGGGCTTTAGCCCGTGGCAATCCAGCCGTTTGTCTTTTCCATATCTCTATACTTCCATACATCTATCCCTCAAACAAAAATCTTTGATTTTCCCTAAGATTTTTGTTATAATAAAAGAGCTAATTATGAATAGATACCTGTTGATGTATAATCAAGAAGTATTTATATATTCTAATTAAAAGCACATAGGGTTTTTCCTTATGTGCTTTTTTTATTTTTAATTTTTGGAGTTAAATATACTTATTACAGGAGGTGCAAAAAAGTTTTTAAGGAGGTAGAAACAAATTTTTTCAGTAAAGTTTTGGAGCAGTTGGAAGTAAGAAGTATGCAGTAAAAAATATTTACGGAGGTAGTTTAGTATGAAGAAAGTATTTAGTTTATTGGCAGTTTTGGCAGTAACAGTTTTTATGGCAACATCGGCTTTCGCAGATGTAAACATTATAAAATCTGCATTTGCATCGTTTGACCCTGTAGCAATGACATTTTCCGTTGATTTGTATGAATGGGAATCAGGTAAAGATTTCACCACTTATACGGGAACAGGTGTAGGCTCGGTTTCTTTCGATTTGTCGGGTGTTACTCTCGGTAATACAGATGCACAATGGGCATCCGGAGATGTTTTTGCAAAAATTTCGTCTAACTTATCTTCTCAACAGGCAGGAACAACCGTTTATATGTACACAAAAAACACAACGGATGGAGACTATAAAGCAAAAGCCGGAAGAACTGACGGAGATAAAACTCTTTACAGCGGTCTTGTAAGAAAAGAAGCTACAGCATCATATCAACCCGGAGATTATGCTCCGTTGTTTGTAAAATGCAAAAAAATATCAGATGCAAATGCTGATTATAAATCAACAAAACCTGCAGATTTCAGTGCAGAAGAACCATATCAAGGTTCAAGAATTTTAGCAGATTTCAGCGATAGTAATTTTTCAACTTTACCTGAAAGTGCAAGAGTTATCGGTACAAGCGGTGCAAACGGCGGTATTTGGGTAGGTTATGGTGTACCGTCAGGACAAACTGTAGATCCTTATAACTGGTATGCAGGAAGCGAAGATGTTATTATGTTCTTCGGTGCAAACTTTGACCATGTAACCGGTGGATCACATTACGGAACAGAAACAATAAAGTTTGTTCAATCAATAGAATAATTTTGTATTAAAAAATAAAAACGGAGGTATTTTAGCATGAAGAAGTTTTTTAATTTAGTAGTAGTATTAGCATTGGTATGTATGGCAGGAACAGCTTTTGCAGCTAATCAAGTAAAGACTGCAGAAGTAACATTTGCAGCAGCAGAACTATCTTTTTCTGTTTCTCTTTATGATTGGACCGGTGCAGGTAAGGATTTATCAACATATACAGCTAAGACAGGAGAAAATGCCGATAAAATAATTTTTGACATATCTAATATCCAACCAGGAAAAGACGAAGCGCAATGGGCAAATGCAACAACCTTTGCAAAAGTTACATCTAATTTAACATCCTTACAAGGTGGAACAAGTATATATTTATTTACTAATAATACTGCTGCTGGGACTTATAAAGCAAATGCAGCAAATGAAGGTTCATATGCAGGACTTATAAGAGCTGGAAATACATCTACATATCAAAAGGGAGATCATGCTCTTATTAGAGCTGTTTTTGTAAGTAAAACCGATAGCGAAACTTCAACAAAACCTGCATATGGATATAGAACAACTTTACCTGATTTTTCTACCGGAGGTATTAGTGGGGATAATCGTTTTTACTCAACTGGATTTAGAGATCTAAAAGATAAATTAGATTCTGATTTTGGCGCAGAGAATATAAATAGAGAAAATAAAATTCTTGGAATAAGTGGTGCAGCTGGTGGTTTGTGGGTTGGTATGAGTGATGATAATCAATATACACAATGGTATGTAAATGATGATATTTTTATATTCTTTGGTGCAGAGTTTAAAAATGTAATGGGTGGTTCTAGTTATGGAACAACAACTATTACATTTGGTTCTATAACCGAATAACTAATTTCCTTGGATAGCGGTATTTTTATACCGCTATCCAACCGGTTGGTTTAATTTATAATGAAAAAAAGAATCGCAGGTCTATTATCTTTAATAGTTTTGCTTGGTGTTTCTGTGTATCTTTATGCAGCAGAACCATTAAGGGTATTGTCTGCATTTGCAAGTTTCGGCGGTGTTATTCTTCCTAAAATAACTCATACGGCAATAGAAACGGTATCGTCGATAGATAAAATACTAAATGCAAAAATATCTGTAGATTTTGGCAGTTATTCAAATGCTAATGCAACGGCAAGAATAGATTATTCCGTTGACGGCGGCTCTGTTGAGCAGGAACCGCCGGGTGAAGGAATAACCATCAAAAACAACGAAGAATTTTTTATACAGTTGCCGACATTTTTGGAATCTTCCACAAATGTAGATTACCAAATAGTTGTAGATTTCCGTGACGAGCAGGGAACAATTATTAAAACTGTCACTTTCCCTTCGGGAACACAACCTCAACATGCCGAACTTACAGATACTATAACAAAAGATGTTACAGCATCTGTTGGCGGTGTTGTGGAATTTGGTTCGGGTAACCAACAGTACGACAGCACCAAACTTGAAATTGCACCGAACTCGTTAAGCACCGATGCACAAATAATAATAAAACAGTTAGGTGTGGAAGATTATATTTCGTCCACGGAACAGATGGCGGCATTGTATCAGGTTTATTCTATCCCTGCAAACATAGAAATATTATCACCGATAAAAGCAACTTTTTATTACGGTGTTAACCCGACATCTACCGATTTCGTTTTAAAGTATAAACAAAACGATTCGGACAGTTGGAGCAGTATTCCTATAACCAAAACGGATTTACAAAATAAAACCGTTATAGCAAACATCAGCAGTTTAGGATATTACGGTATATTTGAAAAGGCGAAAGAAGAAGATAAGAGTTACAGACCAAAGAACAGAGTAAGAGTAAAATCGAGAATTTCAACTTACGGCGGATTCATGTTCAAGGGATTGAAAGACGGCGATGTTGTTAAGATATACACCATTAGCGGTAAAAAGGTTGCCGAACTTACCGTCGGCAATGCGGACGGCTTTGAATGGAAAGGTAGGAAAGGTACCAACAACAGCGGTGATTGGGCATCCAGCGGCACTTATGTGTACCAGATTAAGTTGAAAGGCGGTAAGGTTATCAGCGGAACGATAGCATTTGTTTGGTAGCGGAAGGTCGTCATTACGAGCGAAGCGAAGTAATCTATAGAAAATAGATTGCCACGGCGACAAAGTCGCCTCGCAATGACAAAAAGACAGGGTGTCATCCCGTACTTGATACGGGATCTCGTAGTTGTCATTCTGAACTTGATTCAGAATCTATAAAAAATTAGTGCCGTAGGCACACCGAAATTACTAATTGCTAATTACTAATTACTAATTGAAAATACGGAGTATTTTTTGAAAAAGTTTTTAGCGGTATTATTATTAACCATAATTGTTGCAATGAGCCAACAGGTATATGCGGCTTTTGAAGATACCTATTGGGGTGTAAGAGCATTGGGTATGGGCGGAGCATTTACCGCCGTAGCAAACGATGCTAATGCTCCTTTATATAATATTGCAGGTATAGCAAACTGCGGACAAAAAGAAATAACCTTAATGGGTTCAAGGCTGTTTGCAGGGCTCGACGGTGTGGAAATAGCAGCAAATTATTTGGGTGCCGTGTATCCTGTAACGGAAGAGTGGGGATCAGTATCGTTTGCATGGTCGTCACTCGGGACACCCGCCCTTGCAAGATACGATACATTTAATTTAGGTTACGCAAGAAAAGTTAACGACTTGTTGGAAGTGGACGAAGAGTTTGTAATGTTGTCTGCCGGTTTGAACTTAAAGTATTTAAGACAGGAAATAAACTTTGATGAAGAAGATAAAGACCTTTCCGACAGTAAAGGTGCCGTAACCTGCGATATCGGTTTACTTGCAACCTTTGAGAACGGGTTAAGGTTAGGTTTCAGCAGCAAATATTTAACGTCACCCGATATGGGTTACGAAGAAAAAGATTCCGTTAAAAACATGACAGTATTTGGTATCGGATATTTCAGTGAGTTGTTGCCGTATGTTAACATACCTACATTTACCGCCGATTTGGATTTAATACTTATAGACGGTGAAACAAAGTTTAGGTTAGGTTTGGAAAGTTATGTGTTGGACGATAAGTTGGGAATAAGATTAGGCGGCAGAGAAGAAGCAGTTAATATCGGTTTCGGGTATGAATTTGTGTTTGCAAACGAAGCCACCTTGATAGTAGATTATGCGTTTGAATTACCTTTTGAAATAGAAGAGAGTTACGGTTCACATTTTATAGCATTGTCGTTTAGATTCAATTAATCTAAACGACCTATAACGACCTTAATATTTTTCCATCCGTCATTCCGGACTTGATCCGGAATCTATCAAAATATTTTTTCTATTAGTCGTTCAGTCGTTTCCATCCCTCTATACCTCTATACTTCCATCCCTCCAATATGGTATAATTTACAAGATAATTATTAATTAATATAAAAGGAAAATATGTTATGAAAACAAACGTAAAAAAACTTTTAAAATTAGCGGAAAAACCGTCTAAAGATGCAAGAAGATTACACCCTTTTTATAAAGGTAAAATAGAAGTTGTTCCTAAATGCAGAATAAGAGATTTTAACGATTTTGCTATTTGGTACAGCCCGGGAGTAGCTGCGGTTTGTAAAGATATAAACAAACAATTGGAACTTGCTTACGAACATACAAACAAATGGAACTCCGTTGCCGTTGTCAGCGACGGAACAAGAGTGTTGGGTCTTGGTGATATAGGCCCCGAAGCTGCAATGCCTGTTATGGAAGGTAAAGCATTGTTATACAAATATCTCGGCGGAGTAGATGCTTATCCTATTTGTCTTGCGACGAAAGATCAGCAGGAAATAATAAATACCGTTAAAATTTTGCAACCTTCTTTCGGCGGAGTAAACTTGGAAGATATTGCTCAACCGAAATGTTTTCCTATACTTTACACGTTAAGAAAAGAATGTCATATTCCTGTATGGCACGACGATCAGCAGGGAACGGCATTGGTTACTCTTGCAGGTTTAATAAATGCATTAAAAGTAGTTAACAAAAAAATATCCAAGGTTAAAATTGCAATGCTCGGTGCGGGTTCTGCAAATATTTGTATTGCAAGACTTATAATGTTTTACGGTGCAAATCCTGCAAACATAATAATGGTGGATTCTAAAGGAACATTGAACAAAAAGAGAAAAGAGTTGAAAAATTCGCATCCTGAAAAATGGGCAATGTGTTGTGACACCAACGGTTCAAATGTTGAAGGTACAATAGAAACTGCAATGGAAAATGCAGATGTTTTAATATGTTTATCTACACCGGGACCAAACGTAATAAAGAAAGAATGGATTAAAAAGATGGCAAAAAATCCTATAGTATTTACATGTGCAAACCCTGTTCCCGAAATATGGCCGTGGGAAGCAAAAGAAGCAGGAGCGGCAGTAGTTGCTACAGGCAGAAGCGATTTTGAAAATCAGGTTAATAACTCATTAGGTTTCCCGGGAGTATTCAGAGGAACACTCGATGCAAGAGCAACAACAATAACAGACAATATGTGTATTACCGCAGCGGTAGAACTTGCTTCATGTATTGCCGACAACAAAATAAAACCTACACAGATATTGCCGACAATGGACGATTGGAAAGTTTATCCGAAAGTCGCAGCGGCAGTTGCGGTAAAAGCAATAAAAGAAAAAGTTGCACAAAGAAAAGCAAGTTACGACCAGTTTTATGCTCAAGCAATGAGTATGATAAAAAGAAGCAGAGCATTAACTGCAGATATGATGAAAAACGGATTTATAAAAAAATCCAAATAGTTGTTGTCGTTTTTAGTTTTCTTTATTTCCGGTTGACCACGAGCTTTAGAGGCAACCTCCAATAAAAAAACTAAAAACAGTCATTGCGAACGAAGTGCGGCAATCTATGTTGTAAAAACTCGGAGAGTTTTTTAATGAGAACAGTAAACAGTGAAGAAATTATCAATAAAGTTTGTGAGCTTTGCGGTGATGTAAATTTTAATTTGCCGCAGGATGTTGTTGATTGCATATCATCTCACATAAAAAACGATAATTCCATATCCGACAACATTTTAAAAGAAATTTTGGAAAATGCAAAAATAGCAAAAGAAAAAAAGATTGCATTGTGCCAAGATACCGGAACTGCGAACTTCTTTGTGAAAATCGGTAAGGAAGTGGAAATTGTCGGTGACGATATAGTTACTGCAATAAATAAAGGTGTATCGCAAGGTTACACAAAATATTATTTAAGAAAATCTATTGTAAGTGATCCTTTAAACAGAGTAAATACAAAAGATAACACACCCGCAAACATATATTGCGATTTCGTTGATGGAGACAAAATAGAAATTACAATATTAACTAAAGGCGGCGGTAGCGAAAATGCAAGCTTTTTAAAAATGCTTACACCGCTTGACGGTTGGCAGGGTATAAAAAATTTTGTTATGGAAAGTATGAAACTTAAAGGTGCAAATGCTTGTCCTCCCGTAATAGTAGGGCTCGGTATAGGGGGAGATTTCGCAAGTGTAGGCCTTCTTGCAAAAAAAGCATTGTTGAGAACAATAGGCAGCAAAAATATAAAACAAGATTATAACGATAAAGAAAAAGAATTGTTGGAAGAAATAAACAAATTAAATATCGGACCTATGGGGCTTGGCGGTAACCCTACGGCACTTGCCGTATTTATTGAAACAAAACCGTGCCATATAGCATCTATGCCGGTAGCAATAAATGTGCAGTGTCATTCTTGCAGAAGAAAAACAATAACATTATGAAAATAACAATAGAACAATTATTACAAAATATTAAAGATTTTAAAGCGGGAACAAAAATAGAACTTACGGGAACTATTTATACCGCAAGAGATCAGGCACATAAAAGATTGGTTGAACTTTTAAACAGCGGTAAACAATTACCGATACAGTTAAAAGATGCTTGTATATATTATTGCGGGCCGTGCCCTAATGCACCGGACAAGATTATCGGTTCTTGCGGACCGACAACATCTTCGAGAATGGATGTTTATACACCGAAAATGTTGGATAACGGTGTAAAAATCCTTATCGGTAAAGGTAAAAGAAGTAAAGAAGTTTTTGATTCGATACAAAAAAATAAATCAATATATTTGCTTGCTACCGGCGGAGTGGGAGCATTGATAGCCGAAAAAGTAAAAAGTTTTAAGTTAATAGCTTTTGAAGATTTGGGACCGGAAGCAATTTACGAAATAAAAATAGAAAATTTTCCGTTGACAGTAGGAATAGATTGTAACGGGAACAGCTTATTTAATTTATAATGTACAATGTACAATGTATAATTTCGGTAAAAATTGCGAAGCAATTTTTGTTAAATTATTAGATTTTTCGCAAAGTGAAAAATACATTAATTATAAATTATAAATTGTAAATTATACATTGTCTTTTTAAGGAGACATCATGTTTTTAGCAATAGATATCGGAAACACAAATATCACACTCGGATTATTTAAATTCAACGGGAACAAAATTGAAGATAAACCGTTCCAAATTTGGAGAATAGCAACATCCAAAAAGAAAACGGCAGACGAGTATGCAATAAAAATTTTGGACATATTTTATTATTCGAAAATAGATATATCGCAACAACAAATTAAAGCGGTAGCTATCGCAAGCGTTGTGCCTTCACTTGATAACGTGTTTGCCGATTTAACAAAAAGATATTTCAAAAAAGATGCAATGTTTATTACAAGCAAAAGAGCAGGGGGACTCAAATTTTTGTACGGTAACCCCGAAGAAGTCGGTGCAGACAGAATTGCCGATGCAGTTGCGGTTTATGAAAGATATAAAACGGCATCTATAGTTATAGATTTCGGAACGGCAACGACTTTTGATTGTATAGATAAAGACGGAAGTTATTTGGGCGGTGTAATAACCGCAGGACCTTTAATTTCCGCTGAAGCATTAACACAAAAAACCGCAAAATTGCCGCAGGTTACGTTGAATATGCCCGCAAGGATTGTAGGAAGATCAACTGTTGAATGTATACAGTCCGGTTTGTATTACGGATATATCGGGTTGGTAAAAGAAATTTTGCACAGAATAAAAAATGAGATGGTGGCAGATAACATAAAAGTTATTGCTACCGGCGGTCTTTCATATCTTATGGTAAAAGAGATGGAAGAAATAGAAAGTGTTATACCCGAATTAACTTTGGAAGGTATAAAAATAATTTGGGAAAAAGAAAATATTGGAGCATAATATGAAAAAAATATTTATGCTTGTTTCCGTTTTATGCTTTGCATCAACCGTTGTGCTTGCAGGACCCTTCAGCAAATTCAATGAAGTTCTTGATAATGCAACAGAAGAACAGGCACAACATTATTTAAATAATTTGGCATCCGATTTGGGAAATATTATGACAGGCGGAAGTTTCAGCGCTTCGGCAGTTTTGGGCGTTTCCGGAATAGATTTGCACCTTAAAATAAATTATAACAAGATAACAAACGAAATAATGAAAGCCGAAGATATTAACGAACTTTATGTTCCTATGCTTACCGGCGGAATAAGACTTTCCGAACAACTTGATATATTGGCAAAGTACGGATATTTGCAAGATACAAATATTTACGGCGGCGGTTTAAGATGTTTGGTGTTTGAAGGCAGAGATCTTGTTATTCCCTCAATCAGTGTTCACGGTATGTACACAATTCTTAATGCGGATGACGGTGAAAACAAGGTGGACGGCAACAATTTGGGGCTGGGTGCGGTTGCAACGTTTAATCTTCCTATAGTTACACCTTACGTAGGTATAGGTTGGGATAAAACAATAGCTAAACCGAAATCTTCATACAGACAAAATTTGGAAGGCAGTTATGAAGGGTTCGGCTATTATGCCGGTGTTTCCGTATCAGCCATTATTATTAACGGAACTGTAGGTATAAGTGTTTACGACGGTTATGTATCGTACACTTTCGGCCTTAGTTCAGCATTTTAACAAGGTAATTCAATAATATAAAATGAATAAAGTAAGATTTATTATAGCGGTTTTGTTGTTACCGGCATTGGTGGCATTAATCTACAATTTCTTAAAATTGTTTTTTTCTTTTGCCGGCCAAACAGACACGAATATTGTTCCTTTCTGGATAGGAATAGCCGTTTATTTTTTGTTCCAGGTAATATTTTTCAAGCCGATGTCCACTTATGTTTTCGGACACGAATTAACACACGCACTGACCGGCCTTTTAAGCGGAGCCCAAATAAAAAAGTTTAAAGTTTCGGCAAATAAAGGCAGTGTCACTTTAACAAAAGATAATATCTTTATAACATTGTCACCTTATTTCTTCCCGATATATCCGATAATAATTATCCTTATATATTTTGCTCTCGGTTGGTTTATGGATATTACAAGAATATATTCCTGGTTTTTGTTTTTTGCAGGTATGTCTCTTGCCTTTTATTATGCACTGACTTTTTATGCAATTAAAGTAGGCCAGGAAGATATGAAAATTTACGGAAAGTTTTTTTCGTTGGTGTTTGTTTGTTTTATTAATATAATAATGGTAGTATTAGTTTTGGCGTGGATATTCCCGAGTCACATATATGTTGCGGATTTTTTTGTTAACACATTTTTTGATATAGTAAGTTTTTATAAATATATTTTTATCGGAGTATATAAATGTTTGGTTTTCCTAAAGACGAAATAAAAAGAAAGACGTTCCACATTCTTACACTTATTTATGTTGCGGCATACTGGTTCTTGCCTAAAACCGTAGTTTTGACAGGTTTGTTAATTGCAATAATAATTGTGTTGCTGGGCGAGTTTATCAGAGCAAGAAATGAAAAGTTTAATGTGTTTATATTGAAAGTTTTGGGCGGTGTTCACAGAGAATCCGAAACTCATAAAATAAGCGGTTTGCCGTGGACACTTTCGGGAGCATTTTTAACAATACTTTTGTTTCCGGAAAAAACGTTTGTGTTGGCAAGTTTTTTGTATCTTGCGTTCGGTGATGCTTGTGCCGCTCTTTTCGGTAAAGCTTACGGTAAACATAAAATATATGCAGGGAAATCTTTGGAAGGAACATTTGCCTGTTTTATGGCTTGCTTAATTGTGGGTCTAATAGTGTTGCCCACTTGGCAGTTTGCGGTTGTCGGTGCACTTATCGCCGCTTTTATAGAAACGATTCCTTGGCCTTTAAACGACAATTTTTGGATGCAAATAATAAATGCGGGTATATTAACATATATTGCAAGATTCTTTTAAAAAAACATGAAAAAAATAGTTTTTATACTGTTGCTTTTAATTGTTGCCGTGCCTTTATATGCGGAACAGGTGTTTTATACAAGGGGCAGTTCCGATATAAAAGAAATAGCTCTTTCTTTTGATGACGGGCCCGGTTTAAACACAAAAGATATATTAAAGATTTTAGATAAAAAAGATGTTAAAGCCACATTTTTTCTTTTGGGAACATCCGTTGTCAAAAGGCCGAAACTTGTAAAAGAAATTTATTCCAAAGGGCACGAACTTGCGAATCATACATACAACCATATGAACTTTTTCAGGTATGATGAAGAAACAGGTAAAGAAGAAAAAATAAAAGAAGAACTGTTGTCGTGTCAGGATTTAATAAGAGATATTACCGGTTACAGAACAAAGTTGGTAAGGTTTCCGCACGGATATTTAAGAGAAGATGCGATAGAGATTGCAAAAGAAACAAACTATAAAATAATTAATTGGACTTTCGGTATAGATTGGGAAAGAGATTTGGATCAGGAAGAAATGTTGAAACTGTATTTGGAAAATGCCAAACCCGGCACAATTTTTCTTATGCACGATTTACAGAAAAATCCTAAAATCGTAAAAATGTTGCCGGCATTGATAGATAAATTAAAAGAAAAAAAATATAATTTTGTAACGGTAGGGGAAATGATAAATAAAAGAAATCAGGAGGAAAAACTATGAAAAACATTGTTATTATTTCGGTTGAACACAGAAAAAATACGGCAGTTGCCGTTCAGGAAGTTTTAAGTGAATACGGTTGCCTTATAAAAACAAGATTAGGTATTACGGGCAGCACCCCGAAAAAATGTTCTCAGACCGGTCTTATAATATTGGAATTCTTGGGAAACAAAAGAGAAGTAACTTTAATGACCAAGAAGTTGTCTAAATTAAGCGGGGTTAAAGTAAAAGCCGTTTCAATATAGGTTTAGTTCAGGAGAATTATAATGAAAAAAAGTTTAATGTTGTGTTTAACAATTTGTTGCTTTGCGGTAAGTTCTTTGTTTGCCGCGGATTCTAAAGAAATGTTCAAAAATGCTTTTGATAAGATGGAATCTTTAAAGAATCAGGGGATAAGTTATAACATTCATGTTGTAACCGGAACGAAAAACAAAAAAACTCTTAAGGCAAAGGTTTACATGAAAGGGGAAAAAATAAGAATAGATGCACCGCAGGGAAGTACAATAATGGATGGTAACAACGTGTATATTTTTTCCGAAAAAGATAATGTTGCCATGAAAATGAACATGGAAAACACAGATATTAAACAAGCTACGTTTGATGCAATCCAGGATAAAGCGGATGAACTGAATTTTGTTGAAAAAACAACGAAAAACGGTTATGCCTGCCAAGTGTTCAAATCTAAAGATGACGGCAGTGATGTTGAATATTATTTAACGGACGATTACGGATTACCTACTTATGTGAAAGAAGAAACTTCGGAAACGAATATAACAAATTTTAAAACGGGAAATGTAAAAGACAGTTTGTTTGTTTTACCAGAAGGTGTTAATATTATGGATGTGTCAAACTTTTCACCGGAAAGTCTTTTACAAAATATACAGTAAACAGGTTTGGAGATTAAAAGCATGAAAAAATTAGGCGTTGTTCTTGCAAGTTTAATATGTGCGGCAAGTGTTGTTTGTGCCGCAGATGTTGCCACATATTTACAAGTTAAAAAAAACAGTATGCAAGAACAAGGTATAACATACACGGTTATTTTGCCGAGTGATTATGAAGGCGGCGATAAAAGAAAATTTACAATTTCCGAAAGAGGTAACAGCAAATTGTTTGAATCCGAAGAATATGGCGGTAACAAATATCTTGTCTGCGATAACAAGATGTATCAACTTCCGGTTTTACCGGAATCGTCGAAAGTTACGCTTTTGTCTGCCACTGTTTTACCTGAAGATGCAAAAGAAGATATAGAAGAAGCTTTTAAAAGTTTTGAAAATCTTAATTATAAAGAATTGGTATTATTAAACAGAGGAATTGCTAACGGATACCAATGCCAGGCAGCGGAAAAAGTTGTCAGCGAGAAAAAAATGCTTGATGAGTACAATAAACCGTTTACCGTACAAAGAGTGTTAAAATTCTATATAGCCGAGCAGTACGGTTATCCCACAAGAATTGAACACGTTATAAGAAGCAAATATAAAAGAGAAACGGAATGGAAGTCCGCAGTACAGAAAAAAGAGACCATTGATATTATAGATTTCAGTAACAACATATCTAAAAAAATGTTAACATTACCGAAAAACACTTTCATTATTAACTCTTCAAATATGTCGTCTTTTAATGAAAATGAAATGAAACAACAATATTTGCAAAAACTTAAAGAACAGTATGATAAAGATTAAATAACGGCTTAAAAATTTAATAAAGCTTCCGTTAAAAAATAACGGAAGCTTTTTTTGTTTATTTAGTATAAAAAATGATAAAATATACGGAATAAAAATTTATAATAATTTATCGGAGCATAAAAATGTACTTTTCAAAAGCTTTTATACCAACATTAAAAGAAGCACCTTCGGATATGGATAACATTTCGGCAAAACTTATGGTTCGTTCCGGAATGGTAAAAAAATTGGGCAGCGGACTTTTTGAAATTTTGCCGTTAGGATTAAAAACACTTGAAAATGTTATGACCGTTATCAGAGAAGAAATGGCTTCAATAGACGGACAGGAAGTAAAACTTCCGTTGTTGTTACCCAAAGAATTGTGGATAGAAACGGGAAGATGGAATGTTTACGGTAAAGAACTTTTCAGAATAAAAGATAGAAAAAATGCGGAATTTGCACTTGCTCCTACGCACGAAGAAGCAATTACGGACCTTGCAAGAAGTTTTATAAGATCTTATAAACAGTTGCCTGTGATGCTTTATCAGTTTGGTATAAAGTTCAGAGATGAAATAAGACCGAGATTCGGTGTTATGAGAGCAAGAGAATTTATAATGAAAGATGCATATTCTTTCCATGCAACCGAAGCGGATTTGGAAGAATATTATAAAAAAGTTTATGCCGCTTATGAAAGAATTTGTAAAAGATGCGGATTCAAATTCAGAGCCGTTGAAGCTGCTGCCGGTGCAATAGGCGGAAACTTTTCTCATGAGTTTATGGTGCTTGCAGATACAGGTGAAGAAGAAATTGCATGGTGCAATTGCGGTTACGGTGCGAACTCCGAAAAAGCGGAATGCTTGGAAGATATATACGAAAAATCCAACGAACAAGTGTTGGATATGCAGGAAATTTCCACACCCAATGTAGGAACTATCGAAGACGTTTCCAAATTTTTAAATTCTTCCGCGCAAAAATTCATTAAAACAATTATTTATGTTGCAGACGGTAACCCGATAGCTGTTTTGGTAAGAGGTGATTACGAAATTAACGAAATAAAGTTGCAATCCGTAATAGGTTGCAGTGAACTTGAACTTGCAACACCCGAAATTATTATGGAAGTTACAGGTGCAAAAGTCGGTTTTGCAGGTCCCGTAAATTTAAAGAAAAAAATTAAAATATATGCCGATTATTCGGTTGTAAATATTGTTAACGGTGTTATCGGTGCAAATAAAGATGATATGCACATAAAAAATGTAAATTATAATAAAGATTATAAAGCAGACGTCGTTGCTGATTTAAGAAAAGTTGTTCACGGTGATGTTTGCCCGAGATGCAAAAAAGAAAAGTTGCAGTTTTCCAGAGGTATAGAAATAGGACACATATTTAAACTCGGAACAAAATATTCCAAATCCATGAAAGCAACATATCTTGATGCCAACGGTAAAGAAAATTTAATGATTATGGGCTGTTACGGTATAGGTGTAACAAGAATACTTGCGGCAACAATAGAACAATCTTACGATGAGAACGGTATCATTTGGCCGGTACCTCTTGCCGCATATAAAGTTTCCATTATACCTGTTGATTTTAATAACGAACAAATAAAAGAAACTGCTGAAGCAATATATAAAGAACTCAGAGCATTAAAAATAGATGTGTTGCTTGATGACAGAGATGAAAGAGCAGGTATAAAGTTTAAAGATGCCGATTTGATAGGTATACCGTTTAGAATTACTATCGGTGAAAAAAATCTTAAGAACGGCAATGTTGAATTCAAAAACAGAAAAGACGATAAATCCGGAGCACAAATAGTTAAGAAAGAAGAAATAGTTTCAAAAATAGTGGAAGAACTTAAGAAATATGAAGTATAAAAGTTGTTGCAAAAAAGCAAAAAGTGGTATATAATAGAATAAAGTACCTATTAATACAGAAATTAGTTAGGAGGTATAAAATGTCTTTAAAGAATTTATATGCTTGGAATGCAGAAATACAAAATAATAAGTCAACGGGTTGTAATATTGCTGTTAATATACATGAGGCTACCGGTTGCAATGTTATAGCAAAGTCAACAGGTCGCGGTGTGTCTTGCCAAGCGGTAAAGAGACCTGTGGGTTGTGGTATGGTAACAAAAACAGCATCTTGTATGCCGTCAAAATAATTTTAAATATAAGAGACCTCTTTTTTATAAAGGGGTCTTTTTTTTATGTAGGAATATATGAAACAATATTTTTCTTTTCAATGGCATATAACGGATGAATGTGATCAAAGATGTAAGCATTGTTATATCTTTTCGGAAAACGTAACCAAACCTATAGTTTCTATGTCTTTGGAACAAATGAAAAAAGTTTTTGATAACTGTATTGAATTTTGTTCAAAGGTCGCCAGAAAACCTAACTTTGTAATTACCGGCGGAGATCCTCTTCTTAACAAAGATTTTTGGAGTTTACTTGAAATAATGAAAAATCACAATTGTGAGTTTTCAATTTTAGGTAATCCTTTTCATATAGATACCGAACTTTGCAAAAAATTAAAAAGTTACGGCTGTGATAGTTATCAAATGTCGATAGACGGCATGAAACAAACACACGATTGGTTCAGAAAACCGGGCTCTTTTGATATTACTCTGGAAAAAATAAAATGTATAAATGATGCCGGAATTGATTCTGTTATAATGACAACCGTTTCGGACAAGAATATAAATGAAATTCCTGACCTTATAGATGTTGTTGTTGAACATGAAGTAAATATCTTCGGTTTTGCAAGATATTGTCCTACAAGTTTGCAAAAAGATACAAATATAAAACCGTTGGAATACAGAGAGTTGTTGGATAAATGTTATAACAAATTTCAACAATATAAAAGTAAAGGCTGTAAAACTTATTTCGGATATAAAGATCATTTGTGGACATTGTATCTTTACGAAAAAGGAATTTTTAAAATTCCCGAACGGGCGGAAAAAGGAATCATATATGACGGTTGCAATTGCGGAAATAGCCACATGACTATTTGTTCAAACGGAGATTTGCTCGCTTGCAGAAGATTTGACGGTAAAGTAGGAAATGCTTTAGAAAACAAAATATCGGATGTTTGGTTCAACGAAATGGAACGATACAGAGATTACGATAAATTCGAAAAGTGTTCCAAATGCGAGTTGTTAAGCTTTTGCAGAGGATGTCCTGCCGTGGCTTACGGCAAAACGCACAATTTTTATGCAGCAGATCCGCAATGTTGGAAAGAAGTATGATAGATAAAATTAAAAAGAAATGGAACAATTTAAAACATATACTAAATTTTAAATATAAAAGAATTCGTTCCGGACAATCACAAAAAATAACCAAAGAAGAAATTCGGTATGTTTTAGAAGTTCAATTCAAACAACAGTTGAATTATAAGTTGAATTTGGATAATCCCAAAACTTTCAATGAAAAAATTCAATGGCTAAAATTCTACTATCATAATCCGTTAATGACAAAATGTTCGGATAAAATAGAGGTAAGAAATTATATAAAAGATGTCGCAGGTGAAAAATATTTAGTCCCTTGTTTAGGTTTTTATAATACCCCCGAAGAAATAGAGTTTGATAAGTTTCCGAATCAATTTATAGTAAAAACAAATTGGGGTTGCAGACAAAATATTTTATGCCGGGATAAATCAACGTTTGATGTTGCCCGTGCAATAAAAAAGCTTAACTTTTGGACCAGACCGGAAAAAAATTTTTATTATTTGAATTTTGAGTGGCAATACAAAGATATAAAACCGAGAATTATTTGCGAGAAATTGCTTTTAGGAAAAGACGGATTAATTGCACAGAACTATAAATTTCTTTGTTTTAACGGGGACTATAAATATTTGATGGTAACCGGAATACATGAAGGCGCAAAATTTTTTAATTTTTATGACAGAAATTTAAAATTACAGCCTTTTATAAATGATAATGTGTTAAACAACAGTAAAGTAAAGTTGGAAATTAATAATTACGATGAAATGATTAGTATCGCGGAAAAATTGGCAAAACCTTTTCCTTTAGTCAGAGTTGATTTATATGAAGACGGTAATAATAACATTTATGTAGGGGAATTAACTTTTACTCCGGGTAACGGTACATCTCCGTTTGATCCTATTGAATGGGACTATAAATTCGGAGAAATGTTAAAGTTACCGGAAAAGTTTTTGAACGATTAAAAAAAATTATATCAAAATATCTCATAATTTAGTAAAATAACCAGCATTACGATAAAGACAGGTTATAAAATAGTTTTTCTAATCACTTAAAAAAGTATTTTTTAAAAAAATGAATAAAATTGCATTAAATGTAACGAAACTATGTGCTAATTTATTATCTTCGTTGGTGTTTTGGAACAAGTCCGCAAGGGATTCTTTTCGCGATAAAATTTCACCAGTTAACAGGGAACGTTGTGTAAAATATTTAAGTCGGTATGCAAAAGGTATTGAATTAGAAAAAAAAGATTGCAAATGTGGAAACTATATTTGGACATGTTGGCTTCAGGGTGAAGATAATGCTCCGGAACTGGTAAAAAAATGTTTTCAATCCTTTAGAAAAAATAAGCCGAAAGATTTTGAAGTTAAGGTTATTACATACGATAACTTAAATAATTATCTTTCATTGCCAGAGTTTATAATGGAGAAACATAGAAAAAACATAATTGGCAATGCACATTTTTCAGACATTATAAGAGTTTATTTACTTAAACAATATGGTGGTTTTTGGCTGGATGCAACTTGCTTACTAACTTCTCAATTGCCAAGATATATTTATAATTCAGATTTTTTTATTTATAGGAGTGTTGGAAAATTTGCGAAGACTTTTATAAATAATTGCTTTATTTATTCAAAACAGTACAATCAACTCATTTCAAAATGGGAGGCAGCAATAACAGAATACTGGAAAAATGAAAATTTTTCTTTGAATTACTTTGTACATCATTATTTGTTTATTGCTTTGCTTGAAAATGATAGGGATTTCAAAAAATTATATTATGGTTACTCTCTGAATGAAAACGATGGAAATATACATATTATTTTAAGTAAGGCTGAAAAGGTGAAAAAAATATCTAATGCGGATTTTAAGAAAGCCTGTGAAAAAAGTTTTATTCATAAATTGACTTACAAACGTGACATAAAAATACCTGAAATATAGTTTTTAGAAATTAAAAAGCTATATGGTAGTATATTTGAAATTGCCACTATATTTAGTGATATTGTACCAATTTCAATCTAGTATAGTGAGATTATAAATTCGGATAATTGTTGAATCTTCCAAAAAAATATTGATATACCCGAAATCAGTTCTATATCTAAAAATCTCATAATTTGGTAAAATATTTACTTGTTAATTTTATTAATTGGAATTTAATCATGGAAAAATACGATATAGCCGTTATAGGTGCGGGACCTGCAGGATACAATTGTGCAATAAATTTTGCTAAACAAGGTAAAAAGGTTGTAATAATCGAAAAAGATAATTTGGGTGGTACTTGTTTAAACAGAGGTTGTATTCCAACAAAGTTTTTGTGGCAGGCAGCATCGGTAAAACAAACAATATCAAAATCTTATGAGTATGGCTTAAAATCTTCCTTGGAACCTGTAAATTTTCAGGAAATAATAAATAAAAAAAACAGATTAGTTGAAAATTTAGTTAAAGGTGTATCAAGATTACTTACCGCAAACAAAGTTGATATTATAAAAGGAACGGCAAGTTTTAAAAATAAAAACGAGCTTAATGTTAAAACAGAAACGGAAGAAATAAGTATATTTGCAGACAAAATAATTATTGCAACGGGTTCGGAAACCAAATCAATTCCAACCGTTGAATACGATCATCAAAAATATATCGATTCTACCGATGCTTTAAACTTAACGGAAGTTCCCAAAAGTATGCTTGTTATAGGTGCAGGAGCAATCGGTATAGAGTTAAGTTCCATATTTGCAAGTTTCGGTTGTAAAGTTACTTTAAGAGAAATTTGTCCGCAGATTTTACCCAGTGAAGACAGCGATTTGGCACAAGAACTTTCAAAAGTGTTGGCAAGACAGGGAATAAAAGTTGAAGTTTCTTGTACCGATACATTAAAAGATAAAGACAGCTTTGAAAAAATCTTGATAGTTGCGGGAAGAAAGTCTAATGCCGATGAACTAAAGCCGGAGAATATAGGTTTAAATTTAGATAACAGAAAATTTGTATCAACACAAAATTATGCAACAAATGTAGATAATATTTTTGCTATAGGAGATATTACCGCTAAAGGATTTTTGGCATATACCGCCGAACAGGATGCAATAAATGTTGCCGAAAATTTACAATCAAAAAATCCTGTGCCGAAAGTCGTTTTTTCGTTTCCTCCCGTAGCATCGGTGAAAGCAGTTGATTATGACAGTTATAAAGATGTTTCCTTTGGAAAATCAACTTTTATTTCAAATGCAAGAGCACAAATAGAAGGACAAAGAACAGGTTGGATAAAAGTAGCCGTAGATAATGTTTCCAAAAAGGTTATAGGTGTTTGGATAATAGGTGTAAATGCAGATGAACTCATAGAGTCTGCAACAATGATAATAAAATCTGATATGAAAGTTACGGATTTATCGAAAGATATGTTCTTCCATCCGGGACTTTCCGAACTGATTTTTGAAGCAATTAAAAAGTAATTTTTATATAAAAGGGGACAGTATGTTAAAAGAAACATTCTTACATTCTATGCACCAAAAAGCAGGTGCAAAATTTACCGAATTCGGCGGATGGGATATGCCGGTTCAATATACTTCTATTATAGAAGAACATAATGCGGTTAGAAATTCTGTAGGTATATTTGATACTTCTCACATGGGAACATTTATTATATCGGGAGAAAATGCAGGTAAATTTTTGGATTATGTAACAATATCGGATATGTCTAATTTGCCGTTATATAAAGCAAGATATTCCATGCTTTTAAATAAACAAGGCGGAATAAAAGACGATATCATAGTATATAAATTCGAAAACTATTACATGATGGTGGTAAATGCTGGAAACTTAGATAAAGATTTCGCTTGGCTAAACGAAAATAAATTGGATAATGTGGATATAAAAAATATAAGCAAAGAAATTTCCATGATGGCCGTTCAAGGCCCTAAAGCAGTAGAAATTGTTTCTCAAATAGTTGACGGAGAAATAGCTTCAATGAAATATTTTACCGCGAAAGATATTTCTTTTAAAGGTCAATCCGCAAACTTCTCAAAGATAGCAAGAACAGGTTATACCGGTGAAGACGGATTTGAAATTCTTATATCCAATAACTGTGCGGAATATATATGGTCTAAACTTGTTGAACTCGGTGCAAAACCCTGCGGTCTCGGTTGCAGAGATACATTAAGACTTGAAGCTTGTATGCCGTTACACGGTCACGAAATATCCGAAGAAATTAATCCGATAGATGCGGGATTTATAAAAACAGTATTTTGGAATAAAGATTTTATAGGAAAATCCGAAATAGAAAAAATAAAAGATACTCCTTCCAAAAAGTTAGTAGCTTTTATATGCCAAAACGGTATAGCAAGAGCACACGATGAAGTTTATTTGAACGATAAAAAAATCGGTTATGTTACAAGCGGAAGTTTTTCACCTACATTTAAAAAAGCTATCGGTATGGCATTGATAGATGTTTCAACGGACGAAAGTTTGCCGATACAAATAAAAGTTCATAACAATCTCAGAAACATAACAATTGTTCCTAAACCGTTTTATAAAAGAGCAAAGAAATAAATGAAGAAGTTTTTTATCTTAATAACTTTACTTTTTATTTCTACTGCTATATTTGCGGAACAATTAGTTGAAATATCCATAGAAATAACCGAAATAAATAATAACAAAGCCAAAGAGTACGGAATAAAGTGGGTGGATGAAATTTCTACCGGTGAACTTTTTGTTACAAACGGTGAAGGTAACACCGTTTATCCGTCACTTGTGGAATTTAACGATTGGGTAAGATACACTCCGTTAAGTGCCAAACTTAAACTTTTACAGGAAAGCGGTTCGGCACAAGTATTATCCAATCCTAAACTTGTAACAAAGTCCGGAACAAAAGCAAGATTTTTGGTCGGAGGGGAATTTCCTATAGCAGTATCGGGTGTTTCAGGCGGTAATGTAGAATGGAAAGAGTACGGAATTATTATGGAAATTTTACCGAAAATTTTGGAAGAGGACAGAATAGATTTAGTTATAGAAACTGAACTTTCAAGACTCGATTGGGCAAATGCCGTTCAGGGGTTTCCGAACATTGCCAAAAGGCAGGCAAGATCAAGTGTTATATTAAAAAATCAGCAAACCATAGTTATTGCGGGTCTTATAGAAAATTATAAAGATAAAACATCTTCGGGTATTCCTATACTTTCCGATATTCCTTTACTCGGAACATTGTTCAAAAATACAAAAGTAAAAGATAACAAAACGAATGTTTTAATCTTTGTTACTCCGAAAATTATAGAACAATGAAAACAATTCTAAATATCATAAACAATAAATCGGGACAAGCTGCGGTAGAGTATGTTTTGTTTACTCTTGTTATGTTTGCCGCAAGTTACGGTATGGTAAAACTTTTTGTTATTGCATGGAAACATAAATTCGATTTTATTTCCTTTATTGCGGGAGTATCAAATGTTTTGTTTTAACAATAAAGGACAATCTTTTTTGGAAGGATTTATAATTGCCTGTATAATAACGGTTTTAATGTTTGCTGCAATACAAGTTTGTATTATTGTTGCGGACGATATGTTTTTGAATTACAGCGCTTTTTCGGCTACAAGAAAAATAGTTGTAACAAAAAATAAAGAAATTGCCGATACCGCAAAAGAAACAGTATCAAAGCTTCTTACGGCATATATGTTAAGTTCCAAGAGTGTATTTTATTATAAAACCACACATTGGGACGAAGATATTTTAGGCAACAAAATTTTAGATCACAGCAACAAAAAAATAAATAAACATAATGTAAAAGTCGGTTACAATACAAGAATAATGTTCGGGCAATTTTTCAATTCTTTGTTTTACAGAGAGCAGTCTGCAAGGGCAAGAATGGTAAAATCTCCCGATGAAGAATTTTACAATAAGGCATATCCCGATGCAAAAGAGTTTCCTGAATATGAACAATAGAAAAGGTCAGGTATTACCTTATATGCTTGTAATGTCGTTAATCCTTATATTCAGTTGGGCAATGATGGTAAATATTGCCAAAATTTTAAGAGATAAAATGATATTACAAAACTATGTTGACAACACGGTAATATCCGTTGCAAATTTGCAGGCAAGAACATTAAATTTGTTGGGTGCAACAAACAGTTTAATGGCAACAGTTTTATCTACGGCATCGTACCCCATGATAGCAATGTTTCCGTCTTTTTCTACCGATAAGGTTGGCGGTTCGATGATACCCGGTCCGTTTTGCGACTATTATTGTCCCAAAGCAGGTGTTGCCGTAAACGAAAGGTACAGCGGTGTATTGAAAATGAAAAAGCTTGTAAATTCAATACAACAGTTTCAAGATCTTTTACTTACAAACTATATGGTTCAATCGGCGCTGTTAATGAAAAATATTCCCGATAAAGATTATAAAGTTTTTGTTATACCTTCAAGATATGCCAAAGGAACAAATTTGTTTAATTTTAATATAACCGATCCGAAAGTTTGGTTAGGTATAAAAAGAAATACTAAAGGGATAACTTATTATAAAACAATGAATTTTTGTCTCGATGTTCAAGCAAAACATTATCATATAGTTATACCCAGACAATATATGAAAGATAATGTGTCTTGGTATGTTCAAGATACGGACTTTTATGATAAAAAGTTGGTAGGTATAGGAATAAAAACTCCTTCAAAAAATGACGGATACCCGTTATTCAAAAATGTCTTTGATGTTGATATGCCTGTATTGTATAGTTTGGGTGCTGCGGGATTATATAATGTTAAAGGTCCTATGTTTCCCGAAAAAGAAGACACAAGTACAGGTTTATCTTATATTACGGCAGCACTTTTGTCACCTATGGTAGCACAACAACTTTTTGTCTTTTATAACATAATACAAGCGGTAGCTTATATTCCGGCTGTAGGACAAGTTTGTGCTGCGGTCGGTATAGCTGCAGCTGCCTATTATGCCGAAGAGGCAACAAGAAAAATAATTACCGAACCGTTAAATAAAGAAACTCCGATTTATAAGTACAACGAAGCCGAGCTCGGCGGTTGGGATGCCCACTTGGTACCACTCTAAAATAATTGGTAATTAAAAAATAAAAAAAGCAGGGAGAAGATATCTCCCTGCTTTTTTATAATATATTAATTAGAAGGGAAGTTTATATCCAACTTTCAACTGCAATGTTGAATATTTTAAATCACCTCTAAAGAAATCTTCTTTAACTTTTGCATTACATTTTGAATAAAGAATTTCAAGAAGAAAATTTTCTTTTATTGTTGTACCTGCACCAATTGCCCAATACAATCCGTTTGAATCCACTTCAGTCTCAGAATCAGTGTCTAACCTTAATATACTTCCACCTATTTGAAATAACGGATAAACATTATTAAAAATATTATTTCCTGTTTCAAACATATATTTTGCCTGTACGTAGATATTTGTCCAACCTGCTTTCAAACCATCCAAATTTGGCAGTTCATGATTGAAAATATAATCAACACCTGCACCGATTGCTAACTGGGGCGTTAAACAAAAGAATAAATCTGCACCGGCTGCAAATGCAGAATCAACACTTTTATCATAATCAGTATTATCAACTGTTACATTAGACATAAAATTAAAACCTGCCTTAACGTCTATTTCACCTACCTTGTTATCTGTCGCAAAAACAGGTGTTACAAGTGCTACTGCCAACAATAAAGCCAATAAACTTTTTTTCATTTTTTTTATCCTTATACAAAAATTTAACTACCTGAAAAATTATTGCATAATTTTATGTTAAAATCAATATTCACACACAGCTAAATTACTAATTGCCGTTTCGCCTATATAAAAAACAAAAAGCACAGAAAGAAAAATTCTTCCTGTGCTTTAATTGTTTTTTTATATTAATTAGAAAGTAAATTTATAACCAACTTTCAATTGGATTGTTGAATACTTTAAATCTCCTGTAGTCCAAGGATCAAGTTTAAGTGTTGCATTACCATTTGAATAAAGAAGTTCAAGAACAATACATTTGTTTATTGTTGTTCCTGCACCGATACCCCAATATAATCCGTTTGAATCTATAAAATCTTCATCTGGATCTGTTCTTAAAATTCCATAACCGATTTGAACTAAAGGATAAACATTGTTAAAAATATCGCTTCCTGTTTCAAATACATATTTTGCTTGTGCATAAAGATTTGTCCAACCTGCTTTCATACCATGAGAATCTGCTACTTCAGAATTGAAAACATATTGAACACCGGCACCGATTGCCAATTGAGGCATTACATAATAAAAGAAATCTACTCCGGCTGTGAATGCAGGATCTATATCCTGGCTTTCACTTTCAACCTCTGCACTGGACATAAGGTTAAAACCTGCTTTAATGTCCAATTCCATTGTACCTTCGTCTGCTGCAAAAACAGGTGCTACAAGAGCTACTGCCAACAACAAAGCCAACAATCCTTTTTTCATTTGTTTTCTTTCTCCTTAAATTAAATTTAACTACCCCAAAATTATTGCATAATTTTATATAAAAATCAATATTCACACATACCTAAATTACTAATTGCCGTTCATTGCGAGGGCTTTAGCCCGTGGCAATCCATCCGTTGTCGTTTCCATACCTCTATACTTCCATACATCCATACCTCAATTTTGTCGTTGCCGTTAATTTCTAATTTCTCATTACTAATTTCTAATTGTAAAATTGTCTTTGGCAATTTTATATTGTTTTTAGTATAATCTAACTAATACAAAAAAATAATTTATGGAGGAATAAGATGGCGGAAATAGTTATAACAGAAGCAAATTTTGAACAGGAGGTTGTAAAATCGGATATTCCCGTATTGCTCGACTTTTGGGCTCCATGGTGCGGACCTTGCAAAATGTTGTTACCTGTAGTAGATGAAATAGCAAAAGAATATGACGGCAAAATAAAAGTAGGTAAAGTTAATACCGATGAAAATATGTCTTTGTCATCACAGTTTCAAATAACATCTATTCCTTGCCTTATAATATTTAAAGGCGGAAAACCAATAAACAAAATGGTAGGATTCAGGCCTAAAACCGCTATAGAGCAGGAGTTAAATAATGTTTTATAAAAAACTGTTTATTCTGTTGTTGTTTGTAATAGCATGTGTTTCTCTATCTTGTGCAGAAGTTTCTTATGATTTTACTTTGCAGGATTTGGAAGGTAAACCTGTATCTTTATCCGATTATAAAGGTAAAGTTGTATTTATAGATTTTTGGGCAACTTGGTGTCCTCCTTGCAGAGCTTCTATTCCCGCAGTAGAAAATTTGTATGAACAATATAAAGATAATGAAGATTTTGTTGTATTGGGTATAAACTTGCAAGAAGATAAAGACACAATATTAAAATTTATGAAAAAACAGAAAATGAATTATCCCGTATTGTTAAGTGACAAAAAAGTGATATCCAACTATAAAATTTCATCCATACCGAGATTTTTTATAATAGACAAGAACGGAGAAATTTATAACAAGTACGTTGGGTTTGCTCCCGGTGTGGAAGAACTTTGGCAAAAAGATATAAAAAAATTACTGTAGAAAAAATCACTAAAACAGAGAGAATAAAATATGATATATGATGTTATAATAGTCGGCGGCGGCCCTTCCGGTATGTCTGCTGCGATATATGCTTCAAGAGCAAGACTTAAAACTTTACTTATAGAAAAAGCAGGTTGCGGCGGGCAGATTGCAATAACGGATCACCTTGAAAATTATCCCGGATTTGAAGAAGGAATAAACGGGTTTGAGCTTGCAATGAAGATGGAAAAGCAAGCAAGAACTTTCGGTTGCGAAATAGTTTACGGTGAAGCATCTGCTGTTGAAACCGAAGATGCAATAAAAAAAGTTGTACTTTCTGACAATAAAGAATATTTTACAAAAACGGTTATTATAGCAAGCGGTGCCAATTTTAAGAAGTTGGCAGTTGGAGGTGAACAGGAATTTATAGGTAAAGGTGTATCGTATTGTGCTACTTGCGACGGACCGTTTTTCAGAAATAAAGAAATTGCAGTTGTGGGCGGGGGAGATTCCGCATTACAAGAAGCATTATATTTAACAAAATTTGCTGCTAAAGTTAATTTGATTCACAGAAGAGATCAATTCAGAGCTGCAAAAATTTTGCAGGAAAAAGTTTTTGCAGAACCCAAAATAAACATAATATTTGATTCTGTCGTAGAAAAAATTTCAGGTAACCTTACCGTAGAAGAAATAACATTAAAAAATGTTAAAAACAATATTTCGTCACAGTTGGCGGTTAACGGAATATTTGTTTTTGTAGGTTGGTTACCTAACACAAACTTTTTAAATAATACAGCTATCAAATTAAACGAAGCAGGTTATATTGTAACCGATGACAACATGAACACATCTGTTCAAGGTATTTTTGCTTGCGGTGATGTAAGACAAAAACTATTAAGACAAGTTGTTACGGCTGCAGGTGACGGTGCGATAGCAGCAATTTCCGCTCAACATTTTATAGAAGGATAAAAATCCGCAGGATTTTTTCATGGACAAAGTTTTATATATAATCGATGCAAGTGCATATATTCACAGAGCATACCATGCAATAAGACCGCTTACAACATCTGCCGGTATTCCTACAAATGCCGTTTACGGTTTTATAAAACTTATCAATAAAGTAAAAAACGAACAAAAACCGGATTATATAGCAGTATGTTTTGATCATCCTTCAAAAAATTTCAGACATCAGTTATCGCCTGTATATAAAGCTAACAGAAAAGAAATAGACGAAGATTTAAAGAAACAAATGCCGATAGCAAGACAAGCTGTTGATGCCATGAAATTGGCGCATTTCGAACAGGCAGGATTCGAGGCGGACGACGTTATAGGAACGGTAGCAAAAAAAGCCGAAAAAGAAGGTGTAAAAGTTGTTATTGTTACCGGCGATAAAGATTTGTTTCAGTTGGTTAATGACAATATTCATATTTGGAACGAATCTAAAAATATAATGTTTGACAGTCAAAAAGTTTATGAAAAGTACGGCTTGTATCCCGACAAAATCGTAGATATGTTGGCTTTGATGGGAGACAATTGCGATAACGTTTGCGGTGTTAAAGGTATAGGAGAAAAAACAGCGGTAAAGCTTATAAATACTTACGGTTCCGTTGAAGATATTATTGCAAATGCGGATTCCATAAAGGGTAAAATATCTCAGGCAATTAAAGACGGTGCAAACGATGTTTTGTTAAGCAAGAAATTAGTGCAACTTGAACTTAATGTACCGATAAACGTTTCCATGGAAGATTTGAAATTTAACGATAATCTGTTTGAAACCGCACAGGACTTTTTTAAGCAATATGAATTATACAGTTTTATACAAAACAAACCTCAACAAGATACGTTTTCTTTACAGCAGGAAACTGTTAGTGCTGTACCAAAATCCGTTCAACCGGTTCAACAAAAAGTAATACATAAAGAAACAAAAAATATAGTAAAGATAGCAGATACCACGGAAAAAGCACAGGCACTTAAACAAGAACTTTTACGACAAAAAGAAATATCGATAAATATAGAAACTGCGGGTTCGGGCATAATGCAGGATTTGGTGGTAGGTGTTTCTTTATGTTACGGAACGGATAATAATTATTATATCCCGATAAACCATAACGATTTTATATTGCAACAAATACAGCAAGATGATTTTGTTGAAATATTTAAACCGGTATTTGAAAATGAAAATATAAAGTTTACCGGTTGTGATTTAAAGTTTGTTAAACATATACTTAAAACGTTAAATATAGATTTAAAAAATATCAGTTTTGATGTTATGATAGCTTCTTATTGTATTAACCCGTCACAATCTCATACCATAGAACAATTGGCATTAAAATATCTTAGTTTCCATATAAAAACCGATGAAGAAATTTTTTCCAAAGGTACAAAAAAAATAAAAGCAGACAACATAGATATACAAACTTTGGCAGACTATTCTTGTTCAAAATCCATAAGTCTTTACAACTTAAAAGATATATTGATAAACGAGTTAAACAAAATCAATTTATCAAGCTTGTTTTACGATATAGAAATGCCGATAGTTCAGGTGTTATACGAAATGGAATCGGCAGGTATAAAAACAGATAAAAAGTTTTTAGATGATTTTGATAAAGAATTAATAAACGCAATATTGGTAATTGAACAAAAAATTTATGATTTGGCAGGCGAAACTTTTAACATAAATTCACCCAAACAGTTGGCTGTAATATTATTTGAAAAGTTGAATTTGCCGGTAATTAAAAAAACTAAAACGGGATATTCTACCGATGAGTCTGTTTTGGCGGAATTGTCGCAATACGATATAGCTAACGAAATATTAAAATACAGAGAATTACAAAAATTAAAATCCACTTATGTAGATTCGGTTAGAAGATTTAACGAAATAGAAGGGGAAAGAATACACACAATATTTAATCAGGCAATAACTACAACGGGCAGACTTTCATCTTCGGATCCGAACTTGCAAAATATTCCTATAAGAACCGAGTATGGCAGAAGATTCAGAAAAGTTTTTGTAGCGGGTGAAGGTAACATTTTCGTTTCCGCAGATTATTCACAGATAGATTTAAGGTCTTTGGCTCATATATCCAAAGATAAAAATTTAATTAAAGCTTTTTGTTCCGGACAGGATATTCATACGGCAACCGCTATGGAAGTATTTAACATAGCAAAAAAAGAAGATGTTACGAAACAGCAAAGAATGGCTGCAAAGTCCATAAATTTCGGTATAGTTTACGGAATATCTTCGTTCGGGTTATCTAAACAGTTGGATATTCCGGTTAAACAGGCAAAAGAGTATATAGACAGTTATTTTTCAAAGTATATAGGTATAAAAAATTGGTCTAACAGAATAATAGAAGAAACAAAACAAAAAGGGTATGTTCAAACTATCACCGGCAGAATAAGATACATTCCGGAAATAAATTCTTCCAACAAACAAATAGTATCTTTCGGTGAAAGAATGGCACTTAATACTCCGGTACAAGGAACATCCGCTGATATTATTAAGATAGCAATGATAAACGTATCCAAAAAGTTAAAAGAACAGAACTTAAAATCCAAGATACTTTTACAGGTTCATGATGATTTGTTGTTGGAAGTGCCGAAAGAAGAAGAAAATATTGTTATAAATATGCTAAAATATGAAATGGAACATGCGGTAAAATTGGATGTTCCTTTGTTGGTGGAAGTTAAAATAGGAACTAATTGGGCGGATTTAACTGCAATTAATAATTTATAATGTATAATTTACAATGAACGGCAATGGATTGCCACAGGGCTAAAGCCCTTCGCAATGACAAAAGTCGTCATTACGAGCGGAGCGAAGTAATCTATTAAAAATTAGTTCGAAGGACGCCAAAATTATAAATTATAAATTGTAAATTATAAATTGTCTTTTTGAGGTATAAAATGATAATCGGGCTTACGGGTAGCATAGGTACCGGTAAAAGTCAATCATCTAAAGTATTTAAGCAAATCGGTTGTTATATAATCGATGCCGATAAGATATCAAGAACATTAACTGCCAAAGACAGTAAATGTTTGAAAGATATTGTCGGTACGTTCGGAACGGATGTTCTTAAAGATGACGGAACATTAAACAGAAAAAAGTTGGCATCAATTATATTTGCCGATAAACAGGCAAAAATCGAGCTTGAAAGAATAATCCATCCGCACATAATAAGAAAAACCAACGAAATAATAGCCAAAAAGTATAACAGCACTGATATTATTGTTGATGCTCCGTTACTTTTTGAAGTGGGATTAGACAGAATTTGTGATAAAGTTATAGTTATATATGCAAAGTATCATTTGCAGTTATCAAGACTTATGAGAAGGGATAAACTTTCCAAAGAAGAAGCAACAAAAAGAATAGCATTGCAAATGCCTATAGAAGACAAAATGAAGATGGCAGATATCACTATAGACAATTCCGGAACACTTGCCGAACTTAAAAAGAATATTAAGTTCATTTACAAACAGCTGAAAGATAAGCAATAACAAGCCTATTAAAAGACATAACATTAGAGCAGATTTAAGTTGCTTTTACGGAATTAAATTTATAAAATTTACGAATATTTATTATAAGGCAGGGAGGCAGTAAAATGTTAGAAAATATTAAATTGATTGCAAAGCGAATTAAAGAGTTAAGAGAAATTTCCGATATGTCTATTGAATCAATGGCAAAGGAACTTAATGTAGCTGTAGACAAATATATCGAGTATGAAAGCGGAGAATGCGATATTCCTGTAAGTTTTTTGTATGCGATGGCAGGCAAATTCAATATAGAGTTGACCGTTCTTTTAACCGGTGAAGAACCTAAACTTAAAAAGTTCAGTGTAGTAAGAAAAGATAAAGGTCTTTCAATAGACAGAAGAAAAGAATATAAGTATCAGGATTTGGCATATAATTTTATTAATAAGAAAGCGGAATTTTTTATGGTAACCGTTGATCCTGAAAAAGAAGAAAAAAGTGATATTCATAAATATGCTCACGAAGGACATGAATTTAACTATATTCTTGAAGGACAAATGAAGTTCTTTTATAAGAATCAGGAAGTTATTTTAAATCCTGGAGACAGCATTTATTTTGATTCAGGAACAGAACATGCAATGATGGCTTTAGGTAATAAGCAACTTAGATTTCTCGCTACAATTTTAAATTAATCGGAGAAAAATATGTTAGAAAAATATATAACGACAAAACATTTTGATAAATATGAAGATTTTGTGAAAAATTTTAAAATAACCGTGCCTGAAAACTTTAATTTCGGTTTTGATATCGTTGATGAATGGGCAAAGCAAGAACCTAATAAAAAAGCTCTTGTTTGGTGCGATGATAAAGGTTTGGAAAAAACTTTTACATTTGAAGATATTAAAAAATATACAAATAAAACCGCAAACTTTTTTAAAAGAATAGGTATAAAAAAAGGTGATACCGTTTTACTTATTTTAAAAAGAAGATTTGAGTTTTGGTTTTCCGTTGTTGCGCTTCATAAAATAGGAGCAATAGGTATACCTGCAACACATTTATTAACGGAAAAAGATATTGTTTACAGATGTAATGCAGCAGATGTTAAAATGGCTGTTGTTGTAGATGCTCACGGTCTTGTAGATGTTGTAAATAAATCGCAAAGTAAAACACCTACATTAAAATATAAAGTTTGTGTAAACAGCAAAGGTGCCGACGGTTGGTACAATTTTACCGAAGAAATAGAAAAAGAGTCCGATGTATTTGAAAGACCGCAAGGTGACCAGGCAACAACAAACCACGACAATATGCTTTTGTATTTTACTTCCGGAACAACCGGAATGCCTAAAATGGTAACACACGATTTTACATATCCTTTAGGACTTTTGATTGTAGGTCAATGGCATAACCTTCAGGAAAACGGATTACATATAACCGTTGCCGATACCGGTTGGGCAAAAGCCGCGTGGGGAAAAATTTATGCTCAATGGATAACAGGTACGGCAGTATTTGTTTATGATTTTGATAAGTTTACACCGAAAGATATTTTGGAACAAATTTCCAAACATAAAGTTACATCTTTCTGTGCACCTCCGACAATATACAGATATTTGATAAAAGAAGATATACCGAGTTATGATTTGTCGAACTTAAAATATTGTACGATTGCAGGTGAACCTTTGGATGCTGAAATGTATAACAATTGGAAAAAAATTACAGGTGTAAGATTAATGGAGTCTTACGGTCAAACCGAACTTGTTTCCATTATAGGTAATTTTCCTATGATGACACCGAAACCGGGTTCAATAGGAAAACCGGCACCGTATTATGATATAGATATAGTTGATGATGATTATAAATCTTGTGAGTTCGGTGAAGTCGGACAAATTGTTGTAAGACTTCACGGAGAAAAACCGGCAGGATTATTTAACGGCTACTATAAAGACCCTGAACTTACGAAACAAGTTTTGCATGACGGATTATATTTTACCGGTGATACCGCATACAGAGATGAAGACGGATATATTTGGTTTGTCGGTAGAGTTGATGATGTTATAAAAAGTTCGGGATACAGAATCGGGCCTTTTGAAGTTGAAAGTGCATTATTGGAACATCCGGCGGTATTGGAATGTGCAATAACCGCAGTTCCCGATCCTGACAGAGGACAAATTGTTAAAGCAACCGTTGTTTTGGCAAAAGGTTTTAAAGCAAGTGACGATTTGAAAAAAGAATTGCAAAACCATGTTAAAAGGGTTACAGCTCCTTACAAATATCCCAGAATAGTTGAATTTGTGGATGAGTTGCCCAAAACTATAAGCGGTAAAATAAGAAGAGTACAAATAAGAGAAGCAGATAATAAAAAATAAACGGGAGAATAAAATGTCAAAACAGTTAACAAGATTACCTAACGATAAAATTATTTTTGGTATATGTTCCGGATTAGCACAGTATTTTGGTATGGATAAAACCGTCGTAAGAATAATAATGATTTTATTGCTTATATTTACAGGCTTTTTTCCTGTAGGACTCATATACATAATTGCATATTTTATTATGCCGGTAGATCCGTATTCAGGCGGATCAAACCCTGATATAATAAAATAATTATTATTCCAAATCCAAGTCAAATATTTCGGCACGGTTCGCTGTTGTATCAAGAACGGCAACCGTGCTTCTTCCGTATCTTCTGCCGGTCACTTCTCCGGGATTTATAAGTAATCCGTTGGAAGTTTTTGTTATTGAAGGTCTGTGAGTGTGTCCGTAGATTATATAATCAAACTTTTTTGTCGGTGTGTATAAATGGTGTGTTAATAAAAAACTTTTGTTATCCAGAACAAAATCGTAAGGCGGTTCGTAAATACTGCCGAATTTTTCAATGGTTTTTGATAAACCGTAATAATCGAAATCGTTGTTTCCGAAAACAGCTAAAAACGGAACATTTAATTTTGAAAAGTATCTTGCCGATTCAGGATAAGAAAAATCTCCGGCATGTAAAACGAACTCTACCTGCCGGAGATTAAAAAAATCTATAGCTTTCAATATTTTATCTATATTGTTGTGTGTGTCAGATAAAATACCTATCTTCATTTACTATACTGCAACAACGTCTTTTATTTCCGGAAGAGCTTCCTGGATAGCTTTTTTTATTCCCATTTCCAATGTCATCATTGCCATAGGGCAACTTCCGCAATGACCTTGTAATCTTACTTTTACGATGTTGTCCGGTGTAACGTCCACCAATTCAACATTTCCTCCGTCAGCTATAAGAGCAGGCCTTACCTGATTCAAAATTGCTTCAACTTTTTCTTTCATCTTATACTCCTTAAATTTGTTAAAAAACTGTCCGCGCCCAAGAGGAGTTGAACCTCTAGCCTTTTGATTCGTAGTCAAACGCTCTATCCAATTGAGCTATGGGCGCAATACGGTTAATACCGTGACTTAAAGATTTTAAAAGATTTAACGTTTTTTGTCAACATAAACACATATACTTTTTTTGTTATATTTTTGGTAAAATAGTTGGTGTTATGGGAAACAAAAACGCAGAAAAAAAAGTTTTAGTATCGAACAAAAAAGCATATCACAACTATCATATTTTGGAAGAATATGAGGCGGGGATTGTTTTGTCCGGTTATGAAGTTAAATCGTTAAGATTACACAATGCAAGTTTGGTGGATTCTTTGGTAAGAATTAATAACGGTGAAGCTTTTTTGGAAAATGTATACATTGCACCTTATTTACAAATATCCACGCATATACAGGAATATCAGACAAAAAGATTAAGAAAACTTCTCCTTCATAAACAGGAAATTACTAAAATCTTTTCTAAATCCAAGGAAAAAGGGTTAACCGTTGTTCCGTTGGAGATATATGTTTCAAAATACGGAAAAATAAAAGCTCTTATAGGTCTTGCTAAAGGTAAAACAACTTACGATAAAAGAGAAGATTTAAAAAGAAAAGATATTAAAAGAGAGATGGAAAGAGAAATTTATTAACTCTTTACTTACACCAAAATAATGGAAAAAGAATCTAATTTTATATCAGTCGAAGCCTCGGCAGGTTCGGGCAAAACTCATAATTTGGCAAAGAGATACATTTCTTTGTTGTTGAATTTTGATTCATCAAAAACAAATCCTCCGTTAAACAATATCCTTGCACTTACATTTACAAATAAAGCTACCATTGAAATGAAAGAAAGGATAATAAAATATCTGAAAAAAATATCTTTGGGACAAGATGTAAAAGATGTGTTAACTGCAGTAGATATTCCTAAATCAAAAATACCTTCAAATGCCGATATAGCAGTAAATAATATAATAAAGAATTTCGAACATTTTAACGTAAAAACCATAGACAGTTTTATAAATTTGATAATAAAGGCATGTGCATTAAAATTAGGAGTGTCTCCGAATTATCAAATTTTAGATTCTTATGACGATTATATTGATTATTCCATAGATGTTTTTTTGGATAAATCTTTTGAAGATAAAAAAATACAAAACGATTTGGATTGTTTTTTTGACCAGTATATTGTAGACAGCACGGCTTCTTGGAGTATCAGGAGAAATATCTCGGAAACATTCAAGGATTTATACAAAAAAGAAGTAACGAAAAAAATCGTGGAAATGAAAAAGAAAGAAAAGTATTCGAAAAAGTTGTCTGAATTAAACTCCGCTTTCGTAAATATTTGTGAAAAAATTTCTAAAATAAAAGATATAAAAAAAATAACCAACGGATACTTTTCAAACTATATTGACGATATAGTTTCCGAAAAGAAATCACTGTACACAGGTAAAATAACTTCTTACTTTTCAAAAGATAAATTTCCTTACAAAAAAATTTCACCTGACCAACATAGTGCGGAATTCGAGGAACTATTCTTAGAGGGACAAAAGATTATTCATGATTTTATGGAATTTAAAGCCAAACATTATTATGACAATTACATAAAAATGTTTGATAATATTTTGAAGGAATTCGAAATAAGGTCAAAACTGGATTCTGTAATGTTTTTACAGGACATAAATAAACAGGTATCAAAAGTCTTTTATGAACAGAATTTGGCTCCTGAAATATATTTAAGCTTATCCAATAATTTTACTGATTTCCTTATAGATGAATTTCAAGATACAAACCAAACGCAATGGCAGACATTAAAGCTTATAGTGGAAGAAAATTTATCTAAAGGCGGTACGTTTTTTTATGTAGGGGACAAGAAACAGGCAATTTACGGTTTTAGAGGCGGAGACTACAAAATCTTCGATATTCCTCAAATAGAATTTGCCAATTATAATCCGCAACATCTTTTGTTGGATACGAATTATCGAAGTTGTAAAGCAATAGTTGATTTTAATAACAGTTTGTATTCGCAGGATAATATAATTAAGTTATTGGATTATATAGGTAAAGATAAAGATTTAGATGATATAAAAAAATATTGCGAAGGAATAGTCGAAGTTTTTAAAGATTCTCAACAAAAAAGTATAAGAAAAGAGTCCGGTTATGTTGAAATATCATATAAAGAATACAGTGAAGAAGATGTTGATGAAATAGTAAAAAAATATTTGTATGAAACGGTAGAAGATGTAAATAAAAGATTTTCAAATAAAGATATAACAATAATTTGCAGAACAAATAAAGAGATAGAAAAGATAGGTAAATGGCTGTTGGAAAAGGATATAGATATAGAGTCTTTCCAAACATTAAATATTGTAAATTCTCAAATAATAAAAGAATTGTTCAGTTCGTTACAGTTTTTTAATATGCCGATAGATAATATTTCATTTGTCTCGTTTATTACGAGTGATATCTTTTTAAAAGCAACGGGATTAAACAAAGAAGATATAGTTAAATTCGTAACCGATAATTGTATTGAAACAAAAAGTGATATAAACCTTTACATTCTGTTCAGGTCAACATATCCCCAAATATGGAAAGATTATATAGAAGAATTTTTTAACAGAGCAGGGTTTGTTGCCGTATACGAAATGACGGTATCTTTAATTTCGAAGTATAAAGTAATAGAAAATTTTAAAGAATATTCGAATGTAATATACAGATTTTTGGAAATTATTTGTGATTTCGAAAAGGATAATCAAGGATTACAAAATTTTATAGATTATTTTAAAGATTTTGAAAAGAATGAAAAAAACGAGAAGTTTTTTATAAAAGTTCCGTCATCAAATGCAATAAAAATTACAACGATTCATAAATCAAAAGGCTTGGAATTTAATGTTGTGATAATGCCCTATTTTTATATAAAAAAACCGGATGCTGATAATATTTTTCCGATTGAGAAAGAAAAGGAAATATCTTTTTTAAGAATAACCAGGGAAATGAATGATTATTCACAGTATTTAAAAAATATTTATTTTGAAAAATATTTTAAAAATATGTCGGAAGAGTTGAACGGTTTATACGTTGCCACAACAAGAGCGGTATGTGAGTTTTACGGACTTATAACTCATAAAAATAAAAAAGATGAAGATAACGAAAAATATATTGAAATATTTGCAGATGAAAATAAAAGAATATTCGGTAAAAAAGAGAAAATAAATTTACAATCCAAAAATGAAGATGGGGAACTTATAAACAATATTGAAATATCTTCTACACAACTTAACGATATTGTAGATATAATAAATGACAGCTCGATAGAAATTTACGGTAAAAAGCATAAAGATATTTTGTTAAACGGAAAAATAATCCATTATGCTTTATCACAAATAGAAACATTTAATTCCAAAAACTTACAAAATAAAATTGAAGATGCCGTTAAAAAAACACAAGCGGTATATTCAAATCAGGATATTGGTTTCTTAAAAGAAAAAATTTCAAATATATTATCAAACAAAAATATAGCGGACTTGTTTGATGAAAAAAATGTTGTGTTTAACGAAAAAGAATATGTTGATAAATCAGGAAATACCATAAGAGTCGATAAAATAATAATAAAACAAAATAGTGTTTGTGTCGTGGATTTCAAGAGTTCTATATATGACAGAGAATATATAAATAATCAAATGAAAAAATATGTTGAAATTTTAAAAGAAGTGTATACGGATAAACAAGTGCAGTGCTTTGTTATCGATTTGGAAAATGTAGTTTTGCATAATGTTAACGATAATACGGGTATAGAATAAAATTTATGAAAAGTAAAATAATTAATATTTGTTTAAATGATAATATTGTCGAATATACAACAAAGTATATTGTCGAATCGATAAATAACAACGAAAATGATTTCGGTAAAATTGCCGTTGTTATGCCGTCAAAAAGACCGGCAATGTTTATAAAAAGGGAGTTGGCAAAACAAATAAATAAATCGTTTATTCCTCCGAAATTTTTTACTTTTGATGAACTTGTGAATTTGATTTCTGCTGCACAAAATACACAAAAAATATCAAAGATAGACAGCAGTTATATAATTTATGATATCGTTCACAATAAACTCAAAACATCAAACTTTTATGAATATACATATTCTTCGTTTTTTCAATGGGCCAACGAAATATTGAACTTTATAAATTTGTTGGATTTGGAACAAATAAGTAACGATAAATTACTTAACATTCAGATGCAGGCCGAAATTGGTTTTGATGTTCCCGAAAGCATTAACGAATTATTAAAAAATATTTCTTTTATAAGAGAAGAGTTCCATGAAAGAATAAAGCAGTTGAATAAAACCACAACGGCATATTCTTACTATAATGCAAAAAAATATATAGAACAATATTTTAAAGATTTTGATAAGGTGATATTGTTTAATCCTTACTATCTGAATAAATCCGAAACGGAAATGTTTAAAGTCTTGTTCGATTCCGGTAAACTTGATATTATCATAAGGGGAAACAAAAATAACTGGCAATACTTAAACAAAATATATAAAGATTTCAATTGTGCTTCAAAACCCGTAAAAGATAATTTAACCGATAATATTAAATTTTACAGTGCTTATGACGGTTATTCACAAGCATGTTTGGTTAAAAATTTAATACAAAAAATACCGCAAACCGAACTTAAAGATACGGTTGTAATAGTTCCGGATAATACCATTTTGCAAGCGGTTACAAGTGAACTTTATTCGATAATGAAAGATATTAATATTGCGGTAGGATATCCGGCAAACAAAACAACAGTGTTTTCTTTAATGAAAGATTTAATTAAAACACATTTAAACAGAGATGAAAACAATAAATATTATGTAAAAGATTTTGTTTCGATAATTTCCAATCCGCTTGTTAAAAATATAAGATTTATCGGTATTTCCGATATTACAAGAATTATAGTTCATGAAATAATTAATAATTTTGATTTTTCAAATAAAAAGGCTTTATTTAAATCTTATCAGTTTATTTCTTTGGAAGAAATTCAAAATAATGTTGTACTGCATGAAAATATTTCAAAGAAAATAACAGATTATTGGCAGGAAGTTTCTCCCAATAGAGTAAAAGAGCTTATCACAGAGTTGTTTGATATGTTTTTTTATAAGTTTGAAAATATTTCCACAATGGCTGCTTTAGGTAAAGCCGTAAACAATATTGCAGATATCATAACCCAAAAAAGTTTAATAAACTCATATTCGTTCAATTTGGGTGCAATGAATATGGTTTATGATATAGCAAACCAATTTTTAAATTCACTTTGCTCAAATAATATTTTTGCACAAAAAGAATTGTTGAAGATATTTGAAAATCTTATATCTACAGGTAATATAAATCTTGTAGGAAGCCCTTTAAAAGGGTTGCAGGTGCTGGGTTTCATGGAATCAAGAGGTCTTTCTTTTAAAAATGTATTTATAGTGTCTATGTCTGATTCCGTAGTTCCGAATGTCAGAGAAATAAATCCTTTGATTCCCAAAGAGGTTATTAATTTATTGAATATGGGTTATTCGGAAAGAGAATCCGATATTCAAAAGTATCAATTTTACGGTTTGATTTCCGGAGCAAAATCCGTTTCTTTAATATATCCGAATGATAATGTTAATATAAGAAGCAGGTTCATAGAAGAACTTGTATGGAAGAAACAGTACGAAACAAAACTTTTAAAGTCCGTAACGGTCAATAATGCCGTTTTGTCTGCCAAACTTTTTTCCAATAACAAACCGGAAATTGTTAAAACGGACGAAATAAAAAAATATCTGTTGAATTTTAAATATTCGGCTACAAACATAGATGCGTATATGAAATGTAAACTGCTGTTTTATTACAAGTATGTGCTTAAATTGGGAGAACAAACCGATTATGATGATGATTATGAAAATATCAATATAGGAAACTGTGTCCACGATTTTTTAAATGAAACTTTTCACAGCGGGTTAACGAAAGAAATGTTGATCGGTATGGATAAAAATGTTTATGAAAAAAAATTGGATGATAAGATAAACGAGTATTTTAAGAACGGTAAAACCGGCAAAATGTACTTGTTAAGAAAACTTCTCAAAAAGAAATTGAATGATTTCATGAAAGCCGAAATAAAAAGAGACTTTAAGCAGGTATTGGATACGGAAAAAGATTTTTCTTCTAAAGTAGAAGTAAACGGAACTAAATATAATTTGGTTTCGCGAATGGATAGAATAGATGAAAATGAAGACGGAACAATAAGTATTATAGATTATAAAACCGGGAATGCGGCAGCTCCCGTTGCCGTAAAAAATTTTGTTTCCGATGAAAGTTCTCTTTGCAGACAGGTGATAGCTAAAAACATAAAATCGTTCCAATTGATAATTTATAAATATTTGTACGAACAGCTCAACAAAGACAAAGTTGTAAGAAATGCAATGCTGTATTCTTTAAAAGATTCAAAAACAACTTTGTTATTAAAACAAGATTCGAAAATAGATTTTAGTGTTTTGCTTGAACAGTTTAAACTTATTATTTCCGACATTAATAATGACGAACCGTTTAGAAGTGAGCTTTATGATGATGTAGAATGCGAAAAATGTCCGTACTTTTACTTGTGCAGGCAGTAACAATTTTGTATAAATATATGTCTAAATAGTAATAATGTTTATTAGTATGGAGCATAAAATGAAAAGAGCAATTTTGTTTGTAATATTGTTTTTGATGTTTGGTATGAATATATATGCCGATAAAACAAGCAATTTGTTTGTAATAGAAAGAAGTAAAAATGCAAATGTTGTCAGTTATGATGCTGTTTTAACTGATGACGGGAAAATAAATGAAAAATCTCCGATAGATGCTTATTGGCTTTTGTATGCATATAAAAACGGAGAAAGAGAAGAATTAAGTGCTTTTGATAAGAAAGCTTACGGATTTAAAGTTAAATATAATGCCGAGAAACAAAATTTTGATTTTGTATTAAAGGCCGCAAAAGATAAACCTATGACTATTGACTTATATGACGGTGTTGCTAAAGCCGTTATAAAGATAAATAACGTTGATTGCTTCTTGGAAAAAGTTTATATCGGTTCTGTTGATGGTGCTTTCGGTATACCGAATGTAAGCTTTTATGAACTGTTCGGAAAAGATGTTAAAACCGGTGAAACTCAGCAACAAAAAATAGTAGTGAAATAACTTTCCTTTTTTTGTATAATATCGAGATTATGAACAGATATGTTTTGTTTTTATTATGTTTTGCTTTTTCTTTCCTTTTTTCCTGTGCTTCAACACAAAAAAGTACTGAAATAAGCAGTATAACCGTTGAATCCGGCACGGAAGAAGATGTCGAAAATATTCAAAATCGTGTATTAAACGATATTTCCGATGTTCAAAAATCGAACAACTATATCTTACAAGCCGGAGACCTTGTTGAAATAAAGGTTTTTATGGAAAAAGATATGGATAGAGAATTAAGAATATCTTCCGACGGTATGGTTACGTTTCCTTTGGTTGGCAATGTTAAAATCGGCGGTTATTCGGTAGCGGAAGCAGAACAACAATTATCCGAAAAGTTGAAATATTACATCAAAAATCCGCAAGTTTCCATGTTGATAAAAGAATATGCAAATAAGATGGTTTATGTGTTAGGACAGGTGCAAAAACCTTCGGAAATAGCTATCCCGCCGGAAAAATCGATAACGGTTCTTGAAGCAATAACTTCGGTAGGCGGATTTACCGATATTGCCAACACGTCAAAAGTGAAAGTTTTAAGAATGGAAAACGGGAAACAAAAGAGTTTGGATGTTGATGTTAATGCGATAACAAAACAAGGGAAAAAATCCCTAGATATCGAACTTATGCCCGGAGATGTTATTTTTGTTCCGCAGAGTATGTTTTAGAGGAAAAGATGAACGACAATTTTGTAAATGATATAAAAAACGATGAAACAGATTTCACTTTTTATGTGTCTGTAATACTTAAAAGAATATGGCTGTTAATAGGCATAGTTTTTATATGTGTCGTTGCGGCTGTTGCCGTTAATATGTTAATGCAGCCCAAATACAAGGCTTCCGTTCTTATGTTGATAGACAGGGAAGAATCCGGGAAAATAGAAACAACGTCTTTCAGCTCTTGGGCAACCGATGAAGATTATTACAGAACACAGTACAAATTGTTGGAATCGAGAACTTTACTTGAAAAAATTTATAACAGTATGAAATTGTCGGAAGTTCCCGAATTTAAAGAACCTAACGGTTGGATCAAATTAAAAAAACATATAAAAATCATTCCTATACCGAGAAGTCGTTTATTAAACCTTGAAGTTTTATCTTACGATAAACAGTTATGCGTACAGATAGCAAATACATTGGCAAATACTTTTGTTACCGAAAATATAAATAACAGAGTATCAATAGCAAAGGATGTTATTGCTGCTCTTGAAGCTACGGAAAAAAGTACAAAACAACAGGAATTGTTAAATTCCATGCCTCAGGTAGTAAACAGTGACTTTATAAAAAATCTTAAAAACCAGGAAATAGAATTATATAAACATTATGTTGAACTTACGGCAAAGTATACATCAAATCATCCGGAAGTTATATCCGTTCAAAATCAATTAAAAGCAATAAGAGAAAAAATAGATATAGAAACAAAAAGACTTATTCAAAGTATAAAAATCGAACTTTCGGGACAATTTTCCGGAAACAATATAAGAATAATTGATGAGGCAACTGTTCCGAATAAACCGTACAGACCTAAAAAACTTTTAAATTTATTGATAGGATTTTGTGCCGGTATTATTTTAGGTTTATTATTTATATTCATTGTTGAGTTCTTGGATAAAACGATAAAAACGTCCGAAGATTTACAGGAAAAACTAAAGTTGTCTTTCCTGGGGTTTGTGCCGGTAAATAAAATAAAAAAACTGAAAACAGAATATGAGTTGATGTTAAAAGAAGGGAATATTTTAACCGCAGAGCAAATAAGAAATGTAAGAACGATGTTAGGGTTTGCTTTGGCAGATGACAGAAATGCACCTGTCATAGTTGCAAGTTCCGTACAGAGCGAAGGTAAAAGTTTTTTTGCAGTAAATTTAGCTGTAGCTCTTGCTCAAACACAAAAAAAAGTTTTACTTGTAGATGGTGATTTAAGAAGATCCAGACTTCATAAAGTGTTTAAACTTTCTAATGAGAAAGGGTTAACAAACATTTGGAACGAAGATAAGAAAGTATCCGATTTTGCTTACAATGTACAACAGACGGAAGTTGCTAATCTTTCCGTTATGACTTCGGGAACAAGACCTCCGAATCCGTCGGAACTGTTAAATACTCCGTTGTTGGAAAAGTTTATAAAATGGGCAAACGAAAATTATGATACGGTTATTATAGATTGCCCTGCTGTTTTGCCTGTAAGTGATACTTTGTTGTGGGGTAAGTATATAAATAAAGCAGTGTTTGTTATAAAGTACGGCAGTACAAATGTCAGACTTGCCGAAATTGCATTGGAAAAAATGAAAAATGTGGGAATAAAAGTTTTGGGCGGAGTAATATCTCAGTATGAACCTAAAGGTATAACTTACAGCAAATACGGATATTATAAAAATTATTCCTATTATACGGATAAAAGTAAAGAAGACTAATAAAATTCTTTGATTTTTTGATATAAAACTTGTATCTTTATAGATATAATTTAATAAAGTCAACAAATTATAATAAAAAAAGGAGATGTAATCATGAGAAAACCATTAATGGCAGGAAACTGGAAGATGAACAAAACCATACCGGAAGCAGTTGCTATGGTAAATGAATTAAAAGGAAAAATTGCGGATGTTAAGGACGTAGATGTTTTGTTATGCCCTACATTTACCGCAATTTCAGCTTTGGCAAACGAAACAAAAGGAACAAATATCAATATCGGTGCACAAGATATATTCTGGGAAGCAAAAGGTGCTTATACCGGAGAAATTGCTCCTAATATGTTGGTGGATGCAGGTTGCAAATATGTAATAATCGGACATTCCGAAAGGAGACAATATTTCGGTGAAACAAACGAAACGGTAAACAAAAAAGTTAAAGCAGCACTTGCTATCGGTTTAATCCCTGTAGTTTGTGTAGGTGAAACATTACAGGAAAGAGAATCAGACGTTACATTTAAAGTTATTGAATCTCAAGTTAGAGAAGGTTTGAAAGATTTATCCAAAGAAGATGCGGAAAAAATAGTTATAGCTTATGAACCTGTTTGGGCAATCGGAACGGGAAAAACAGCAACTCCCGACCAGGCACAGGAAGTTCATGCTTTCATAAGAAAAGTTTACGGAGAAATGTATTGCTGTGCAGCAGATAAAATAAGAATTCTTTACGGCGGTTCTGTAAAGCCCGAAAATGTAAGCGAACTTATGAAAAAAGAAGATATCGACGGCGGATTGGTAGGCGGAGCAAGCTTGAAAGCAGATTCTTTCGAAGCTTTGGTAAAATTCAGCAAATAATTTTTAATAAAGAAGGAAAGATAAAATGAACGAAAACAGAGCAAAAAATCCTATTTTGACAAACGTTTCCAACAGACATATTCATTTGTCAAAAGAAGATATGGAAACATTATTCGGTAAAGGTCATACATTAACAAAAACGAAAGATTTGGTTCAGCCCGGAGAACATGCTTGTGATGAAACCGTTACCATACAGGGACCTAAAAGAGCAATAGAAAAAGTCAGAGTTTTAGGACCGTTAAGAAAACAAACTCAGGTGGAAATTTTTGTAACCGATGCCATAAGATTGGGCGTTAATGTTTGTATAAGATTGTCCGGCGATTTGGCAGGTTCGGAACCTATAAAAGTTATAGGCCCTGCAGGTTCAATAGATTTGAAAGAAGGTTGCATTGTTGCTAAAAGACATATTCATTTCACCACAAAAGATGCCGAATTTTACGGAGTAAAAAACGGCGATTCTTTAAAATTGAAAACTGAAGGTGAAAGAGGTCTTGTTTTCGATAACGTTATAGCAAGAGTAAGTGATAAAATGGCATTGGAATGTCATTTGGATATGGAAGAAGCTAATGCTGCCGGTGTTAAAAACGGAGATAAACTCTTTATATTATAATCAAGGATACAAAGATGAAAATTGCATTCGGTTGTGACCATGCCGGAATAGAAATAAAAGACAAGTTGTTATCTTTTATAAAAGGTTTGGGACATGAAGTTATAGATTGCGGAACAAATTCAAGTGACAGTTGCGATTATCCCGATTTTGCTTTAAAAGTTTCGCAAAATGTAGTTTCAAAAAATGCCGACAAAGGTATTTTGATTTGCGGAACAGGTATCGGAATGTCGATAGCTGCAAACAAAGTTAAAGGTATCAGAGCTGCAGTTTGCTGGAGCAAAGATACCGCAAAACTTATAGCACAGCACAATAATGCAAATGTTATGTGTGCGGGTGCAAGATTTGCTTCGACTGACGATATTTGTTCTTGGATTAAAATATTTTTGGAAACGGAATTTGAACAAAGACATTCAAGAAGAATAGATAAAATTATTCAAATAGAACAACAATACTGATTGTGTTTTTGTAAATTTATAAAAGAGAGGAAAATATGAAAAAACTATTTGTTTTGTTTTTTTTAGCAATTCAGCCTGCTTTTGTTTATTCTGCTGCCGTCACGATATACAATGACAATTTTGCACTTGTAAGAGATACAAAGGAAGTGGATGTTAAAGTCGGTAAACAAACAATAGAAGTAGATGATGTGTCAGCAAAGATAGATCCTACAAGTGTGTTACCGAAATTCCTTTCGGATGCAAACAATATTACCATTCTTGAACAAAACTATGATTTCGATTTGGTAAACAGTAACAAATTGTTACAGAAATACATAGGTAAAGATATAACGGTAGAAAGATATTTGCCTAATTCACAAAAAGAAAAAATTTCCGGTAAATTGTTATCCGTTCAGGGTGGAACAATCATAAAGACTAATAATGATAAGATTGTAATTAATCCTAGCGGGGAAATATCCTTGCCGAAAATGCCGGACGGGTTAATGTTAAAACCGACTTTGTCTTGGTTGATTAACAGTAAGGTTGCAGGTAAGAAAAAGTTGGAATTGACATACAAAACCACGGGTTTTTCTTGGGTGGCAGATTATGTTGCCGTGTTGGATAAAGACGATAAAAAAGTAGATTTGAATGCTTGGGTAACGATAAACAATACATCAGGTGCAACATATAAAGATGCTAAATTAAAGTTGGTCGCAGGTGATGTAAATACGGTTAAACCCGCCACAAGAGCTACAGGTGTTATGTTGGCAAAAAATGCTGTTATGGCAGAAGCTGCATACGATGAGGCAGGTTTTCAGGAACAATCTTTTTTTGAATATCATATTTATCAACTGCAAAGAAAAGCAGACTTAAAAGATAATGAAAAGAAACAAATAGAATTTACTGCGGCACAAAATGTTCCCGTAGAAAAAAAATATACATATCAAAGCTCTAAAAATAATAAAGTGGAGATTTCTTTAAAGTTCAAAAACAATAAAGCTTCCAACTTGGGAATTCCTTTGCCTAAAGGTAAAGTAAGAGTATTTAAAAGCGACGGAGATTCTATAGAATTTGTAGGAGAAGATACAATAGATCATACTCCGGAAAATAAAGATATGAGACTTACTTTAGGTAATGCTTTCGATGTTACCGCAGAAAAGAAGATGACAAGTTCTTCAAGAAACAATTCTTCAAAACAATCCGAAGAAACCTACGAAATTGTTTTGAAGAACGCAAAAAAAGAAGCTGTAAAAGTTGATGTTATAGAAACTTTTTACGGATGGTCTAACTGGAAGATAACTTCCAATTCACACAAATTTGAAAATAAAGATTCAAGCAGCGTAGTTTTCGAAATCGATGTTCCTGCAAAATCGGAAACAAAAGTTACATATAAGGTAAAATATACATGGTAAATATAGCCTCTATTATCGATCATACATTATTAAAACCCAATGCAACATACAAAGATTTTCAGTTGTTGTGCGAGCAGGCGGTTGATAAAAGATTTTGTTCGGTATGTGTACCTCCGTTTATGGTGGAAAGTTGCAAACAGGCTCTTATAAACAGTGAAGTAAGAGTATGTACCGTTATAGGATTTCCTTTGGGGTACAACAGTTACATAAGTAAATTGATTGAAGCAAGACAAGCCATAAAATGCGGTGCGGATGAAATAGATGCCGTTATAAATATATCCGCCTTAAAATCGAAAGATTTTGAATATGTTGAAAGAGAAATTGCTTTATTAAGAAAAGCAGCATTGAAAAAGGTGTTAAAGATAATAGTTGAAACCGCATATTTGAACGAAGAAGAAAAAGAGAAAATCGCAAAGATAGTAATGAACAACGGTGTAGATTTTTTAAAAACATCTACAGGGTTTGCTCCTTCGGGTGCGACCGTTGAAGATATTAAATTTTTTAAAAAGATTTTAAAAAACAATGTAAGAATAAAAGCGTCCGGCGGAATATCAACATACAAACAAGCCGAAGAACTAATAAGAGCCGGAGCAAGCAGATTAGGAACATCAAAATCTTTGCAGTTGATAGATGATGAGTATGAATAAAACAATAGTTAAACATATCTCAATAATAATTTCCGCCATTTTGCTTATAATTTTAATTTGGTTTTTGTTTGTGTATGTTTTTTTTGATAACGAATTGAAAAAAAGCATATATCCGATGTTTGACGATTCCAAACAGATGTTATCCGAAATCGTTAACAAAAATTTTGCGGTGGATAAAACAAAAAAGTTTATTTCCGAATTTGAGAAAAAAGATTATATACGTTATCTGACAATAAAAAATAAAAAAGATTATTTTAATCCTTCAAAAATAAATTCCGCATTGTTATCGGTTTTAAAATTGTCATATCCTATAAAAAGTGAAAATTCGGTTGTCGGATGGGTGGAAGTTTGGCCGTCTTATGAACTTTTTGCAAAAATATTTTCAAGCGGTATAAATATTACGATATTGCTAATGTCCATAATTTTTCTGTTGGTGGCTTTTATTTTTGTTGCATATCTTTATATTAGAAAATATGTTTTTGATCCCTTCAAACAGATAAAGACGATGATAAACAATATAGTTATGGATAAAGAAGTAAATATTGACGAATCCAACGAATACGGAATATGGAAAAACATATTTTTCGATTTAAAAAAATTGCATAATAAAGTTTTTGACATAAACACAACTATGAATTTATTATTTTCGGCAACAAGCATAGTAAGTTCGGATTTGGAACTTGTAAATTCGGTTCATGTTGTATTCAATGTTGTTCAAAAAAGAATAAAAGATTCGATGTGTGCATTGTTTATTCCGGATGAAAGCGGACAATTGAAAGTGTTTGCCAAAAACGGTTTGTTGAACGCCGACATAACTTTTATGCCTAAAGATGAAAATAATTACGTTTGGAACACATATAGTGAAATTAAAGAGATTATTGTAAACGATGTAAACAAAATTACAAAAGAAAATATAGGCGGATTATGCGATGATAAGGTTGGCTCGTTTATGTCCATTCCTCTTACAGATGAAGATAAAAAATGTATAGGCGTTTTCAGTGTAATAAGTAAAATAGAAAATTCTTTTAATGCGGATAATATCGATATTATAAACAGTGTTTCAAAATATTTGGTTGCACTCATAAACAGAATAAAAGATTATCAGACAATAAAAGAAACGAACAGAAAACTTGAAATGGAAATAGAAACCGCTTCAAAGGAACTTATAGAAACGAACAGTATCTTGATAAAGAAGATAAAAGATACAAAAAATATCTCCGATATCGGATCTTATGTGACTACAAAAATAGATTTAACTGATTCCATGGAATATATTACGTCGAAAGTAAAAGAAATTTTAGATATAGAAAAGTTCGGTGTTTTTACATATAATGAAAAAGAAGATACGTTATATTCGGTTAAGGGGTCTTTCGGTTTAAGCAACATATTAAAAATTGCTAACAAAAAAGGTACAATTTATAATGATATAATAAATAATCGTAATTGCTTTATTTTTAATAAAGATTCCGATTTGAAAAATTATTCCAGAAATTTAATAAACGATAGCGTTAAATTAAAGTCTGCTGTATTTTTACCGGTAAAAAATGAAGATAAAGTTATTGCGATAGTTGTTGCTGTTAATAAAAAAGATTCGAGTTTCAATTGTTCCGATGTAAAAGTTTTGGAACACATATCTGTTATTATTTATGGTATAATTGAAAGAATGAATTTATATAATAAATTAAAAGAAATTAAAAGCTAATATAAAAATGGGGGAAGCAAATGGAAATAGCTGATTTGAAAATTATATCAGCATCTGTAAGAAAAGACGTGCTTAAAATGTTACAAAAGGCAGGTTCGGGACATCCCGGAGGAAGTTTATCCGCTGTTGAACTTTTGGTAGATTTATATAATAATCATATGAATTTTAACAAAGATAATTGCCAAGATAAAAACAGAGATTATTTTGTTTTATCGAAAGGACATGTTTGCCCTGTTTTGTATGCGGTACTTGCTCAAATAGGGTGCATACCTAAAGAAGAATTGGATACATTAAGAAAAATCGGCGGCAGATTGCAAGGGCATCCTGCCATGGATAAACATATTCCCGGAATAGAAATTTCTACAGGCTCTTTGGGGTACGGCCTTTCCATCGGCGTAGGTATTGCAAAAGGTATGAAAGCATTAAAACAAGATAACAGAGTATATGTTCTTATGGGAGACGGTGAACAACAGGAAGGTTCTGTTTGGGAAGCTGTTATGTGTGCTCCTCATTTTAAACTTGATAATTTGTGCGCAATTGTAGATTGTAACGGATTACAAATAGACGGTAAAGTCGAAGATATATTGAACATTAATCCGATAGCTGACAAATACAGATCTTTCGGTTGGAATGTTATAGAAATAGACGGACACAATTTAAAAGAAGTAGATGAAGCTTATTCAAAAGCAAAACAGTGTAAAGGTAAACCTACCGCAATAATTGCAAAAACCGTTAAAGGTAAAGGTGTATCCTTTATGGAAAACGTTGCGGATTGGCACGGAAAAGCTCCTAATGCCGAGCAGTTGGAACAGGCATTAAAAGAAATAGATGAAAGTTTAAAATAAATTAAATAGGGATATAAATTATGGTAAAAGTTTTTGGTAATAAGGCAACAAGGTTTGGTTTCGGAGAAGGGTTGGTTGAATTAGGTAAAAAAGACAATAAAATTTTTGTTCTCGGAGCAGATACCGTTTCTTCCGTTGCAATAAACGGTTTTCAAAAAGAATTTCCGGACAGATTTGCAAATGTCGGTATAGCTGAAGTTAACTTGTTAGGTGTTGCGGCAGGCCTTGCCGTTGCAGGTTTTACACCGTTTGTTTCAACTTACGGAGTTTTTGCTTCCGGAAGACCTTGGGAACAAATAAGAACAACAATTTGTTATTCCAACTTAAACGTTAAAATCGGCGGTTCTCATTCCGGACTTATGGTTGGTCCCGACGGAGCTACACACCAAGCTTTGGAAGAAATTTCCATAATGAGATGTTTACCGCACATGACGGTTCTTGTTCCTTGCGATTTGGTAGAAACAAAAAAAGCAACAATGGCAGCAGCATACCATAATGGTCCCGTTTATATAAGATACGGAAGAGAAAATGTTCCTATAATAACCGAAGAAAATACTCCTTTTGAAATAGGTAAAGCCGTAAAAATGAAAGAAGGTAACGATGTTTGTATTATGGCTTGCGGTTCAATGGTATATGAATCATTGATGGCGGCTGAAATATTGGAAAAAGAAGGAATAAAAGCAAGAGTTTTAAATATACATACAATAAAACCGATAGATAAACAGGCAATAATTGAAGCCGCTAAAGATTGCGGTGCAATTGTAACTGCGGAAGAACACCAAATTTTCGGCGGGTTCGGAAGTGCCGTTGCGGAAGTTGTTGTCGCAAACAGTCCTGTTCCTATGGAATTTGTCGGAGTAAACGATACTTTCGGAGAATCGGGAAAACCGGCAGATTTAATAGTTAAATACGGATTAAAAGATATAAATATAGTTGAAGCCGTAAAGAAAGTTTTGAAAAGAAAGTAATTCTTGTTATAAATATAAGTTGGCTCAGCCGGTAAATTCTATTACACGGGGAACAAAATGTCGAGTATAGATAGGATTATACTGATTGTGTTAGACAGTGTAGGTGTCGGGGAACTTCCCGATGCTTTCAGATACAGTGATGTCGGTTCAAATACCTTAGAGCATATTTTCGAACAGTCCGGAAAAGATTTTGTTCTTGAAAATATGGGTAAGTTGGGTTTATACAATATAGTACCTTCACCTTACGGATACATTCCTAAAGAAGTCGTCGGTTGTTACGGTAAAATGGCAACGTTGTCTCCCGCAAAAGATACTACGGCAGGTCATTGGGAAATTTCAGGGATAGTCTTAGATAAACCTTTTCCTACATATCCGGACGGATTCCCGAAAGAGTTAATAGAAGAATTCGAAAAACAAATAGGGACAAGTATTTTAGGTAATTGTGTTGCTTCCGGAACGGAAATAATAAAACAGTTAGGACAAGAACATTATGATACGGGTTTTCCTATTGTTTATACATCTGCAGATTCCGTATTTCAGGTTGCGGCATCCGAAGACAGTGAAAAGTTCGGCGGACTTAAAAGGCTTTATGAGATATGCGATATCGCAAGAAAAATGTTGAAAGGGGAACATGCCGTCGGCAGAGTTATAGCAAGACCGTTTATTCGTCAACAAGACGGAACTTTTAAAAGAACGACCAACAGAAAAGATTATTCTTTAGAACCTCCGCAAACTACAATATTGGATAAGATAAAAGATAATGACGGAAATGTTATTGCCATAGGTAAAATTAAAGATATTTTCAATAACAGAGGAATAGTTACGGCTTACCACACTATAGGCAACCCTCACGGAATACAACTCACCATAGATTCCATAAAAAATTTAGATATGGAAGATGATGCGATATATTTCGGATCTAAGAAAAAATCTTTTGACAAGCAACTGATTTTTACGAATTTGGTAGATTTCGATATGCTTTGGGGACACAGAAGAAACGTCGGTTCGTATGCCCAAAGTTTAAAATTTTTTGATGAACGTTTATCCGAAATAATAAGCTCGATGCAGGAAAAAGATTTGCTTATAATTACGGCAGATCACGGGTGCGATCCTACATATACAAAGCATACAGATCACACAAGAGAATATGTGCCTTTAATGGTTTACGGTAAAACAATAAAACAAAATGTTAATTTAGGTACAAGAAAATCTTTGGCTGATATTGCTCAAACAATAGCAGATATTTTTGAAATAGAACCGATGAAAAACGGAACAAGTTTTAAGAACGAAATATTTGAGAAATAAGAAGTAATTTTTATAAAAGGAGGAAGTAAATGAGAAAAGTAGTTTTGGCAGTATTGTTGGCAGTAGCACTTGTAGCACCTGTATTTGCAGCAGATGAAGGAGCAATGGAGTTGGACATTAAGGCAGGTTTTAATGTTATGGGTAACGGAGATATTGATGGCCATGATGCGGATGTCGATCCTGCATTTACAGCCGGTGTGGATTTCTTTTATTATGTAATGCCTCAGTTGGCAATCGGTGCCGGTGTTCAGTATGTTTTTAATTCCGAAATGGATAAATCCGATGGCTTGAAAATAGGATGGACAAACATCTATACTCAAGCAAAATATGTGTTTGAAACAGGAAATGATGTATTTAATAACATCTATCCTTTAGTTCATCTTGGTTATGGAATATTAAGAACCGATGCTGATGAAGATATAGTAGATTCAAATGGCTTGTATTGGGGAATAGGAGTAGGAACAACAATAAAGGAAAATTTTGTTTTTGAACTTCTATATTCAAACAGCAATGCAACTTTTATAGGTGAGCCTTCCACTTATGATTTTAAATATTCGGCATTACAATTGAAAGTTGGATATAAATTTACATTTTAATTAATATAAAAAAATAGTTAAAACACAGAAAGGAGAAAACTTCTTTCTGTGTTTTTATTTTTTTATATTAGCGAAGCGACTTTATCTTTTGAATTACAACTTCGTATTTGGCTCAATCGAGTACCAATCGCTATCGCTTTTATTTTACGTACACTTCATTCGCCAAATACTTCGTTCTAATTCAAAATCTTAAAAGTCTTTGAGGGCTAAGAATAAGGTATACAAAAATCTTTTCTGTTTTTTTGTTGTCCACACATTTTATTGGTAAGAGATGATAAATGTTTTGTTCTAATTCAAAATCTTAAAAGCCTTTGAGGGTCAAGAAAAAGGGAAAAAATACTCCAAAATTGCTAATTACTAATTTCTAATTACTAATTGTTTTTTAATTATGCTATAATTATATGTAGCAAATTTGAATAGAAATATTGTTATAAAATTTATGTTATTAAACCAATTGCAAAGAACTAAAAATTTTATAAGAAATAAAATAAAAGCTAATCCCAAAATTGCTGTCATTTTAGGATCGGGATTAGGCAATATTCAAAATCAATTAAAAAATTCGGTAAGCATTCCATACAAAAAAATTCCTTACTTTAAACAATCAACAGTTCAGGGCCATAACGGTCAATTGTTTTTCGGTAAATTAAATTCTGTCGATATTATGTTGATGAGCGGCAGACTTCATTATTATGAAGGGTATTCCATGCAGGATATTACATATCCTGTAAGACTTATGAAACTTTTGGGGATAGAAAAATTAATTGTCACTTGTGCCGTCGGTGCAATAAACAAAAAATATAATATGGGTGATATAGTTGTTATAAAAGATCATATAAATTTTATGGGAAATAACCCGTTGATAGGGAAACATTATAACGAGTTTGGCGACAGATTTCCCGACATGACAAACATATACGATAAAACAGAAATAAATAAAATATCAAAGATAGCAAAAAAGAACAAAATAGCTGTTCAAAAAGGTATATATTTTGCGGTTAGCGGACCTTCGTATGAGACTCCCGCCGAAATTAATGCTTACAGAAAGTTGGGCGGTGACGTTGTGGGAATGTCTTTAGTTCCGGAAGCTATAGTCGCAAACCAAATGAAAATTAAAGTAACGGCATTGACTTATGTATCAAATAAAGCAAGCGGTATTTCAAAGAAAAGTTTAACACATAAAGAGGTTTTAAAGGCAGGCAAAAAGGCCGCTGTTTCAATGGAGAAAATAATAACGAATTTTGTAAAGGAATTTTAATGAGAGCTTACGATGTAATTTACAAAAAAAGAAACGGACAAAAATTATCAAAAGAAGAAATATCTTTCATGGTGGAAGGATACAATAAACATGAAATTGCAGACTATCAAATGTCTGCTTTTTTGATGTCCGTTTATTTTCAAAACCTTGATGACCAAGAAACTTTTTATCTTACGGATGCAATGGCAAACTCCGGTGAAATATTAGATTTAAGTTTTTTGGACGGCCCGACAGCAGATAAACATTCTACCGGCGGAGTAGGTGACGGAACATCTTTGCTTATTGCGCCCATACTTGCAAGTTGCGACATTTATGTTCCTATGATGTCCGGCAGAGCATTGGGACATACCGGCGGAACGCTTGATAAATTGGAATCCATTCCGGGATTTAATGTTAATCTTGATATAAAAGAATTTATTTCCGTATTAAAGAAAAATAAGTTTGCGATGATAGGACAAACAAAAGAAGTTGCTCCCGTAGATAAAAGAATGTACGCATTAAGAGATGTTACCGCTACAGTAGAATCTATACCGTTAATTTGTTCGAGCATAATGTCTAAAAAAATTGCCGAAGGTGCAAAGAATATTTTGTTGGACGTAAAAACAGGCAATGCCGCTTTTATACAGGAATATGAAAGATCAAAATCGTTAGCGGAAAAAATGGTTAGTGTGGGAAAACAGTTCGGAAGAAATATGACAGCCGTTATTACCGATATGGATGAACCGTTGGGCATTGCCGTAGGTAACAGTTTGGAGGTTGTACAGACGATAGAAGCGTTAAAAGGAAAAGCAGATAACGATTTTGTTCAGTTGAGTATAGATTTGGCTGCGTTTACAATACAGCAGGTAGGTTTGGTAAAAACTTTCGAACAGGCACAAAAGATGGCTAAAGAAAAAGTTGTGTCGGGACAAGCATTAAATAAATTTATAAAAATGATAGAATTACAGAAAGGAAATCCCAAAGTTGTAGATGATTATTCCGTTTTCGGTAAAGCTCAAAATGTTAGTTACGTAAAAGCAAAAGAAGACGGTTACCTGAAGTTTTCAAATACAAGAAATATAGGACTAGCTTCTTGTATGTTGGGTGCGGGAAGACTTAAAGTTGAAGACAAAATAGATCCCGTAAGCGGTATAATAATTTATAAAAAAACAGGTGATTTCGTTTATAAAGACGATATTTTGTTTGAGTTGCACCATAACAAAACGGACATAAACGATGTTATAGAAATATTGAATTCTTCTTATGTTATAAGTGATGAAAAAACGAAAAAAAATAAAAAAATAAAATATATAGTAAATTAAAAGGAGCTACATTGCAAAAGAATAAATGGATACTTCAAGATATAGATAAAAAATTTTTATATCAGTTACAAGAACAAACCGGGTTACCTGAAGTTACTTTAAAGGTTTTATTATCAAGAGGATTTAATACGGTTGAGGCGATAAACAATTTTGTTTGTCCTAAAAAGGAAGAATTGTTTAATCCTTTCCTTTTTAAAGATATGTATAAAGCCGTATTAAGAATAAAGCAATCGATAGAAAATCAAGAGAAAATTCTTATTTATGCAGACAGGGATGTTGACGGTATAACGTCATTAACAATTCTGTATAATACGATTGTTACTTTGGGCGGAAATGTAGTTTGGTATATACCTTCCGATGAAGGTTACGGCCTGTCTTGTACGGTGTTGGATAAATATGTACAGGAAGGTGTTAAACTTATAATAACGGTGGATTGCGGAATATCCGCGGTTACCGAGATAGATTATGCAAACAGTTTGGGAATGGAAGTTATAGTTACCGACCATCACGAACCTCCGCAGGACGGATTGCCGAAAGCATATTGTGTTGTTGATCCAAAAACGGATTCGTGTGAGTATCCGTTTAAAGAACTTGCAGGTTGCGGTGTTTCTTTTAAAGTTTCACAAGCATTAATGCAAACTTACGGAAAATATTTTGATAAAGAAATTATTGTTTTGGCTTGCGAGCAAGAAAATGTTTACGGTTTGATAGTGTTAAACGGTAATGTTATAAAAGAAGGAAAGATAAATTTATCTCAAACGGATTTGTCGGAATATGCCAAAATAGTTACAAATGATACTGCATATTTTGCAGATAATGGAAATAAAAATACAGAGTTGGTTGAAGCAGAACCAAAAGACAATATAAAAGACTTTGCCTATGAAATATTGAGACAGTACAGAAAAAAAGAATTCGAAAACGATGGCAGGATGTTGGAGTTTTTTGAAAACAATATCGATTTGGTTGCATTGGGTTCTGTCGCCGATATTGTTCCTCTTGTGGACGAAAACAGAACATTGGTTCAGAGCGGACTTGCTATATTAAATAAAGATTATTCCAAAAGGTTTGGGCTCGGTTATATTTTTGAAGAATATTTGAAAGGTAAAAAAATATCGGCAAAAACAATATCATGGAATGTTGCACCGATTTTGAATGCCGCAGGCAGAATGGGAAAAGCATCTGTTGCCGCCGAACTTATTCTTGCCGACGATAAATACAATGCAAGCAATTTCTTCGTTGAATTAAAAAAATTAAACAGTGACAGGAAAGAGTTGCAAAATGAAAATATAAGACAGTTTAATATTTTGTTAAAACAGCAATGTGATATAGAAAAAGATAATATATTGGTTGTGTCCGCCGGTAATTTAGCCCATGGTGTTACCGGCATAGTTGCGTCGCAAATGGTAAAGTTGTACGGAAAACCGGTAATCTTGTTTATAGAAGATAAACAAAAAGGGGAAGCAACGGGCGCATGCAGATCGATAGACGGTTTTGATATCGTTTCTGCACTTGATAAAACCAAAGATTTGCTTATTAAATTCGGCGGACATCATCAAGCGGCAGGACTTACAATAGAAATCGGTAAGATAAACGAATTCAGAGACAGAATAAAACAAATAGCACAAGAGTCCATTTCCAAAGAGATGGTGGCAAAAAAAATAAACGTAGATTGTGAACTGAAAATTACGGATGTAAACAGAAACACATACAAATATTTAACCGTTTTAGAACCGTTCGGAGCTTCAAATTCCGTTCCGATATTTTTGTTAAAAGGTGTAAGTTTTGAAGAAATTTCTATTATCGGACAAACACAGGAACATTTAAGATTAAAAGTTTGTAAAGACGGTATGAGTATTCCGGCAGTATTTTGGGGTGCGGCAAAATATATAGACGATTTCGGATACAAAGATAAATTCGATATTTTGTTTAATATAGATTTGAACAGAGACAATGTTCAGTTGATAATTTTGGATGTAAAAATCGTTTAGAAACGGTTGAAGTTTTTTATGATATGCACTAAAATTTAAATATAAAATTGATTTAGGGGGTAAAATGGTAAAAAAAATAGATCCTGTAAAAATTGCAGTAATCGGCGGTAGCGGAATAAGTGAAATAAGCGGAATAGAAAATGTTAAAGACTTTGAAATTGATACTCCTTTCGGAAAACCGTCTGCACCGATAACCATAGGAACGGTTGATGATGTAAGAGTTGCTTTTTTACCAAGACACGGAAAAGGTCATACTATTTTACCATCGGAAATAAATGTAAGAGCAAACATTTATGCTTTGAAATCTATAGGAGTGGAACAGATAATTGCATTAACGGCAGTAGGCTCATTACAAGACAAAATAAAACCGAAAGATTTTGTTATTCCCGAACAAATTTTCGACAGAACAAAAAACAGAGTTAACACGTTTTTCGGTAACGGTATAGTTGCACATATAAGTTTTGCGGATCCTTTTTGTAACGATTTAAGAGATATAGTTCATAAGGCGGTTACCGAACTCGGGATAGAACATCATTTCAGTAATACCACTTATGTTTGTATAGAAGGTCCTCAATTTTCAACAAGAGCGGAATCCAAAGTTAACAGAGCAAACGGATTTTCCGTTGTGGGAATGACTGCAATTCCCGAAGCAAAGCTTGCCAGGGAAGCAGAAATTTGTTATGCAAATATTTCTTTGGTTACCGACTACGACGTGTTAAAAATAGGTGAAGAAGTTGACGTTGAAAAAGTGTTGGAAGTTATGGATGCAAATGCAAACACTTGTAAAAAATTGATTAAAAATCTCATACCTAAAATGGCACAAAGAGAGCTTAAATGCGGATGTCAGCATGCATTAAAAGATGCCGTTCAATCCGCACCCGAAACAGTAACAAAAGCTCCGGCATATGAAGCGCTTAGTTTGTTTTTGGACAAATATTTTAAGAAATAATTCGGAATTAAAATTATGAACAAAAAACAAGCATACAAACAATTGTTGGATTATGCTAAACAAGCATCCGAAAATTCGTATAGTCCGTACTCGAAATTTAAAGTAGGTGCGGCAGTTTTGTGTGAAGATAATAAAGTTTTTTGCGGAACGAATGTGGAAAATTCTTCTTACGGGTTAAGTATGTGTGCCGAAAGAGTTGCGATATTTACCGCAGTGGCTAACGGATGTAAGAAAATAAAAGCTGTTGCGATATATTCGAAAAAAGGAGATGTTACTCCTTGCGGGGCATGCAGACAGGTTATATCTGAATTTTCCAAAACCGCGGATATTATTTATAACACAAAACAGGATAAATTTTTAATAACAAAAATATCAAGTTTGTTGCCTAAATCTTTTAGTGGAAAAACATTAAAAAAATGAAAATAAAAAACATACTTGTTTGTTTGTTTTTAATGCTTTTGCCTGCGATTTGTTTAGGGCAGGATTTTGTTTTAACTAAAGTATCGGGCGATAAACAACTTGCCGTTAGAGGAACGGAGATAAAAAACGATCTTGTCGTTTGTTTAACGGATAAAGCCGGTAATCCCGTTCCCGATGTAAAAGTCAATTTTATTGTGGCAGACGGTTACTTTCCCGATAACAAAATATCAAAAGAATCTTCAGTACAAGAAGAAAGTATAGTTACCGATGAAAAAGGATACGCACAATCAAAAGTTTTTATAGATAAAAAAGCGGAAGATAAAATTGTGGTTATAGTAAATGTTGATGTTTTGGCAGAACCCGTTTATTTTACCGTTTCTGTTTTAAGCAAACAGTGGATTTTTATAATGATTGTCACAATGTTGGGAGGCGCTGCTCTTCTTCTTTTCGGAATGTTTAAAGTTAATTCCGCTTTCCAACAGATAGCAGGTCAAAATATTAGAACAATACTTAAAAAATTTACAAGTACCAGATTAAAAGGTTTTTTTACCGGTTTTATTGTTACCGGAATAAATCAGTCGAGCACGGCAACATTGTTGTTGCAAATTACACTTACAAGTGCGGGTGTAATGACGTTTTTTCAGGCAATGTCTGTAACTATAGGTGCATCGGTAGGATCTACCGTAACCGGACAGCTTGTTGCATTTAAACTTGTTGATTATGCTTTAATTATTACGGCAGTAGGTTACTTCTTATCCTTCTTTTCAAAAAAGAGAAAATTGATAGAAATAGGTGATGCTATTTTCGGGTTCGGACTTTTGTTTTTCGGTATGAAACTTATGTCTGATTCCATGCTTCCGATAACATTAAATAACGAACTTTTAGAAACAATTGCTACTTTACAATCTCCGTTATGGTTAATACTTTTCGGTATATTTTTTACCATACTTACACACAGCAGCGGTGCAACGGTCGGAATTATTATCGTTTTGGCGTCATCGGGAATTTTGTCTTTGTTGCAGGGAATTTGTGTTTGTTTGGGAGCACAAATAGGAACATGTTCCACTGCAATAGTTGCTTCCCTTACGCAACCGAGAAGCGGTAAAAGAGTTATGTTGTGGCATTTAGGATATCAAATTTTAGGTGTAATTTTAGTGTATCCTTTTATATCTTTTGTTTATTATAAAGGAGAACTTTGTTGGATATATTTCGTTAAATATTTTACTTCGACTTTTGTATTTTCAAACGATATAGCAAGACAAATCGCTATGTCTCATACATTGGTAACTTTGTTTACCGCATTTATAATTTTGCCGATAGTTCCGTTGCTTCATAAATTCATAATGTTTGTTTATCCGAGTTCTGCCGTTGAAAAACATTTCGGAACCGCTTTTATAGATGAAAAATATGTCGGAGAACCGGAAAGAGCTCTTAATTTATCTAAACAGGAAATAGAAAGGTTATCGGAAATTGTTTCGGATGTAATGAAAGATTCCATAAATGCATTAAAAACAAGACACGAAATAGTTATAGAAAAAATAAAATATAAATGTTTACAAATTTCTCATTTGGTTGACGAAATAATTCCGTACATAACTAAAATAGGGCAGAACGAACTTACCGAAAAACAGGCTAAAAGAGAAACTATGCTTTTGTACATAGTTGCGGATTTCGAACAAATTGCCGATATTATCAACAGAAATATTATTTATATATCACAAGAAAAGATGAGAAGACATTTGAGATTTTCTGATGAAGGTTTGAAAGATTTAAAACATATGCATAACATAGTTTATACCAATTGTTCGAAAATTATAGATTCTTTTATTAAAGAAGATGATGTTTTGGCAAGAGAAGTAAGTGAAGATATAGATAAATTAAACGAAATAATGCACGAACTAAAAAGAAACCATATTGCAAGATTGCATGCAGGGTTGCAGGAATCTATTGAAACATCCAGCCTTCATTTGGATGTTTTGGATCAATATATGAAAATCAATGAAACATTGTTGGATATTGCAATAAATATTTACGACGTTTAAATCACAAATTTTTCTTTCCTGTAATTTCTAATCTTAACGCTTAAAAAATCAACATTTTTTTATTTGTAAATATGCACAACAAATTTATATAATAACAAGATATTATCAGGAGATATAAAATGAATATTTTGTTGGCAGGCGGAGCAGGATTTTTAGGTTCGCATTTTTGTGATTTGTTATTGGAAAAAGGTCATAGTGTTTATTGCATAGATAATTTTGTTACCGGCAAAAAAGAGAACATAAAACACCTTTTAAACAACAAGAAATTTAAATTTAAAAAAATCGATATAACAAAAAAGTTTTCAATAAAAGAAAAGTTTGATGCCGTAATTAATTTTGCTTCGATAGCAAGTCCGATATTTTACTATAAATACAAAATAGAAACGTTGCTTGTAGGTTCTTACGGAACATACAATTTGTTGGAACTTGCGAGAAAAAATAAAGCAAAGTTTTTAATTGCATCTACAAGTGAAGTTTACGGAGATCCGTTAATCAATCCACAAACAGAAAGTTATTGGGGAAATGTTAATCCGATAGGAAAAAGAAGTATGTATGATGAGTCAAAAAGATTTTCGGAATCTTTGGTTATGAACTATCACAGAGTTTATGGCACAGATACGAAAATAGTAAGAATTTTTAATACTTACGGACCAAGAATGAATATGAACGACGGAAGAGTAGTTCCTCAATTTATAAACCAGGCATTAAACAATAAACCCATTACGGTTTTCGGTAAAGGAACACAGACCAGAAGTCTTTGTTATGTGTCGGATTTGCTTTCGGGAATATATAAGTTATTGATGTCTAAAGAACATACTCCGGTGAATATCGGTAATCCCGTAGAAATGACAGTAAAAGAAATAGCTCAAAGAATTATAAAATTAACAAACAGTAAATCTAAAATAGTTTACAAACCGTTACCTGAAGATGATCCTAAGAGAAGAAGACCGGATATATCAAAAGCAAAAAAAATATTAAAGTGGGAACCTAAAGTGGATTTAAATCAAGGTTTATTAAAAACCATAGATTACTTTAAAGGGAGTAAGATATGAAAACAAAAGGTATCATTCTTGCCGGCGGAAAAGCTACAAGACTTTATCCTATAACTTCAACAATTTCGAAACAGTTGTTGCCGGTTTATAATAAACCTATGGTATATTACCCGCTTTCTGTTTTAATGCTTGCCGGAATAAAAGATATATTAATAATTTCAAATTCTTCTACTTTGCCCAGATTAAAAGATTTGTTCGGCAACGGGAAACATTTAGGAATAAACATTTCTTATGCCGAGCAGGAAAAACCTAACGGGTTAGCTGAAGCATTTATTATCGGTGAAAAATTTATTGGTAAAGATAACGTTGCCTTAATATTGGGTGATAACATATTTTTCGGTCACGGATTTTCGAACATTTTAAATAAGGCTAAAAATAGAAAAACGGGTGCAACAATTTTCGGTTATTATGTTGAAGATCCTTGCAGATACGGAATAGTTGAACTTGATAAAAATAAAAAGCCGATAGCAATTACGGAAAAGCCGAAAAATCCGAAATCAAATTGGGCAGTTCCCGGTTTATATTTTTATGATAATTCCGTGGTAAAAATTGCTAAAGGTATAAAACCTTCGGCAAGAGGGGAACTTGAAATAACGGATGTAAACAAAATTTATTTAAAAAATAAAAAGTTGTCCGTAGAGCTTTTAGACAGAGGTTTTGCTTGGCTTGATGCGGGAACATATGATTCGTTGTTGGATTCTGCATTGTTTATAAGAACAATAGAACAAAGACAAGGAATAATGGTAGGATGTTTGGAAGAAATTGCATATAAAAGAGGTTTTATTAATAAAAAACAATTGTTGGAACGAGCCAAACATCTTAATTCCGTGTATACGAAATATTTGTTGAAAGTAGCTAATGAAAAGATTTAAATTTTATATAGAAACTATCGGTTGCCAAATGAATGTTAATGATTCCGATAAAATGGCGGAGATTTTATCGGAAAAAGGTTGTTTGCGCACGGAAGATATGGCACAAGCCGATATTGTTATTGTTAATACTTGTTCGGTAAGATTTTCCGCGGAACATAAAGCATATTCGTTGCTTGGAAGATTAAAAGAACAAAAGGATGTAAATCCCGACTTGATTATCGGTGTTACAGGTTGTATGGCTCAATATGCCGCAAAAGAAATAAAATCAAGATGTAAGTTTGTAGATTTTGTTTTAGGTGCAAGAGATGTGGATTTGTTTTGTGAAACTATAAGCAAATATGTTCCCGATAACAAAGATATAAATCAAAATATAAATGAAAACGGTGAAGTTTTCAGATATATAACGATAATGAGAGGATGCAGCAATTTTTGTTCTTATTGTATAGTTCCTTACGTCAGAGGGCCGGAAGTAAGTATAGATTATAACGAGATATTGAAAGAAGTAAATAAAGCTTGTGATGACGGTATAAAAGAAATAATTTTGTTGGGACAAAATGTAAATTCTTACAACTATAACGGTGTAAATTTTACTCAATTATTACAAAAGATATCCGAGATAGATAAAGTTAAAAGAATAAGATTTATGACAAATCATCCGAAAGATTTATCGGATGAACTTATAGATGAAATAGCAGTAAATAACAAGATTTGTAAACATATTCATTTGCCGTTGCAGTCGGGTTCAAACGATATTTTAAAAGCGATGAACAGAAAATATACTTATGAACAATATAAAACTTTGTACGAAAAAATAAAAAAGAAAATACCGGATATAAATATTACGAGTGATATTATAATAGGTTTTCCGGGAGAAACAGATAAAGATTTTCAAGGTACTTTTAATGCTTCAAGACAATTACAATTCGGCGGGTTGTTTATATTTAAATATTCACCAAGGCCCAAGACTCTTGCTGCAAAATTAAAAAATACGGTTTCATTGGAAACAATAAAAGAAAGGCACAGTCTTTTACTTGAAGATTCAAATATTATTTCTAAAAAAATAAATGAAAAATATATAGATAAAACTATAGAAGTATTGGTTGAAAGAGTTAACAATAATATTGCGGAAGCAAGAAACAGTCAAAATATAAAAGTGTTTTTCGATACAAAAGAAAATTTAAAGGGCAGAACTGTTAATGTTAAAATAACAAAAGTTTTGCCTAACAGTATGTCGGGAATTTTACAATAATGAGAATTTTTAAATTGGTTTTAGGATTATGTTTAATATGTGTTTTATCAATGATTTCATACATCCTTTTTAATGTAAATAAAGCATTGAAATATTATCCCATAATCGAACAGTACAGCCAACAATATAACGTAGATCCGTTGTTTATAACATCAATTATAAAAGTGGAATCGAATTTTAATCCTGATGCAAAATCTAAAAAAGGTGCGATAGGTTTGATGCAAATAATGCCGCCAACCGCAAAAGAAATTGCAGGGAAATATTTTAGTGTCACTGATTTCAATGAGCAACAATTATATGATGCCGACTTTAATATAAAAATCGGTGTTTGTTATGTGAAAATATTGTCGGATATGTTTAACAGTAATACGAATTTGGTTTTGGCTTCTTATAATGCGGGGCTCGGAAATGTTCAAAAGTGGCAGCAGGAAAATCCTATTATCGAATACGATTCCGAAGAAATGCCTTTTAAAGAAACGAAGAATTATGTTTCAAAAATTAACAGATTTTACAACACTTTAAAATTTTTTGTAAAAGAATGAAAAGAATAATAATGAACAAAATTAAACTTTTTTTTATAAGTGTTTTTACGGTTGTTTTATTTAGTTCTTGTTTTAACACCGATTCCGACAAAACAAAAAGAGAATCTTTTGTTGAACCGTTGAAAATGGAAACAATTTATCCGTATATTAACGATATTGAAATTGCAAATGATAGCCAGGTAGTTGCTGTTTCTGTCGGGAAGAAACATTCCGTAGGATTGAAGAAAGACGGAACGGTAGTTGCTGTAGGAAGTAATGATAAAGGGCAATGCAATGTTCAAGATTGGGAAGATATCGTTGCAATTTCTGCAGAGGAAGACCATACTGTCGGATTAAGAAAAGACGGAACAGTAGTTGCAACAGGAAAGAATGATGACGGACAATGTAATGTCGGAGACTGGAAAGGCATAGTTGCTGTTTCTGCCGGGTGGAACCATACCATAGGACTGAAAAAAGACGGGACTGTAGTTTCATGCGGAAATAATAAATACGGACAATGTGATGTTAAAAAATGGAAAGATATTGTTGCTGTATGTGCAGGTGATAAACATACAGCGGGATTAAAGAAGGACGGAACGGTTGTTGTGGCATCTTCTTATTGGAATAGTGTTTTATTCAGAACCGATGCTCGAATTGTCAAGCTTTTTAGCAAAATAGATATTTCCGGAGAAAGTGTTGTGGATGACTGGAAAGATATAGTTGCAATCTCGGCAGGATATGGATACACATTAGGATTAAAGAAAGACGGAACGGTTATTTCTGCATACTCGACATTTGGTTCCGACTTTGATGAAGATATAAATAAAACGTTTGATGAAGTAAAAAAATGGGGAGATGTTAATGTGTTGTCGTCAGGTGGTGCCTTTCCGCCAAATGTAGCAGGTATTAAAAATGATGGAGCTGTAATTTATGCCGGTTCAGATTTTGAGTCTGCTTTCAAACGAAATATTTTAAAAGATTGGAAAGAGATTGTTGCTGTTTCCGGAACAGGTGTAGGACCGGGACCTAATTCTGCAAATTCCTTTGTCGGCCTAAAGAAAGACGGAACAGTGATTGCATACGGAGATAACAAATATGGTGAATGTGATGTTCAAGATTGGAAAGATATTGCAGCTGTTTCAGCACGCTCTCATCATACGGTAGGATTAAAGAAAGATGGAACGGTTGTTGCAACAGGAAATAATAAGAATGGACAATGTAATGTTGGAGACTGGAAAGATATAGTTTCAATTTCTGTCGGAATGGGGCATACAGTAGGATTAAAGAAAGACGGAACGGTTGTTGCAACAGGACATAATAAGTTTGGACAATGTAATGTCCAAGATTGGAAAGATATAGTTTCAATTTCAGCCGGGTCGGTATATACAATAGGATTAAAGAAAAATGGAACGGTTGTCTCTTGCGGAAAGAATGATGATGGACAGTGTAATGTTCAAACCTGGAAAAATATTGTTGCAATTTCAGCCGGTATCAGTCATACAGTAGGATTAAGAAAAGACGGAACGGTAATTACAACAGGGAATAATGGATACGGACAATGTTATGTCAAAAATTGGAAAGACATTGTTGCAATTTCTGCGGGGTGGTTTCATACCATAGGTTTAAAAAAAGACGGGACGGTTGTTGCTACAGGATCTAATTTTTATGGTGAATGTTGTGTGCAAAATTGGGAAAATATTACAGCAGTTTTAGGGGAGTTTTTCTGTACATTTGGTTTACAGAAAGACGGAACAATTGTTACTGCAGGTAATGGTATTGAGGACTGGAAAGATGTTGCGGCAATATCCGTAGGAAGTTTTCATTATGTCGGTATAAAAAAAGACGGAAGTATTGTCTCTTTGGGAGATAATAAATACGGACAATGTAATGTTGAAAGTTGGGGAAATCAAAAGGGTAATAAATAATGAACAAAATTAAACTTTTTTTTATGAGTGTTTTTACGGTTGTTTTATTTAGTTCTTGTTTTAATACCGATTCCGACAAAACAAAAAGAGAATCTTTTGTTGAACCGTTGAAAATGGAAACAATTTATCCGTATATTAACGATATTGAAATTGCAAATGATAACCAGGTAGTTGCTGTTTCTGTCGGGAAGGAACATTCCGTAGGATTAAAGAAAGACGGAACGGTAGTTGCTGTAGGAAGTAATGATAAAGGTCAATGCAACGTTCAGGATTGGAAAGATATTGTTGCAATAGTTGCAGGATATTATCATACTATAGGATTAAAGAAAGACGGAACGGTAGTGGCTTGCGGTGATAATGAAGAGGGACTATGTGATGTTCAAAATTGGAAAGATATTGTCTCTGTTTATGCCGGTGAACATTATACTGTGGGTATAAAGAAAAACGGAATGCTTGAAATCACCGGAAAAAAACTTGAACAAAGTTTGATTAGTAAAATCAAAAAGTGGAAAGATGTTATCGCTGTTTTTATTAAAAAACAAAATGTTATCGGACTTAAGAAAGACGGTACACTTATTGTAAGAGAAAGCAGAAATTTTTTCAAAAAGTTAATAGAAAATTTTGTACAGAAAATTCTTATGTCAGGTGCAGATTTACAAGGAGAATTCAGAGTAAAAAAATGGAAAGATATTGTTGCAATAGATAATGATGCATACACAACTATAGGATTAAAAAAAGATGGAACTCTTAACGTTACAGGAGCTCGTTTTGGACTTTTAACCAAACGTCTTACAGGATATGATGCAGATGAAAACTCTAATGAAATTTCACAAGAGTTAAAAAGCTGGAAGGATATTGTGTCTATATCTAAATTGTACGGTTTAAAGAAAGATGGCACAGTTGTTGCAATAAAAGATTTTCCTGTGTTTGGATTATATGCTGTTCCGGAACAAGTTGATATTTATAATTGGGAAGACATTGCTTCAATAGCTGTAGGCTTTGCACATGTTGTAGGACTAAAAAAAGATGGTACGGTTGTTGTAATGGGAGAGGGTATGAGATCTCAATACGATGTTCGAGATTGGGGAAATATCACTTCTGTATCAGCCGGATTTTATCATGTTGTCGGATTGAAGGAAGACGGAACAGTGGTTGCAACAGGTAATAATGAAAAAGGTCAATGTGATGTGCAGGATTGGACAGATATTGAGAATATTGTAACCGGACCGGCACAAACTATCGGATTAAAGAAAGACGGAACGGTAGTTGCAACAGGAAATAATGAAAAAGGTCAATGTAATGTTCAAGATTGGACAGATATTGTGTCCATATCGGGATTGGGGCACACTGTCGGATTAAAGAAAGACGGAACGGTAGTTGCAACAGGTAACAATAAAAAAGGGCAGTGTAATGTTCAAAACTGGACAAATATTAAAAATGTCTTTTCCGGGATTGGGTATACTATTGGATTAAAGAAAGACGGAACAGTAGTTGCAACAGGTAACAACGAAAAAGGTCAGTGTAATGTCGATGATTGGAATAATATCAATATGATTTCTGTATGCATAGAACATACCGTTGGCTTAAAGAAAGATGGTACGGTTGTTGCGACAGGTAACAACGAAAAAGGTCAGTGTAACGTTAGTGATTGGAAAGATATTAAAAATATTTTTACAGGAGCAGATTATACTGTTGGTTTAAAGAAAGACGGAACAGTAGTTGCAACAGGTAACAATAATAGAGGACAGTGTAATGTTGATGATTGGAAAGATATTTCCGAAATAGCTGTTGGACTTCACTTTACCATAGGAATAAAAACAGATGGAACAGTACTTGTTGCCGGAAACGGTGTTAAAGATTGGAAAAATATCGTTGCAATATCGGCAAGTCATAATGGTCATAATGTTATAGGAATAAAAGAAGATGGAAGTATTGTTTCCTGCGGCAACAATGAATACGGAGAAATTAACGTTAAAAGTTGGGGAAATCAAAACAAATAAAAATTATTTGCGGACAGAAAAATAGAGCAAGAATATTAAATAGTTTAAAATAATGTAATTTAAGGTAAAAAATGGCTGAACAAAACAAAACAAAAAAAGAAAATGCACCTACACCACTAATGCAACAGTATCTGGATATTAAGGCAAATTATCCGGATGTGATACTGTTTTTCAGATTGGGAGATTTTTATGAAATGTTCGGTGATGATGCAATAAAAGCTCACAAAATATTGGAAGTTATACTTACAAAAAGGCAAACAACTCCGATGTGCGGAGTACCTTACCATTCAGTAAATAATTATATCAGAAAACTTGTAAAAGCAGGTTTTAAAATAGCGATTTGCGAACAGCTTGAAGATCCGGCATCGGTAAAAGGTATAGTAAAAAGGGGAGTTGTCAGAGTTATAACTCCGGGAACAATTTTGGAAGATAATTTGTTGGATTCCAAGCAGAACAACTTTTTGATGTCTGTAATTGTGGATGCTTTAGACAAAAATGTAGCAATTGCAGTAAGCGATATTTCTACCGGAGACTTTTTTACATACAGGTCAACGTTATCTAATTTGGAAAACGAAATTACAAAATATAAACCCAACGAAATAATTATACCTCAAAAAGATTGTGCAAACGAAAAACTTCAAACAATATTACAAAAATTTGAAATATTGGCTTCACCGGTAAAAGATATTTATACTGATAGCGGTTATTGTGAAAGCTTTATAAAGAAAACTTTAAATGTGCAATCGTTAGCACACTTCAACATTGCGGATAAGCCCGACATCATTTCAGCTGTCGGAACAGTTTTTGTTTATATTCAAGAAAATCAACCGCAAACAATTTCTATTTTGCAGAATATAAAATATATAGAAAATAACGATTTTATGGTGTTGGATTCGGTTGCCATAAGAAATTTGGAAATATTAAGATCGTTATCTACTCTAAAACAAGAAGGTTCGTTGCTTGATGCTATAGATTCTACTGTTACACCGATGGGTGCAAGGCTGTTAAGAAATTGGTTAATAAAACCTTTATTAAACATTTCGGAAATTGAAAACAGGCAAAATAACACAAAAGTATTTGTTGAAAATACATCGTTAAAAGAAGAACTCAGACAAGATTTAAAATCTGTTTGTGATTTGGACAGGATTGTATCAAGAATTGTTAGCGGCGGTGCTCATCCCAAAGAAATGTTGGCATTAAAAGATTCTTTGGTAATAATAAATAATATCTTACAAAAGTTGGAAAAAGAAGCCTCTTTTAAGACCAATATTGATACAAGTGTTGCTTTAAACATTATAAACAAAATAGAAAGTTATATAAATCCGGAAGCGCCAATACTTTTAAAAGACGGTAACGTAATAAAAAGCGGAGTATCAAAAGATTTGGACGATTACAGACTTTTAAGTAAAGATGCTAAAAAATATATATCCGATTTGGAAGTAAAAGAAAAAGAAAAAACAGGAATAAATACGTTGAAAATAGGTTATACTTCCGTTTTCGGTTATTACATAGATGTAACAAAATCCAATGTTCATTTGGTTCCTGCAGAATATATAAGGAAACAGACACTTACAAATTCGGAAAGATATATAACCCAGGAACTTAAAACCCTCGAAGAAAAAATAATTTCCGCACAAGATAAAATTATAAAATTGGAAACGGAAATTTTTGTTTCGTTAAGGCAGGAAATAGCGACATATTCCAACTACATATTGAACTTGTCGGCAATGATAGCCGAGCTTGATATATTTTTGTCTTTTGCCGATAATGCAATAAGATACAACTATTGCTGTCCTAAAGTTTCAGACAGCAAAAATTTGGTTTTAAAAGATGCAAGACATCCGGTTGTCGAACAAATTTTAAAAAGCGGTAATTTTGTTGCAAACGATATAAACTTAAACGATAGTACCGACAGAGTTATGATTATAACAGGACCGAATATGTCCGGTAAATCGACATATTTAAGACAAACGGCTTTAATAGTGATAATGGCGCAAATAGGTTCTTTTGTTCCTTGCAGTTCTGCCGAAATAGGTATAGTTGACAGAATATTCACAAGAATAGGAGCCGGTGACAATTTGGCGGGCGGAGAATCTACATTCATGGTAGAAATGTCTGAAACCGCAAATATTTTAAATCAATATACAGACAGAAGTTTAATAATCCTTGATGAAGTCGGCAGAGGAACATCCACTTATGACGGTATGTCTATCGCTTGGGCAATAATAGAATCGTTTTCGGATATGTCCAATAAAAACAATATCGGCGCAAAAGTTTTGTTTGCAACACACTATTTTGAACTTACATCTCTTGCAAACAAGAATGGTATAATAAATAAGAGTGTTGATGTTAAAGAGTGGAACGGAAGTGTTATTTTCTTACATAAAATAGTTGACGGTGCGGCAGACAAATCTTACGGAATACATGTTGCAAAAATTGCGGGACTTCCGTACAAAGTAACAAAAAGAGCTTACGAAATATTGAACGGCTTGGAAAAAAATTTACATAAAAATTTCTCAAAATTCGAGAACGAAATACAGCAACCTAATCTTTTTACTTCAATTGAGCCTGAAATTTTGATAGAATTAAGTAAGTTGGATGTAGATAGTTTAAGACCTATAGATGCATTAAAGTTGTTGTCCGAGTGGAAAGAAAAATATAAAAAATAACTGTATACCGGGGGCTTTATGTTGAATAGAAGAAAATATTCAAGACTTCCTGTAATAAAAAATGTAGCAAAAGAAATTTTTATTTCTACCGAAAAAGGGTATTTCCAAGGTTTGATAATTAATTTATCTGCCGGCGGGTTGTTGTTGCTGATGTATGCGGATTTGCCAGTAGGTACACAAGTTTGTCTTTTATTTGATTATCCTCCTTTGGAAACAGATACCATTTTCGGTGAAGTAGTAAGATCCACACAAACAAAGGCAATCGTCAGAGAAATTGCGATAAAATTTACAAGAATCAACACGTTAGATACCAAAAAGATAAACAGATTGGCTATTGATTATACCGATTGTGAAAATAAGATTATGCTCGGCGCTTTGGATGTTTGCAATAAGAAATGCAGTTATTATAATTTCTGTGAGAAAAAATTAAAGATAAAATAAAATGGCAATAAAGATTTTAGATGAAAATACCATAAACAAAATTTCTGCAGGTGAAGTAGTAGAAAGACCTTTAAATGTAGTAAAAGAGTTGGTTGAAAATGCACTTGATGCAAAAGCTACAACGATATCCGTAGAAATAGAAAAATCCGGCAAAAAATTCATTTCTGTTTGCGATAACGGTTGCGGAATGGACAAAGACGATTTACAGATGTCTGTTTGTCGTCACGCAACAAACAAAATAACAAGTTTTGATGACCTTTCAAACACATTTTCTTTGGGTTTCAGGGGAGAAGCTTTACCTTCAATTGCTTCAATTTCAATGTTTAGTATAAAAACTCAACAGCAGGGACAAAATTCCGGGTGGCAACTTTCCATGAACGGGGAATCAAAGCCCGAACTTCAACCTTGGGCCGGTGCTTACGGAACAACCGTAGAAGTAAGAAACTTATTCTTTAATACTCCGGCAAGAGAAAAATTTTTAAAAAGCGATATAACGGAAAAAGCTAAAATTATAAGTTGCTTGGATGAAATAGCATTGGTAAGAAACGATATAAATTTGAAAGTAGTTTCAGACGGTAAAGTTGTATCCGATTACCACAAAACAGATTCTAAGTTGCAAAGAATAGAAGACGTGTTGGGTAAAAATATTTCCCAAAAATTAAAACATATTTCTTTCGGCCATCCGAAAGTTGAAATAGACGGATATATTACAACAAGAGAGAATTCTTTTCCGCAAAAAAATATGCAATATTTGTTTGTTAACGGAAGATGTGTGAATTATCCTAAATGGTTAATACATGCGATATATCAGGCATCCAAAGAAACAATACCTATAGGAAGACATCCGGGAATAATATTGTTCTTGAAAACCAATCCGTCCGATATCGATATAAATGTTCATCCTACAAAAAGAGAAATAAAGTTTGTGCAGGAAAACCAAATGTATGAACTTTTTTATTCTTTTATTAAAAACTCTTTGGAATCAGATGCTCCGGCAAACATAATAAACATTCAAAACGATTCTGTTTCTTCAAATGATACAAAAACCGATTTTATTCCGCCTGCTTATAAACATAGCGGCGGTTACGGCGGTATAAAGTATCCTTCAAGACAGTTTAGAGTTGAAGATTATAAAAGTGTTTATCAAACACCTGTTATCAATAAGGAAGAACCTGTTATAAGTTCGGTTGCAGATCCGGTAGAACTTAAACAAACGGATTTGTTGCAACAACAGGACAACTTTAAATTCATAGGTCAAATTTTCGATACGTATATTTTGGTGGAAAAAGAAAAAAACTTTTACATAATAGATCAACATGCCGCTCAGGAAAGAGTAAGATATGAAATGTTTTTAAATCAGCTGGAACAAAAAGCATTGAAAATACAACAACTTTTAATACCGGATGTTTTTGAGTTACAAAAATCAAAAGCAATGTTATTAAAAAATAATTTGGAAGTGTTTAAGAATTTAGGGTTTGATGTTGAAGAGTTCGGAGATAACAGTTTCAGATTAACATCTTATCCGGCACTTTTAGGAAACAATGTTAACTTTATTGAAATAATAGATGTTTTGGTTGGCTTTTTGGAAGAAGAAAAAGCAACAGATGTTGAACAGATAAAAGAAAAAATTATAAGAGCTTCCTGCAGGACAAGTATCAAAGCGGGGGATAAAGTTTACGAGCAACAGGCAAAAGCCTTATTAAGGGAACTTTTTGCTTGTAAAATGCCTTGGACATGCCCTCACGGAAGACCTACCGTTTACACATTAACACTATCCGATTTGGAAAAGTTTTTCAAAAGAGTTTAATACATCAATTTACAATTTATAATTGAACGATAATAAATTTGTCACTGCGAGGGACAAAGTCCCGTGGCAGTCTATAGATAAAAAAACAGCAGGTATGAAAAATACCTGCTGTTTTTCATTAATATATTCTTATTATTTTATCAACATACTTGTAAATGATCTAACTACAAATACGATTGAAATTACAAAGAATATTGCTGCACAAATTATATGTGCTACAGGGTTTGTTAATGTTAATGCAAGTTCCAATGCTAACAAACCGAACAATGTTGTAAACTTGATGATTGGGTTCAAAGCTACTGAAGAAGTATCTTTGAAAGGATCACCAACCGTATCACCTACAACTGTTGCTTTGTGAAGTTCAGAACCTTTTTCTTTCATATCAACTTCAACGATTTTCTTTGCATTATCCCATGCACCGCCGGCATTTGCCATAAATATTGCTTGGAACAAACCGAACAATGCTATAGATATTAAGTAACCTATAAAGAAGTATGGTTCGATAAATGCAAAAGCTATTGTTGAGAAGAATATAACCAAGAATAAGTTCCACATACCTTTTTGAGCATATTGTGTACAAATCTTAACAACTTCTTTACTTTGTTCCGTAGAAGCTTTTGTTACACCGTCAAGCTTAATGTTGTCTTTAATATATCCGACTGCTTTATAAGCACCGCTTGTAACAGCATGGTTAGATGCACCGGTAAACCAGTAAATTACTGCACCACCGGCAATCAAACCTAACAAGAAAGGAGCATGTAACAATGATAATGAAGAAGCTACTGCACTTTCTCCGTTTGCTGCCATCAATGTGAATATGATGGAGAATATCATGGTAGTTGCACCAACAACTGCTGTACCTATTAATACAGGTTTTGCTGTTGCTTTAAATGTGTTTCCTGCACCGTCATTTTCTTCCAATGTTATTTTAGATTTATCGAAATTAGGTTCAAAACCGAAATCTTTCTTGATTTCTGATTTAATGTTAGGAATAGTTTCAATCAAAGATAATTCATATACTGATTGTGCGTTATCCGTAACAGGTCCGTAAGAGTCAACAGCTATTGTTACAGGTCCCATACCTAAGAAACCGAAAGCTACAAGACCGAAAGCAAATACTGCAGGGTGACCCATAATATCAAAACCTGACAAAGAACTTATTCCGTAAGCTATAGCCATAAGGGTTATTATAACCAATCCCATCCAATAACCGCTGAAGTTACCTGATGTTAAACCGGCCAAAATATTCAATGAAGCACCACCGTTCTTTGAAGAATTAACAACATTCTTAACGAAAGAACTTGCTGTTGATGTGAATATTTTTACAACTTCAGGAATTACGGCACCCGCTATTGTTCCGCAAGTAATGATTATTGAAAGTTTCCACCAAAGTCCGTTTGCCAAATCACCGATTATAAGGTTGGAAACAACAAATGTTAATGCTATAGAAACAAAAGATGTAATCCAAACTAATGAAGTTAAAGGAGCTTCAAAGTTCATTTTGTCTGCATTACCGTATTTTGATTTTGCCAAAGCACCGTTTATCCAATAAGAAACAGCACTTGCAATCAACATTATAAGTCTCATTACAAATATCCAAACAAGAAGTTTAACTTGGTTTACAGGATCTTTAACTGCAAGTATAACAAATGTTACCAAAGCAACACCGGTAACACCGTAAGTTTCGAAACCGTCTGCTGTAGGTCCAACAGAATCACCTGCGTTATCACCTGTACAATCTGCGATAACACCCGGGTTTCTTGCATCATCTTCTTTAATGTTGCAAACGATTTTCATTAAATCCGAACCGATATCAGCGATTTTTGTGAAAATACCGCCTGCAATTCTAAGAACAGAAGCACCTAAAGATTCACCGATTGCAAAACCTATGAAGCAAGGACCTGCAAGTTCTCTTGGAACAAAAACCAAAATTATAAGCATAACGAAAAGTTCTATACTTATAAGTAACATACCGATAGACATACCGGATTTTAAAGGAATTTGAAATGTCGGGAAAGGTTTTCCTTTTAAGCTTGAAAAAGCTGCTCTTGAGTTTGCTAATGTGTTGATTCTCATACCGAACCATGCAACAGCATAACTTCCCAAAATACCTATAATACTGCAAAGAATAATGATTGCGATTTTATAGAATGCGAAACCTGTGTTTGCAAAATAAACTGCTATTATTATTGCAAGTAAGCATTCCAATATAATAATGAATTTACCTTGTGTTATAAGGTATGTTTTGCAAGTTTCATATATTAATTCTGAAACTTCCAACATAGATTTGTGAACCGGTAAATTTTTGATTGATTTGTACTGAATAAATCCGAAAATCAAACCGAAAACACAAACTAAAAGACCAACGGTTAACAATGCTGAACCGCTGATTCCTTCCAAAAACGAAACCGATGACAAGTCGGGCAATACAAGGTTTGCTTCGCTTGCAAAACTTGGAACACTTGCCATAGCCACTGCAAATACTGCTAACAACAAACTTCTTACTTTGGCTAACATCTTTGCTACTCTCCTTTTTCTTTGGAAACACTTATACTGTTTCCTTTATTTTATATATACAACTACATAATATATGTGTGTAAAATACAAAATTTTGCTAAAGATTTTACTATTTTAAGTATATGTTGTCAATTTGAACAAAAGTTTTACAAAAAATTCACAATTGTTTTAAGAAAAATTTTCATGAAAAATGTATAATTTATGGTAGTTTGGTGTAGTGTCAAAAAACATTGAAAAAACAAATGAAATAAACTATAGTTTTAGAAAGATTTAATTGTAAAGTTTTATAGGAAAAAACCGGTGAAATTGATTAAAATAAAATCAATTATGGGTTTATTGTCCGTGAGAGTTGTAAAAACGACTCTTGCCGTGCTGATATTTTGCAGTATGGTAATAAACGGATTCATGCCGAAATCAATAGATAATAAAGAAAGTATAGTAGCAATAATGGGTGCTGTGGTAAATAATATAATAGTTGAGACATTTACCAGTTGTAATGATACATTAACAGCAATAAGCAACAAAATAACGAAAGATTTATATAGATATTTGAGGTTGGGAGAGACAGGGGCCGAAGCACCGATAAGTAACGGACAAAATAAAGAAGAAACGCCGGTAAATACAAGCAGCGACAGCGGAATAGAAATAGAGAGCAGACAATATAAAAAATTAGTAGTATATAACGAGAAAGATGAACTAGTAATTGTATCTATAGGTAAAATATTAGAGCGATTGTATAGGCTATATAACAATGTTAAGGTGTATTGTAGCGTGAATACAATCATGGGACTATTGTTTTTTATAGTGTTTGTGGTAGCTATAAGGAACAGGAAAGAAGACGGAATAGCAATAATAACAAGAAATATAGAGGATAAAACTAACTTGTGCTGATAAGGCACAGGTTAGTTTTGTTTTTTGTATAGGCAAAAAACAGAGGTAAAAGCGAAGAACAAAATGAAAAAAGAAGAAATAAAAAATAAAAATATAGAAGAAGTTCAGGAGGAAAAAATGAATATCTTAAGAAAGATAGTCATGGGGATAGGTAAATATTTTAAGGAGACGTATAGCGACCACGTGTTCAGGAAAATGGTGAGTATATTGGTAGTGCTATGTTTTGTATTGAACATAGCTAACCTGCCGGTATATGCAAAAAGTGAGAGAAGAGCTAAAGATAACAAAGAAAAGAATGAACAGGTAATGGGAACAGGAAAAACCGATGTTGAAGATTCTTTAGGAATGGTGGATGCTCAAGAATCAGTAAAGACCGGAAACGGAGAAGGTGTAAATACGATGAACGTGATAGGAAATATGAGTGAAGAAGAAGTAGACAGCATAATAGAGATAGACGAAGAAAACGGAGTAATAAAAGATAAGAAAAAAGGCAAAATAGTAGCTGTATACAATGCTGAAAAAGAACAAGTATTGGGATATTCCGGACAGGGTGATATAGTATATTACCAGGCATTGGTAAACAGAAAGAAAGCATTTGAGAAGGGAAAAGTAAGCGGAGACAAGAAAATAGGCGAGATAGAAAAAATAGGGCAAATAACAAGAGAAGAAGTTAAAGCAGATATAGATGAACAAGAAGAAATGAAAGTAGAAGAAAAACAAGAACAAGATGAAAGCGATATAAATGCAATAGAGGAAGAATATAAAGCACAATTGGATATTGAGCAGGAATATAGCAGAATAGTTAGTGAATTGTCGAGACAAAGCGGAGTAAATAAAGAAGAAGTTAAAGAAGGTTTGGACGAAGCTTTGGCAGGAAAGAGTGACGAAGAAAAAGAAGGAATATTAGGTTTGTTGGCAAAGTTCTTAGAACAAGGCGGTAATATAATAAATTGTGCAGTAAGTGCATTAGGAACAGTTTTAAATGTAACAAGTAAAGGAGTATTGGGCTTACAAGCATTATTGTTGGAAATAAGTACGGGATTATTCACTAAGAACAATGAAGATTTAATAAAGTCCGGTGATACACAATTAATGACTAGTATGTATACAATACAGACTGTAATGGAACAATTCGGACAAGATGCTCAAGGCTATATAAGTGATATAGAGACATTTATGGAAGGATTAAAAGCGGGAGAAAGTGCAATAGTATGGGTAAACAGTGACCATTACATAACGGTAAGTAAGTTGGAAAACGGGAACTTTACGATAAGTGATCCGAATGTTCGAGGAGGGGTTGAAGTAGAATACACGGGAGAAGGATTAAAAGCTGTATTAAGCGGAGAAAAAGGAATTGATGTTAACGGGGAAGATACGGGAGTAAGCTATAAAGCCGAAGATAAAGATTTGAAGATAAGAGTGTTGAGCGCAAGTGAAGGTTTAAAAGAACAGGCAAAAGAAGGAACAATTCAAGAAATAAGTAAAGAAGAAATGATGGATATAGCAGGAGCGAAAACGGTAACAAAGACAGTGACAAAGACTGTAACCGTAGAGAAAACAAAAACAGTAACAGTGCAAAAGACAAGAATGGTAACAAGAACAGGAACAGCAACAGGCATAGATGAGGACGGTAATGAATATACATATGAATACACATATGAGGAAGAGGAAACATACGAAGATACCGAAGAAGTAACATATACGGAAGAAGAGGAAGTGACAGAGACCATAACGGAAGAAGTACCTGATGATACCGATGAGGAAGAATGGGGTGCAAAGAAAGAAGAAGAATGGAACAAACAAATTGATGAACTAACGGATCCTGAAACCGGCAAGATAAAAGGTGAAGATTTGGATAAAGCTTTGGAAGGAAAGGATGTAGAAAGAAAAGTATTAAGCAGTGATGAAGAAGAAAAAACTCAGGAAGGAATAGATAAATGTAATGAAAGATTGGCAAAGTACGATAAAATGAGCGATGAAGAATTTATAGCAGCAATGGAGTCCGGAGAAATAAATGTTGTAAGCAGTAAAGTAACAAAAGTAAACAGTATAAAATTAAACGGACAAGAAGTAGATAGCGATTTTGTAAGTAAAATAAATGAAGCATTAGATAACAATAGCGAAATAAGTGCCGGAGAAGTAATAAATAATGCTATAGAAATTGCGGTAGGACAAGGGCAGGTAACAAATCAAGGTCAATCAGTAGAACAAAATATAACAAGTGTTCAGAAAGAAGAATCAGGAAAAAGTAAAGATTTGGTTGGCACACTTGTAGAGGGTGCAAAGAATTTGGCAGTTACTGCGGCAGATGCTGTAGGAAATGTTTTTGAAGGTGCTGCGGATGCAGTTGCAAGTTTGGTAAATACAGAAAACAATAATACTGTCGGTGCAATTATAAATTGTGCGGCAGTAGCGGTATCAGAAGCATTAAAAGCTGCAGGGCAGGCAATAACAGCAGGAACAGCAGCCATACAAAATGCAGCGGCAGATATTGCTCTTGGTGTAAATAGAACGGAAGATAATCAGACAAGTGTTGCTGCAATGGTTAATACATTGAATACTAATTTACAAGAAAAAGAAGGTAGTGATACCGAGATTTTTGATGCATATAAGATAGATGGAACAGAGGCGATAGAAGAAGGTTTGAATAATGGTGCGGTAATATTGCATGTCGGAGCACAGAATGAAGAAGGAAAAGAAGTCGGTCATTATATAACAATTGAAAAAGGTTCGGAAGAAGGTACTGTAATTATAAAAGATTCGAGTAAGGCAGATGATGAATCAACCGTAACAGTAGCAGAGTTAGCAGAAACTTTAAAAGCGGAATACGATTGGACAGACGGTACAATGATTGCGAGAGGAGATATTTCTCAAGGTACGGCAATAGAGGCCGAAGAACAGAAAGGTATATTGGGTGCAGAAGCAAGTGTAGATGATATAATAGCAAAAGATGCTGCGGCAGGTAATTCAGCTGCAAAGGCAGCACAAGCTGCAATAGCAAAGGCAAAAGAAGATTGGGAAAAAGCAAATAAAGCCGGTGACGAAGCGGGTAAGGCTGCCGCACATGAAGCCGCACAGCAGGCAAGACTTAATTATACCGGAGCAACGGCAACTGCCGACGGAACCGGTGTAGGAAAAGTTGTGGATACAAAGAAATATGCAGATGTTTCGTCCGGTAAAACATCTTCGTCTTCAAGCTCATCTTCATCGAGTTCATCTTCATCAAGTTCGTCTTCATCAAGTTCATCTTCCTCAAGTTCGTATTATGATGACGATTATTATTACAAATCTAACAATAGCTCATCCGGTTCATCAAGCAGTTCAAGTTCGAGTTCAAATTCAAGTTCATCACCTATAATGAAGTCTAACAATGCAACTACGAATAATTCAGCAAGAGGTACATTTTTAATAGGAACAGCCACTAATACTATAAAATCAGCAATATCTTCAACGGGATCGTCAGCGGCATCAACAGCTGTTCCTGCATCGGCACCGACAATTCAAACAACAAATTCAACTATCCCGAGTGCAGTTCCAACCGGAACGGATGTTGATAGTATAATAGCAAGAGATGCTGCCGCAGGTAATACTGCTGCAAAAGCTGCGCAAGATGCAATAGCAAAAGCAAAAGAAGACTGGGAAAAAGCAAATAAAGCGGGAGATGAAGCAGGCAAAAAAGCCGCACATGAAGCCGCACAGCAGGCAAGACTTGATTATACGGGAGCAACGGCAACTGCCGACGGAACCGGAGTAGGAGAAATCGTAGAAAGACCTAAATACGAGGAAACTCTTGTAAACAGTTATTCCGCTTTAGATACAGAGCAAGCCGCAAGTTTGGTCGGGGATGAAAAATTATATTATGCCGCATCAAAAGGGAATGATGCTGCCGTGCTTGCGGTAAACGAAATATTTACGGCACAAGAATATGCGAGAGAAGCAAGCAAAGCAGGAGATATTGACGGCCTCAATACTGCACATATGTTGGCACAATCCGTAAGAAGTCAATTCGGTTATACTGCAACATCCGACGGAACAGGAGTAACTGAATATACAAATCCGACGGCATATAATAACTTGGTAACAAATGTAGAAAATGTAGGTGTCCATACAGATGGATATAAGACATTTACGGAAGAAGAGATAACAGCTGTACATAACGGAGTAGAATCCGATATAAATGACATAATAAAACAAAGAGCACAAGAAGGCGATGAGTATGCAATAAGTATATTAAATCAATTGGAAGAAAATTCCGAAATGTGGAAAACATTAAATGGTGACAAAGAGGGTGCTGATGAATTATATCAAAAAGTTTTACATATGCAATCTCAGGCATTAAGAACCGAGTTTGCAGATTATGTAACAAATGTTGTAGATGCTGCGGTAGATGCAACAAAAACGGTAGTAGGTGCATTCACCAGTGATATATTGGGAACACTTTCAGCAGTAACGGATGTTATTTCCGACAGAGTAATGCAAATATCCGTAGATAATGTTATAGATACTGAATTTAGCGGTATAGCACAGAATTACTATAAGGCAATACAAGAAAAAATAGACAAAGGAGAAGATTTTGATAAAGTAAAGGAAGCAAGATATTTCTTGGAACACTTAAGTGATTACGATATAGAAAATATCGGAACAGTTGACGAGAGATTAGCCGATGCAATATTAAAGGCAGGCGGTGAGGAAGCATACTACAGTAAAATAATTTCAAGTCAATATAAACAAATGATGGCCGGAGATAAAGGTAACGATAAAATATACTTTAATGACTTAGAAGCTATGAATAATTTCTTAGAAACATATTCCGGTGCAGGCAATTATATAGAAATAGATAACGGGAACGAAACTGTAACAGTGTTGGGTAACGGTAGTCAATTTGTAGAAGTAAAAAATAATAAAGTCGTAACAAAAAATACAAAAAATGTTGTAACATCACAGGCAACCGTAAATCTTACAAACGAAGACAGACAAGCTTATGCAGATACGGTAACAACATCGGGATATACTTACGGAACGGAATGGTTGGAATCAAAGAAATTAATATCGGATTTAAAAATATACGATGATAAGGGTAACGAAGTCAGTTACACAAATATAAAATATGAAGGCACTAAAGTTGTAGAAATAACGGATTATATGCAGGATGTTCAAACTGCAACCGTATCTGCAAAAGCAGGTGAAAGATTTGCCAATGTAAAAGAAATATCCGACGAAGGAAATAAAGGTGTAGTTTACAATATAACAGGCAGCGGGTATGATGGTTTAACGGCATTGGATTCTAAAGGTCAAATAGTAAGCACATACAAAACAGAATATGGAAGAAATACTGATGAAACAATAAACAGACACAAAGCTCTTGTGAAATCTGTAGTATTTAACGAAGGAACAGGTACCGTAAACGTAGAGGAAACAGAAATGTTTGATGGTATTTTAAAATCAACAAGTTCTTCTAAAGTTGATATATCTTCGAAAGAAACAGAAACGGGAATTATGCAGGGAGAAGTTGAACAAGAATTAACGGAAGAGCAAATACAAGAGGAAAAAGAAAAAGAAAAAGAACAACAAAAGAGCAAGTTATTTGCCGAATATGTTGATTTATTAAATGATAATCAAAATTTAGTAACCGGTAAAAATGTTGATATGTTTTCTTCTACAGCAACGGCATTAGGTCAAGCTACAGAAAGTGACATAATAGAATCTATATTATATTCTTACAAAAACGGGGAAGGTATTGTTTCCAAAACGGAAGATGGCGTTACAATGGGAGTTTCTGCAAACTTCGGTTGGGATTGGAGAAACAATTATACCGTAGAGGATGGTGCGAAAGGAACCGTATCTTATGAAAAAGATTCCGGAACGGGAATTATTGATACAATAATGGCTTCAATGGAAGTAACGAACGGGAAAGATTGGTTTAACAGTTATAAGATAACCGGAAACGGGATTTATAGTAGGACAGTACAAACAGATAAGGACAGTTCTACATACACAACCACAAACGTAAATTTCAACGATGTGTCAGATATAAAATCTTATACTTATTCATTTAAGGACAAGACACAAAACACAGCTCAAGTAAAACTTCTAAATGCGGACGGAACTTTCAGTATTGATTACTATTCGGATATAACTGTCGACAAAAACTGGAAAATTGCTTTGGGTGATGATAAAGATTATACAAAAATACATGTGGTATATGATGAAAAAGGGAATGCTATATCCGGTAACAGTTATTTTGGTATAGGACAAAAAATGTCCGCAACTATTCAACCGGGAAGTGGGTTGTATAGTGAAGGAGATTACATAATAACAAACGAAGAGTTCTCTTATTCATGGAAAAAGATTGACGATAAATACAGTATGAACATAACGAGCATAAATGATTTAACAGGTTCGAAATATGTCCATATAAATCCTGATGGTAGTGAAGTAAGCTTTGAAGTAATGGCAGGATCTATGAAAGTGGATAATAAAGCTATGAGTTTTGCGGGAGATATAGATTTAGGCGGAAACAAGTATATAGAAACAAAAACGTCCGGTTCTTCGGCTGATGATGATAGCAGCAGCGAAGAATCAAAAACAACACCTTCAAACACAAATGCTCTTGTTGTGGAAACAGGCAACACTTATGAAATAAGTAATGGTATATTGAGTATAGTCGGTGGAAGAGCAAATCTTACAGGTGACGGAACCGTATTAAAAACCGGTTCATATACAAGAAATACGGGAAGAGTTGTAGAAGGTAACCTTAAAATACAGGTAACAGTTGGTGATAACGGTAAAGAAATTACAAATTATGTTGCAGAGTCGGGAGTATGTAAAACTATATTAACAACGAATAATATAGCAACGGAAACAAAATATTGTGATACCGGTGTAATAAGCACGGAAGAATTAAATTTAAGAACAAAAGCAACGGTTTTAACCGAGTATAAAGAATACTCAGCCTATGAAAACAGATTTGTGGATATAACTACCGCAACAGGTAAAGGTACAAGGGTAACTTTAACTGCATATAAAGAAGGTTATACGGGGCTTGGTAATTATATAGTTGATGATATGGGCGGTAACGATAAAATTGTATTGAATATAGATGAAAACGGGCAGGCAACTTTAACAAATAATGCGGTAGTATATAATCAATTGTACGTAAATACAAGTGGAGATAATGTTGGAGCTTCTGTCGGTATAGTATATTCCGCAAAAGATTTTGCACATGATGATTATAAGGGAGAAGTCATAGCATCAAGTCAGTATGAATACAGAGATAATAAGGGAAATAAAACTGCTTTACAGAGAGATGAAGACGGTTTCTACGGATTACAAAAGGACAGCAATGGAAATAAAATAATAAATATAGCTGTTACAAGTGATATCGAAAAACTAAAGAGAGGAGAAGTTCTTGAAATTAATGATGTTACAAAAGAGTTTACTCTTAGTAAAGACGGAATGTCATATACGAAAGCTTATGATATAAAAGAAATAAATTGGGTAGTAGAAGACGGTAAATTAAAGAAAAAAGAAGGAGAGGTTTCAGCAAAGGGTACATTAACGTTAACTACGGATGGTGATGTATTAACCGGAGCAAGCAGAAAAATAACGGAAGTTAGAGTAAACGGTGAAGATTTTGTTACACCTGATGTAGTAAGCAGTTTGCCGAGCGGTAACAGCGCTGTAAAAGTAGGAGATAAATATTATGGTTTTGATGCAGACAATAAATGGGTTGAGCTTGTTGCCGGTGCAAAGATTGTTACATTAAAGGATGAAAACGGAATTGCACAAAAACAATATACCGTAGAATCGAAACAAGATTGGAATATAGTATTAAATGACGGAATGACAAAATACGGATTAAATTATAACGAACATAATTACGGAACGGATGAGTCAACTTTAATAAAGAATATAAGCTTTGACATATTGGGAATAAATTATAACGGTAAATGGTATGAAGACAGCAATTTGAACGATGTTTTGACAATGCCGGACGGCAGCGGAAGTTTGGTAAGTGTAAAAATATCGGATAATGACGGTAATTATTTGTGGGATGCATATTTCGCATTAAGTAACGGTACATGGGTAAGCAGTTATAAATTAAACGTAGGTAATTATACCGCAATTAAGAATTTGGATACTAATGAGTGGTCGTTGATATCGAAGAACGAGAAATATTCGTTAACAACAGTAAACAAAGAATTCAGAACAGAATTAACAAATATAAAGTTTAACGGTAATTGGGTATCTGTTTTGGATACTACATATGTTCCCGATGGTAGCGGTAAATTAGTTTTCGGAGATAATAAATATTTCTCAAAAGATGAAAACGGAAATTGGGTATCTTATTCAGGTATGAAAGTAGGAAATTATACATTCTCGGAAAATAATGGAACATACGAAATAAGAAATTATAATACTGCATATAATATTGGTTTTGATTGGAAAAACAATAAAATTGAAACAACAATGTCAGAAATAAAATATATAGATAATTGGCTTACGGTAAATGATGTTATGACAACACCTGACGGTCTTGGACAGTTGGTAAGTGCTTTTGTTCCAAACGGGGTGAATGGGCAAAGTTATGATGCTTACTTTACATTGGCAGACGGAAATTGGTTTAGTTCTGAGTCCGGAATGCAGGTAGGAACATATACCGTATTTAAAAAAGATGGTGTATGGAGAATGGAAAACGATAATGATAAATATACAATAACCTCAGATAATAAAAAGAAATTTCAAACGGAATTAACGGATATCAATTTAAACAACATTTGGTATGGAGTTGATGACGTACAGTATGTACCGGGTGGCGGCTTATTGGTATTGATACACGATGATAACTACTCTCATTATTGTGCGAGAACCGATGATGGTTCATACAGTCAAATAAAAGTTGGTATGCAATTGGGAGATTTCACTGTAGGTAAAAACGGTAATACATGGACATTGACCAATAATGTAGGTGCGGATGTTTTGAACGGAAACGGTTTATCGGGAACTTTAAGCGGAACATTTACTTTGGAAAATGTCGAACATAAATTTCTAATAAAAACGACATCGGAACAAGGGTTGACATATAACGGTACTAAAATAACATTACAAGCAAATGCTCAAATTCAATTTTATCAAGCAGGTTGCTATATCGTTGATGGTATAGTAACCGTGACTGATGCCATATATATTCCGCCTTCAAGCGGAGGAGATCAAAATGGTAGTGGAGGTAGCAAAACTTTACCTGACGGCAGAGGAACAAATGCTGTTATAGTTGAAGATCGTGACGGAGGATACACCGTAAGTAACGGTACTTTAAGAATAAACAGTGGCAATTTTGTAGTAATGGGAGTTGGTGCTATATTTCAAGGAGGATCTACCATACAGGGGCAGACCATAGCTAATGGTTATTCTTTAAAAATTGCAGATTGTACAGAAGACGGTAAAGCAATTTTTGTTGCAAACGGAAGTTATGCAAAATCAACAATGGGTGACGGAAAGATACATGTGGAATGGGATGAATATGGTGTAACAAGTATTAAGGGTTACTCTGTTTCATATTCTTGGAGTGGAGTACAATATTGTTCGGATGGTGCAATGTATCAAACCCAAACCAAAATTACCACCACGACATATTATTCAAGAGACAAGGGCATTGCAGGTGTTAATGGCGGTTCATATAATATGATACAGTACGATAGTGAAGGAAACTTGGTTGCTGCAAGTACATACAAAAGTTATTCGTATAATGATACACATTGGATAAAAACTCATGAACAAGCTGCTGCAGAAAGAGCTGCTGCCGAAACAATGGAAAAGGCTGCAAAATCTTTAAAAAGTTGGCAAAATGTAGCGGCTAACCTTGAAAAAATGGGAAGAACAAGTCTCTTTGTAGAAAGCAAAATCAGTCAATATCAACAAGAAATATATGATACGGCTAAGACAGTTCCTTCAATATCATCAGCTTTCAGTACTTCAGGCAAGAATGAAAATCAAATAATTGAAAATATTCATGTCAATACAAGCGGCAATATAGTATTCGGCGGAGTTTTAGATAATTCCATAGTTTCACCGATATTAAGTACTAAAGGTTTAAGCACAATATACAAAGGTAATTATGACTTAGTATGGACACCTATGGGTATTTATGCCGAAGCCCCCGAAATAGCAAGAGGATGGTTTAAATTAGAAGGATATTCAGATAAGACTTTGAAGGTAGAAACCTCTTTTGAAGGTTATTTAACTAATATAGAATTGTTGTATGACTATAATACAAAAAAATATGCAACGACAGGAAATTTTGATTTTGTGAATACAAAAGTTAATGGAAGCTATAAAGAAACTGTTATATCTACAGGAAATGAGTCTTATAATTCTCCATCCGGTTCACAAGCCCCAAGTCCTTCCGTAAACACAGCCGGTAAAATAGTGCAGGATGGAAAAGGGACCACAATATTGTCGGGTGAAAATTCAGTATTATCTTTTAGAGTTGATGAAGAAGGTAATACAAATGCCATAATTATCGGGGAAGGTACTACTGCGTGGAACGGATCTGCATTGAGTACCGCTGCAGGTATAACTAATTTATCCGGAACAGCTGTTAATTCAAACGGAACTTGGACAGCAAGTGAAGGTTCCGGTTTCAATTATATTGATAGTGAAGCAGCAAGAGATGCATTGTCTGCGTCTTTTGATAAGGATGGCATAAAGGTTGATTTATCTCCCATAGATTTTTCAAAAACTATGAAAACGGTATCTTCTAATAATTTAACAATGCTCGGAGGTGCTTTAGCAGTACAGTCTGCCGAAGTCAGAAACGCGGGAGTAAATGCTACCGTAACATCAGAAGATGGTTACGGCCTACCGAATAGTGTTGTTTTGGGAACCGGATCAAATTTCAATATCGGTTTGTCTGATACGAATTCTATTAAGTTTACGGCCGGCAGTAATTGTAAGGCAAGTTATTCTATAAACAGTGATTGGTGGACAGGTAACAGAGACATTTCTACATCTATTGCTTCCGGAGCGGAAATAACAATTAAAAATGTTTTAACAAGTTCCGGAGTGGGAGCTAAAACTGCTGTTGCAGTTGCAAGCGGTTTATCAAAGAAAGATGTAGAAGCTATAGGTTATTCGGGCAATGTAGAATCGTTTATAGATGCTTCCGTTTTATCAAAAGATGGTTTAAGTTTATCATATTCCGGTACGACAACATTGAAGAAAGATTTACTTGCAAATAAAGTTGTGTCTGCAGATGCAGGTACAGCTGTTACCGAAGGAGAAGAACAACCTACGGATGCCAGAATTACGATAAAAGCAGGTGAATCCATAGATGTAACCGTAAATATGTCTGAAGCGGACGGTGTTACGGCAAGTATAACAGGAAAGAATCCGATAACAACAGTAAATGATGTTGATGGTACAAAAAATGTATGGAAAGGTGTCTCTTGTACTATTATTGACGACAGCTATAATACTGTAGACGGATTTTTAAGTGATATATCTTTAAGGTTAAGTAATGGTGAATGCAATGTAACGAACGCAGAATTTGTTTATCAGGGAAAAGCCTTTGTTGCCGATTCTATTGAATCTTCTTCCGGAAAAGTGGCAACCGTTGCGGGAGAAAATGGAGAAACAATAAATACAAGAGCTATATATACAAAACAAGATGGCGGATATTATATCAGTAATGCTAAAAATGAATATGCCGTAATATCAATAAGAAACGGTGAACTTAAAGCGGAAGGTAAAGGTGCTACAGCACTTGCAGGTTCTAAACTTTCAGATTCATTTGACGGGCAAGAGATTTCTTTTGAAGCTCAATCCGGGTTTATGCATTATGGTGATAAAGGTTGGGAAATAGGAGATGATGGTTCTAAAGCAATTTATACAGATAATGCCATAGGTGAATATATAGATTCATATTACAGACAAACTTTAGGTGATGATTGGAAAATGTCTAAAACCGATTTTACCGGCATTGAAATTACCGGTGCGGCATTGGATATTGGTACAGCAATAAAAACTTATGAAAGAGCAAAAGGACCGATAACATATACCAGTACATCCAATAATGCACGTTCAATGAGTAATGATGGAATAGGTGCATTAAAAACGGATAAAGGTTCTACAGTAGCTGTTACGGTAACAGATGACGGAGTTTTAGGACTTAAAGCTGTTGGTGATGTTAAGACTTCATTGGAGATAATGGATGAAAATAATTTCGAATTTGTTAATGCCGATACAGATATGACAGTTACTTTTAGGGACGGAGAAATTGTTGATTTCTGGAGAGGAGTAAATAAATATAATGCAGACAAAGGAATATTGCTTACAAGCGGTGAAGATTTTGATATAGCCAAAGGTTGTTTATATGTAGAAAATACATCTGACATAAAAGTTACGGATGAAACGACCATAACAGCCAGAAATTTAAAACTTGTTGGTGATGCACAAGGTAATAAGGTAATAGCGACAAATGAAATATCCGCAAATATCAGCGGAGTTGATGAAGGATATACGGCAAAATGGGTTGCGGGAGAAAGCTTTATAGAATTCTATAGAAACGAAGCAGGTGAAATGATAGCGGCTGAAATCTCAGGTGCTTTTAAGTTTGATGGATATGTGCAAAATGAAACGTTTGAAGGACCGACACCTGAAGGTGCTCCGAGCCAAGAAAAACAAATGAATTTTACGGGAAAAGTTGACGACACTGTTTCGGACTACAGTAAAGTTGAAATTCATGGTATATATCGTAACGCAAACTCTTCTTCATTAACATCCTCATCTTTGCTTGGTGCAATTGCTGCGGAAGGAAGTGAATTGACTAAAGATTCCAAATATACTGTTAAAACCGTAAAAGGTGATGTGCATTTTGAAGTTACAGAGGGTAGCCTTACATTCCAAAACGGTGCATGGACAATAACGGATGCAGCGTCTTCTTATATTTATAACGGTACGGATACAAACGAAACTTTGAATGGTATGCTTGTCGATATGGAAAAAGCACAGTTACAAGGGTTTGAAAGAAATATAAAAGATTCTCTTGATTTTACCGGAATATCTATGTCCGGTACGGTGGGTAACCTTGGAGATGCTATTATAGGATACACTGCTATTAACGGAGATATTAAATATACAGCACAAGTTAATTACAGCTCCGTAACATCTGCAGATGGAATTGGTAGAGTTATACTTGATAAAGGTACTGTTTTGGCGTTAGGAGTAAACGAGAACGGAGTGTTAGGCTTTAAAGCAACAAGAGATATTAAGGATGTTGATATAGAAGTACTGGATAAAAACAATTTTAAATTTACAAACGGATTATCTTCCATAACAACTTCTTTTGCAGAGGGAGACTTTGTTGGATTCTGGAGCGGACTATATAATTACAACAATGATAATCAAGGTAAGATATATGTTCAGACGAAAAAAGATTTTACTATTACGGATAGTAACGGAACGACAACGGATATGAAGACAGGATTGTTGCTTAACGGAAATGAAGATAATAAAGCAACAATTGTTAACAGTTTATCAGTTAATTTTGTTACAGATACGGGAGAACAAATAACCGAAAACAGTAAGAATGCAATATGGAAGGCTGGTTCTGTAATTGACTTTGTTATTGATAATAACGGCAAAATTATAGATGCAGTGTTATCAGGTGATTTTACAATAAAAAAAGCAAGCATAAATGATAAAATTGACGTTTCTGAACAAGACCAATCTAAGTCTGAAGAAAAAGCTGAAGAAACAAAAACAGATGATAATTCCGGTGTTGCTACAGATTCAATAGAATTTTCGACTATGGCATCAAAACAAATAGCTTCTACATTTGAAGGTATTGTAGTTGATAAAGGTGATATTTTGTATATAGAGGAAGGTACTTTCAAAAATGTAAATTCAAAAACTTTGTCTTCGGGTGTGTCATCGATATCTGTTTATGCAGAGGGTAGTATAATAAAGGAAGGTTCTACATTCTTGGGCCAAGAGATAAAAACAGGTGACGGAGATTATTTTGTGACCGGTGGAAGATTGTTTTCCGTAAAGACATTTGAAACATTGCAGAGTTTGAATTCATTACCTACTGAGAGATATTTTGAAGTTTTAGATTCTGTCACGGAATTGGATTTTGATATGTTTAATAACTTAGGCAATGAGGATAGCTTACAAAAACAATCCTTTGATACGGCTGTAGATGTTATTAAAATAGTTACGGGTATAGATATCGCTTCTTGGGGAAGCGATCAAGTAGTGGCATTTATGAATTTCTTAAAGGGAGAAGGAGATGCCAGAACTAACTTAGAAAATGCCGGTTTTTCTGATACAGATAACGATGGCGTTTGGACTGACGGGAAAGAAAATAAAGTTATTGAGTTATCTGATGGTACTTTTATGACAATCGACAAAGAAAATGCCAGGGGGTTTGCTTCGGGTAAAAACGGGGAAGCCATTTATTATACCGACCTTAATGAAAATGATCAGATTGTTGAAGATAGAACTATTAGAAGCGAAAGAGAGAAAAATTCAAATATTACCTATTATGGAACAGTTGTTAAAGAAGGCGGTAGTTATGTGATAAATAATGCCGATATAAAAGCCGATATTTCTTATGCTAATGGTACTATGCATATAAGTGGTGTAACAGTAGATATGTCCAATGGTACCAGACAAATTGATTTTAGCAAAAATCATGGTGATATCACCGTAAGTGTAACAAGAAGTGAAAATGAAAAATTTATTTTGACAGGGGCAAATATCACGGGGACAGCAACAGGAATTACTTCCATAGAAACTATTGTCGGCAGTAATTTGCAGGTAGTAAGAAGCGAAGGCAATGTTACATATATTTACTCTACGGATGTTAATTCCGGCGTTAATATTATGGGTGGCATAAGTATAACATCCGAAGGTAATTTGTCTGATGAACAGATAAAATCCATATTGACTAAAACAAAGAATGAGTCTGCCGGAAACCAGAGCATTGTTGCGAGTGTCATGATAAATAATATTCAGGTTATAAATAGTTGTTCTTCTTATGAAGAAAGCAGTTTCCAATATGATGTAGATGAAGGAATTGTAGGTAGTGTTGATTGGAGGAATACGGCAAATAATACTGCAATATTTAATGTAGGCGGAGAGGATTCCGAACAAGTATATGTAACGAACATAAACATAAAAGGATTAGTTGTTAAAGATAAAAATGTTACGGGAACAGATATATCAACTACAGCAAGCAGCGTAATGCAACAACGTGTAAAAGATGATACGTATGGAGAAGTAACATACACACTCAGCTTAAGAGATAATCTAAGCGGCCAGAATATATTAGATGCAATAGATAAGGGTGTGTTGATAGGAGAGAATGGAATAAGCAAGAAAGAGGCCGACGGGAGTTATAGTAAGATCAATGCGATAATAACGATGGAAGACAGCGGAATACAAGTGCTTACGAGTAACGGATGTGAATTTAAGACAGGAAAAGGATTTGATGGTGCGGACTTCAGTGATGCAAATCAAAACACAGCAATAATCAATTTAGGAGAAGGAGAAAGTGCAGCACAAATATATGTGAGCGGAGTAAAGGTATTAGACGTAAACAACAAATTAATGGGAGATATATCAACTACTGTTGGCAGTGTAATGCAGCAATATGTAAAAGACGATAAATACGGTGATGTGACATATATGCTTAATTTAAGAGATAACTTAAGTGGTCAGAGTATATTAGATGCATTAGACAAAAGTGTGTTGGTAGGAGAGAATGGAATAAGCAAGAAAGAGGCCGACGGAACATATTCTGAAATAAATGCAATTATAGATGTTGGCGGAGTACAGGTGATAACTGGTAATAAATGCTCTTATAATAAGGACAAAGGTTTCTGTAATGTAGATTTTAGTGACAGTAGTAAAAATACAGCAATAATAGAACAAGTTTTCGGAGAAGGGGAAAATTCCGAAACAGCTAAGTTATATGTTACAGGTGTAAATGTGTTGGATGAATCCGGAGAAAAATTATCGGGGCAAATATCAACTACGGCAACAAGCACTTTGTTTACTTATTGGGATACGTCTTCCCCATCAACTAAATTTAGTGACGGAGCAACAGAGAGTTCGGTTACTATATACATTGATGCAACAGGTTTCGGTTTTGAAAATATAGGAACCGATGGGGATCCTAAATTTGTTATAAATTCTGAAATATTAAACGGTTTAGCAAAATACGGGAAAATTTATACTTTCTTCGGTGAAGCAGAAATAGGAAAGACGGGGACAGAAACTGATTCATTAGTTATGTATTCAAATGGAGCATGGATTTGTCAGAATGGTGCCACGTTGAACATAATGGACGAGGTGAGTGTAGATGTAATGAAGAGACTCGTTAAAGAAAAAGGGTTGGATTTGGTAACGAACATAGATGATTTTGACTTAGGAGGTTTTAAAGGAAAACAATTAACCTACATTCCAGGAGATGTCGAAACTGCATTAGGTTATATATTGGCTTTTCAGGGTGAAGATAAAATAAAAGCAGGAATAAATTTAACAGTTATTGATGAAAACGGATACACAACTTCTTCCAGTGTATTATTAGATAAAAATTCTAAATTTAATCTAGGTATTGATGCTAATGGCTCTTTAGTGTTGAGAGCCGGTCATAGTGATAAAGAAATCGGTTTTGTAGGTGATTGTTTTGGCTCATATGAGCTCGGTGATCATTGGACTGCTGTAGGAACGGATGAAAAGACGTTTAGCGGAAACTTTAGAGCCGGAGAATACATAACGGCAGCAACGTTGTTGAAAAAGAATAACATAGAAAATCTTCTCGGGGAAAATATAACATGGCGTGATAAAGAATATAGTGAAGTAACGGTCAAGGTTGTTACTGAAGGCGGTCAGAGTTATTTAGAATTGCAAAGCAATGGTGATACCATAGAAGTACAAGAATGTGATGCAGACGGTAAAGTTGTAACTGTTAGTAAAAATAGTACGGGTTTAACGGGCTTATATAATGGTTCGGAATTTACGGTTCTTGAAGGTGCAAGGATAAATATATTAGGGAACGAAATTTCTATATATGATGCGACAGTATATACAAATGGTATGGTAATAACAACAAAACAAACAACTTCAAAAGAGGGTAATCAAAACAGTACATCTTCGGATGGTACACCGGATATTATCTCAATATTTAAAGGTAAATTTATACAAGATGCTCAAAATCCTCTCTCCGGAACAGCAACAGGTTTATTCGAACATTATTCCGATGCTAACATTGACACTGTTTTCTCTATGTCAACAATATTGAACGAAGGCTCTACATATTTGCCGGGATCGGTTGTAAATGGCAAACAATTGGAATATGAATCCGTTATGACAAAAGATGGTAGTATACAATTGACTGAGAAAGGCAATACAGCATTTATAACAAACAGTCTAGAACAGTTGGTAGAAGATATAAATACCCTATCGTTACCTGCTAATTATGGGACAGCTTATGTAGAAAATGGGAAATTGGTGTTTAATGGAAAGACATATACTGTTGATGATATAAAAAATGGAAAATTGGATGAAGTTATAAATGGAATATTCCAGGAAACCGTTCAAAAGCAGATTGCCGCACAAAACAAAAGTGAAGATTATTATATAGAAAAAATGATAAAGGTTATAATGAGTGAGTCGGATTTATCTTATGACCAAGCAAAGAGATGGGCAGCAGATGAATTAAGACATGCGGATATATTAGTAAGCTCTCTTGAACGTCTTGATAAAGCTGCAATAGAATTATCCAAAACAGATGAAAAAGGTAGTACAGATGTAAAACGTAACATTAGTGAAGTAGAACGTTATGTTGACAGATATGGGTTAGATACCGTACTCTATATAATATGTCATCAAGGAACTGAAGTGGGAGAAGAGTTTTCCAGTTGCGGTCATGTAGGAGCAGCGGCAAATTTCTTAAATTACATTGCGGCAACCAACAATATTTCATCAGGGGATGGTCAAAGTTATACTGATGCAATATTGAGAATAATATATGGAGAAACGGATGGACATTGCAATATTTGCGAATTTGATGTTGGTGTGTTTCAAACGGCTATCGAGGGCACAAGCATAGTATATGATTCTAACCGTTACGATACAAAAAATGCTGCTATAAGTGCTGAAGCGGTCAATTTTGCACAGGAAATGTTAACAAATGCTGAAGATTTTGCACAACTACATTGCCCGAATTCTCCGTGGACTATGAATTCCATTGGAGATGTTAACGATTATAGAGCAAGAATTTTTATAAGCGATTCTCCGGATATTAAATCCGGAATATACTCGGAGGTAATAAGGAATGACGGTTCATTAACATTAACCGGATTTAAGGTTATAGACATAGAGAATAATATAATAAAGTTTAATTCTTATGGTATAGATGGTACATATACTGGCTTTAATTTTGAGACGGGTAAACTTGAAGATAATATACACGTTGAACTTTCACCTACCATAAAAATAGATGCTCGTTCTGGAATTGCGACAATAGATACAACGGGTAAATTGGGTGTGTTTGTACATGAGAACGTTGGCATTATTGAAACAATACCGAAAGGAGGAGAAAGTACAGGTGGTAGTTCGGCCGGTGTTGAAATGAATATCATGGCAAAACATCTTGATTACATAGAAAATGCTGAAAATACTATATATGTGGGAAGCGGTGCAGATAGTTTCTATGAAGCATCTTACAATAATGAAGATAAAAAAATTGTTGTTCATGTTTTTGGTGAAGGTGCAGTATATACGGAAGGTGTAACTATATATGGAAACGGTACGAGAAAAGATGTTACCTCCCTTGCTGATTTAAAGGACATACAAGGTGCAGATATAGATTTTAATTCAGGATGTATTAAAGTTCAGAATGGGAAATTTGTTGCTTCAAACAATCTTGAATGGGAATTTAGAAACGAAGAGTCAGCCGAAGCATACGTAAAAGATTACATTGCACCAAAATATAAGGAAGCAGGTTTGTCATTTGAGGGTCTTTTAAAGAAAGATGGTGAGAAAAGTGAATTGGTAGATTTTGATTTTCTTGTAGATAAAGAATGTAACGTAAGCCCGTTTGATTACCTTGCAGTAATGGATAATATTCATGATGAAGATAATACTGAAGTCGGCTTTGGTATAAGGTTTAATGCTAATATGGAAGCTGATGATATTAAGGGAATTGCCGATGTTTCAGGTATTGCGGATTTAAAGACCAGCGGGGTTTCTACCATAGATTTATTTTCTGAAAAACTTGATAGCGGAGCATACATTGAAGATTTTAGAGTATCAGGACTTTCTTCCGATAATGCAACATTAACAACTATCTTGCATGACGGATTCGAGTGTAATCAAGATATCACTGTAACGAACTTGCATCTCGGAGATAGAATTTCTTTAGGTGCTGTTTTAGATAGTCACTCTAAAGATAGCAATTATGATGCAATAGTTTCAGCTGTTGGATCAGTATATACTTATGGTCCGAATAATGAACTTATTGACTTAACCGGTGCGACCTTTAAAGGAGATGGTAATGGACATTTTATATTGGCAGAAGACGTGCTTTTAGGACAAGACGGCTTCACATATACGAATGAAAAGAATGAGTTTGTAATAAAAGATATTTGTGTCGGAAGTATAGTTCAGTTTAGTAATGCAAATACCTTAAATGTTTTGTCCGGAAAATCTAATGTTGAATTTAGGATAAACGGAAGTGTTAAAGATACTAACACGGGGTTAGGTAGTAATCTTTCTTCAGATTCCAGTGCACTGTTTGTCGGTACACTTAATGAAAGAAACGGTATAACCACTTGTACTGATGGTGTTTTTACAGGTTGGAAAACCTCTACAATGGCTCAAGATTTTTCAATCGATACCATAAAGAGAAAGGATAGTACTTGGTTAGGAGGTTCTTATATAGATGGCCATTATGTAAAAGAGAACGCAAAGGTTAACGAATTTGGTGTAATAGATGATAAATATTATCAGAAAACCGGCTGGGAAATAGCAGGCGGTGTTATTGCAGCGGTTGGTGTTGTTGCGGTTAGTGCTATAGCTGCTGTATGTACTTTTGGTACCAGCTTAGCATTGGAAGCGACAATGCTCGTTGGAGCTGCTGCAGGAATTGCTTCTGCTGCACTTATCGCTCCTTCTGCATTTGAACATGGTGCTGCTCTTGCAGGAACTATAGAATCGGCTGCAAGAACCGGTGATTGGAGCCTATCGACAGTGGGTAATATTGCATTAGATACTGGATTGTTGGCCTTAGATTTTATTACTGCGTTTAGTCTTGGTGTAAATGTAGGTTCTGCGGCTGCAACTATTGCCGCTGCCAAAGGAGCAGCAGGGGTTACTTTTGGAACGGTACTTGGACAAGGGGTAAGAAATTTCTTATCCGGAACTACGAATATAGCAGCCATAAAGTATTCGGGCAAATTTGCTAATGTTGCAACAAAAGTAGCAGGTTTCTTATCAAAAGCACCTAAACTTACAGCATTAGCAATGAGTGTTACAAAATTTGGAACATTGTCTTTATACGGTGATGTTGTTAAAGGATTTGGCCAGAAATTTATAATGAATGCATCATTCATTGATGATGATAATAAACTTGGTGTTGCAAATTGTTTTGGACAGGCAATAGATATGGCAGTAATGGTATTAAGTTTTGGCTCAGGTAGTGGTGCTGCCGCATCTAATTTGTCTACAGCTTTTGTAGGCAAAGCTATTGTTATTGGCTTTGCAACCGGCGTTGTTGTTGATGTTGGTAAACAGATGATATTTGATAATAGGAGTTTTGGTGAAATAAGCTGGTTAGAAGCAGTAGGAGTTGGTATTGGAACGGCTACTATATCTGCAATGGGTGCTTCTTTATATCTAAGCATATCTTCCGGAAAACTTAATATCAAAAATATGTGGAATACTTTTAGAGCACATCCGATTGCCACTATTACAAATTTTGCAAAAACTCATATGGCTATTACAGGAGCTCTTGTATTTGGTGGCGGTGATGCTATTGCTCAAGGAATAAAAGGCGGGGATTTCAATTGGGGCGAACTTGTTACATGGAGTGTGTTTGGCGCTTTTGCAGGATCATCTATTCAACGTGCAACTAGTTTTACAGACATTATGGCTCATGGTGAAAAAGCAAAATTAGTATCGTTAGTTGGTAGTTTCGGTGGATTTGGTGTAGGATTTGCTGCATATGGAGTTAAGACTGCGATTAGTGGAGAAGAATTTAATTTAACTAAAGCCATTACATTTGGTATGTTAACCGGAATGTTAACCGGCAGTATTACAAATCTTGGAATAGAAAAAGGTTTAGTAAAAACGTTTGAAACTTTAACATCGGCAACAGCAGAAACACCTTTAACAAAATGGCAAGCAATATCAAGTATGATAGGTAATGGTCTAACCAATACGTTAAATAAAGTAATAGATTCTATTTTAGAAACAGGATTTTCGAGAACAGTTGATAAAGTGGCAGGTACTTTCTCTCAAAGCCTTAACATGATAAGCAGAATGGCGGTATTTAATGAGGTCTTGGGTATAGGATTAACGGCATTAAATATAAATAGTGAAGGTGCATTGTTAAGATTTATAAGAGGAAATTCTTTCTTGAGCGGATTAGATTCTTTGGGCTTGAATTTGGCAGACCAAATAGAATATTATACCGACCTTGCAAATAGAGGGAACTTCTTAGATGCTGTTGCGGCTGTAACTGAAGGTGCAAATCAATTGTTGTATACACCGCAAATGTATATGTTTAGTTTTGGTGTTAATATAGGTATGAGATTCTTGGCGCCTGTATTACAGAGTATGCCCGGACTTGGTGAAATAATGAAAGCTTTAGGAAATGTTAATACGGGTGTAGATTTGCTCAATACGGCATTTGAAGAAGGTGTTAAAGAGTCTTTACCTGGTTTCTTCTTGAAAGATACAGGATCTTTTGGAGAAATATTACAGGAATTGTTTGATGACACTCCGGATTGTGATTTTACCAGAGGAATGGAAATGTTACGTGATTTGGCAAGCAAAGGTGTAGCTGTAGCAGAAAACGGAAGCAGAATCCAAAATGCAATGCAACAGAGAAATGCAAGAAGAGACTTAAGGCAAGCCGTAGCATACATAAATCAAGGTTTAGGAACAGTTAAGTTAAGCTATGGAAGAAATGGTCAAGTTAAGGTAAGCCAAGCAAAAGGAATGGAAAGATTGTTCAGTAGCGAGACTCGTTTGGCAGAATCTCTGGAATTTACTTCTACAAGAGATATCCAAACAGCGGCAAGAGACTTCTTAGCATTAGTTGGTGGATGTATGTCGTTGGAATCTGCATATGCACAAGCAAGAAACATTGATAGCATTGCAATACAAAATAATCAGAGAGCAACAGCAGTAAATGATTTAAGATTAAATTTAAGTAATGTTACAAATAAAGCTGCACAGATTAGGGCATTAGAGACAGCGAGATTGGCTTTAAGAGAAAATGTTATTATAGCTGGAAAGACAGCTACAAGAACGGAACTTATAAATTCGGCATTGCAATATGCACAAATGGATACAATGTCAGGTTTTACATTTAAGTATGAAAACGGAAAAGTAAGTCTTATAGAAAACGGTGTAAATATTGCAAATATTGATATCGTTGGTGAATTAGAAGTAGGTGATTTGGAAGCAGCAAATGCATTGTCTACTGTGATGGGACAAGCATATGCGGTTGCCGATGCAAGATCAAGATTAAAGACAACAGATTTAGAAACAGTAAGACAACAATTTAAAGATAATTCGGTTATAAGTTATAACGAAAGCAGAGAAACTTTTGAAATAAATATGAGCGAAAATGTTAAAGGTTTAACAGATTTAATAGAAAATAATAAAAATTCTGTTTTAGCAAATAATTTCGTGACTGATGGCGATTATAAAAATGCTGTAGAATATCTTAACAAAATATATGGACAAAATTCTTTTGTATACAATCAATCTTCCGAAACAATCACAATTAAAAATTCAAGCGTTTTGAATAGTGATGGCAGTAACAAATTTGTTTTGAAGAACGGAGAAATAACTGTAAATGCTAACACTTTGAATAATGTATTAAAAGTTATTAATAGAGTTGGTAATTCAAAAGTGACAGATTTAGACTTCTTGAACTCTAAATCTGATAATCAAACGAGACAAGAATCGTTTAGAAATCTTATAAATACAATAGGTCTGCAATCCGTGATGGATATATTCGGCGAGGAAAATATTGATAATATTAATATAAAAGCAAACGAATCTGGAAGTTCAAGACAACTAAGTTTTGATGTTAAAGTTTCAGAGAACGATACTATATCCATTAAAGATTATATAGGTGATATATCTGCAGTAGCAAATAAAAAAGTATACGAACAGATACTGAATTCCGAAAGAGATAACTTGAGAGAACTTCTTTCAAACGAATTTAAAGGACAAGACTCTTTAGTGCAAATATTAAAAACAATGGGTCAACAACAAAATTTCACAAGTGATAATTTGTATGAAGCTTTATTGAATTTGGAAAGAGCTTCGTTCTCAGAATTAGAAGATAGAGCTAAAATTGTTGAAGATATATTGCAAAATGTTGCCAATAATGGAACATCCGCAGCTATAAGAAGTGCGGCAACCGAAAGTTTAAAGCAATTGGAAAGCTATGTTAAGTTTAGAAATAATAAGAATAAATTATCCGATCTACAAGCTCAATTAGCTAGAGCTACGGAAAGAAATGATGCTAAAGAAATTGAGAGATTACAACAAGAAATATTGGCAACAAGAAAATCCGCAATGAATTATAATAGTGCAATATTAGATAAGAGAGTAGATTTGATTTTGGCAAAGTATAGAAATGTAGAACAAATTAAATTCTTAAATCAATTCTCAATAGCTTCCAACTTGGAACTTGTTCCGTTATATCAAGGTTTAACTTCAACTGTAGAATTGAGTAACAGTGATTTGAAAGTTACATCTACGGAATTGTATTTACTAAATACAGTTTTACAGAAGAATAATATAGATGCTTCCAAACTTACAGCAAAACAAATAGAAGAATATTCGGATAATTCTGCTCTTCAAACCGATACAGGATATACTTCTAAGATCAGTTTAAAAATAAGATTGGAAGCTTTACAAGAAGTTATAGCAAGAAACGGTGGAAAAGATTGGAACGCTATGGTTGAAACTATAGAAGAACAACAAAAATATGTTGATGATTTTATAAAAACGCATGGCGATGGCACTAATGGACAATTCGTGGGAAAATTAAAGAAAGGTTCACTCGGACAATTTAGAGAAGAATTGCTTAATAAAATGGATTCCGGAGAGATGTCTGCAGAAGAAGCAGGTATTGCATTAAAATTATTAATGTTACGAAGCTTGTACAATGTTGTAGACGGAAAATTTACATTAAGAGCTTCACAATCCGAAATGGTATCTGCACTTGCAAGAATGGACAATATTTCGCTTGGTATGGGTGGAGGAAAAACATTATCTTTAGCTGTGGATATGGGAATATTTAGAGTCCTCTTAGGCGATCAAGCAAGAATGGAAATTCTTGTAGGTAACGGTGATTTAAGAAATTATTCGGGAACAGGAACCGAAGCAAGACAACTTATGGAATTTATGGGGTTGGAAGTAGCAGATATAACGGCTTACAGAGATACGAGTACGGGATCGACAAATGTTGAATTGATAGAAAAAATTTACAACGATGCGGATACGGTTGTTATAATGGATCCTACAACAAGAGGACATTTGTTAAATGATGCTGTTAATATGGGTGGTCAGAGAGGGCAAAGATTATTGAATGCATTAAATAGTGTTAACAGAGTTGTTGCCGATGAAATTCATTTATGGGCACTAACGACAACAGCTGCGGTTATTGGTGGAGATAATAAACCTCCTTCACAGAAATTGATAAAGTCTACAATAGAGATTGCTGATAGAGTAAATGCGAAAGATATAGTTAAAAAGTTGGTTGAGGACAAAGATTGGAAATTTATGGATATAACAATGAAGGGAACAAATGTGAAAATACGAAACTTCCAAACTTCCAATGAAGCGGCAGTGGAATTAGCTCAAGCAAACAGAGAAAATAAATATTTGATAGCGGTCATCGGAAAAACAAGTTCTGACAGGCAGATATTGATGAGTGATTCTGCTATTGATTTGTTAGGCGCGAACAGAGATTCCGGCCAATTAGATAGTGTATTAAGAGGTTTGTTTGCTGATAGCCTTACGGGCGGTATGCAAATATCACAAAGAGATGGAACGGTTAAACCGGTTGGCGAATCAGGTATACAGGAAGACATGGTAATAAGTGATATTTTCTATCAGATGGGTTTTGCATATAAATATGCTGTATCTGAAAATGAAAAAATTTCCGAAAAAGATATTGCCGACTTTATTTCTAAATCTACAAAAACAAGTAAGACAACCATGCAAACATCTCTTGCTGCTATATACAATGGTTGCAGTGCCGCAATTGTAGGTGCAACAGGAACTGTAGCCGGATTACAACAACTAATAGTTAGCAGATCCGGAGCAAAGACAGTTTATGAAATTACACCTGAAAGAGTAGATATAAACGACTTTGATGTTTTTGATGTATCTGGTGAAAACGGAATGCAAACGTTAATAGATCGAGCAATAAAAGATAGTAGTAATTTGGATGACAAAGGTAAAGAATTAAAAGAAAGAAAAATGAAACATCAAGAAAAAGGAAGTGTATTATTGTTAGGAAAGATAGAGGGTACCTTTGCAAAATACAGAGCAATAGTAGAAGAAATGTATAAAAATGGAACAATAACATCTGATTTTGAGATATTCGTATTTGCAGGAACAGATCTAGGTAAAATGGTTATAGAAGAAGAAAACGGGGAAAAAGTAGTAAAAATAGTACCAATCACCGAATCTAATATTGGAGAATATCTCAAAGGTGTTTCTGAAGAAGACAAAGCAGATTTGTTAAAGGATAAGCAAAAACAATTATCTTATGTTGCGAAATCAATGAGAAGTACAAGACGATTGATAATAGCAAATGAAATGGGTGCGACGGGTATAGATTATCAGGGCGATTTTGTTGAAGTAAAAGCAGATGTTTATTTGGAAAGTAATGCAAATGCAGCACAAGGTATAAAGAGAACAGGAAGAACCTCATCAAAAACATTGGACGAGTATAATATTAAATCAGGTGAAAAGTGGAGTGCACAAAGATATATTGCTTATGATAGGTCGAGCTATGAAGCACAAATAAAAGCATTTAGTGCAAATGAAAACCTTATGAGTTATGCACAAAGATTATGGAGTGGACAGCTTGCTACAAGTTTATCTGAATTAGGTTATTTAAGAGATGAAACAGCTTTAAAGATGTATGAAATTTTAAGAAGTGTTGATTTTGATGTTAATAGAGCTATAGAACAAATTGTGTCATCTCAGGGTGTAACCGGAGAAAGAGCAAAAGCACAAATAGTTGAATTCGTTACAAATATAAGAACGCTATATGATATAAACGGCTCAACAAGATTTGCATTAAATGATTCAATGAGAGATCAAATGTTGTTAAGCACATTAAGAACATTGATGTTAAATGCTGAAAATGAAACGGAAAGAGAAGCTATACATGAAGCATTGGAACAAGCTTTGGCAACAAGAAATGGTTCTGTTGATTTCAGCCTTAAACAGAGTGAATCCGATTCTCCTGCAGATGTATTGAGAAAATCTTTCGAAAGATGCTTAGATGAAGCTATGAGTGTATTAGGAGATCTCGAACTTACGGGTAAAGCAGCGGCAATAAGAGATACTCATGTTGAAGGCCTTAGAATGGTAAATGAATCTTATTCTGAAATTGCAGCCGTAAAAGATAAAGGTTTGTCCGATGCAATAGATTTGTTTGAATTTGTAGGTGTAATTAAATCGTTTGAAGATTATGTTCTTCCTATAGGAGCTGAAGGCGGAAGAAGTCAAGAACAGAAAGTTCAACAAGTAACACAGGCAAAAGAATCTTCAACCGTTGAACAGCAACAACAAATGGAAGAATTGGCAGAAACCCTTTTAAATAATCAAGAGTTATCGTACACGAATTCTAAGGGTGAACAGATATTGACGAATAAAGGTAAATTGTATGCTCAGATGGCAATAAAGAATATTTATCCTGATGAAGAATGGTACGAATTCTGTACTTGGTTGTTGGGAATGCTCGGTTTCGATTTTGACAAAGATCTTACACCTGAAAATATTACAAATATTTTATATGAAAAAGGCTATACAAGTTATGGTAAGTTGTCAGGATTATTTACTTTGACAGCACCATTGATGAAGACAGGTAGTTTATCGTTAGATGATATAAACTCTATTTATAATGCCAGAATTTCGAATGATATAATGCAGAACTTAGCTCAATTAGGTGTTAGATTATCCGGTAAAGTTGAAGGTATAAGATTAGCACAAATTATGGAAGGTAAAGTTGGCGATAATGAAATTTATAGAAATATAAGAGAACAATATGCAAATGTAGAACAAGCATATAAAGAATATGTGACTGCACAAAACAGTAATCCTATATCTATACCGTTTGCCAGAAAGAATTTGACGAAAATGGTTAATGCATTCAATGATTCTCTAAATCCTGCAATTTCGGAAATTCATCAGGAAAATATTTCTGTACTTAAACAAAGAATGGCACAAGCAGGAATGCCGATAATGGAATATACGGATAAAGCAATAGTAAGTATGAAAGAAGTGGCACAAAAAACTCCTAGTGCAATAAAGGATATGAGACTTTCAGATATTAAGACTTTTGAAAAAATGGAAGAAAATAAGGCATTAGAACTTGCTGCAGAAAAGGAATATGCATTAGCGGATAAAGATGCTGTAACAGCTCCTGTAATTGCATACTTTGATAAGAACCATGTGGCTCAAGTAAGCAGTAAGGAAGACATAGAGAAGATAGAAACTGAAGGATACGCATTTACGGGCATAGTATTGGCAGACAAGAATGAGATAGCAAGAAATGAAGGAATGAGTGAAGAAATATTGCTTAACAGAGTATATGGTGTAATGAAAGCTGAAGAAGTATCTGATACAATCAAATACTTGTTAACGGTATATAAACCGGGTGACAGAGTGGAAGTAATGATGGATTACATCGGTGCCGCAGGATATACGGGAGAAGATATAAATGCAGCGGTAATTAACAAAATAGAAGTTGTGGTTCAAATGGGAGCGGAAGGTAAATTGCCGAAATTGTTAGTTGATGCACAAGTAAAAGCACTTACCGGAATAAGAGAAGTATTATTTGCATCCCTTGATGAAGAAAAAAATTGGTTAGATAAAGCTAATGAATCAGAGATAGTGAAGAAAATAGAAGCAAATAGAAAAGTAAGTCAGAGTGTAATAACGAAATCTGTAAGTGGAGGAAAGATAAATACTGATTTTGTGATAAATATAGTTAAATTGCAAAAATCTGTAGCAGATAAAGATCTAAGTGAAAAATTGGTACAGGTTCAAGAGTTGATGAAGACAGGTAAGACCGACTTAGGTGCATTGATGGAGATAAACGGTGAAAAAGATTTGAAGATGCCTATGGACTTATTCAATATAGCAGATATTTATGCTATATCATCGGCAGCATAAAAACGGCAATTTATAATTTACAAATTACAATGTATAGTTAACGACTTACCTATAGAAAAAAAGGCAGATGAATAAAATCATCTGCCTTTTGAATTTTAAAGTAAAAGTTCTTTAATTCTTGGTGGAGGTGGCGGGAATTGAACCCGCGTCCGAAAACGTTTCAGTAAGAGTACTACAAGTTTAGTCCGGAAAGATTTATCTCGTTTATAAAACCATTACCGGACGGAATTGTTTTATAAACCAGTCCCGTTAGAATTTCATGCTAGCTTGACGGAACAAGCAAATTAACACTAACCTGCTCTTGTCGGTTTATCCTAATAGCAGGTGTCAAAGGTAAACCGTAGCTGAGTTAAGCAGCTATAGGCATGAATGCTGGAACCATAGGTTTCAACATCATGTTAGGAACGATTTGTTTGTCGTTTCTTTTTCGGTCGATTAGTAACCGAGCCATCGACCAACTCGGACTTGCACTCTTTACATCTTTCATTCCCGTCGAACCCAACTCACCCCCAAAACGTTATGAGTTGTTGTTTCGTTTGTTTTTAAAGAACTCTTTTATTATTTTAGCACAATCTTGCTCTAAAAGTCCACTATATATTTTTATTTTGTGATTTGTCTTTGCTTTTGAAATATCTAAAATACTTCCGCAAGCACCTGCTTTAATATCTTTCGCACCGAAATATAAATTTTTTATTCTTGCAAGAATTAATGCCCCCATACACATGGAACACGGTTCAATGGTAACATATATAGAACAATCGTTTAATCTGTAATTGTTTAGTTTTTTACAAGCTTTTCTTATAGCAACGATTTCAGCATGAGCGGTAGTATCTTTTAATGTAATACTTTTATTATATCCCTTTGCAATAATTTTATTATCTTTTACAATAACGGCACCTACAGGTACTTCATCTTTTTCTTGTGCTGTTTTGGCACATTTTAATGCCTGTTGCATAAAATAAATATCTTGATCTGTCCACTTTTGTTTTTTCATCTCGCCGTTCTAAGCTCCTCGATATTTCAACTACTCGGCTGTTTCTATATGCGGAATAAGTAGTTCTCTTATATTTTGCGGTATTCTTGTCGGCTTAAAGGCATAATTTACCAACGGGTGCTTAGTAAAACCTGTAACCAATAGTTTATCATTGCATTTTATTTTATAACTGAAAGTAACCGTCACATGTTTAAGTTCCGATATTGTAGTTTCGACTGTTATAAAATCGTCGTAATGAGCAGGTGCATGATAGTTGCACTGTGCACATACAACAGGGAAATAAAAACCTTGTTTTTCCATTTCGTCGTATGTATATCCTATTTGCCTCATAAGTTCTGTTCTGCCCATTTCAAAATATTTTAAATAGTTTGAATGGTAAACTACGCCCATCTTATCCGTATCCGCATAAGGTATTCTGTAATCAAACTTGTTCATTTTAAGTACTCCGGTACAAAAATTTTTGATATTTTATAAAAATATTGAAAAAAAATATAGTGTGTACTATACTAAACATAAGCAGGGTAGCCTATTGTTAAGGATTTTGTTTAATTTGAGTTTTAAAGTTTTACAAAAATTTCACAATTTATTCTAAACTTTTTTTAAACAAAAAACTATAATAATAGCAGAGAAGTGGGAGTTAAATTTATTTTAGGAGGTGTAGCCATGAACAAAAAATTTATGTCTTTTGTCTTGGCAATGGTTTTAAGTGTAGGTCTTGGCGTAAGCACTTTGTTCGCCTATTCTTACTCGAAGTATGGTAAAGAATTCAGTTCTTACTATTCGGGTTCTACTAGCTCAAAAAGTGTAACAATTAAGGTTGGATCCCCGGACGATATGTTAAGCGGGAATTTAACGGCAGTATTTGGTTATTATGCAGGCAGTTTGGTATCTTACCAAGCAGCAGGTGGTCAGTTCCAATTGTATGATAGCTATGGTGCAAGATTTACTTGCAACAACGATGGTGGAATTTGGTCTGTAACCGGTGTCAATTTAAGAGGTTCAGACTTAAATGAATTGTTAAAACACGATTCAATGGAATCATTTTTAATGGACATGGGGTTTACTGAGGCATCTTTGGCTGTTACGGAAATGGATTCTGACGGAAATATTATGACGACGAAAACTTATGGAAAAGATGGTTATTATGGTACAGGTACAATATCGAAAGAACAGTATGACAAATTGTCAGATGAAGATAAGAAAAAATTTGGTAGTTCGGAAAAATATAAAGAGGATGGTTATCATAATGCTGCCGGCAAAACAATAACCGAAGAAGAGTATAACAACTTATCTAAAGAAGATAAGAAAAAATTTACAAAGCATTCAGAAGGTGATGTGTATTATAAAGCCGACAAAGGAATGATTTCGGCTGATGTGTATAACAAATTGAGTGCTGAGGCAAAAGATGCTTTTACTTATCATAAAAAAGGCGATAAGAAAGCAGTAAAAGATTTAACAGAAGAAGAAGTTAAGAGTGGTTATGAAATTTCAAAAACAAAAATATCCGGAAATTTATACTCAAAGTTAATAGAAACTTTGTCAAGCGGTGTGAACTTTTCCGCAAGCATTCAAATCGGTTCAGGTGTAACAGGTCCTTCTTTAACAATTTCTGAGAATGGAAAACCTCAAATAACTTATACGAGTGATCCTACAACCGGCGGGATAAGACCTACCCAGTTATATGTTTATGATGATAAAGGTTTCCAAATCGGTATGCAAACTGCAACATTTGAATTGGATAGCACAGAAAATGGTACTGCATCCGGTCATTGGACATGTAACTATACAGCTATAACTTACGACCAAAATGGTGTAAGAACGGATACTGCTTATCAGTTCTATAGTTGGAGTGATGATCCTGTAGCAACAATAAATAGTGGTGAATTGTTAAATGAAATTCCGGCAGAAGTAAGATATGGTGCAGATGGTTATTATGATGACAAAGGTAATATGAAAACTGAAGAAGAATGGAAGAAATTGAGTGATGAAGATAAAGCAAAATATTCTTATAAATCTAAAGGTACGGTTAATGAAGATGATTTGAAAAAATATATGAAAGAAAATGGAATGTCCGAATTCAAAGGACAAATTTCTTCAGTAACTCGTTATTCTGCTAACAATACTGCAATATCTTCTTATGATTATACAACAAACCAAACAACATACTTTGCAAATAACAGACCAAGTTATATTGTTAATGCTGAGGGAACTACAGTAGGTTTGTATAGTTATTCCGAAAATGGTGTTATCACTGCATTTTTCAATGCAAACGGAACAGATCAGAATGGTGAAAAAGTTGGAACAACTACCATATTTGATCAATGGGGAAGGCAGTTGTTTACCGCAGTAGGTGGTTTGAATGATGGTGCTAACCCATTTAAAAATCAAGCTGCAAGACAAGATTTGATAAATGAATATAATGATATGATTGCAAATGGTAATGTTGACCCTTCAAAATATAAATATAATAGTGAGACTGGTGCATATGAGGCAATACCTGGAACGGGAACAAGAATTTCTTCTATAAGTATCTATGCTGATCAAATGTTTGATAAAAATTCTGCAAACTATGCTGCACTTACTACAAATGGCTTCCTTGATATGAACAAAGTAAATGCTATAGCAAATGCCTTTAAATATTCTGAAGATGTTAATATAGATGTATCTGATACGGAATTGGCAGATATTTTGAAAAAATTCGGTTTGGATATCAACACATTTAGTATTGATGGTGAGTTTGCTGTAAGTGATGAAAACAACCAAAGAGACAAAATGGAATATAATAACAATAAATTTGTTAAAGCCATTTTCGATTTAGTTTCTGCTATTACGGGAAAATCAATTGATCAACTTAAAAAGAGTGGAGAATTTACGGTTAAAAATGGTCAGTTGTCTTTAAGAGATAGTGGTAAGAGTGCTAAAAAAATCGTTTCTTATATCAGGACTGCTGCAAAGAGTGGAAATTTAGATGTATCTAAGATGCTTAGTGCTTTTGGTATTAATGTTTCTAGCGATTTAAATTCCAGTGCAGAAGCAGATATGGTTGCATTATATATTCTTACAGGTGCATTGGATTTATTATCAATTAATACAGGTTTTAATACTACAGGGTCAAGTGATTCTGCTGAAGGTGCTATAAGAACTGCGATTGCTGAAATTTCGCAATTGGCTACAGATATGGTTGAAGATGCATTTGATTCTTTCTCTAATTCTTATGGTGATAAGGAAAAATATACAAAAGCAGAAAAGAAAGCAATTAATAAAGCAGGACAAAAATATATCAACCTTGCTACACTTGCTTCTGAAGTAACTGAGACAGGGGCTGTTGCTGTTCGTTCATCTCTTTTAAAACAACAAAGAACAAAAGGTAATGATGCTGTATCAGATAATACAAATGTAAATAAAGTAAATAAGAATAATTCAATAGCTAGTGAACAAGCCAAACTTGCTGTTCCGACAGTTAAAGATGCTTTTGCTAACAGAAATGGTGGATCTATTGCAGCATTGAACAGTGCTTTTGGCGGAGCATTGAATATGAATTTAGCTAAACTCGGTTATACCGGCACAGATATAGTAAATATGTTAACATTCTCTAATGGTGGTGCAACCGCTGTAGCTCAAACAACAATAGCTATGAGTACATGGGATGGCGATAATATGCCGGGAACAGATGGTGTTACCGGTAGTGCGGATTATAGTGATGTAGATTATGAATCAGTTACAAAAACAAATGGTTCTGTAACCGCCTCAAGAAAAGATTCGCATATCCAATATTCAGTTCAAGGTAGAACAACAAATAGCGATACTAAAACATGTGCTGCAGGTTACACTCTTACTAATACAATATTGTTAGGTGGAGCACAGGCATATAGCACACAAAGGAATGTTGTAACCAATGTTTACGAAGAAACCAACATAAGAGTAGATGTAAATACTGAATCCGATCCTGCAGTAGAAGGCAATGTTGTAACTGATGAAGACCAAATCGATGAAATGAAAACTAACTTGGCAGAAGCTTTGGGAATATCTACTGATCAAATTGAATATGTAGATGGTGTATTGGTTGTTAAAGATGAAGAAGGCAATGTAGTTGATAATTATGTTGCTGTTAATGCAGCAAGTATAAACATTATGGATGGTACAGGATTCCATGCAGTAGAAGGTGAAACTGTTATTGTTAAAGTAGATGAAGAAACTGCAACTAAAGTACAAGAGCAGATTAGAAAAGGTGGCGAAGATTCTACAAAAGTAATGTTTATGGGTGATGTTAATGTAGATTGGAGTGATAAAAATACTGTTGGTGAACACTGCTTATTAATGACAATGAATACAGGTTATAGTGGTGGATTCGCCGGTAAAGATGATGTAGATACTGTAAAAGCAGAAATTCAAATAGCATGTATGGTTAAGGCTGGTATGGATGCTGATGAGATTAAAGCAGACCTTGAAGCAAAGGGTTATGCTTCTAAATTCTGTGAATCCGGATTTATTAATGATGCGATAGAGAAAGCTGATGGAGAATATGGTTGGGTTAGTAAAAATACTGATGAGAATATTGCTAAACTCGCAGAACAAGGCTATAGCTTCAAATGGGATGAAAGCAAGAACGAGAATATTCAACAACAATTGGAAAATGCTTGGCAGTTATTGTTCTAATCGGCAATATGATTTAAATAAAAATATCCTGCATAGAAATATGCCGGATATTTTTTATGTCAATAAATTAAAATTTGGTAGTTAGTTCGTTATTTTTAATAACATTTCAAAATAAAATTATATTTCTAAATTTTATAGAGTTATAATTATGTTTTGTATGATAATAAAAAAATAACTTTTATGTTGAAAAAAAGTTTTTTTAGTGTTATAATATAAAGAAATAAAAATATTTAAAATTTTTTAACAATATAAGGGGAATGATCTATGGAAAAATCTAACAAAAGTACGAAGTGGATTATCATTGGAAGTATCGTTGTTATTTTGGCAATTCTCGTCGCTGTTGGACCAATGATTGTTATGAAATATATGAGAAATAAATGGGAATCGAATAAACATTATCAAACAACTGCATTATTAATGAATGTTTCCGGAAGTTTGAAGAAAGCATCGAACGGTGTTTATTATTTAAAAGGAAATAACAGACTATTCTATGTGTTAGAAGGAATACAGGAAGATGTTTCGGAACATGTAGATGAAAATTGCAGTGTTATAGGAGAATTCAGAGAAGCCAAAAACAATGAGACTATAGACGGTAATCCTGTAAGATTGTTTATCGGGGTAAAGAAACTTATATTTAAAGATACAGGAGAAACCGTCGGTACAGGTATTGAACAAAGTCAATCGGCTGACGGTGACAAAGAAACCGTTACAATGAGAGAAAAATCTTTGAAGAGAGCAAAATTAAGAGTAGAAGCAAATACAATTCTTAATAAACCTATATTGTTTGATGTTATAAAAGGTAATGTTGTTGCTTTTAACAGAAAAGATTTGAATGATAAAGATTATACCGCTTTTGTTTTGGTAGACGAATTTAGCGACAATTATATGTTGTACAAAGGTGGAAAAGATTTGTCTTCATTGGAAAATAAAAATATTATAGTTCTTGGCAGGGAAATAATACCGCCAAAAAATTTCCCGTTGGTTGTTGATGAAACAACTTTCGAAATCTATGAAGTTTATGATATAAACTACAATAAATTGATGTAATTTTTTACAAAAATTTTACAATTTTTTCGACGAAATTTTATATATATTTATTATAATTAGTATAGGAGAAAAAGGAGGTATTTTATGAAGAAAATACAAGCTTTAATAATATCGCTTTTATTTCTTATAACTAATAATATACAAGCATCTTTTCTGCAAGGTCCCAATCCTTATTCTTTCGGACCTCATGGTCGATCAGTTTCCGACTTAAGAGATTTCGCTAAACCTAAACAAATGGTGAGAGTTTTACCTAACAGACCTGTAGTCGCAACTGATTCCAGCGGTAATAGAGTTTATTATACATCCGACGGTAAATTAGCTTTGAGTATTGGTAAAGACGGATCTATGTCTTTTTCTTTGGGCGGAGTAAGTAAAAATTATAATTCCGACGGAGAATTTTCCGGTGCGACGAGAACGGTAAAAGGCAGCGGATTATTACAGGAAGTTTTTGATAAAGAAGAAAGACTTTTAGGATACAAAACATTAAACGGAGAAGGAAAAGTATCTAAAACCTTCGATAAAGATAAAAACTTGACGGCATCGTATGTTTACAGCGGACAGGGATCAAAGGTTCATTATATAAAAAATGAAATGACCGGCGGAAGATCTTATTTCGATAAATACGGAAGAAGTATGGTTGATGTTGATTTTAACGGATACATTCAAAGAACATATTTGTATGCGGATGTAGAGTATACAGCAGATACAAAAGATTTAACAAGAAAAACATTAAAGGTAACAAAAACAAAAGAAAATACTACCAACACCGGTTTAATGACATCAATTAGAGAATATACACACAATATGTATGCAACAGACAACGGTGAAGCGGATATAAATCCTTTGGTATACAATGAAACCTTTTTTGATTTGGAAGGAAAGACTAAATATGTCAAAAATACGGATGGCTTTATCGTAAGAGAATATTATTACAAACAAGATGACAAGGGAAACAGAATAATGGATTTTCATTTGGATAATCTTACAAAAAATAAAACTTATTACGATGAACATGGAACAGCATCTTATACCGTTAACGATCAGGAAGCCGTAATTACGAGATATTTTGACGGATATACGGTAAACGTTAGAGCAGACGGTTCTTATGCCGAAGTAACAAAATACGATATAGACGGTAAGGAATTATATACGACTTTAAAAAATATTGATTACAATGAAGACGGAACAATAAAAGTAGTTAAAGATGAAGACGGTGAAGTTTGGCAGGAATACGTTTATAACGAGGCCGGAGAAATAGATCATGTAATTAATCATTCCGATACTATGTTTGGCGGTAAAGGAACGTATACCTGGTATGAGAACGGGAAACCTGTTTATGTTACAGATGGTAGTAGTGAAGAGAGACCTAACATTGATTCTAAAGAGATTATTAAAGACTTTTTTTGGAACGAAGATAAGTTGGTTTCCACTTGGGACAGAAAAACAGGAACAACACAATGGTACAATATGGACAAAGAGTTAGTTTATGAAAGTTTAAACGAAAGAATAATATCGAAGAATATTTACAGCAAAGGACAGTTAGTTGGAAAATGGGATGCACAAAAAGGAGAAACAGTTATTTTTATTAATGAAAGATCTTGGATAGGAGTTGTTTCCGACTATGAACCTACATCAAGTATGGTTACGGGTTTAATTCAACACGCAACCGAAATAGATGAAGCTATTGCGAAGGATAGGTTTAATGGTATTAAAGCAGATCAGGAAGATTCTGAAGTAAGAAGAGTTTTGAATACTTTGATGGATACTTTTGGTTGGAAATATGGTGCTGCTACAAAGTTATTGACAGAAGGAGCAGAGTAGCCTATAATTTAAAAGAGATATTATGGAAAAAAAGGCAAGAAACATTATTTTTAATGTTGGTTTGTTGCACAAGTTTTTTTCTTGTGTGATAGCTTTTTTTATGTTGATAAGCTCTGTATGTGTTATCGAGATAAAAACCGATTTTTCTTTAATAGAAACGGCTAAGATATCTGCGGATACATTGCTTGTTCAATTTTTCTATATTTCTACTTTGCCAATGAATGTCATTTCTAAAATGTTTGTAAATACCGAAGCGGAAACTCCGATAGCTCCCGTAAAGAGCCAAGATAAAAACAATGCTGCAAAAGATTCCAATTCCGCTAAAGCATCTTTCGGATATTCGATATTGCCGAACGTTATTTCTTTGTCGCAGGTAGTAAAAACAGCAAAAGCCATAAACACATCAATGTTAGTTGGAAAAATAAAGAAATCAAGAGATTTCTGTTATTTTAGAAACTATGAATTTGTGTGTATTGAGAATGCTCTATTATTTGGTTTTATGATGATGTTATTATTAGCAATATTACTTACAAGAAGGAATGTTGGTAACGATAATATTATATTAACAATAAAAAATAATAATTTAGCTCGGCTTATGTAGATAAGCCGGGCTGTTTTTGTGTTTATAGCACAAAAACAAGGAGAAAGTATGAACATAATCAAAAACTTTTTTAAGAGGTTTATAAAAAAAGAAACTCTTGCGGGGGCGTGTATTGCAACGAAAGATTGGGTTCTTTCGTTGAATGCAATGAAAGTAACAGCAATAATAGTTGTTAACTGCTTCTTGTTAACGGCTGTTTATGGACAAGCTGTTGCCGGATTATTGGAAAACAACAGAGCTACGGAACAATTTAAACAAGTTTTTGAAGATTTTGATCTTCCTTACAGTTACGGTAAGATAACATCGGCAGATTATCGTAACAGTGATACGGTTGTCATTAATATTCAAGATTTGCATAGCCATCCGGAAGTTCAAAGAAATATTAATAACATAATATCGTTATTTGATGAAAAGTATGGTGTTAAAAATGTTTATCTCGAAGGTGCTTACGGACAAGTTAGCACAAAGTGGCTTACGGTAGCTAAAGATGATAATATTAAAAATGCCGTAATGAACAAATTGTTGGAAAACGGAAGACTTACCGGTGCCGAATATTTCTCGGCTTCAAAAGGTAAAACCGAAATAATAAAAGGTTTGGAAAATAAGGAAGCTTATTTCGATAACTTAAAGAGATTCGGTGCATTAATAGATAACCAGGAAACAATAACTCTTCATATCGATTCAATAAAAGATACCGTTAAACAGTTACAAGAACAATATTACAACAGACAACAGAAAAAAATAGAAGAATTGTCTGCAGGATATGTTTCGGGAACGATAGAGGCAAACAAATATTTTGCATTGATGAAAAAACATGCCGAAAAATTAGCTGTTGATATTGATATGTATCCGAATTTATCAATGTACTTAACTTTGTTGGAAAAACAAAAAGAAATTAACTATCAAAAAACAACACAAGAATTGCAAATGTTTGTAGTTAAATTGAAGGAAAGTTTACCTTACAATGCATACAAAATGTTATTATCCGAAACTAAGAATTTTTCTCAGATGGATAAGTTGTACGGATACATGATAAAACTTTCAAGACAATACAATTTGGATTTATCCGGCAATTTTAGAGAACTTGAAAAATTCTTTGCATATATAGAATTAAGCCAAGCAATAAACCCGTTGGAATTAATTAAAGAAGAGCAAAATTTTAAAGATGAAATTAATGACAGATTTTCAGAAAATAAAGCTGAAGAAGATGTTGTTTTCTTAAGTAGTTTTGTAAGATATTATCAGGATTATTTAACCGGTAAAATAACAACAGACGATTGCAAATATTATCAACAAAACATAGACAGATTTAAACAAGTATGGGTAAAATACATAGATAACAGAGAAATTGTTGATTTGAGTGACTATGAACAAATGTCAGATACATTCTATAAAATAAACTTCGAAAGAAACCATTATTTTATAGACAATATGAGAGATGTGTTGGATGGCAACAAAATAGAAGGTGTTGTTGAAGGGAAAGATGAACTTCAAAAAACAATGAATTCTTTGCAACAGGCAAAGGAAGTTTACGTAACCGTAACCGGTGGTTTCCATACACAAGAAATGGCTGCTATGTTGTCCAGAGCAGGTATAACGAACATAGTTATAACTCCTAATGTAACGGGTGATACAAAAGTAGCAGAAGAAACATATTATAAAATAGCTCAAGAACAGGCAAAAATTTCTTTCCAAGCATTGGCAGCATTGAACATGTCTCAAGCCTTAGGTTTAGATGATTCCGGTGCCATAAAAGGTCTTATAGAAGCTTTAAAAGATATTAAAGATTTACAGCAAATATCAGAATATATCAGTCAAGAGACAGGCAAGAATATTAATATCACATATGATGAAACAGCAAAAACTTTCATAGCAACAGTTAATCAAAAAACATTGATTTATGATGTTAATGCAGACAAATGGAATGATTTTGATTCAGGACCTGCAACCGGTATGCAAAAATCAGTTGGAAGTGTAAAGCTTGCACTCAGATGGGCAGCAGCAATAGCCGGTATTAGTGCTTTCTCTCTTTTCTTTATTCCATTTGGCTTTTTCCCGCTTGTAGTAACGGTTGGTGTTTTCTTCGGAGCAAATACATTAAATCTTGTTAATCAGAAAGCCGCTTTAAAAGAGGCTTTGGAAACTGCTAAAAAAATTGCTAAATCAAAAATGGCAGAATCGGACGGTACTGATTTTGAAACATTTACAACAATGTTTTATCAATTGCCGGAAGGCACTCAAAAGGCATTGCTTGAAGCTTTGGGTTGTGCAAGTATTGAAGAAGCCGAAACTAAAGTTAAGTTTGATGCAGATGGTACAACAGGAGAGTTGTTCTCAATAGCAGAAAGAGCAGCTAACGGTCAAGCTCTTTCTCAAGAGGAAAAAGAAGCGGGTCAAAAAGATTTTGATATATATGATATAGAAAACGAAGATGAACTTAATGCATATGCGAGTGAAAAAATATTGCATGTTAATGTTGGTATGTTAAAAGCCTTTATGGAAAGCGGAAATGTTAAAAACAAAAGAATGTTAGATACTTTTATTAAACATGAAATTGCTCACTTGAATTTTGCATATCCGAGCGGAGCTTTAAAGTTTGTAAAAGAAATTATTCATAAAGTTCCTTGGCTCGAAGAAGTAGTAGTAAGTTTAGGTGATTTAAGAAGATATATACAATCTATATTTACAACAAGAGAAAAAGCTGCAAGAGCAACAAAAAAAGGACAAGAAAAGAAATATACGGAAAGGTTTACGGAAGAACAGCTTAGTATTTTGGAAAAGGTTGTTAAGAGAGATATAATTCCTGCATATGACAAATCTTCCGACCAATCTTTAGCACAGATAAAATTTGCAGAACAATTAGCTAACCCTGAAGGTATGGTTGCAATATTGGGTACATCCGGAGGTAAAACATTAGGTGCTGCAATAGCTATATGGAAACAAATTCTAAATAATCAGGAAATGTTGGATAATAAAGCATTGGAAGAGTTAGGTAAGATATTATTCACATCAAAAACTCCTGAACTTATACAAGAAACAATGGAAACATTGGCAATGTTTTTCTCTGCGCCGGAAATTATAGCAACATTGCCGCAAGAATTGAGAGAAAGAGCTGCAAACGGGACATTGATTGGTTTTGTAAATCAAAGCCAAAAGACAGGATATTTTATCACCGTTAAGAGAGATAAGAATGGTAATATAGTTAAAAAAGACGGTGAAGTTCAGTTTGAAAAAAGAAATGTATCAAAACAAGAGGTTTATTCAACAGCAGGTATAATTTGCGGAGAATTTGCCGGTTTCACTTGGGATATACAAGGTAACAATACCGCGAAGGATGTTTCCGAATATTTGTTGGAAAAATTGGAGAACGGAAAAAGAAAAACAGTTCCTTTTGATATATTTATAGATGAAACACAGTTGGTTAGAGAAAACAGTAACTTATCGACTTCTTCGGGAGAATCCGAAAGAGCAATGGAATTGGAACCTTTAGTAAGTTATATCGCGGATGAGTTAGTTGGCGAAGATAAGGTTATAGACAGTTCATGGTTTGATAAATTAAGCGGACAAATCAAAGACAGCAAAAGAAGAGGCTTGGAAAAAATATATTCCGAGCTGATTAAAGATGAAAGATTTGCCGGTTTAAATATAACTTTCAACGAATTTAGCGAAAGAGTAGAAGATGCTGTTAGTGCCCGTTATAAACAAAGATTAGAAACAGATTATGATGTTATAGCCGTAGATAAAAAAACCAATGATTATTATGTTGTTAGAGTAGATGGTGACAAGATTCTTTTCTGTGATAAAACGGATACGAAGAAAATAGTTGCAACAATAGACAGAACAAATTATAAAACAAAAGTTGTTATAAATGGTGTAGAGTATAACGTTCAGATTGGTGTTCGTGAAAAAAACAGCAATAACATAAATCCGAGTGTTAAGTTTGGTAATGGTATGCATGGTGCCGTAGAAAGAGTTGCTTCATCCAATGGCCTTCTTCCTTCGGATTTTAAGTATACCGTAGCAACAAAAACAACAGCAAGTGATACAGGTGTATCTTTCTTAAGAGCTAAAGCAAGAAGTGTACATGGTTTTACAGGTTCGGAAGAAGCTGCAGAAAACTTAGCACAAGCTCAAGGTATTGGAGTATATAATGCGAATGCAGGTGGTACCAAAGCTCTAAATAACAATATGGATTTTGTTGAAACAAGAGAAGAACAAATGGATATTGCTATACATAGAGCACTTGGTAAGTATTTTGGAATATTTACCGATGCAAACGGAATGCCTGAACAATCGGGTATAATTTTTGTGGAACCAAGTGCCGTTAACAAATATTATGCAAGAATGTTTGTTCAAATGGTTAACAACGGTTATATGCAACAAGGCACCAAAATCAGTAAAGAATTGCAACAATTAATAGATGCTAATAACGATTTGATTAATAGATTAATAGAAGCAAAGAAAAAAGGTAATGAAAGAGATATAGAAGACATAGAAAGTTTATTGGACGAAAATTCTGCAAAAATAGTAAGAATTGTTTCTTCTTCCAAAGATTTGGTAGCTGCAAACGGAGTAAGAATAGCAGATCTTATAAATGTTGCGGAATATGCTGAAGAGATAAAAGATAAATTAGCAAATGCACCGTTATTGGCTATAGCAACAAATATTGCTTCTACCGGTATGGATGTGAAGTATAAAGGAATAAAAGGTGTATTTACAATAGATGCCAATGATCAAAGAACAAAAGAAAATGATTATCAAACGGCAGGTAGAGGAACAAGATCCGTTAAAAATCCGTCAACATCGGATAAAATTTGTTCAAGAGAACAAATCATGGATGTTGATTATTTAGATGCAGATAAAATTAGTGAATATGACAGAGATTTAAGATCTTATGTTAGATTCCAACAAGGAAGAAAGGATGCAACAAAAAAATTCTTCCAAAACTTGGTTAGAGAGCTTTTGAAAGATGCAAAGATATCGGAAACGCAGGAATTAAAAGATAGTATAGAAAATATTGCTGATGAAGTTGATGTTATGAATTTTGTAAGGCATTTAGAAGCCGGACAAAGAGAAAGTTATAAAAAAGCTCTTGTTGCAAGAGCAATGAAAGAAAGAAAAAGTCATAAAGAAGTATTTAAAATAGATTTTGAAGATATATTTGAATATGCTTCGGAAGATTTACAAGTACTGCAAATTTTATCTTATTTGAATCAATCTAACTTATATAATGATGTTGAAGCAAAAAGAAGTAATAAAGGTTTTTATAGAAGAGACAGAAATTCCAATACGGAAACAAGCGGTTTAGTAAATTTATTGTCTCTCATAGAAGATGAAAAAGCACAAAACGATGATTCTCAGGCAAATGACAGAGATATGGGTGTTGACAGAGAAAAAAGATCTTCATCGGTTTATAACGGTATAGATTCCCAAAGAGTTATTACTAAAGACAGATATATGGATAAAGATAATTGGATTTCAAATATGTTAAGAGGTAACAGAACTCTTTCGGATGAAGATCTTATAAAATTGGGTAAATTGTATCAAAAGAAACAAGGACAATCCGCAAGACTTTCGAATGCACAATATATACAGCTCGGTAGAGAATACTTAGAAAAATTAAGAGGCGACAGTATAGATGCTATTAATAATGAATATTCCTTTGTTCAATATTCCATAGAAGCAGAGAAAAGAGCCATAAATGATATGTACTCCAACAAAATATTATCAAGATTTAGATCTATGGTATCTTCTCAAAAAGCGGCAATAGCCAGAATATCGTCAAAATATACTAATAATATTCCCAGAAAAGATCAACAAATAAGAAGAGATTTAGCTGCGGTATTCAAAGAAGCAGGTATAGAAGATGTTGTTGTTGATACAAAATTATATAAAGAAAAGAATTCAATATCAAAAATATTAGCAAGAGTTTTTGATTTGATGCTCAATAAAGGTGCTGTTATTGTAACCACGACTCTTGTCGGTGCGGGAGCTGTAGGTTTAGTATCTTTGCTCGGTATAGCAAGTATAACACCTGTAGGTTTGATTGCTATGGCAGTTATCAGTTTGGGTGTTATCTTATTTAATATGTTTTTAAGAAGATCTAAAGTTGACAGATACGAAGCATATAAACAACAGATGGGTGGATTTGAAGATATTTCTGCAGAATTTGTAAATACCGGAAACTTTAAATTAGCAGGTAATGTTTTAGAAGGTTCATTATACAAGTTATCATCCACAATGGGTAAGATAGGTATTTATGCTCCTGCATTTGCATTTATTGCAGGTGTTGCTATGTTTATCACAGGTGGTTTTGCCGCTCCTGTTATTGCAGGAGTTTTTGCAGCCGGACTTTTAATGTCTGTTGTAAGCCTTGTAACAAGTGCACTCGTTATAAGAGTAGTAGAGGCAGGCGCAAAGAAAAGCGGTATAGATATCGATTCTAAAGCTGTTTCCGATATGAAAGATGTTCCTACAAAGACAGCCGATGGTATATTAAGCGGTTTGGTTGTAGCAGGACTTTCAACAATCGTTACAGCCGGAATTCTTTCATTAATAGGTGCTCCTTTAGCTATTTTTGCACCATTAACTATAGCTGTTTTTGTTGGCGTCTCTTTATTGGTGTATGGATTGTTTTATCTTTTTAATAATGTTCTTCCTGCAAAATATTCGAGAAAGGTAATGGTAGAACAGAAAACCAAGGGAATGTTTAGATCTTTAGCTCCATCTTTTATAGGTTTTGGTGCAGCAGTGGGAATATTTGCATCTATGGCTGCGGCTGCTTTATCTATAGGTACATTTGGTACTGCTATAATGGGAATAATGTTTGTGTTTACTTCTTATGGAGCAATACTTAGAGTTAGAGATGAAATAAGAAATGCCAATGGTGACAGAAGATTAATTAGAAAAGCTCCGGCTATGGTATTAAAATCTTTGTTTACAGAAAATCCTATGGTGTTATTTTCTGCATTGGGATTGATAGCCGGTGGTTTATTCTCTGGCAGTTTAGCTCTTATATTACCGCTTGCTATTGTATCGGTAATAGTAATTGCTTTGGTTTCAAGATCAGATAATAAAAGACTTGAAAAAACAACATTAATTATAATAACAGCCATATTTTCAATGTTTGGAGTAACAACTGTTGCTTCTGCAGCAGAAAATGAAGCAGAAACGGTTATTGAAAATAATGTACAAGAAGAAACTTCTGCAACAGAGCAAGCGGTAGCGGAAGCTCCTGCACAAGAAGCGGCTCCTGTGCAAGAAGCACCTGCACAAGAGGCAGCACCTGTACAAGAGGAAGCTCCTGCGCAAGAAGCACCTGCACAAGAGGCAGCACCTGTACAAGAGGAAGCTCCTGCACAAGAAGCACCTGCACAAGAGGCAGCACCTGTACAAGAGGAAGCTCCTGCACAAGAAGCTCCTGTAGAAGAGGCAGCACCTGTACAGGAGGAAGCTCCTGCACAAGAAGCACCTGCAGAGGCCCCTGCAGCTGAAGTTGCCGCCGGTGGAGATGGCGGTAGCGGCGGAGGAGAAGAGGAAGCAGCACAACCTGCGGAAGCCGAAACTCCTGCTTATGTTGATACTACAGCCGGTCAAACAGAAGAAGAAACTGCAGGTGAAGGACAACAGCAAGAAGCAGAACAACCTGTTATTGATCAAGCAGTTGGCCAGGAAGAAACAACACCTTTAGATGCAGCTGTTGATGTTGTAGAAGCAGCAACAGGCCTTGATATGGCAGAAGATTTGGCTGATGTTGCATCTGAAACAGCAGAAGATGCAATCGGTGAAGGTGTACAAGAACAGCAAGAAGCACCGGCAGAAGTTGAACAACAAGAACAACAGACAGAGCAACAAGAAACAGCACCGGCAGCAGAAGAACAACAAGCTCCAACAGCTATTGATGCCGCAACAGAAACAGCAGCGGATGTTACCGGAACTACAGCCGGAGTTGTAACAGATATTGCTGCAGAAATAGGAGAAAGTATAGTTGGGGAAGGAACTGAAACTGCCGCAGAGGAAGGACAGGAAGAACCGGCTGAACAGCAGGTAGCAGAAGGTCAAGAACAACAAGTGGAACAAGAGCAACAAGAAGAAACGCCTGCGGAAGGTGAACAACAACAAGTAGAACAAGAACAACAAGAAGAAGTGCCCGGAATAACTGAGGAAGAAGCCGCAACTGAAGAGGAACAAGCTGAAGGAACAACCGAAGGAGCAACTGAAACAGGTGCTCTTGAAGATGCAACAGAGGCTGCAACGGATGTAGTAGAAGATGCAACCGGTATTAGTGCATTGGAAGATTTAACTGATGCTGTTATAGAAGGTGTAACGGGAGAAACAGGAGAACAAACACCGGAAGAACAAGGTACAGCAGAAGATCAGGCAGCTGCAGTATCTTCAGCATTATCAGAAGTAAAAGGCTTAGAAGGAACATCAGGTTGGGAAGATGATTATATATATTCATTAATCTTGAATGAAGACGGTACATTAAAAGATAACTATTTAGATATAGTAAACGGAATAATAAGAGAAGATAAGGTAGCGGAAGAACAAGCAACTGCAGTATCTTCAGCATTATCAGAAGTAAAAGGGTTGGACGGCGCGTCAGGTTGGGATGATAATTACATATATTCATTAATTTTGAACGAAGACGGAACATTGAAAGATAATTATTTGGATATAGTGAATGGAATAATAAGAGAAGATAAGATAGCAGAGGAACAAGCCGCAGCAGTATCTTCGGCATTATCAGAAGTAAAAGGATTGGACGGAGCATCAGGTTGGGATGATAATTACATATATTCATTAATTTTGAACGAAGACGGTACGTTGAAAGATAATTATTTGGATATAGTAAACGGAATAATAAGAGAAGATAAGATAGCAGAGGAACAAGCCGCAGCGGTAGCATCAGCATTATCAGAAGTAAAAGGATTGGACGGAGCATCAGGTTGGGAAGATAATTACATATATTCATTAATTTTAAATGAAGACGGAACATTGAAAGATAATTATTTGGATATAGTAAACGGAATATT
>JAFXOV010000043.1 GCA_017528425.1 Elusimicrobiota bacterium | reverse complement strand
TTAAACGCACGTACAAGCGTTTAGAGAGCGTTTCTTTCAAGCGGGTAATAGGGTAGTATTACCTCGGTTTTTTTTCGCGTATAACGCAGTTTTAAGCGATTTAAAGCGATGCACAAAAACTAAGAACGAACTGAGTAGTTGCAGAGTAGTTGCTAAGAAGTTAAGAATACGGGCAGGATAGGTTTTTGTATGGCAAAGCCAAATCAAAAACTCACAAACTTTATTCGCACTATGTGCTCAATGTATTCAGTTGCTAGTTGATATGAGAAATGAACTATAAATATAGTTCATTTATGGGTTCTAGGGTGTCCCTAGCACGTGCATTTCTTTAGTTCACTAAAAAATGCTATAACGTGCTATGGCATTTTTTTAATGCTATCTTGTTCGACATCTATCTGATGAAGCTTTGTGTTCTTAATCTTCTTCAATCTGTCTTTTGTTTGTTGCAACATTAGGTCAAAGTTCAGTTCAAAGTCTTGTAGTATCTGTTTTTTTTGCTCTTCGTATATCTTAACTAACTGTTCAGTGATCTCTACAAGTTGTTGTGTCAGATAGTCACGAAGTTGCTGCTGATCTTCAGAACTTAGTGAACTATAAATATCGTTCACGTAACACACAGAATATTCTTTTTGCCATTTCGCAAAAACACTATTTAACTCGTTCACAAAACTACTATACTTGTGCTCATGCTTTTTAATCTTGGAAGTGTAGTTAGTCTTGCGCACTATTCTTGCAACTGTAACTAACTTTTTTTCTTGTCTTATTCTGTAGTAAAAATCACCGTCTTTTTTTAAAACTGAAATCTGCATAATCTGGTATCCTTTTGTGAACTATTTTTATAGTTCACATTGTACCAATTTTTACTAAAGTTGTAAACTACTTTTATAGTTCATTTAAGGGTTCAAAGGGATATTCCCTTGCACGTCTTTTTGTCGCTTGCGCAAAAAGTCTAACGTGCTATACTTTTTTCAAAAGTATAGCAACATCAAATATATTTCCTAATTTTTTTAGGAAGTGAAACCACTCACTTTTCTTAATGCTCGCTCTTTATCTCGCTCTGCCTTGATGAAATCTGACAGGTTACCTTTAGCGAGGAACTTCCAATTCATATATAGGGATCGCCCCTCTTTGTAGAAAATTCCTCTTTTGGTTAACTTTTTAACAGAGTTTGATACATTCGCTTTATATGTTTGTAATTCATCTGCAATATCTTGTTGTGATATAGAGATCTGATTTCCATATGACATTCGTTTAGCGTATGCCAATAAAACCAATAGATCTTGTTTAGTTATTTGTTTATCAATCATTACAGAATATACATTCTCAATGAACAGAAAAACAAATTCTGCATCAGGTTTAATCTTTGCTCTCGATACATTAACCATTATTTCTTTATTTTCTATTTGGTTAATTGCATCAACAATTTCTTTTGTTTTTTCCTGTGTTAACTCTTTGATTTTTGTGTTGCTCATTTTTTCTCCAAAAGTATGCATTAATTAATAACCATATAATAGAATTAGAAGGGAAATCGAAAAAGCCTAGTAAAATCAACGATTTACAATTTCAAAAGTTAGTGAGTTCACTAACTTCAGTTAGTGTATCCACTAACTTCAGTTAGTGAGTTCACTAACTTCAGTTAGTGTATTCACTAACATGTATTTTGTCAATTTGTTAGTGATTTTACTAACTTTGTTAGTATATAGTAGGAGAGCAAGGCTCTCCTTTTGGGGGGACGTTCCCCCCATTCCCCCCACGTGCTCGAAAAATCGTGAATGCTCGCTACGCTCAAACATACATTCACGATTTTTCCGAGCTAAGATCAAAACACCCTTTTAAACGCACGTACAAGCGTTTAGAGAGCGTTTCTTTCAAGCGGGTAATAGGGTAGTATTACCTCGGTTTTTTTTCGCGTATAACGCAGTTTTAAGCGATTTAAAGCGATGCACAAAAACTAAGAACGAACTGAGTAGTTG
>JAFXOV010000042.1 GCA_017528425.1 Elusimicrobiota bacterium | reverse complement strand
TTTGAAAGTGTTGTAATGCAGAAAATAAATTAAATTTTAGTTCGCTAAAGTTGAATAGTGTCAAGAGCAAAATAGAAAAAATTTGCCTTACAAACTCTTGATTTTCGTTAGAAAATTTTAGAGTTTGTTAGCCAAAATTTTTCTATTTTGGGCGATAGCCGAACTCTTGACACGATAAACGGAAAATATAATTATTTTAGGGGTTAAGCATAGTTGTGCTTAACCCCTTGATTATTTATTTTTTTTTTGGGAAATGCTTTACTCGGTTAGAATTGATTTTGTAGATATAAAATAAAATGCCTTTTATTAAGCCGTAAATACCCCTAGAGTGAACGCAAAAAAAAAATGTGATAGTTTTATTGCGTTTTCTTTTTAGGGGTCTTTTTGAGGCTTTTTTGAATAAATTTTAGAACCCTAGTGGGGGGTAACTACGACCCCCCCACTAGGGTTCTATGTTCTTGTGTTCCCCCCCTTCTTTTCTTTTATTTCCGTAGGGCTGAAGTCGATTTTGGGGGGGAATTTTTGACTGTTGATTTTTATTTTTGTGTGTGGTAAAATAAAAAGCGGTTAGAGTGGCTTAAACTCTAACCGCAGATAAATGTAATCGTGACTTACACTTATCACTACGGGTGAATTGTATCACAAAATAGCCTAAAAATCAAGTGTAAGTCCGACCGATAAAAGGGAGGACTATTTTTTATGCCGTATAAAGACCCTGAAAAACAGAAAGAATATGACCGCCAAAAAAAGGCGAAGGCGAAAGCGAAAAGTAAACAAAGTAGAACTCGTAATTTTGCGACGATTTTATATCCTGAATCCGCTCCAGCGAACTGGCGGGATATAATAGCGGAATTGCATATTCCGGTTTTGGTTAGTCCGTTACACGACAAGGACACTAATCCTGATGGGACGCAAAAGAAACCGCATTATCACGTTTTGTTTATGTTTGATACCGTGAAAAATTGGGAAAGTCAAATAAAACCATTGTTTGACAGCTTCGGCGGTGTTGGTCGTGAGATTGTTAATAGTGCGAGGGGATATGCTCGTTATTTATGCCATTTAGACAACCCCGAAAAAGCACAATATAACCCGAATGACATATTAGCTTTTGGCGGAGCTGATTATTTAACCGTAACGCATTTACCAACGGATGATATGGCAATGCTGAAAGATATATTTGCGTATATACGAGCAAATAATATATTTAGCCTGTCGGAATTACTGGATATTTGTGCGATAAATAATCCTGATTGGTTTATGATAATATCGACATCACGAGCGTATATCGTGGATAAATATATCAAGTCGTTGAAATGGGAAAAAGAAACGAATTATAAGCGTGTGTTTGAAGTTTAATTTTTTCTTTTTCACTTCCGTATTTTGCGGGAATGAAAAAGAAAAAAATTATGCGGAGGGTCGAGGGAGGGTGCAACCCTCCCCGCAAGCTCTATTGTGATGCCAAAGGCATCACAATAGGGAGCTTGCAATACACGCTGCACACGAAGTGTGCGTATAAGCGTGTTCTTATGTTTTTTGAAAGTGTTGTAATGCAGAAAATAAATTAAATTTTAGTTCGCTAAAGTTGAATAGTGTCAAGAGCAAAATAGAAAAAATTTGCCTTACAAACTCTTGATTTTCGTTAGAAAATTTTAGAGTTTGTTAGCCAAAATTTT
>JAFXOV010000041.1 GCA_017528425.1 Elusimicrobiota bacterium | reverse complement strand
TATAATCATAAAACTGATACATTTCACCCGCATTTTCATATTATTTTAGAATTGAAACCGACTTATTTTAAAGACGGTTATTTGACGCAAAAGCAATGGCATGATATGTGGCGAGAGGTAATGCACCTTGACTATGATCCGCAGGTTGATGTCCGAATTATAAAAAATGCAACTGCGAAAGCCGTTGCGGAAGTTGCGAAGTATCCAGTAAAATTAAAAGGTTTATTGGAACTTGACCCAGAACAAGCGGTTGAGCCTTTAATAAAATTAAAAAGAGCCTTACAAGATTTACGAATGATAACTTTCGGCGGAGATTTCCGCGAATATAAAAAATTATTACAATTAGACGATGTTGAAAATGGCGATTTAGTCCACATAGAAACCGAAAAAAATGAGTTAAATGCCGTTGCGATGATGTTGTTTAAATATCATGCTGATGTCGGTGCTTATATTTGTTGAGGTGCAAAATGGCAAAGAATGTGCAAATATCAATGGATTTATTCACAAAATTGTGGCTGTATCATTGTCACGGTATATTTACTGATGAAAATATGGATTTTATAAAGCGTGAATTAACCTTAAAAGCGGCGAAAATTCAAGAACACGGAAGATATACACGATACTATAACGGCGATAAATCGGCATGGTACGACAAAGACCAAGCTACCGAAGAATTACTAAAACTTGTAGATGAAATGCAAAAAAAAAACGAAGAAAACTGAATTTAACCCAAAAAGAAGTGATCGCCGATGAGCGACCACTTCTTTTCTTTTTTTGTTTTTTACCGCCCCGTTACGGGGCGGTTTTTTTGACAAATATTTTTTCACTTTTGCGTTATTTAGTTTGTAGTTGTCGGTAATAGTAATGCGGGAGGTGAAAAAATATGGAATATTCAAAATCAAGGGGTTAGCGTGTATGTCACTCAATCCCTTATGGTTCTAATCGTTTCGGCTTTTGTATGTCAAAGGTGTATGTCAATGTGTATGTCCCTTAAATCCTTGTGACTGTAGGCGTGAGCCAAATCAGATAGGGTGCGTTGGTGTGGAGGGGAATAAGCAAATTAAATTTTTAGCAATCTGACAAATATTTTTCGTTCTTCACGTTATTCAATTTACAGAACGGTAATAAATGGCTTGGAGGTGAAAAAAATGGAATACATTGCGTTAATAGTTGTTTCTTTAACGATTATTGTTATTGTGACACGATAAATCGCGACAAAAAAAGAAGTGACTTCTGATGAACGTTCACTTCTTTTTTGGTTTTATTCCTCCCAATCAATCCAATCATTCAAATCATTCCTTATTTGTTTCCCCGCTATCCACGTAGTGTGAAGTAAAAAATTTTTTTCATCATGGTATGCTTTCGGGCAACATACAAGTGTGATATGTGTTGTTTTGTCATATTTGAAAAATAATTCGCTTCCGCAATATTCGCAAAAATGCTTATTGTCTGGAGGATAATATTTAACAAGGATGTTCGATTTAGAAGAATTATCAAGCTTCACAGGCATATCTGAGTTTTCGTCCGAGGTTTTTATCGTATTTTCCGTTTGCGTTTTATTTAGGGGTATTTTTGTGGGAATTTGGGGTATTTTCGGAATAGGATTTGTTGTTGTTTCTATTGGTTGGCCAAAAATTTCTATATCGCTCTTTTCTTCTACAGGCTCTGGTGATACTTCTTTTATCTGTTTTTTCTTAGGCTTTTTCTGTAAAAATATAAAATCCATAATTATATCTAAGTCATTTTGTATTTTAGAAAACTGTGATTCCACGCTATTATTTATCGCATTGTTTATTTGTTTAATATTGTCTTCTATGCGTACTAAACTTGCAATTATTTCTTGACCTATTTTATCGCTGAACATTATTTTTAATTTACCTTCTAATGCTTGCTTTTTAGCGTATAAACTCGGTGTTAGTCCCGCTTTATCAGCGTTTTTATTTATAATTCGCCGTTCGACTTCGTTTAATCTAAAACTAATTCCATTGAATTTAACATTGGTTCCTTCGGTTTTTTTAGCCATTTTTATCTCTCCTTTCGTGTATATCAAAATTATAACATAATGCTATACATTAAGCAAAAAATAATTTGATATACAAAATCAGACTATGTTCACTTAGGCGTTTCTCTGCGAGAAACGCAAAAAAATAGCGGAAAATAGCACACTTCAGACTCATATCCAGACAATGCAAATTTTGCCAGTCGCTATCGCTCCTTGAACCTGCGGTTGGCATCCAAAAAGAAAATACCCCTAAAATCGCCGTAAATGCCCCTAGATTAAACGCAAAACTTTTCCACGATGTTTCCATCTCGTAAACACTCGAAATCGTTTCTAGGGCTTTATTTTGCATTATAATAGCTACCGCGCCGACAAGTCGGCTTGCTTGCGGTTTTTCGTTGCCGATAAATAAAAACCGCATTTATCGGCAACGAAAAATCCGCCTAAAAAATTATACTTTAGGCGGATTTTTGGAGTGGTTTTTTCTTATCTTGATACTTGAGTCACATAGGACATAAAAAAAAATCTCTTTTCCCTTTATTTTAAAGGTTTTAGGAGATTTTAAGCGGTGAAAAAAATAGATAGACAAAACCGCCTTTTTGTGGTATATTTTTAATTGTCGAAGTTAAAAATATAATTACCAGAAAGAGGCGGTTTCTTTATGTCTGAATTTATTATATCAAAAATTATTGAGAATAGCAACCTAGAAATTATAAAAGATACTGGGGAAGTATTGGTCGATAAAAGTGCTACGGGGCGAGAAAGACCGTGGAGCGAGAGGAAAATGGAGAATTTACAATTAGTAAATTTATTTGAAATGGCTCGTAGAATTGACCCTTATATTGTATCTAAGTCAAGATTGGAGCAAGTGCGAGATTGTGCGTCTTGGCTAAAGTTTGCGGTGTTGTCCGATAAAAAAAGAAAATTAGCAAAGGCGAATTTTTGCCGTTTTCGGCTCTGCCCGATGTGTGCGTGGAGAAAGTCTTTAAAGTTATTTTCGCAGGTATCTAAAATAACTGACGCAATTCTGAGGGATAAAAAAGCAAGATTTATTTTTGTAACTTTGACCGTGCGGAATGTGAAGGGCGAAGAACTGCGGGAGACTATAAAACGAATGAACGAAGCTTTTAAGTGGATAGTGCAAAAAAGCAAGACTTCGGCGGTTAGCAAAAAATTAAAAGATTATATACTCGGCTATATGAAAGCCGTTGAAGTGACATATAATCATAAAACTGATACATTTCACCCGCATTTTCATATTATTTTAGAATTGAAACCGACTTATTTTAAAGACGGTTATTTGACGCAAAAGCAATGGCATGATATGTGGCGAGAGGTAATGCACCTTGACTATGATCCG
>JAFXOV010000040.1 GCA_017528425.1 Elusimicrobiota bacterium | reverse complement strand
GAGCCGTCTGAAAGCTAATGCCGTGTTTTATTTTGTTGATTTTATTTTTTTCTTCGTCCCATTCAACTTCTCGCTTAATTAACATAAATCCTCATTCCAGTCTTTTTTTTGCGGTCGTATTGTATCGCAGTCCTTGTTACGACATCGGCAAGCGTTCCCCGCTTCATCGTTGTCTGTTGCAATAATAATTTTTAGCTGACTTTGTTTTATGTGGTCGATTGACGCTTGCTTTGACGCTCCGGCAATACTTACATAGTAAGAGACTTCGCCTGTTAAAGTTGCGAGTGATAGAGCGTCAATAGCGCTCTCGCAGATATAGGCAATTTCAGGGTTTTTACCAACGGCGAACGCCCAGCAACCATCGTGACGCGAACCTGCTACTATGCCGTGATATGGTTTATCCGTGAGCGTGCCCCGAAGTTCCGCAAAGTCCCTTTTTCGGTTCACAAAAACCGCATTATTTGTCTTGTCTGCCTGATACAATAATCCTTGCTCGATAAGAGGTTGGATTATATAGGCGGGTATGTGTCGCGACTTGGTGAGATATGCCATTAACCGCCGATAATCTTTAGCGGGTGGCGGTAGTTGTATGCCTTTATTTTTTTCTTTCATTTCCGTCTTGGTTTTTTCGGACGGAGATGAAAGAAAAAAATTATTATTATCTCCTCCGCATAAGGCGAGAACGGCAGACTGAAAATCAAAGCCGAAATGTCGTGTTAAAAGGTCTATTCCGTTGCCCTTTTCACCGCTTGCAAAATCAAGATACCCGCTATAATCACTCTTAACGCTTATGGAGTGATTTGCGACAAGTCGGAGGGTCTTACTGTTCCGATCCACCTCGATATTATCACCGTGATGTGAGCAGAGATAACTAAATAGGTTCGCTTGCCGTGCTTGTCGGATTTGCTCTCTCGTTACCTTCATTTTCATTTTCCTCGATTACCATTGCTAATCTTCCCATTTTTTGTATTCTTTTTTCTACTTCTTCTCTTGCAAAACCAATTATATTAGCAAAATAGCCATTTTCATCTTCACTAAATTCAGCTCTTAATCCTAATATTTGTTGCATAGCTTCTACTTGCCAATCTTCAAGATCAATAGAATAATTTCCAATAGGACTTTCCCATACTATTAACTCAATTTGACTTCCTAACGGCGGTATTGGTCGAGTTTTAATTGGTGATTTCCTCGGGGTTCTCGGCATATTCTTTTCCTCCGTGTTTATGTTCGATTTGTTGCCTTTTAATGCGTTCTATAGTGATTTCGTTAATTGGTTCATCTGACTGGTAATAACTTAGTAAGATTTGTCTTTTGGTATCATTACCCTTCATAAGTATATTAGGATTAACGAGCCATAAACCGTTTTGTACTCGTTTGATAAAGTTATTATCTTGTAACTTTTTCATAATTTTTGCTATTGTTGCTGATGACGCTTTAACATCTTCAGCAATTTTTTTATATGTTCCTACGAACATATTTGTAGATTGATTTGTATTTTCAACAATGTAGATAAAAATATCCACTTGTTTATTATCTATAATACCCAAAACATTCAGGAAATCCATGAGATAGCATTTCCAAAATTGCTTCGTTCCATAACTGCGTTTAGTTATTTGGTCTACTAATATTCGTTCGCCCGTATCTTCATCCAGTAAACGGCGTTTTTTTGTCCCAATAAGTGTTTGAGTTTCACTAATATACTCTAAACTTTTATCATATTGAGCCATATTTTCACCTCGCAAAAGTTTTTACTTTATTATAAATAAAGTAAAAACTTTTGTCAATATATATTTTTTACTTTATTTATAATAAAGTCTACAGTTTACAAGTGTAAAGTGTTTAGTTTATTATAGTAAAGTAAAACAAATTCCTTTCCGACCTTTATTTACAAGGGTTTACAAGACTTTTAATCCTAAATTGCTCTTATCTAAAAAAAATACCGTTTAACACTTTATTTATAGTAAAGCGTTTTTACAAACGGTATAACGGCAATAAAAAAAGCCGTAAAAACGGCTACGGCGATGTCTGCGACGCTTCACGGGAATGAAAGAAAAAATGTTGCGTGCAAAATAGGAGCATTTACGGCGGTTTTAGATGTGTTTTAAAAGTGGTGGACGCTGATGAACGACCACCACTTTTATTTTTTTTGTAGCAGTTGATAGATACCGTTATTTATAGCGTCTACTTTCGCCGGTATATCGTACCAATTTCCCCATGTATAATTAGCGATACAACCGCCAATACTAAAAGCCAAGACAATAATGCTAAAGACTATAGCAAGTAACTTTATATCTGTATTTTTAGCGTCTATTTGTGCGTCTTGTAAATGTTTGATACTTTTATTTATTGCCGTATCAAGTTCTCCAAATTTGCCCTTCATTTGCCCTATAATCGTTTCTGAAGCGTTTTGCAGAGCAGATGTGATATTTATATCCTTTTCTTTGTTGGATTGCGTTATAGCCGCTTCTATGGCTTTTAAGCGAGTGTCAAAATTAGCCATATTTTCCTGCATTTCTGCTATCAAGCGTTCAGATAGTTCTCGATACTGCTCTTGATTATTTGCTAATGCGGCTTTTAAAATATCGGTTTCGCTTGCGTTTTCTTCGTTTGCCTTTCGATTTAATGCGTCCATTGTTGTTTCATCTAATTCAAAGTCATACACATAATCATCTCCCACTCAAAACTATGTTTGCTTCGGCTCGTGCTATTTCTGATGATAAATTACTTTGCAAAGTGTTAATTGCTTGTTCGATTTCCACCCGTTCGGATGCTCGGGTCATATCTAAACCCAAATTTACGCTCCCGCCACTATTATTTATTATATTTAGGGCTTGTGTTAATGTTGCTATTTGACTTCGGATTGTATCTATATTTGCTCTACTTCTGTTACGTCCTGATATTTGTCGTGTTATTCTGCGTGCCTGCGTCATAATAACATCGTTTTTAATTTCTTTTTTGGCATTTGCCATAATAGCAGTTGCTCTCACATTAACATCTGATTTTATTTTAGTATATTCTTTACCTCTTTCTGTGCTTTGTTCTTGTTTTGTTTTAAATTCTTTACTCAATGTATCTTTGGTTAAATTTAGGTCAAAATATTGATTTAATGTTTTGTCACGGATTTTACATTTTTTAGGATTTTCCTTCTCTCTTTCGAGGTCGGTAAATGTTATATATTTACGGTTATCTTCCCATTTAACCCCAATATTTTTTTCGTTTAGTATTTTGATAAATTCTTCTTTATTGGTGGCTATCTGTCGTGCCTTTGACACCCATGCCCCAATTCGATAAACATAACTATCAATATTCTTTCCTTTGGCTTGTTCCTGTACCCATTGAGCCTCTTTTGTGTATGTAGATATTTTTTTGCGTTCCTTCCCTTCGAATGTCTTACCTTTTTCTGTTATTGATAAGCCGTAATCTTTACATATTTCATCGGATTTATTTTTTATGCTTTGTAAGTCTTGAGCCGATGTATGCCACTTAGAACCATTAACATAATTTACACTATTGATTATGATATGATTATGTATATGTTCGCGGTCAATGTGTGTCGAAATTACCACTTCAAAACCGTCAAATAAGTCTAAACCTTTAATGAGTTTTTGTGCTATTTCATTAGCTTTTTTTGCTTTGGATCTTAGGATTTCTACATCAGATTTATCTTTTAATTTTTCCTTTTCTTCTGCGGTAAAAAAATCCTCGTCTTGGTGCCAACTTTGAATGAGATGTATATATGTTCTTCCTCCAGTCTTATTGTACATAAATTTAGTTGTTTCCATTTCATCACAAGCTGTTTCAGCGTTACAGTTTATCCCCGTTATAACTTCGGCTTTATCGGGATTTTCAACATAATCTAAAGCGGATTTTAAAGATTTTGAGCCGTGAATTGCTTTAACAGTTGCCACAGTTTTTTCACCTCTTGCAAAAGTATTTCTTTTTCTTTTTCGGTTAAATTATTGCTTGCGTTTACATTTTTAGTTATTTGGTTTATGTTTGTTCCAATACGCTTAATTTCTATGGTTAAATCTCGCAAACCTTCGACCACTATTATAACTTTATCACGAGCAGATTTTTTAATGTAATCATTCATTGATAGATGACTTTCAAATGCTTTATTTTTTATCTCGTTATATTCTTGTTCAGACATTCGCAAACTGTATCGTTTTATGACTTTTTTTTCTTTTTCATCGCCGTATTTTTTTTCATTATTATTCATATAATTACCTCATTTTAATACTGATTTTTGCAGGAGGGTCGAGGGAGGGTGCAACCCTCCCAGCAAGCTCCATTTGTGATGCCTTTGGCATCACAAATGGAGAGCTTGCAATATTACTAATTTGAGTATAGCAATATTTTCCGTAATTGTCAATTTTTGTTGACAGTTACGGAAAAAAATAATATAATACGATTAGTATTATATTATTTTTTTCGAGGGGGTTAATGTTATGGCAGACGAAAAAACGAAAAATGCAAACGGGAATGAGAAGAAAAAAAAGAAAAAGTATACGGATATGACCGTGGTTGAATTAGAGCGGGAAAAAATAAAAATAAATGCGATAAAAAAGGAAGCTGATAATAAGTTAGAAACAATAAATGGTCTGTTATTGGTAAAAAAAGAACAGGCGATAAAAGACCAAGAAATAGCCGATAAAGATGCCGAGATTGAACGACTAAAAGCACAATTACAGCAACGAGTCACGCATCCGTCACTACAACCTCAACCGCAATCAAAAGCGGAAGTACAACCTGAGCCGGCAAAACCGCAGACACCAACACCAACATCGACAGTTGTCCATAAGGCAAACCAAATAGGGTTGAAAATATAAAAGAACCTGCCAATAAACGGCAGGTTCTTTTATATAATAATTACCTTTTTTCTTACAGCTAAAATTTTGTCAAAGAGTTGCGTTATATTTTGGATTTGATTAGGATAACATAATTGCATACCGTGTTTTGCTCCGTCAATGTAAATTTTGGCTTCATCTTCCGATAATTGCATATCCTCGACTTCATCGAAGATACATTCAATTTTTTGTTCTAGGGTCATTGATTAACACGCTCCTTCATGGCGATAACCTGCCTGTGACAATGCTGTGATATGGTTATTCTTGAACCTCTCCAGCCTCTATAGGTAGGAGAGGTTCAATGCCGTTATGCAAAGGCTAATTCCGTTTTTTGTGACTCAGTTTCCCAATATTTTGTTGCTCTTTTAGCTTCTTCGGGTGTTAGTGCAGGTATGTCCGAATAATCAATAGGTCGGTTATCTAATGCGTCAAGTTCGGCAAGTTCTTCGGTATTAGGTTGTTGACCTATATATACTGGCATTGAGATTATCAAAGTAAACCCTCCTTTCTTGTATGTTTGCCTGTCGAGCAGAGATAATTCTAATTTTATTAGTTCTATCGGTGCAAACAACTAAAATTATTTTTTTGCGTCCGACTTTCCCAATAACTTTATATCGTTCTTCATAGATACTATGTTCCTCATCTGATACCTTTACAAGATTTTTGTCAGCAAATACAAGACGAGCCGTCTGAAAGCTAATGCCGTGTTTTATTTTGTTGATTTTATTTTTTTCTTCGTCCCATTCAACTTCTCGCTTAATTAACATAAATCCTCATTCCAGTCTTTTTTTTGCGGTCGTATTGTATCGCAGTCCTTGTTACG
>JAFXOV010000039.1 GCA_017528425.1 Elusimicrobiota bacterium | reverse complement strand
CTTCCACATATCCTATAATTATTTTTTTACTGTCCGATTTGTTATTGCAATTTTCGAAACAAAACACACACATACACACAAAAACTTTTTATTGACATCACAAAGAGAATAAGTTAGAATAGTCCTGTGGTTTAGAGGCGGGCATAGTTCATCGGTAGAACGATGGCTTCCCAAGCTAGTGTTTGAAATTTTATTCTATGCTTGTAAGTCTAACAATAACAGGGCTTGTAGGATTTCTAATTTTATAAAGTTTTTGCGTTTTACACCTTATCTGCACCTTATTTGTTTAAGAGCGGGTAGGTTAAAATTTAATAAGCGGGCGTAGTTTATCGGTAGAATGGCGGCTTCCCAAGCCTCAGAGGGCGGTTCGACTCCGCTCGCCCGCTCCATTTGTCGGTTTCAAGGGTTGCAGTAGCAACCCTTTTTTTGTTTGCAAATAAAGAAAGTTTTTCACTCTTCTTTTTTAGGTTTTCTTAAATCGTTTAGATGATTCGACAGTATTTGCGCCGTTTCTTTCTTCTGAAATTCCAATGGATGCAAATAAATTGACGTAGTTCTGATATTTGTATGTCCAAGCATACTTTGTACCGTGGTCAGAGCCGCTCCATGGTTTAATGCGTATGTTGCCGCCATGTGCCTAAGCGAATGTACCGTAATATTGGGAATGTTATTTTCTTGACACAATTTGTTTAACCACATACCAAGACACGAAGGACTAACCGGAACAAGTTCATCGTTACGCAAGCGAATAGCTAAAAAAATGTAGCCGTGTGTATTCTCGTATCCTTTGGATTTAAGATAGTTATCTTGATTCAGACTGTAGACAAAACGGGTTTTCCTCTAAAGATGAGGAAAACCCGTTTAATTTTTGTTAAAGCGGAATTATACAAAATAAGGAATAAAACATAACTTTTGAGTAAACTATCCCTTCCTTTCTTTTTCCAAAGCGCTATTTTCTTTAAATTCATGCACGCAAAAATGAGCGTCGCCTGCATTTTTAATTTAGCAAGACCACGCATTGTCGCATATCTTAGTCCATGCCGCTCTTTTCCTTCGGCAAAGACCCGCTCTATAGTTTCTTTTCGCTCTTTGTAGATTTCTTTATATTTTGGAACATAGCGATATTCCTCGGCTTGTTCCATATATTCTGCCCATATATGACGAGTTACTACTTTTGTCATATTCTGACTCATCGTACATTTGCTTCGGCATGGGCAATTCTGACAAACCTTTGGGTCGCTTTTATATTCTTTATATCCTTCTCTGTTCGTTGTCGTGTATTTTAAAACCTGATTATTCGGGCAAATATAGCAATCGTAATACTCATCATATATAAATTCGTTCTTTCGAAAAAATCCGTCTTTGGTCATCGGACGCTTATAGGGAACACAAGGGATTTTACCATCTTCAATAATTTCTCGCATTATACCCGGTGTTTTATAACCTGCGTCTACCGCTACAGCTTGAGTATTCTCTTTTATTTCACCCAACTTATTATATACTTCATGAAACATTTGGCTGTCGTGAACATTACCTGCATCAACGGCAACACCAATAACAAAGCCGTTTTTATCGCAAGCTGTATTTGCTACGTAAGCAAAACACCGTTCATGTTCGCCTTTTACAAAGAGTCCGCTTTCAGGATCTGTCGTGCTTTTGGTTTTCTCTACTTGTTGAGCGGAATCGTTCTTTGGATTAAACGGCTGTTTTTCATGGATTTCTCTATCCTTGTTGATTTCTGCCTCAAGTTCCGATTGATATTGTTTAATTGGTTTATCCACTATTACTTTTTCGTGTTTATTTTTGTTGGCGTTAGCTTTTATATGGGTACCATCGATAAATATTGCGCTTGCATCAATAAAACCGGCTCTTACGGCTTCTTTTAGAATATGAGAGAAGATATTTTCAAAGATATTAGTGTCTTTAAAACGGCGAACGTAATTTTTACCGAATGTGGAGAAATGAGGGATATGGTCAAACAATCCGTAGCCGATAAACCAGCGATAGGCGGTATTTACTTCAATTTCTTTTATAGTTTGGCGCATACTGCGTATACCAAAAAGATATTGAATAAAGACAATCTTAAAAAGCGACACCGGATCAATGCCAGGTCTACCGCCTTCGTAATCTGAATATAGTTCAGCTACTTCATCATAAATGAAGCTAAAATCAATGGCTTTATCTATTTCTCGTAAAATATGGTCTTTAGGCACTAAATCGTCTAAACATACGAACTGTATTTGATTTTGATTTTCTCTACTTTGTTTACGATACATAAAAATCCCTCCAAATGTATTTTAACACATTTGGAGGGATTTTTAAATATATTTGTCTACAGTCTG
>JAFXOV010000038.1 GCA_017528425.1 Elusimicrobiota bacterium | reverse complement strand
ATATCTTTTTTTTCGTCTTTTACCGCTTGTTGCGGTGCTGATTGTACAACTGTTCTTGTACCGCCACCGAATAAACCCATTTTTATACCACCTTTCTTTTTTAACTTATAAAAGGCGGATTTTTTAAGTTGCACCGCCGTTAACTTTTTCTTGTGTGTTTCTGCTACCACAGGAGATTTAAGAAGAGAGAGATAGTGAGCAACGGGCGGTTTATACTTTCAGCCCGTCTATCAAGTATGTCCATTCAATAAGGAATGTTATTTTACCCCTCGCCGAAAAGCGTTCGTTTCGTCTTTTTCTGCGATTGGAACAAAGTATTTCCGTTTTCGGAATCACTTGTATAATAGTTGTAAACATTTGCTTTTTCTTTTGCGGTTTTATCTTCTGTATTTTCTTCGGTTTTTGCAGGAGTAACAACGGTATTATTGTTATTTCCACTTCCTGCCCCGTCGAACAAATCGTAAAGAATCCCCGGAAGACCTAACCACCAATGAGAGATTTTCATATTTTGCCTACCTTTCTTGCCAATTTTTATTAATAACTCTTTGATTATTTTGATTAAATCCAAATTCTTTTTTGACGTTAGCGACAGGGCTTGCGAAGGTAAGTGCGAGAGAATCTGCAAAGTCAGTTGAATGTATTTCCGTACCTTTGACAATATTTTCTTTTTTCTCTAATGAGTAACGCCCCGTAGAATCCGACACTTTTAAATCGGGAATAATCGAAATATCTCTTACAAATTCTTCGATATATTCTTGGTCTTTGATAAAGACACCGCCTGCCTGCATAAACCAAGAACGCATTTTATCGAACATTTCCGCACGTCTATTCGCATATTTTTTGTTATCGTATGCGGAAGAACCGAATTGTACGAGTTCTATAATTGACCCGTAACCTTGTGAATTAAGAATGTCATATACGCCCGTTCCGTGTCCGTAGTCGATGAATATTCTTGCAGGTTTTATCATATCTATTAATCGTGCGAGTATTCCTGCAAGTCGGACATTATCCATTTTGTCGTAACGATAAATCTTTTGTACTACACGTCCTTGACGAATTGTTATGATTGTTCTATCGGAACTTCTTGCAGGGTCAACGCCTATAACTATCGGCATTCCTTCACCCGAAAGAACATTCTTTCTTGCAAGTTCTATGTAGTTAAGAGGTATTAAAGCGTTAGAAGTTGTAATAAACGCCTCTTGAATGCTTGACGGATATTCTTGCTTGAAAAGATATTCCCGTCCTTTAAAGTCGGACATCAATTTAGCACGTCGCCACATTAATTGTTCGTCTTCAAGATTATATAATGCTTTGAGTTCTAATTCTTCGTCCGTCCATTTTATCGGTTCTATAATCGGTCTTCGATATTCTTTTTGTGCAAACCACGGATAGAAAAGCGTCATAAAATCCGAGTTTTTTTCTAATCCTGCTTGAACCATATTGTAAAAATATGCACCGTCGCCCGACGTTCCGTTTGCGGTTGATTCTAATATCAATTCAGAATCGGGATTATCGGGAATCGTTTGCAACATACCCGAAACGATTTCGTTAGCGTTAGACCAGAAGGCAACTTCCGAACCGTGAAAATAATTGATAGTCATTGAACGTCCGACGGATTTACTTCCTGCCGTACCTACTCTAAAACTTGAATCGGTTTCATATACTAATTGTTCGGTACTATCGAACTTTAACGGAATTTGCATAGATTCGGGCAAGTTGTCATAATATCTTTTCGTCATAGCGAAAATGTTTCTTGCGGAATCTGATTTATCAGCGAGAACAAAAGCGTTTTTTGCTTTATTGAATAAAGTTTTTTGAAAGAATCTTGATTCGGTATAAGTTGACATACCGACTTGACGAGATTTAAGGAAAACAACTTTACACGGTTTACCTTCTTTTTTCCGATTTTCGATTCGGTTATGTGCGTCAAGTTGAATGTTTGTCATTCTAAAATTGACAAGACCTTCGTTTTTAGTTTTTATTTTAAGCAGATTACTTGCGAGATAAGGCAAGTCGTCTTTTAATCTTTGAAGTGTTGCGATGTTATTAATCGAGAGTTCCTGCATAATAACTCCGATTACTGCAACTTATCGAGAACATCTGCAAGACCACCGCCCGTAACTTGATGTTTGTCTATGAAGTGTCCTGCTAATTTTCCTTTGAGTTCTATTGCTTTTATTTCTTGCGAATAATTGCCTTTATCTTTTTTTGCTCTTTTTTGAACGTCAGAAAGTTCATCGAAACAATCTTTAACCGAATATTTTAATTCGTCCTCGAAAACTTCTTGCTTATTGAGTTCTGCTTGATTAAGCCATAGGGTAACATTAGGGTTTTTTAATAATTTACACGCCTCTACGTTTATTGCTTTATCGGACATTTTAGAGCAATCATAGGCAGAACGATATGCGTCGCTTGCATTACCGCCGTTTATAGTGTAATGTAGGACGAATTGTTGTTGTTTAGTTGTCAATTTAGGTAAATCAACCATATCACGCCTATTTTTCAATACTTTCGATAAGTTCTTTTTGCCCGTGAAAATCACATCTTCTTACTTCGGTACGAATAACATTTCCGTTTTTATCGTGAATTTCTTTATTTTCGCCATAAACCCAACCATAAGGTTTAGAAGTTTGTCGTGTAATATCATAAGAAGTATAGAGCAATCGGCATTTTTCCCGTTCTAAAACCTTTGACGCTTTAATACCTGATAGTTTTTGTTCAAATACTTCTTTTGTTTCAATGTGCGTTTCGCATAAAATTATATGAACTTTGTCATTCATCGGGTTGAAAAACTTGTATATTTTTCTATTCGTAAAATCTTTGATGTCAGACAAAAATAAAATTTCAGAATGTTTTACGTTTCTATTACCGATTTGTAAAAACATTTTTGCTCTTTCTTCTCTCGTGGTACGTCCTGAAACTTAACGAACATCAACACTTTTCGCCGTTCCCACGACAGAGCAAACACTCTGCATTGTGCTACTTCGTATGTTTGTTCAAATTTCACTTTTGAGAATAAATTATTTTTCGCAAAAAATCATTAGTAATTAAGTAATTAAGATTTTTTAAATTTGCCCGAAACAATATTTATTATTAAAAAAATTCGTGTTTACATTTGTTTACAATATATTGACAAAAAATTAATTGTTCTTCTATTATTTTTCTTGCAAAAACTTTTATTTTTCCGCATTCACGCCATAAAAAAAAGAAAGTTTTTTAAAAACTTTCTCTCGTATTAAAAAAGAATTAATTTATTAATTCTTATTTTTCTTTTATTTTCTTTTCTTTTATTTTATTTTATGGTATTACGAAACAATTTTATTCGTATTACGCAAGTTTTTTATTCGTAATACGCTTGTAATACGTTCGTATTACGTTCGTATAAAATATTTATACGTCCGTATTACGTCCGAATACTATTAGTAATGCGTCCGAATAACTATTTTTTCTTTTTTAAAAATACCGCAGGAATACTCAATAAAAAGTTTATCCCTATAACTATCAAAAGACCTAAAATTATTGCCTTCATTCAAAATACTCCTATTTTATAATGCCTTCGTCTTTTAGTATCTGCCGAACTTCATCACGCAGGAAGTTTTTTGTAGCATTATATGATGATTGTTTTTCGTTTTCAATATTCTTTCTATGGTTTTCTATATTTTCAAATATTTCCTCGAAAGAATCGTTATATTCGGGCGGATTAAACATATTCCCGACGTCAGCAATAAGCCAATTTAGATTAACATTTTGATTCTTGCAAAGTGAAACCAACATAGAATATGGGGGATTATTTTCGTTACGTTCATAAGAAGTGTATGTCCTTGTTCCGATTCCCAAAAATTCAGCCATTTTGTCTTGTGTAGCCGAAAAATGATTCCTAATTTTTTTTAATTTTGCACCGAACATATATACTCCTTTTGTATGAAGTTTTGTAAATAAACATTAATTATGTTGACAATGAACATAATTTATGTATAATGGTCTTATCAGATTAATTATTAATTAATTAATTATTAACATTATAACACGAAACGACAAAAATTGCCGTTAATTTTCGTGTTACTTTATATTGCTTAAAAAGAAAGGAAAAGCGGAAATGACAAAATTACCTAAAACCTGCGTACCCGTTAGTATCGGCATTCCGTTCGATTTATTGGCAAAGACCGACGAAATCGTAGAACAACAGGAAACATCACGCAGTAATTATGTAGTACAAGCATTAAGAGAAAAGATAGAGAGAGATACAAAAAATGCCTAAAAAGTACAAAAAAGATTTTAACAAACCATTTGCAACAACGCAAGTAAAACGAAATTTATTATTTTTCGTTCGCAAATTTATCCCATTTTTCAATCAATACGAAAATCAAATCATAACAAATTGTATTGAAGATAGAGTAAGAGAGATTAAAGAGTACAAGTCAAAAAGGTTATGGGATAACTATTACATTCCGAAGGCAACTTCTCAATGTATAAAAGATTTAGGTTTTATACCCGACATTCATTTAATTAATACCGTTGCTAATTCAATGTTTTTTATTGACCTAAATCGAGGAATGTACGACGAGTTCTACAACCTTAAAAAATAAAGAATAACCACAGGACAAGAGAATGGCAAAAGTTTCAGAGATTACAAAACCGTATTTTTCGCACGATGAATCAGCGAGCCAAGACGGAAAGATATTAAAAATGTTTCGAGATTTTCGGAAGATGTCGAAAGAAATGTCGCAAGAAGAACTCGAAAGTTTCGTCGCCGTCGGTGCTTACGGTATTTTTTGGCGAATCGTTGAGTTTATGCACGGCAACAATTTACTTGTTGATGATATAGACGTGCTTGCAGACGATTTAAGAATCGACACAAAATTTGTCAAGCAGATTTTAGACGATTACGACTTATTCCATATCGAAGACGATTGCTATATATCCGATAGAATAATGCGTAATCTAAACAAACAACAGGCAAAATCGGAAAATAGCAGAGTTGCGGTTCAAACACGATGGTTGTTATCCGACTTCGACAAAAATTATGAAGACGTATTCGGCAAAAAACCTATTTTATCATCGGAAGAAATTGAGGCATTAAAGAAGTATAGTTCGCAAATCGAAGACTTGCGAGAAAAATTGCCCGACCTTATTTACACGTTGAAAGGTTTAAAATTTGAAACGGACACAAAGTTCATACCGACGGCAAATTGGTTATTAAAGGGCAACAACTTACTACGCTTGTATAACGGCGAGTTCGGAAAATTAAAACACAAGAAAACCGCAAAAGAGATTGAGGAAGAACAAAAGAAGGCGTTAGAGAAACAGGCAGAGCAGAGCAAAGACGAGATAGAGTTTACGACGCAAATCAATTCTATTTATAACAAATCAGACGCAATCGCTTTTATAGCGAAAAGAATACCGCATAATGCGGACGGAAAGTTATTTATAAACCCGTCATTAAAACCGTTGTGCGAAAAATTCGACATTATTGATAGAGAAATAAAGGATTTTTTGAATGAGCAAGAAGAAGTGTTTTAAACGTAAAAAATCTAAATATGCAGACGAGGCATTCATAGCGGAATCAAAAATCGTAAAAATTGATTTTGTTAATCAAGAAGTCGGCAATTCATTAAAAAGTGTTTTTTATTGTTCTTCATACGAAAAACCCGAAGGCAGAATGTGTATAGCATACGGCAAATACAATATAAACGTCGGCGATGAAGTTGTAATGAAGGGCAGATATAACGACGGCGTGTTCCTCGTATGGTCTATGTATATCAAGAAGAAGGCAGACGAGGCAGAAACAAAGGATAGTAATGACAATACCGAAAATGATAATAAATCTATATCGTAGCGAGGACTTATGCAAGAAGAAGTCTTCAACACACAACGAGAATTTAATAACCGATTCCCTTCCAAAATGTACATTTGTTCAAACTGCGGAGAGTTGTCGGAAAATAAATACACTTGCAGAAAATGTCATTGGCGAGCAGACGGACTATTAAAAACTTGGGGGAAAGGTTATAAATACACAATTTTAGAAACAGGAATAACGGAAGAAATATTCAAACCGATAGAACTATTAAGAAAGGACGGCAACAATGGAAAAGAAGACTAAACAACAATTAATCGACGAGGCAAAAGAAGTTCAAGAAGACATTGAAAGACTACAAAAAATCGTTGACGCAAGTTCGGAAACAACTTTTGAAATCATATTAGAAGACCTTAAAAGTCAAATGATTGAGAATGTCAATATGGAATCGTGGAATACTTTGAAATCAAATATCAAAGAAGTCGATTCAATTAAAGGAACGCAAGACTTTATCGCAAAGCAATCTACTTTATTGAATAAGAAGAAAGAAGAACTCAAAGATTTAAACGACCAAATTAATCATTATCAAGGCGGACTATTCGACAACTTGCTTGACAAACAAGTAAAAGCAGAGCCGACAGGATTCAAAAAAGGCGATATGACAATTTCTCTCGGCGACGTTTACCGATTAGACCCACAAACCCCCGACCCCAAAGAAAAGGCGGTATATTATTTAATCGTTAAGACGAAGAAAAATAAATACGCTTTTGTCACTTCGGTCGATTCAACTTGTGAACTTGAATTGCAATACCCTGCAAACTTGCTTGTAATATCAAGAGCCGAATACGTCGGCAATATTCATATAGAAGATTGCGACCACGAAAAAGCGATTGAGGCGTTTAACATAATTTATCAAGACACCAAAAAAGGTGCGGACAACGACGAGAACAAAGAGTAGAAAGGGAAAACACAATGGATTTAACAAGCGAACAAAAAAAGACTATGACAAGCCCTATGGCATTAATGATGACTATGTTTGTAGATTCTGCGATTGAATCACACGGTAAAATTTTAGAACTCGTGAACGATTATGAAAAGCGAGGAATTGACGTTATACCGATATCGGAACTTAAAACAGTTATTGCAGAAGGCACAAAAAAAGCCGTAAGCGACGACGGTTTAATGGCAAAAATGTTAGAAGATTGCACAAAAGGGGCAGACAACAAAGAAGACGATAGCAAGTCGGATTCTTAAAAAAGCAGGCGGATTATAGTTTTACTCTTTTTAATTTGAGCCTAAACAAGAAAAAAGGGCGTAAGCAACAAACGAAAGAGAACGACCAAGCAAGGCGGTCTGAACACAACCGTAAGCGACTGATGAACGATAAAAGCAGTCTGCGGAATGGAACAAGTGAACCATTGACAGCCGGAGAGTACGGCACTTTAAAAGAATAGAAAGGAACACAAAGAATGAGAAAAGTTGAAATCGGAACATCAAAATACACCGAAGTTTATGCAACCGATAGCAAGGGGGCAGGCAACGCAAACCACGAATACGACGTATGCCAAACCAAAGGAACGGGCGACGCTATTTTTGCAAAGATAAAGTTTCAGAACGGGGCAATAAAAGAAAACGGCGTAAACGGTTGTCATAACGAAGACTTGATAGCGGTTGTAATAGATAGATTACAAGGTTTTCAAGCGGGCGAATTTTCTTGCAGAGAAAATGCAATCGCAATAACTAAACTCGAAGAGGCGTTATTATGGTTGAACAAACGCACACAAGACCGCATACGACGAGGCGTTGAAGGTACGAATATAAAATAGTTTTTGACCTCCTCCCCAAGTCAAACACACAAACCCTACGGGGCGACACCTCTGCCCCGTTTCTTTTAAAAGAAAGGAAGTAAAAATGTTTAAAGTTTCATACAATTACGACGACGATATTTTCAGCACGGCACTTGGAATATTAATAGTCATTTTGATTATTATAGGATTTTTCGTAGTCGTCATATCCATAGATTACAGTTACCAAAAGAAACAATGTTCGGAAATCGCAAAGAAATTAGACTACAAATACGAATATGATTATTTGTTTACGGGGTGCGTTTTAGAAAAACCGAACGGCAAAAAAGTTTTATTAGAACAATTACGGGATTATGCGGAGTAGGGCAATGAGCAGAGTAACTAAAATTGACGAAACAAAATCTTTTATCGACTTCGATGTCGAATTAAGGAACTATACCGACGTTGTTTCTTTTTCAAAAGAAGAATTTAACAAGGCATTTCAACAGTTCAAAAATTGGAATGAAGGTATATGTTTTTCAAACTTTTCAGCAGGACTATTCTCGCTTATGAGCAAAGCGGACGCTTTCAACCTTGAAAAGTTTTTAAAAGGTTTTCCCGAACATACTGTCGTTTATCTTTTATGGTACGAATCACCGTCGGAGGACGAGTTCTACGAAAAGTGGGGCAATATCAAAATTGAAGACGTTTCCGAAGCCGAAATCACAATTATAAAAACTTGTAACGTCGGTATGTCGGAAATTAATGCTACCCCCGGGGCAATAATCGAGAATCCGACAAGCGAACTTATGGAAGATTTAAAAAGCACACAAATCAGAAACAGTATTAAAAAGGACTTGTAATAATGGTTGTTCAGATACTAAAAAACGATTTAATAATCCTCAAACAAAAGTATAAATGCAAAATGTCGTATTACGACAAAAAGATTAATAATTGCGTTGAACCGTACAAAGAAAAATATTTCTTCAAACAATATATCGAATATAAGAAAGCATTAGACGAAGTAAACTTGCTTTTAATATTATCGGAAAGGACAAAAATATAAATGGCAACAAGAGTAGAAAAGATATTTAGAGCAGGAACAATACAATTAACAAATTCCATATTAAACGAAATTAACGATTTTGTAGAATATAAAAACTCTAATTCTAAAAAAACTAAAAAACACGACGATAGTGCGGACGCTTTAATGTATTCACATATCGCCCACAGTATAAACAATTTTTATGAAAAGTACAATATCACGGACGAAGAAGTACAACGAGCCGTAGCAAAGAAAGGAAGGTAAAAAATGATAGGCGAAAAAGATGTAGTAGAAAAAATTGTCGAATTAGCAAAAGAATCGGGCAGACAAGAAATGAAAATCAAAGACGAGGCAGATAGACCCGTCCAAAATACCCCCGATTCTATAAATGCTCGTGATAATAAATTGCGAGAAATGGGAAGAAAATTCGGCGAACTCAATCACGAGATTAACGCCCTTGTATCATTATTCACAAACAAACAATAGGAAGGACGGAAGATGTTATATTTCATATTATTATTTTTAGCAACAATTTGTATGCACATTATCGCCTTCATATCGTTTTTATTCATATTGTTTATACTTATCAAATTTTTCAACGATATGGATATAGTCGGAAAAGTTTATCTATCCGTAGTTTGCATATTTATTTTAGCGTTCAATTTTCTATGTTTCGCATACGAAGTAAACGCTTTTCAAACGGCATTCGGGGGCTGATATGAACAGGATTCAAAGTATATACGATTGCAAACATTACACCCCTAACGGCAATATGAACAAGACTTGTCGAAATGACAAGCGTTGCGTCATATTCTACGAAGTAAATTGTAGAGAATATGAGGAAAAGAAACGTAATGAAAAGATATAAAGAAAAATACGAAGATTTAATCTGCTCTTTGAAGGGGCTACAACTCGGATTAAAAATGCTTGAATGTAGCGGAAACGAATGCATAAGCATTAAGACTATTTATAACGGCATTGAAAATGCCATAAAAGAAAGCGAGGAAGAATGATTATTAAAATTGAAATCAATACGGGCGACAAATGGTCGAATAGCGAATCAGTTGTCAAAATGATAACACACGCAGGCGAAACAGTTGAAAAAGTGATAGATAAAGCATTAGAAAGCGAGGAAAAAAGTGCCTGATTGGTGGATGAATTATGGTAGATGGATTGTTGGTTGGTCGATAGACTTATTAATTTTATTCATCGTATTTAAAATAGGTTTTTGGTTTGAAAATAGAAAGGAAAAATAAGTTGTATCTTCTATAAGAAAACATTAGACAAGCGAAAAAGACTATTAGACAAAATGTATGAAAGCGAGCAAAAATGAATAAAGAAGAATTTTACAAAAAACTTATCAAACACTTTTCGGCAGAACAACAACAAACCGTCGCTATTGAGGAAATGTCTGAACTCATAAAAGAGATTTGTAAACATCAACGAGGCACGGGCAACGTACATCATATCGCCGAAGAAATTGCAGACGTAAAGATTATGGTTGAACAATTAGAATTAATGTTCGGTTGTTCTGCGGAAGTCGAGTTATTAATGGAACAAAAGATACAACGTACAAGAGAAAGGTATTTACAAAATGAATAGACAGGAATTGTTATTAACTTCTTTAGCATTCATCAACGATATAAGAATGAATAATATTCTTGATGAAATAGAAATCGGCAATACTTCTTGTAAAAATTGCCTTGATAAGATTTCTTTGTTTTGGGAACTTTATCAAGAATATTTCGGGGCAAACTTTGACGTACAAAAAGAATTAAAAAAATTCCGAAAAATACAAAAGATTTGTTGTACTAAAAAGTTTAGCAAACGTGAAAAAGAAATTGCCCGATTATTATGTTTAACCGATTCGGAAATAGCGAAACGATTATCCGTTACACCTTCAACGATAAGAAGTCATTGTAGCACTTTGCAACGCAAGACTAATACATCTTCGAAAATGAGTTCTTTAATAGAACTCATTAGAGCAGGCGTAATCGAAATAGACGAGGTAGAAACACGATGAACTATGATAAAACCGATATAGAAACGCTTATTAACGCCGAAATAGAAGAAGGCGAAAAGAAGTACGGCAAAGATTTTAAATTGCGAATCTTAAAAATATTAAGTTATGAAAAAATGTTATTACCGCAAGTTGAGCAAGTAAAACATTCCCGAAAGATTCCGTTGTCGGAGTGGAAAAAATATCACGACTACCCGACGGTCAGAGCATTACGGGCGTATTATTACGACAAAAAAACGGGCTTTGATTATTGCGTAGAACATAGCGGAAACGGTCAAAAAAGAATCATTATCAACGAAGACAAATATTTTGAATGGCAGGAAAACCGAGAGAAGTTCGCCCGTAACTAAAATTCGTACTTATCCATTACCGAGGCGACTAATTGTTCGGTATGTTTACGAGTTAAATGCGAATAAAGACGGGCAACCGTAAGCGATTTTTGTCCGAGAACTTCTGCAATTTCTAATAAACTTGCCCCTTCTTCCGCCATTTTTGAGGCGAACGTATGTCGTATATCGTGAATGTGAAAGTTTTTCAACCCTGCATTTTTGATACATTCTTCCATAGCCCCCTTGATGTACGCAAGTTCTACACCGTTTCTATCTGATTTAAAAATATACCCCGATTCGATGTTATGATTTTTCATATAGTCGGTCAATAGTTTCATAACGTCCGCCCCCGTATATACGCTACGGTGCGTATGATTTTTTGTATCGAGAAAGTAAACACGGTTATTCTCTTTGTCTATGTCTTTTACTTGCAAATGACGCACTTCGTTGAATCGTCCACCCGTTTTAAACAAAAGAGCATAAAACAAATAAATCATATCGGAATAGTTTTTACATTCGTTTTTTAGTGCGTCCATTTCTTCGGTTGAGCCGAACCGAGTACGCCCGTTCGGTTTATCCATTAGAGCAACTTTTGACATCGGATTAATTTCGATTAATTCTAATTCGTTTACGGCGTATGTTAAGACGGCAGAAAGGCACATTAAATATTTGTTAACCGTGTTAGGACTTCGCAGAACTTCGCCCGACTTCTTTTTAATTTTTTCGTTTTTGAGAATATTTTTGCATATCGTAAGTTGCGAGGCGGTCAGTTCTTTAACTCGTATATGTCCTATTTGATTCTTCCACCATTCAAACATAACTTTATATTTTTCATAGTGAGCATATTTGAATCGTGCGACTTCGATGTCGTAATAGTTTATGAGTTCCGATATAAATTCGATATTATAATCGTTGTCGGCGAACTCTTTGTATGTACCTTTCCGCATAGCAAGTTCAACATCGTCCGCCCATATTTTCGCCTCTTTTAATGCTTTTTTCGGGTCAGAATCTTTGAATGTTTTATATACGGGTTTATACCCTTTGTGTCGGATTTGTACTTTGTATGCCTTGCCGTACTTGTTTTTTATTTCATAAATATTTTTTGTCATAGATTTTTAGCACAATTTTAGCACATTTTTTTATGTAAACTATAAGAAAACATAAGAACATATTAAAACATTCAAACGGCAAAAGTCAATATTTCAAGTTATTATAATTACATATACTTCCCCACACTTACCCGATAACGAAAACTTAATATCCTCGTGTTTATTTAATGTTGCCGATTGCTAAAATGGCAACTTTTCTTTTTGTTTACAATATTTATACGATATTGTAAACTTTTTATTTTGTGAATCAAAAATATTTTTAGCACAATTTCAGCACAATTTTTAATAAAAAAAGTATAAAAACTTTTGTAAAGTTTCTATACTTTCTTATACTTTTTTATATTTTACATATTGCTTTTTCTAACTTTATTATATCAAAAAATCTTTTGTTTGATTTTATGTCTTGACAAATAATCTAATATCGTTTATACTGTATGTAGTTCACAAAATAGAAAGGCGGTCAAAATGGAATTATCAGTTAAATACTTGGAACTTAACGCAAGGAAAATTGGTAACATAGCATTCGGCGATTGCTATTATTCGCACATTTTTGAAGTATGGCAGAATCTTAACAATGATAACTATTATTTAAGAGAAACATACTACGCAGGCGACGACGACGGTTTCGATACAGTTAAGAGCATTACAAAAGAAGTTGCAAAAGGTTATATGTCAAGCGACGATTTCTACAAAGAAGAAACACGCAATAGACTAATAAACTTTATCAAAACAAATTTTAATACTTACAGAGATTATGCAAGACAGTTTTTCGCAGACGATATAATGCAAGCAGGCGAATACTTATTTAACCAAATATAGAAAGGACGGTATATATGCAAAAAAGATTTATTGAAGAATCTATTATTGAAAAAATTATGAATAGACGCAAGGTATCAAAAAGTATGGCGACCAAATTATATAAAAATAGTTTACTTTATAATTGCGTAGTTAATGAAATTTTAGACCAAATTGACTATTTAGTCACAAACAATATTGAATTAGTATAAATAAAGGTGTGAATATGAGAGGCGGTAAACGTGAAGGGGCAGGACGACCGATAGGTACGACAAAGCCCGAAGAAGAAAAGGCAAAAAGATATACGTTTCGGCTTTATATATGGGAAGTAGAAAAAGTCCGAGAGTTTATCAAAAGTTTAAGAAAAAATTAGCACAAGAAAAAGACCTATTAAAAATAATAATAGGTCTATTTTTTTATCCGAAAACGACGGACAAGGTAAACGCAACGCCCGAGATTATACCTTAATAAATAATTCTTTTTCTGCCTCTCTACGCTTGACAAGTCCTGCGAGAACTTTTCCGCCTGCGTATTTCCATTTTTTAAATTCTTCGCTTGCCTCTTTGAACTTCTTTTGATTAATCAACGCAAGCAGAGTTGACCTCGAAAGATTCCCGTAACCGAGATTATATTCAAACGATACAAGTGCGTCGAATTGATTTTGATTCAACGGCACTTTAACAAGTTTAGAAACATTATTACAATGCACGACTAAATCAGATTTTAACAATTTTTCCGCTTGTTCCTGCGTAATTGTCAAACCTTGTTTAACGTCCGACCCCGTATGACCGTAGCCGATAGTCCAAACATTCGCAGGGCATTTATACGCCGTAAGTCTGCAACCTTCAAAGCGTTTTATTAAATCGATTCCATTTTGCGATATATCCATTTTCTACCTACTTTCCCATAAAGAACTTATCGTAAATCTTATCAATTTTGATATTGATATTATTTAGTTGTTCTTTCATATTTCCGTATTCTGATTTTGTAACATACGCAAGCGAAACTTCCGAAAGAATTTCCCTATGTGTTTGTTCCAATTTAGCAGGCGTAACGAAGATGTTATATTGAAAAAAGAATCCTAACGCAACAACTATCCACGGGGCGTATTTCATATATTCTTTATCCATTTTTTGCCTTCGCCTCATAATGCTTTTTCGATTTCGTCGCAAGCCTTGTTGATTTTATCTGCTATTGCTCTAAAAGTTTCAAGACCTAATTTTGTACCTTCGATAAACGCAAACTTTTTAGTTTCGTTTTCTTCGTCTTTGATTTTGCCTGCGTTTTGTGCAAGGTCTTTAATCAGTTTATCGACCTTGCTATCAACACGTTCGTACATTTTTCTTTTTAAGAACGGTACGACTTGCGATTCGATAAGTTTTTTAATAAACGGTAGAGTTGCTTGCAGAATTGTTAATAATAATGTTAAGTCCATTTTCTTATTTCCTTTCACGTCCATAATTCTATTCCTTTCTTTTCACTCCGAATAGTTTTCCACTTTTTATTTTCGGAATAATAAACCAATTTACTTTTCAACCATTTCAACATTTGCGAAACGTAATACAATTTGTGTTCAAGTTTTCCGTTCTTATTTATCATCGAATATATTTCGATTTTCTTGTCCTTAAACATTCCCGTATCACAAATAACCGTACCGTAATCACGAACGGTAGTTTTTGTATTTTGATAAATACCAAAGTTTAAACTTTGAACCGGTTGAATATTCATTCTTTGTCCTTTCTAATTAACAAACTATACCACCGATGTATAGCACTCCCGAAAACCCGACCAACCCCACCCTAAAATTATTGAAGTGTTCTTTTTAACTGTTCAATTTCATCTTTTAATTGATGAATTTCACTTCTTAATGTTTGTGCAAGTTGTTCGTTCGCCAAGTATTTATCATAAATAGGCGTAAGAACATCGGGGAACTTTGTTTTAATAATTCCGTAAAGTTCGTCGATTTCTTTTCTTGCAACATAGTCGCCTTGTTCTAATTCGTTTGTTTTTCCGTTTACTAATCCTTGCTTTTGCTCGATTAGTTGCATTGTTTCTTCTGGTGTCATAATTTTACTCCTTTCTCAAATAATTTATTAAACAGTATCAACATATTGTGTATCGAACTTCTTGCGTTTCTATGCAACATAGAACCAATCCAAGAAATAAAACTTTTATAAATCCCGTCATAAGATAATAAGTTTTTATCATTCAAATTCTTTTGACGTTTCAATTTTCTTCGTTGTCGTGTTATACTTTCCCGACTTGCTTTTCTAACTATTTCGCCCGTTTCGGTAATATAAAACCGTGTTTTTAAAAACGTAAACCCGTTAGACAATTTTCTTATATGTGTTTTCTTCGGATTCAAAATTATTCCTACTTCCTTAAACTTAATTCGTAAAGCGTCGAGAATCGATTTTAAGACATCTTTTGAAGGATTTATGATATAACTATCGTCCATATATCGCCCGTACGCCTTAATGCCTAATTTTTCTTTTATAAAATGGTCTATTTTATTCGCATAATATATAGCGTCTATTTGCGATATTTCCGAACCTAACCCAAGACCGATATTGCCAAACGAATCAACAAAGTCGTTATGGTATTTTACAAGCCTGTCGTCTTCAAAATTAATATTTACAAATTGCTTTAATTTATCGTGGTTTATATTATCGAAATATCCTTTAAAATCTATTAATAAAATATATCCTTCGTTGCCGTATTTTCTATAATAATCGGCTAACATTTTTACAAGTCTTTTATGTGCGAAGTGCATACCTTTACCCTTTTGACTTGCACCGTTATCGTAAATAAGACTATGTGAAAGAATCGGAAGAATAGCGAACCTGCTTATTGATTTTTCTTTTACCCTATCTTCAAAATATACACTTCTTATATGACGAGGTTTTCCACGTTCGTATATATCGAACTCAACATATCCACGCCGTTTGTCGTTACCTTCCGATAAAGATTTTTTCGCACGAACAATATTCGGAAACATATTTAACAAATATTTTTGAACGCTTGCCTTCCACCTTACGCCCTTTGCCGACAAGTTTGCAGATTTGTATAAAGAACTGTATTGTATTGCCGTTTCATAATTATATTTATTATTAATTAATTCTTGCTTTTTCTTTTTCCGTTTTTCTTGTCGTCTTAAATATCTATTTGTTCTTCTTCCCATAATATGCCTTGTATAGTCAATTTGAAATGTGTATTACCTTGACTACGAAGTATCGGGCATAAAACAAACTATAATACACAATTCGTATGCTATGCACGATTAACGGCGTATCGCCCGAAAGAACATCAAGGCACATATTCACGGCTAAAAGCCGTCAGGTCGATTGTTCCTTCAATTTAAGCACCGATTTCGCTTACGCTACTTTGACACGCTTATTTTTCAAATTGAATCAGAGCGGAACGGAATTCCACGAATTAGTACAATCATTCGCATTGGCATTCCCGTTGTTGTTGACATTACACGCCCTCGAAGAAGAACTCGACGCAGGGCTACCGAGCCACCAGTTGACACGACTTACAACAATCAACCTATAATTTAATAATTTTGTTAGACTTTTTCCACGCTTTTAATAATTCCATTTCGTGTACTACAAGTTCTATAATTCTATCCATTTGTTCAATCTTAACAGTTTCTATACATTTTTCCATTAAGATTAATTTATTTTGTATTCTAAAACACAACGCAATCGCAAGCGTTTGTAGAATTTTTCTTAAAAACATTTCTCGCCAATTTGTCGGATAAATTGAATTTGCCATTGTAATAAAATCAATGAGCCAATCAGTTTTTCTTATCAAGTCATATCCTATTGCGTATCGCCATTTTTTCGGTACGACATTTTCACGCATTACATATTTTGTTATTTCGACTTGTAAATCAAGAGCATTTATATAAAATTGTAATTTTGTTTCTTTTCGATTTCTTTCAAAAACATTTGTCATATTATACCTTTTTGAAAACCCCTACCGCACAAGGCGGTAGGAGTAAAGATTCCAAGATTAACCAATATCGAAGTAGAGCGGAACGGAACGCCACGAAACAGTACAATCAACCGCATTGGCACGCCCGTCGGTGTCGACAAGACACGCCCTCGAAGAAGAACTCGACGCAGGGCTACCGAGCCACCAGGCGACACGGTTTTTAATTCTATATCCTCTATTACCGCAAGTATGTCTAAATATAGGTAACTGAACGGATTGACCCATTGTATTTCTATCGCAACCGTCAGACGCTTTATCGGCAGAATGAATATTGCAACCATATACATTTATTTCGTTCGGTAATCTTAATTTACCACCATTTACCCAACGAGCAGACGGCGAACTTGTTAAGTTTGCAGTAGCGGAATATCTTTCGGGCAGATATTCTCTTGGGTTCAACATACAAGCAACTGCGTCGGGGTCAAGTAATTGTAAAACACCGCCTGCACTTGCGTCGAATCCACGTTTAGTACTTCCGTAAGTATTTGTTGACGCATTGTTTACGCCGTTCAATATAGCATAAACCGCACTTGCTAACCAACAACAATGTTCGTCGGCAGTACCGTTATTATTGTTTGTAGGATTCCACGGTATATTAGTTCCGATTGTTAAATCAGAAATTAAAGTAACGTGATGTCCTCTTGCAGTATCGCCATATCCGTAGAATGTGTCAATACCTGCGATTCTCATTACTAAATCTTTCGCAGTTATGTTATAACTTGTTGTACCGTCGGTTATAGTTCCTGCGTTCATATGTAATGTGATTTTGTCGTAATTGTGTATTCCTTCCCAATTATTTGCCCTTGCTCTTGCTTGTAGCCAATGCCACTTGCTTGCATATCCTGCAATTTCCGTAGCGAATTTTTGTTCAAGGTTTACGCCTTCATAAATCCCGTCAAGGATTTTAACGTATGCCTCGTGTTCACTATCCAAGAATACGGGGCGGTCTTTTCCTGCGGTAACGCCGTCGCCGATAGTAACACGGTCAACGTCGGATAAACGCATAATTTCACCGTCTTTTAATACTGTTCCGTAAGACGTTAATTTTGCTTTGGTATCTACTAATTGTTGCATACCTTCAACATTGTTTGTCATAATTTTACTCCTTTCTTATTTCTAAAATTATTTATCTATCTAAACTTCCGACCACGATTCCCGATTGAATACTTGCTATGTAGTTCAATGCGTAATTCAATTTTTCGGTCAGTTCTTCTACTTGATTTTTCAAGAACGGGATAATTGTTGCATTTCTTAAATCCTCTTTTGAAACGCTTATACTATCGAGATTTCCTGCGACGATATAATCCGTTCTCGAAGTATCGAGATTCCCTGCGACGTTGTAAACTATCCTTACGTCGTCCAAACTACCGCCCTTGATGATATTGAATAAATCGGTTTTAAATTGTAATACATCTATATCGGATTCATTCTTCCCGATTTGTCCTTCGGCACTTGTCAAACCGTCGCCGAGTTCGTCAATATCTAATTCAATTCCTTCGATATCCGTATTAATTTGTTCAATATCGCCGTTAATCGTATCTAATATAACATCGATAGAATCGTCTTTATCCTGCAAATCCTTAATGTCGGATTCGTTCTTCGCAACCCTTGTAATTGTTTTATTAAGCGTATTTTCGTTGTTTTCAACTTGCGTCTTCAATAACGGTAATTTGTTTAAATTACGCAATTCGTCGGGGCTTATACGAATATCGTCAAGCGTTCCGCCGACTATGTAATCAGTTCTTACATCATCGAGATTTCCTGCGACTAAATAAACATCTCTTACGTCGTCGAGATTTCCTGCTTTTATATATTCAAAATAAGCGATAGAATCTTTCATACGTCTTGCCTCTGCAAGTGCAAGTGCGGTTTCTTCCGCTTTATCCGTTGCGATTCCTGCTTGTTGCGTTGCCGTTTGTGCTTGATTCGGTGCGTCAAGTATCGAAGACATATTATTAGAACAATTATTGATATTTGTTTCGTTATGTGCAACCGCAACAACTTCGTCGTCGATTTCCGCAACGGTTATAACTTCGTCGTCAATTTCCGCAACCGCAACAACTTCGTCGTCGATATTTGCAACTTTGTTGATATTTTCTCTATTCCCTGCGACATTATTAATATTTGATTCGTTCAACACTACCGCATTAATATTATTTTTGTTGTTATCAACTGCAACGATATTGTCTTTTATTCCTGCAACGTCAACGACTTCGCCTTCAATATCTGCAACAGTTGTAACATCGTCCATAATATCAGCGACGTCGTTTACATCAAGAATATTGTCGGCAACTATATCGATATTATCAGCACTTTCGTACAATCTTTCCGCATAACTTTCGAGTTCGTCAACGTCTATCGTAGAGTTCACAAGCCCCGTTTCTTCTTCATTCCATTTCAACGTCTTCCCTGCGTTTGGTAATGGTAAGTTCAAATTTAATACGGAAGAACCGACGGGAACTTTTATCGCACGTTCTAAAGTGTACGCCTGTTCTTGTAAGTTCATTGATACTTCGTCGAAAGATTTTTCAACTTCGCTTGCTTGAAAACCCGTACTTGTTGAATATCTTTTCTTCTGATACAAAGAACTTTGACGAGAAATAATAATATCATATTCGCTTGCGTAAGCGGTTTTTGTAGTAACTTGACCGCCCGTAGATTCAAAGGTAACGCTATAATCGTTCGGGAATTGTAAGGTTGTTTGTTCGCCCGTTGCGATTGTTTCTAAAATTACCACAACTTCATCGACGGAAAGTATTTTCCACTCAAACGGGAAATCTCTCGTTGTACCGTTGCAAAGATATTTAAGCGGTCTAAAATCAACTTCGTTTGCCATAATTCAACTCCTTTATTTCTTATTCTTTTTTCTTTCTTTTGGTGATTTACCCGTCCACGCCTCGCTTGCTTTATATTCGCCCCAACCGAGCATTCGAGTTGCCCCGATTCCATATTCGCCTTGTGCGATATTTTCAGCACCGCCGAAGGCATTTTCAAATCTTGACATAGGTAATCCCGTTCCAATGTCGCCAAGACCGCAAATAACATCGATAGAATCTGCGAGAGTAAATTCGTTCTTTAATGCTTTTGAACCGACATCATCGATAACATCGAGAATCGGCACGGAACTTTTAAATACGAAAGGTTTTTCGCCGAATATCTTTTTGTCTATATACGCTTTACCGTAGTTAATAAGACTTATAGCGATAAGCCCTGCAATACCATACGCCCCTAAACTTCCGAGCATAATAGCAAGAAGAATGTCGCCCCCGAATTTTCTTATTGCTTTTTCGGGGTCGTCGTCACCCCCGGTCAATGCTCTAACAAGTTCAAGTAAAGACAAGTTGCCTAATATCGACGTAAACATAATCGGGTTAAGAACTTTGTATATGATTAAAGATTTTGCGAAATCTTTTGAATCAATATCGCCCTTCGCAAATTTGCTCAATGAATCAATAAACTTTCTTTCATATTGTAAGTTCGTATTATTGAACGCAAAGAACGCACGACCCATAGCCGTTTTTGTTTGTGCTTTTTGCCATTCGGAAGTCGTCGAGTTCAACCCTGCTTGTTGTGCTCTCAATGTATCATCAACAAATTTGTTGAATGCGTCTTCTTTTGACATTCCCTGCGACATTAAATAATCGACATAAGGTTTACCGCCGAAAACAATAGCGGTAATATCGCCCCATTTTGTCGTTAATGAGCAAAAGTTCTTTATTGTTCTAAACCTATCAACTTCACTTGTAAGAGTTGACATCATTTCATTTTGTGTATTTCCTGCTAAACGTGCTTGCAGATATTCGCAATTAGACAACATATATTCAAAAGTCTTTTTAGGATTTGCAATCGCCTTCGCAAAACCCTTCGCCCATTCGTGAACGGGCATTTTTTCAGAATAGTTAATACAAGACAAAAGTTGTGCAAACATAACTTTTGGCGACCCTGCAATACTTGATGATATGAAGTTAGTTGCGAGATTGTCTGCGAACTCGTGAGCAAACGTAAGCCCTCTTGCAACCGTTGTAAAGGTTGAGGCGGACAGTTGATTCTGTATTGCTCTTACAATTTTTTCGCCGTCTTTTTTGCCGTAAATATCTACAATCTTTTTGTTTAACGGAGTTTCTTTAAAAATTTTATTGTAGAAATTTACAGTTTCACTCGTTAAAATATAATTCGCACTTTTGTTAATATGCGGTAAAATTATTTCTAACGGTGATTTCGGTTTCATCGGGATTTTATTGCAAACTTTTCTCGTCTTTATGAATGACGGGTTAGAAGATTTCACAACGAAATCGTGGAACATATCCAAGTCAGAACCGACACGTTCCGTAACCGACGGGAAGTAGTTTTCGACTTTCGGTAATGATATGCCGTATGTATTGATATAAACTTCGTTCATATCGTCGTACATACTTTCGCAAACATTTATGAACTCTAAACACATATCCTTATCTGATTCGGTCAAGCGTGAAAACATATCTTTTAATTGCTCTAATCCGTATTGATTATTCAACCTTTGGAACAAATCGTCATTTTGACACCAAATATAAAGCGTCATAATTTGAGCCTTTGAAAGTTTCAAGCCCGTTTTTACCGCCTCTCGTGTTTCTTTATTCCAAGTAACTTCCGAATAATCGTATGTTTCGTTTTCGTAGTCCTGCATAAGTTTTATAAACTTCTGCATTCCGTCATAGTCTAACGCCTTATCCCATTTGTTATTATTGAATCCGTAGATTTTATTTGCCTTGTTAATGAGTTCAAGCGTCTTATTTCTTGCGAAAACTTGTACTTGTGATTCAAGACGTTGTAACGAATATTTTTCCGCAGTTTCAGCATTAAAGACGGTATTTAAAAGAGTTTCCCAATTTGTAAGAGTTCCCGACTTAACAACCCAATTAGCGAAGAATTTAACCGCTTTATTGTCTTTGTTAGCGTCAAGAATTTGTATTAGATTATTTCTATAATCTAATCGTTCAGTACGTTTTTTGAAGTCTTCTTCGTCCTTTGCTCTGCGTCCTTCAAACTTCAATTTTAATATGTCTTCTAATAAAGATTCAGTATGTCTAACGTCTAAATTTTTCAAGCGCGAACTTTTGTATTGCAAAAATTTACGTTTTAAATTATTTTGAAAATCAGTATCAAAAGTTTCCGATAAGTCGTCCGTACCCGTTTTCCAATCGATACGTTCTTCGCCTGCCTCAATTTCGTTTATTTTCATTACTTCGTCATATTGTGCTTGTGCGTCTTCTCTTGAAAGTTTATTCATTTGCGACAATTCCGCAAAAACGGTATTAGTACGCCAATCAAATTTTCCTCTTTTTATACTTCCGACTTTCACAAGTTTAGAATTGATTTTTAATTGTTTTTGAATCTCTTTATTCAAGATTGCACGTTGACCGTTGCGTAAGTCTTCGATAACAAAGTCATTAATTTTCTTAACGATTCTTTTTGTATCGTTGACAGACGTTGCATTCTTAATAGATTTATAAAGCCCGTGCGACCTATCAAGACGGGTTTTATATCTCATTTTGGGATTATATATACGAAGGTCATTCAATTTATTTGTAACGTAGAATTGTAATTGTTGAACAACAGGAATATTCGGATAGTGTTTACGGTTGAAGTCTTCTTTTTTGATTTCTTCAACATCTTCCGAAAGTTTCATAAAGTTATTAACAAATTCCGAATAAATGCCTTCGGGCATTTCGGGTGCTTTGTTGAACAGCACTTCTATTAATGCCTCGTATGCGACTTGTTGTTCTTCCCCTTTGAGAGAACGAACCTTCTTTGCCAAATAATCGAATTGTCCTGCGAAATATTCAACGTCAGCCCAATACGCCTCATCGGCACGAGGCGGATTAAAATTACCGTCGATAAGTTTTTGTAACGCTTGTTCGCCTAATTTGTAATCGCCGTCAATTTCGTCGTTATCATAACTTACGCCCGTATCAGCGTAGAAGTCCTGCCATTCCGCACGAAGACCGCCCGACGTTGTAATCTTATCGTCGGCATTTCCTACTAATTCGCTTAACTTTTCCCAATTCCTACTATTTGCAACCCAATTACGAGGTTTGCCCGAAATAGCGGATAGAATATCAAGCGTAGCATTTTTATATCTTTTCTTCCACTCTTTAACTTCTTTTGTTTCACGACGAGCCGAACGGATAGCCAAGTCGAGATATTCTTCAACTTTTCTTCTTTTGTCGGATTTACGGTTTAAAATTTCGATATTATCTTTGTAAATCGTATCAAGTTCGTCGAACTCTTTTTGCTCGTTTTCCTTGATTTTATTTATTTGTTCTTCAATTTCGTTTACTTTATCGAATACCGTTGCTCTGATTCTTTCGGTTTCGGTAGTCAATAGACGTTCAAAGAGTGCGTTTATTTGCGGTAAGTCTTCTTCCGTAAACGGTTTTTCTACACCTTCTTCGGTATAGATAATCTGCGTAATTGTATCGTAAATTTGTAATAGAGCATTTTTGAAGTCTTCAAAAATCTTTTTAAGACGATTAGACCTTGCACGACCACTTCGTATGTATGCCTCAAATCCACGGGCAAATTTTTCGTGTTGTTCACGGGTAAAGTTTTCACCGTTGTTTTTAACGAACTTTCTAACTTCCGCCAAATCGTCGGCAGACGCCTCGTGATATTTAGCGTCTTCGATTAAAGAATCTAAATACCAATGTGCGAACTCGTGTACGATAGTTGATTCGTCAGCGTCTTTAAAGAACTCAATTAATTTTTCAGCAGGCATATATGAACCCTTAATCTTGCGTACTCCACGAGCCTTGTTATTTCCCTCGAATACGCTTTGTTGTTCGGGTTCTTCCTCTTGGAAATATATTTCGTTTTTATCGTTTAAATTCGATAAGACTTCATTTACATTATCGCCTTCATATTCAACGACTTCTAATCCGTATAAACTTAATTCTCTTTTTTGTTCTTCTGATAAAGTTCCTTTTTTTGCTATTGCGTATGTGAACTCGCCTAAATCAACTTTTCTCATAGGTTTAGATTCAAAGTAAGAACGAGGCAAAGAAAGTGCCTCATTTATTAAATCTTTCATTTCTTTTAATAATGTTTTTGGCATTTTCTCTAAATCTAAATATTGAGAAAGTTTCTTTTTATTATTTTTTGCAACGGCATAAAATATATCGCCTATATCCGTAAAGATATAATTTTCGCCTATATAATAATCTTTTAATTTTTCGTCAAAATGGTTGTATTTTTCTCTAATTTCTTTATATTTATCTGCAAGTTCACTATTGCTTAATTCTAATTCTTTTTTTGCAGTTTCTTTTAATTGCTCTTTTGACGTTTGTTGTTTACTTAATTTCGCCAATAAAGAAGATAAACCGTAGTCAAAACCTTCACCGCCTAATAATTTATTACGGCTAACATATTCTAATAACGTGTTAGCGTTATATGCTTTTGTTTTAATATTACCCGACGGAGTATAGCCAAGATTTAGAACTTTTTTAGCCCCTTCAAAATATTTGTCTTTTGTAGTTCCGAATGACTTTTTAAATCTTTCGTCGTCCATTCTTTGTAAATTATCATATTCGTATGCGTCAACTATACGCCCGTTTTTTAATTCATAACTTGGACGAGGCATACGAGGCGAATAAATATCCCTATCAAAAATATTGTCATTTTGAAAATCAATTTTTTTCGGGTTTCTTACGAATAATACATCACCAAAATTTTTTAATGCCTCATTTTCACCCTTCTTTGTAATAGCCATAGAAGGTGCTACGAGAGAACCCGACATAATAATATTGTCAATCATATCAATTTTAGCAGAATGCGTCATTAACAAATTTTTAATATCGCTATTATCCACTTGTGCAAATTGTTCGTATTGTTCTGCGACATTTTGCCAATATTCGTCTTCGTCAGATTCTTTAATTTTCAAGTTAGTTTCAGCGTACAAGTCTTCAATATCTCGACCCGTTCTATCGGCTCTCGTTTGCAATAATGCACTATAAAGCCGTGCGGACAAGTCTGCATTTTGCTTACTTACTCCACGTTGTAATAATTTTTCTTCAAAATCTTTTTTGATTTCTTCCGCACCTTCGGAAAGTTCTTGCGAGCCGAATGCACTAATTAATTTCGCTTTTGTTTGGTTATCAGCAAAATTAACAACCGTGTCAATGTCTTCGGGATTTGTCATATATTTAGATAGCGTATTTATGATTCTATCGTCAGTAATGCTATTGTTATATGGCGTTCTGATTATTCCCGTATCAACAAGAAAATCATCGACGGTATATTCTTCGCCTTTTTTGATTCCTTCCGTAACCGCTTTTTTAATATTTTCAAATTGTTCATCGGTCAAATCGGGATTTTTCAAACTGATTAAATCTCGCATTTTCTCGAAGTCGTATGTACCGTCTTCTTTTTTTGTTGCCTCTCTAATATCGTTAGCGAAGTTTTTATATTGCTTTTTGTTTATCGCTTTTTTCGTAACGTGTATTCCGCCTGCTATTGCACCGCCTGTCAAACCGAATGCGATTGCCTCTGTTGCTAATTGGTCAGCAGAAGGAAATAAAGCGTTCAAAAATTGTTCTACGCTATAACCTTCTTCGCCGTCAATATTACAAGCAACACGCAAGAAGTCGCCTACACGTTCTTCGCCCATTTCTTCAATAATTCCGTGATAGCCGTATTTATGTAAAGCCGTTACGAAAGGCATATTAAGACTTTTTTCAACTGCACTTTCAAACTTTTCAGCAAAACCCGAAGGTAATTTTTTTAATACGTTTTTATCAATACATCTTTTTACCGCTTGCCCCGTTCCGCTTTTCCCGATTGCTTTTCCTGCAAGTCCGAAAAGTTCGCCCGAAGTTTCCGACAAGTTTTCTATCATTGTATCGCCTAATGCTAACATAGTTGCTTTTGCAGGATTAGAGTTCGACATATTAAGAATGTATTGCCCTCTTTCAGACACGGCAACATCATCGGACAACATAAATTCGCCCGATTTTCTAATCCATTCGGGGCTTGTGTAAGTCGCCGAAAACTTTAAATTACCTATCGTAGAATCTTTAATAATTTGCTTTGTTCTATTTTTAGCGAGTTCGTTTGCACCTTTTTTTAATTGTTTTTTAATCTCATTTTTTGCATAACCTCTCGCCATTTGCCTTAATGCAAACTTTGAACTTGTATGACCCAAAGAGGCAAGACCGACCCCATATTCAGCCGTTCCGAACCCTATTCCTGCCTCAACTAAAAACGGTATAGAACCGAATAAAGTTTCTTCAATTCTGCCGTCAAGTGTAACGCCTCGTAACTGTAATTCTCTCATATCGCTTACATATTTACGGGTTGATTCAACTTCGTCGTTTGTCAGAAGTTCGCCGTTTCTCATTTTGTTTAGATTCTTATGTATCATTACCGAATCTAATCCCGCTTTTGTAGAGGCGTAATAAGGCACTAATTCACTTACATTATGTTTATTATAAATATCAACGCAATTCATTTCGCCCTTATTTTTGAGTTCTTCTTCCGATTCGTCGAAATCGTTGAATACTCTATTATATTGAGCATTTTTCATTGTGTTATATTTATTTAGATATTTCGTATTGAATTGCTTTACATTCTCGTCGTTTTCGTCTTTAAATCCAAGTGCGTTATATCCTGCGTTTTGGTCTTGATATGAAAAAATATTTTTCATCGTCTATTTTCCTTCTTCAAATTTTCTAAATAGATTAAATACATTTGAGGCGACACACGTTTAGAATATGCGTCATTTGTTAATTGTTTCATAGTTAAGCCGAGAGCCTTTGCCCGTTCTTCTATTTCCATATCCATTAATACACGTCCTTCGGGATTCGTTTTATTAACGGCAATAATGGAGTTTACGAGTTCTTTTGCTCTTTGATTTTTGTATGCTCTTGTATTAAGAACTTCGTCGGACATAACTTTATTTACATCGACTTTTGAAAGGTCTTCCGCACCGTATATCTTTTGTGCGACTTGCTTTGCTATTTTGTTCCCGTCTTTTATTCCGAATGCCTCGACGCCAACGGCGTATAGTTGCGGATATTCTTGCTTGAAAAATATTTCGGGGTGAGAACCGTACTTTTTAGCGTAATTAATCGCCTCATTACTTGCGGTTTTATATATACGTTCTTGGTCTTCTTTTTTGAGGTTTTCAAGTTCATATATATTGTTTAAACCTAATTGCTTTGCCGTTGTATCAAGAGCCGTATAATATCGTCCTTGTGCGGTCAATAACATACTATTTCTTTCACGGATTTTATTTGTATGATTAGCAGGAATGCCGTCGGTAGAAAATTGTTTTTTTAATTCGCCATATCCTAACTTTGCACCCCATACGCCTTTTTTCTCGTCTAAATCCTGCATATTAGCGTCAAGATAATTTGTAAGCGGTTCAATATATTTATTCATCATATTTTGACGTTGTGCTTTTGTTATTATTCCTGCATTCCAAGCGGTGTCTATTGCCCCTTGTGCTTGTGCTACCATATTCATTTTTTGCAATACGTCGCTTTGAATTGCACCGCCTTGACCTTTTTTATTTACTTTTTTTGCGTTAACTCTTTCGGGTTCATCGAAGAAAAACATTTCCGTTAAACTTTGTTCAAGCCCGTTTGCGAGTTCTTCTTTTTGCATTTTTGATAATTTCTTTAAAGAAATTAAATCTCCGGAAGAAGAAGAACCCGAACCGCTACCGCTTTTTCGTGTTTCATATTTTTTTGTTTTAGTATTATAAACAATTTCGTTCTTTTCGCCGATTCCGTAAATACTGTTAATAGCATTAATAGAACCTTGCGGTAAGTTTTTATGTGATTCGCCGAATTTCATTACTTCGTTTAAATCTGCTTGACCGCTTAAAATCCTGTTTGCCTGTTCGGAGTTCATCGCCCTTAAACTGTCGCCAAGTTCAGAAACGGCAACTTTTTTGTTATAGTTCAATAATGCAGTAGATACATAATTGTCTAATTTTTCAAGCGTGTCCGCTTTTCCGATGTCATTTCTTACGCCTTCGTCTTTCAACAACGCTTGTGCTTTTAGAGGGTCATTGATAGCAAGTGCGGATATGTAAGTAGTCATCATATCGTGCGTTGAATCTTTTAAAAAGTTTTCTGCGACAACATCGCCCAAGACGGCACTTGCCCCCTTGCGTAATGCGTCAACGCCGTTTGCATAAGTTAATTTAATGTCTTCTATTCCTGCCCCGTTCATACCAAGCATAGATACTTGATTAACAAGTTGTTCGTACCCGTTTTTCAAGTTTAATTGTGCATTCGTTTGTAATTGACTTTCCTGCCACCGAGCATTATACATTTTTGTCTTATCGTAAATACTTCTTTTTGCCTCACTCCATTGATTCTCAACAAGCGGATTTACTTTGTATCTATCCGACAAAAGTGTATATGCCTCTTGCAATTCCGTTTCTCTTTGCGGATTTGTAGGGTCATTCTGATATTTTAAATTAATTTCATTATTCTTTTTGTACCATTCCGTCGCTAAATCGATTTGCTTGCTTGCTAAATCTGATTCGTTCGCTTTTTGAACTACTGTCAATCCTGTTTGTAACGTATTAGAAAAAGCATTCCCGACTTGCTTTATACCCTGCGATACTTCGTGTCCTGTCAGTTGCGATTCTATATATTGTCTATTTCTTTGACTTTCTATATGAGCCATTTTAAAATTCCTTTATATTAAACTATATTTTTTGTATTAATTTGTCCGCCCGACATTTTTGTACCTGCAATACTACCCGTTACGGTAGAAGTGCTTGAACTCGTATTCTTGTTTTTAAAATAAGAATAAATATCATTTGCGTATTGACCGCCGTTATTTCCTACGGGGTTAATCAAGAATGTAAATAAAGCGGTTCTGCCTGCTCTTTGTAATTTCTTTTGTGCTTTGACGCTATCGTCATTAATCGCTTGAATGTCTTGTTGTGCGGTTTCGTATGTTTCGTTCAATACTTCTACGGGCGTTCCGCTATCGAAGTAAACACCGCCTTTGAGGAAAGACGTTTTTTGTTTTTGCATAGCGTATTTTGCTTGCTTTGCTCTTTCGTCCGCCTCTATTTGTGCTTGACGTGCGATTTCTTTTGCCTGTTCTTTATTTTCTTGAATATATGAATATGTCGAAAAGGCATTAGTTAAACCTTGTGCGATTGCTTGAAATATTGCGAAGAATCCCATTTTACCCCCTTATGTTTTAATAACTTGTTTTGCGTACGGTATAATAGATGTTAAATGACAAGGCAACGGACTATCTTGAACGACATAGTAATATTTGTCCCGTTCGTAGTTGCTTGAAAAATTAACTTCTCGATAATCGTCCATAGGCAAAGGCGGAGTATCAAACAATCCGTCGGGGTTAAAGTCTTGAACGTCGTTTAGTTTGTAAAGACTATCGCCGACTTTCACGCCTGCCGAAAAACTAAAACCGAATCCCATTTTATAAATACTTTTCGGGGTTGTATAAGTTTGAGTTTCTTGCAACATTAAACCGAGATTGACGCTTTTTAAAACGCCTTTATATTTAAGCCCGATTATTGCCGAACCTACTTTGTTTGTTTGTGCGTTTGATATATCGATTTGTCCGTCTTGTACGAGAAAATCGCCGATATAACCACCATTACCTACGACAGCAACTGTTTCGCCTTCCAAGTGTTCAAGCCCCGTAAAGTAAGTCGCTGATAAATACCATTCGTCGCAACTATCGCTTGTAGGTTCAAGAACTTGATTTACTTGAACGTGGTAATTGTCGATAAATCCTGTTATATCGAATATTCCGTATTCTCTGCCTGTTTTTGATTTATACCAAATTCTTTTTCCTATATCGGAAGACTTGAAAGCGTCTTCGTAATAACCGATATTGATTTCAGAATTGTCAATATCAAATTCTAAAACTTCGCCCATATAATAATTTTCGGAAGGCGTAATTTTATCGGCATTAATTGTAACGGTCTTTTTATTTGTATTTAAAGCGGTAATTTTACCGACATACAACATATAAGTATTTCCGTTAAAATCGGTATATGGATAATAAAGAAGTTTATTGTTCGATAAACTTCCCGTATAATACAGTTTGTTTGTATCTGATTCTTTGCCGTCAAAGACTTTACATAATGTGCTTAAATTAATTGAATTATATCTCGTTCCGTTAACCGTAATAGCATTAGCGGTTGTATTAACATATTTATCGTTGTAAATATCTTTGCTGATAACTTTATATAAGTTTGCACCTATCGGCACTTCATCGGCAGAAGTCGCAACGGAATCGGAATATACGCCGATATATTTTGTTTCTGCCCCGTTTGCCCCGACAATATCGTCGGCAAAAGTTATCTTTATAAAGCCGTTAGACAATTCACGGTTAGTAAATTCGCCTTGATAAATACTTCTTATGTATTCTTCAATATTAAGGCTCATTACTCCTGTTTCGGAATCGTACGAAATGTTTTTATTTTGCAATCCCGAATATTTCATAGAGCAATCGAGATAGTTACAATCTCTTAATTCTTCTGCAACTTTTCTATTAAAAGCGTCTTTGTCTTCTTGTTCCATTTCTTGTATTGTCAATTCCGTAGCGTCTTCGGGAATCTCTGATACAAAATCTTCAAAACGTGAGAACTCGACAGTTTCGGTCAAGCGTTCAAGGTAATAACGTGTAATACCGTTTACGGTTCTTTTGATATTAGCGAATAAATCAAAATTGCCGTCGGGTCGTGTTACCGTGCAAATATCTATGAATCGCCCTTCGGTAATAAATTCAGACCAAGCATTAACCGCCTCATCATTAGAAAAACATATCGAAAGAAGACGCCCGTTGCATACTGCAAACAATAAGCCGAATCTATCGAACTTGTTAGCAAGTTTAGATATACCGCCTTTTGTAATTTCATAATTACCCTTTGAAAGATTTGTACTTTTAAATTGTTCCAAAAGTACATCATATTCAAACATATATAAAAGACGATAATTGCTTGAAACGAAAAATACAAAGTTGTCTTTATGAATCGGAAGTACGTTAGACACTCCGTCACGGCACGACAATTTAGCGGTTATGTCTTCGGGTGATATTGCCGTCGTAACACTACCGCCGTTTACGGTTAAAATACCTTCTGCCGTTCCTACAAGTAAAGAGTTTACGCCCGACATAAGCCACAATGCTTTTGAGTTTGCCTCTGCCAAGTCGAATTGATAGCCGTCGTTCGTTCCTGTTCCTACTGTAATATTGTTGTAGTCGCCACCCTTTGACCCGTAAAGATATGTCGGAAATTTTGTAGAAGAACAGCGATTAAGCCTGTTTTCATAAAATGCACAACTACAAGGGAATCCGTGATTTTCCGTAGCAGAGTTGCTCGAAAGACTTGCCGTTCCCGTATTTGTGTAAATTGTTTTATTAAGTTCAAATTGATTACTTGCGGTTCTTTTTAATTGATATTCGGGAAATTCGCCGTTTCTATGCGTAATATATAGAACGTCGCAATTCTGCGTCATACACAAATTGAATACTTCCGTTCCGTAAGGGTGTACGAGAGTATATTCGTTTCCGTTCCCGTCGAGAACTCTAACAAGTTCGCCGTTTTCGTTGTACGACCAAAATTCTATATATTGCACACGGAAGACAAGCAAGTACGCTTGTTCTTGACTAAACTTAAATTCATACAAAGCAGAAAGCCCGATTTCGTCAAGAAATTCAAAGCCCGTTCTATAATAACAATCGCCTTTAATTGTATGAAAAAAGTTTCTTGATAATTCGTGTCCGTATTGATATAACGGAAGGTCGTAACGTCCTTTCGTATCACGGTCAATTTGACCCGAAGAAAAATTATTTTTAGGTATTCCCGTTCTCATTGTTTACCTCAATCTATAATTAGCCCGTTCAATTTCTGCGTTAACTTTTGCCATACGGTAACGAGGTCTATTAACGACAATAATTCGGTTATCGTTTCCGTATTTAGTGGAACACTCGATATACTTTTGTTGTGCAAGTCCTTTTATCCAATTTGTTTTTTCGGCGTCTTCCGTCAACGGCATACATATTTTTTCCGCTAATTTCAATGCGAGTAAATCGACAAAATCGTCGTCAAATTTAATAACTTCTTTGACGTCTGCGATATATCTTATATTGACTTCTTTGATATGTTCGTCGCAATACAAGTATTTATTTTGTTCAATCTGATATAATGTATCGTTAAGAGGTTCGCCGACATTCAGCACTTGCAATAAATCGTGAGGCAATTTGTATGCTTTTTTATATCCAAAAACGGGGATAAAGTCAGCCACTTCGACAAGTCTTGCCCGTGCAATAGAAAAACTTGCATTAAGGTTCGTGAGTAAAGAACGACGAACCAAGTCATACCACCTATTACATATCTTACTTTCTTTTGTTTTTTCTTCAAAAGAAAGAATATTACGGACGGCACAATAATCAAGTGCGAGATTGCATATATCAATTTCAGATGTAATCATTTTTTCCCCTTTATTTGATTAAAAAAATAGGCAGGCGAATTGTCTGCCTATTTTTGCATACATACAAACACTATATAGTAGAAGTAAGAATAATAACTCTTTTACCTTCTCTACGAACTGCTTTAACCCACATATCGATAGTAACTTCCCAAGAATTAACTTTCGTAGCGGATTTAGTACAATCAAGTCTGCCGATTTCAAGAGCAAAAGCGATTGAATCGGGGGCAAGTAACAAGTTTGTACGAGTTCCTTCATTTTCTTTAAGAATCGGATTTGTAATAGTTGTTCCGCCGTTTTTAGAACCTGCGAAAGTAACTACGTTGAATCCCGACGCATTTGTAATTTTGCCTTTGTCAACTGTATTCTGATTAGAATACAAAGCATTCATATACTTGTCGTCATTTCTCAAAGATTCTTCTTCGTTTGCTGATATTGCCAATGTTACACCATTTGCACAATCAATATAATTGTTTTCAAATTGTGTAATAGCAGGCGAAATAACAGTTGAGTAGTTGAATGCGGTTGTTCCTGCAATAGTAACTACGCCGTCTTGTGCTGCGGTATAAGTTGTTCCTGCCTCTTGCGGTCCGCCAATAACAACAGGGGCAATCGCAGAATCAGCGATACAACGGTCAGCCATTCTATTTTTTGCCTCGCCCAAGTTCTTGAATAAATCAGAAGTCGGGTCAGTAATTAAGTTGACGCATTTATCGTAATCATCGAACAAATAAGTTTTAGTAAATCTTCTTTGAACTGATTTACGGTTTCTTGCGGTCATTTCTGCGTATTGTTTATCGGGGTTAGAGCCTGCACTCGTAACTTCGGTAAGTTCAATACTTTCGATAGTTGACATATTTGAAATACCTTTAATATCAACGTGATGTATCGCAGGAGTAGCAAGTAATTTGCTATCCGTTTGTTGAGCAACACGAATAAAGTTCTTTTCAAATACCAATAATTCGGCTTGTCTAAAGCCAGCAGACATAGCATAAGTCATAGTTTCTTCCTTTCTTTTTTACTTGTTGTGCTACACTATTTTTGATTAACTTAATAAAGCATTTTCGGACGGAAAGTCGTTTCCGTCAGATAAGTCATTCAAATTGTCAAATAATTCAGAACCTTCGTCGTCGTTGTCGTTTTCGTTTTTAGTTGCGTTTTTGTTTCCGAATATTTTATCTACGAAGTATGAAAAGTCTTTTTTGTCTTCTTTAACTTCGATTTTTTCAAAATAATTCGGCGGTACGTTTGCGATAATTTTATCTTTTATATCGAGTTTAAAAGAACCGTCGGAATTAAATTTAATGAATTTTAATTGTTGAATATCTTTCGGCGTATCCATTTTGATTTTAAGAATCTTTTTCATATACGCCAAAGTTGCCTTATCACGAAGTTCGGTTATTGAGCATACGCAAGGTAACGGCACTTCGTAGAGGTCAAAAGTACAAGCCAAGTCTTGTATTTCCCAATCGTCCATTTCTCTAATATCTTTTCCGATAATACTTCCTTTGTTGTCTTCGACTTTTTCAATATCAGTAATAACGAATGTATGAACACGAGAAAATATCTTACTTGATTTCTTTTTGTCCTTCATAATGCAGAACGGAATAAAACGTCTTAAAATATGTGTTTTAATACCGTTTTCGATAGGTTTAGATATTTTGAAGGTATAAGAAAAACCCTCATATTGTTTTTGTCCTGAACCCGTATCGGATTCGTAAACGCCTTCAACTGAAATATTTAACATTGTCATTTTTGGTACTCCTATAATTTTCTAATACTATTGCGTTGAGTTGATTAACTCTTATTGATAAATCGAAGTTAATTGTTTTAGCAAATCTGCTTTTTCCTGCGGTGAATGAGGTCGTTTGCTTAATTCTTCTAACTTTCCGACTATCCTGTTATATTCTGCGTTTTTGTCTTCTTCGGTTTTACGCATATAACTTGCATTAGTGCTATTAGAATTTTGTGTACCTTCTTTATATCCGTATTTATCTACAACGCCTTTTGCGACTTTGTAGAACATTTCTACTACTGCGTTCGGTACGGTTCTATCGATAATTTCTCTTTCTTCGGGCGATAGACATTCTTTTATAAGACCTTCAACCGTATTACGTTGTTTAGTGTTTCCGTTAAACATTGTATTGACGGAGTTTTCGAGTTCGTCTGCGTCCGTGTATTTGTGAAATTCGCTTACGCCGTAGTTAATATAAGCATTTAATAATTTTTGTCCTTGCTCTTTTGTAATCCCTATATCCCTAAAAGTTGTTCCGAATGCGTTTAGTGCGTCTTCTTCCAAACAAAGAGATTGTGCAAGTTCGTTTGTTTCAAGAACGGAGTTCAATTCGTATTCTTCGTTTGATTGCGGAATCACGGGGGCGGAAGAATATTTTTCGTCAAGAGTTTTAAAAATATTTGCTTTTAAATCGTCGCCCGTTTGTCCTTCAAAGTTCTTTACCCATTCTTTTTGTGCGTATTCATCGGGTATTGAAAAACTGTTTTCCTGTCCTGTTTCCTGTCCTGTTTGTGTAGCGTCGAATGTCGTACTTCCTGCGTCACTCGGTACACCGCCTTCATTAAAAGATAGTGTCATTTTGTCGTTTTCCTTTCTTATTTATAAATCTCGACTTGTGCTAAAATATCTTTCGGTAATAATTGCCGAAGAATAAGCCACACATCACGTCGTCCTTTTTGATATTTAAGTATTCCGTCGTCTATGTTTGTATTTTGAGAATCCCATAGACAAGTATTTTTTAAGAACTTCAATATTAAGAATCCTTCGTTTCCTTTAAAAACTTCTTTGCAAGCAATTTGCAAGTTCTTAAATTCTTCTTCTTTTAATTTCTTAACTTCTTTTCTTTGTTCTTCAATTACGTCCGTTTTCGTTTTAAAAAAATCAAAATTCATAATTTACCCCATAGTTGCGATTTGTTTTGCCTCGTTTGCATTTTTATCGGCACTACCCATAGCATTAAGATATTGTGCTTTTGCGAGTTGTGCTTGCATTTCCTGTTGTTCTGCTTGTGCTTGTTCAAGTTTCTTTATGATGTCGTCATATTCGGTTTTTGTCTTGATTAATTTATCGTTTACAAGATTAGATACGGATTTAAGAAGGTCTAAAAATTCGTAATCGTTTAGTGCGTGAACGAGTTCGGGTTTTATCTGCAATACTGCATTAAGATATTGCAAGAACCTTCCTATTGCCTCGTATATTTCTGCGTTCGACAATTTTTCAAGTTCGCCGTTAAACTTCAATTTGTACCAAATTTTATTATCACGCATTGCCTCTGCAACAACTTCGGGGATATAGTCTTCGTCTTGAATAACTTTTTGCTTGAACGCTATTTCTTCTTCCGTTCTTTCGGGAAGTTCTGCGAGGTCATAACCGTATAAACCGCAATCGGCAATAATAGAAATTGCACGGTGCATTGTCGGCTCTATACATTCTACTTTTTGTTGAGTTAAAAGACCGTTAATAGATTTTCCACGAATAGACATTCTGAAAGAAGATTCCGTAGCGGTCATTTGTGTTTGGTTATTAAAATCTAATAATTGGTCGATTTTGAAAATATTTGTAATATCCTTTTTAAGTTCGGGAATCAAGAAGTTTACAACGGCAGATATGTCGCCTGCTTGTGAAATCGGGAATATCGGAACTTGACCGTTCGGCGTTGCTTGTGCGTTGAATGTAGTTATTTCGCCTGCTGAACGGTTGATTACGTTTCCTGCTACTAATGCCCCCGACAATACGCCCAAAGGTGCGTCGGTTGTTTTTTCAATATTATCAACTGTATCGCCTGCAATATGGTTAAGCATTTTTATTGCAGATATAGCGAGAGAACCCGAAGATTCGCCGTAAACTTGGTTATTAACTTTAATTGCTCTACACATAGCAATCGGCAGAGTTTTAAAATAGTCGGTATGGAAGACATTACTTTTGCCGTCGTCCAAGAACCAATAACCTTTATATTTTGCCCCGTTAATTCCTCTTGTATTGAGTGAATAAGTTTTATTCGGAAGTATTCCGCAAACGATTTTAAATTTATCGTTGAACCTATCACCTTCGTATGCTTTTTGTATTTCCTGCGGAAGTTTAGCGAACTTTTCTTCGTCGAACTCATTGTCGGTCATACAAAATTCTTCAATAACTTGATTAAGACGCCAATTATAAACGCAGAAAACTACGTCTATTCGGTTGTTACTTCCCTCGTCTATTGCGGTATTCCATACGCCGTAAGGTTTAAAAGATAAACAACATTCGGATTGTGCGTTATCAAATTCTTTACTTCTGAATGTACCTATTCCCGAAGTTGCAAAAGAGAATTGGTCGTATGAATGTGAACGCAATACAGAGATAAACCCTGCGTCAGTAGCGTTAATTTGTTCAAGAGTTGTATTAGTTGACTTCTTGTAAAACTTTGATAAATCCTGCCCGTTTGCTTTTTTCTTGATATATTCGGACGGTTCAAGCGTAATAGCGTCAGAGTTCCACAATATCCCTGCGAGGTAATCGCCTGCTTGGTTAACGCAAGTGAATCCCGTAGGGTCGTTGATGTAAATATCTTTTTGTTCGTACGGTTGTTTGTTGTCTTCAAATTCCGAATTAATTTCATTTGTGATAGATACATAATTCTGAATATCACGCCAACGAGTTATATATTTATTTCGTTCGGTTTTTAGTTCTTTGAAATAATCCTTAACGAGTTTATATTCTTTTTGTTCGTCCATTTTTTACCCCTTGAAATAACTAATATCGCCTTTGTACCAAACTTGAAAATTATCGTCTTCAAATTCGGACGGCTTAAAATGTAAGAGTATCAGCCATTTTTTAATTGTTTCGTTTTTCTTATACCAAGAATCCATAATCAACTTGTATTCATCAAGCCAAGAATCAACTTGTTTTCTTGCAGATTTAAGGAATGTAATTATGTTTCCTTTATGTAAATCATCACAAGTCAGTAAGAAAATACCGCCCGAATGTTCATTGACGGGAACAAGACCATATAAGCCGACGGGTTTACCATTTTCTTTTAACTTGATGATAAATTTTTCTTTTTTAATTGCCCGTATAATTTGAAATGTTTTGCTTTTCCAATGTTTACCGAGATAGTGACGAAGTTCCAAGACGGTATCATCGCATAAATTATCGAGAACCGTCCGAACTTCTATTAGACTTCTTATAGGTTCTGCGTACATTTAGCCCCCAAAGACACGTCTAATTGATTGACCTTGATTATTAGCGATTTGTTGTCCTTTATTACCGCCTGCGGTTTCGACTAATCTTTGTTTTTTAGCAATATCTTTTTTTTCGTCTTTTACCGCTTGTTGCGGTGCTGATTGTACAACTGTTCTTGTACCGCCACCGAATAAACCCATTTTTATACCACCTTTCTTTTTTAACTTATAAAAGGCGGATTTTTTAAGTTGCACCGCCGTT
>JAFXOV010000037.1 GCA_017528425.1 Elusimicrobiota bacterium | reverse complement strand
TAAAAATTTTTTTTGATACAATACAATAATTATGATACTTTATTACATTATAGTAACATTACATTTTATAGTTTGTGCAGCATTGATTGTTATAGTTCTTCTCCAAGCAGGAAAGAGCGGCGGAATGGCCGGTATTTTCGGCGGCGGAGGATCTGATCAAATATTTAGTGCTCCAAGCGGAATGGCATTCATAAAAAAAGTTACTGTAGGTTGTGCTATAGTTTTTATGGTAACATCTCTCACATTAACTTTGATGTCTTCAAGATTGAGCATGAAATCGGTTATTGATCAGGTTTCAAATATACCTATAGCTGCTACTCAGCAAGCGGCTGGAGAATAAGCAGCAGGATTGCTGGGGTGGCGGAACTGGCATACGCGCACGCTTGAGGTGCGTGTCCTTAACCGGGTACGGGTTCAATTCCCGTCCCCAGCATATTAAAGGAAAAATGCGGGCATAGCTCAGTGGTAGAGCGTCTCGTTGCCAACGAGAATGTCGTGGGTTCAAGTCCCATTGCCCGCTCTTGAATATAAAATCAAAATTCAGTCGAAAGACTGAATTTTTTTTTGCCTAAAAAATATAGAAGATTATTTATTAAATAATAAGAAAAATTTTTTTAGAAGTAAGAATATAATACAAAGCGGTAGTTCTATTAATATTGCAAAATACATGTAGATATTTGTTTTATAATCTTTTATAAAATCGAAAAATCCGGTTGCTTTAAAGAAATGATTTTTGGAAGTTAAATTAAGAGCCAACATCGGAATTAAAACTTTAATCAATACTTTTCTTTTTTCCTTTTCATATGATTTTTTTGATATCAATCCATTGTTTAGATAATATTCATATATTTCTAAATATTTTTTTCCGTGAACATTAAAAGCGTCTACGGTTCCTTCTTTTTTTATTCTGAAAGGATTATAAAAGTTTTTAATATAAACAGTTGCTCTTTTATACTTGTTTAATATATCTAATGTCCAATCTACCTGCATGAATTGATTGTATAAAAATTTATCTTTATTCCCTATTGATTCAAAATGTTCTTTCCAACAGCCGAAATTTGCAATCCAAGTGGAAGCGGTTGAAATAGTATTTATAAAATCATCAATATTATTAAAATGAAATTCTTTCAGCGGTTCTTTTAATTTAAACAGTTTGTTTATATTTTTGGAAATTTGATTATGAATTAAAGAATGGAAAAAAACAGGTTCTTTAGTGTCGATATTTTCTTTGATTTTGCTTAATATAATTTTTAAAGTATCCTGTTTAAAACCTACTATATCATTGTTTAATTTTAAATATTCACCCGAACCCATAGATAATGCTTCTATAAAATTTCTATCGGCAAACTCTGTAGGTACGGATCTTTTAAAATAACGAATGTTTTTATATTTGTCAGTCCATTCTTTTATAATTTCGGATGTATCATCTGTTGAACAATTGTCGGAAATAACAATTTCAACATCGTTTTCATTAAATCCGTCACTTTCGACTATAGATTTAATAGTTTCTGTTAAATATTTTGAACGGTTATATGTTGGAATGCAAATTGATAACAAAGGTGTTTTTTTATTCAAAATTTTTTTACCTTTAACTGTTTTATTTATAGCAATTTATGTTTTTTTTATATATAATTTATTAAATTATATTATAATAGGAGTCAAAATGAAAGTAGTTATTTTGGCCGGTGGTTTTGGAACAAGATTGTCGGAAGAAACAACTTTAATACCTAAACCGTTAGTGGAAATAGGCGGCAAACCTATTTTGTGGCATATAATGAAAATTTATTCCTATTACGGTTTCAACGATTTTATTATTCTTACCGGATATAAATCTCACCTAATAAAAGATTATTTTATAAATTATTATAATCGTTATTCCGATATTACGATAGATATGTCGACAAATTCTGTTGAAATTCACAAAACATATACGGAGCCGTGGAAAGTTACCGTTTTATATACGGGTCAAAATACAATGACCGGCTCAAGAATCAAAAAAGCTCAAGAATATATCGGCAAAGAACAATTTTTGTTAACTTATGGGGATGGTGTGGCCGATATTAATATACAAGATTTAATAAAAGCGCATAATAATTCAAAAAAAATAATCACCATGACGGCAGTTCAACAAACCGGCAGATTCGGTGCTTTAGTAATAAAAGATAACAACATGATTACGTCCTTTATGGAAAAGCCGAAAGGTGAAGAGAGTTGGATTAACGGCGGTTTTTTTGTTTGTCAACCGGAAGTTTTTAACTATATTCCTGACAATGATGATAATATCATTTTTGAAAGAGCTCCTCTTGAAAATTTAGCAAAAGATAATCAGTTGAATGCTTTTAAACACTTTGGTTTTTGGAAACCCATGGATACGTTAAGAGAAAAAGAAGAATTAACAGATATGTGGCAAAAAGGAACTGCTCCATGGTCGGTGTGGCTTAATAAAAAATGATGATGTTTAATAATATATACAAAAACAAAAAAGTTTTGGTTACCGGACATACCGGCTTCAAGGGTTCTTGGTTGTGTTTGTGGTTAGAACTTTTAGGAGCAAAAGTTATAGGATATTCCGTAGATATTCCTACAAAACCTTCCTTGTTTGAATTAATAAAACCGAAATGTATTGATATTAGAGCAGACATAAAAGATTTCAAAAAATTAAATTCCGTAATAAAAAAATATAAACCTGAAATAATATTTCATTTAGCTGCACAACCATTGGTAAGATTATCTTACAAAGAAACACTGAACACTTTTAACACAAATGTTATCGGAACGGCAAATGTTTTAGAAACATTAAAAGAAAATAAATTTGTTAAGGCTGTAGTTTGTATTACAACGGATAAAGTTTATTTAAATAATGAAACAGGAAAACCTTTTAAAGAAACGGATTCTTTAGGCGGTTATGATCCTTACAGTGCTTCAAAGGCGGCTTGTGAAATAGTAATTTCTTCTTACAGAAATTCTTTCTTTAATTTAAAAGATTATAAAAAAACACATAATACTTTAATTGCTTCTGCAAGGGCGGGAAATGTTATAGGTGGCGGAGATTTTGCAAAAGACAGATTAATACCGGACTTTATTAAAGCGGTTCTTTCCAATAAAAAATTAGAAATAAGAAGTCCTAAAGCAATAAGGCCATGGCAACATGTTTTAGAGCCTATTAGCGGATATTTGATGTTAGGAGCTAATTTGTTGAAGGGTAAAAAAGAATTTGCACAAAGTTGGAATTTCGGTCCTGAAAAAAAAGATATAAAAACCGTAGAGCAGATAGTTAAAATTTTATGCAAAAATTTTAATAATGCTAAATATACAGTAAGTAAAGCTAAACAACCTCACGAAGCACATTATTTAAAATTAGATATATCAAAAGCAAAGAAAGAATTAAAATGGGTTCCGAGATGGAACATAAATAATGCTTTGAATAAAATTATAGATTGGACAAAAGCATACCAACAAAAAAAAGATATGAGAAAAGTGTGTGTTGAACAAATAGAAACTTTTTGGAATAAAAAAATATGAACAAAAACAATTCATTAAGAAATTCGGTAAAAAAAGCGGCAAAACTTTATTTTAAGTTTAACAATCCCAAAAGAGATTTAAAAAAATATATTCCTGTTTCCGGAAAAGTTTTGGATGAACAAGATTTATGTAATTTAATAGATGCATCTCTTGATATGTGGCTTACTACCGGAAGATTTAACGACGAATTTGAAAAAGAATTTGCCAAATTTTTAGGCGTAAAATATGCACTTACAACTAATTCCGGTTCAAGTGCAAACCTTTTGGCTTTATCTGCATTAACATCTCATAAACTGGGCAAAAGACAAATAAAAAAAGGCGATGAAGTTATAACGGTTGCTTCCGGTTTTCCTACAACGATAAATCCTGTAATTCAGTTGGGCCTTATTCCTGTCTTTGTCGATTGTAAGGTAGAAACAGGTAATATTGACGAAAACAAAATAGAAGAAGCTGTAACAAAAAAAACAAAAGCAATATTTGTTGCACACACGTTAGGACAACCTTTTAATTTAGATAAAATTTTAAAATTATGTAAAAAACATAATTTGTGGCTTATAGAAGACAGCTGTGATGCTTTAGGAGCATTGTATAAAAAACAAAAAGTTGGAACTGTAGGTCATATAGGGACATTCAGCTTTTATCCGGCACATCACATAACTATGGGTGAAGGCGGAGCTGTTGTAACTAACGATTCTCAGTTGTACAGAATAATTATCTCCTTCAGAGATTGGGGGAGAGATTGTTGGTGTAAACCGGGAAAAGATAACAGTTGCGGAAAAAGGTTTTCTATGCAATGCGGGAAATTACCGTTCGGCTACGACCACAAATATACATATTCACATATCGGTTACAATTTGAAAATAACGGATTTTCAAGCAGCAATCGGTTTAAGTCAACTAAAAAAACTTCCGAAATTTTTAAGAAAAAGAACTGAAAATGCAAATTATTTGATAAACAAATTAAAAGATTTAAAAGATTATTTTATATTTCCTAAAAGCGAAAAGAATACAGAGCCGTCTTGGTTTGGACTTTTGCTAAGTGTAAAACAAAATAATAAATTCACAAAACAACAACTTGTGGAATATTTGGAACAAAACGGAGTGGGAACAAGACAGCTTTTTGCAGGAAATATTTTAAGACAACCTATGATGACGGAAAATAGTGTTCCTTTAAAGATAGGTAAATCTCCTTTGTTGATGTCAAACAAATTAACCGAAAAAGAATACAAAAAGTTACCCAATACGGAATACATAATGAACAACACCTTTTGGGTAGGTGTATTTCCTGAACTCGGCAAAAAGGAAATGGATAAGATTTCGAAATTATTCCATAAATTTATCAAGGAACAGAGTAAATAGAAAAGGATTAATTGGATGAAATTTACAGAGTTAAATTTAAAAGGTGCATATTTAATAGAACTCGAAGATTTCAAAGATGAAAGAGGTACTTTTGCTAGACAATTTTGCAAAAAAGAACTTTCAAAATATGGTATAGATTTTAATATATGCCAATGTAATATTTCAAAAAACTATAAAAAAAACACTATTCGCGGATTACATTATCAAAAAACACCTTTTTTAGAACCTAAAATAGTTTCATGTTTAAGTGGTAGTTTTTATGATGTTATTGTTGATTTAAGAAAAGAATCATCCACTTACTTACAATGGGGAGGGGTAAACCTATCTGCTGAAAATAATAGAATGCTTTATATTCCGCCCATGTTTGCACATGGCTTTCAAACATTGGAAGATAACACGACGGTCTATTATCAACTTGGAGAATTTTTTAAACCGGAATATTATACGGGATTAAGATATAACGATCCTAAAATTAATATAAAATGGAAAAATTTTGGTTTTGAACCGATTATGAACGAAAGAGATAAAAATTATGAATTGTTGTAAAAAAGTTCTCGTTACAGGTGCTACCGGGCTTATTGGTAAGGAACTTGCAGAACCACTTAAAAAAGCAGGTTTTGATGTTTTCTCAATTACAATAGATGAAAATAATCCCAATAATGGAATCCATTGGATAAAAGGAAATTTATTTGATGAGAATTGTATAAAGTCCGTGATAGAACAAATTAAACCTGAGTATCTATTGAATATGGCATGGTGTACAACGGGAGATTATTTAAAATCCGATATTAATTATAAATTTTTAGATGCTGGAATAAATCTTTTAAAATATTTTAAAGACAATGGTGGGAAAAGAGTTGTTTTTGTAGGGACATGTTTTGAATATAAATTTAAAGATACTCCATTAAAAGAAACAGACGATCTTGATACAGAAAAAACTGTCTATACATCTTGTAAGAATAAACTGCATGAAATAGCAGAGCATTTTTGCAAAATAAATAATATAAGTTTTGGGTATGGTAGAATATTTTATGTTTATGGCAGAAACGAAGATAAAACAAGATTGACAGGAATGATTATTGATAAACTTTCAAAAAACGAGGAAGTTATAATAAAAAGTGGGGATCTTTACAAAGATTATATGTATTCAAAAGATATTGCCGGAGCTTTTGTTGCATTATTAAATTCCAATGTACAAGGTTCTGTGAATATTTGTACAGGAAAAGCCATATCAATAAAAGATTTTGCTTTAGAAATTGGCAAACAAATGGGGAAAGAAAATCTAATTAAATTTAAAAATGAAATATCAAATCAACCACCACTGATAATAGGTGATAATACAAAACTTATGAAAATTGTTGGGTATAATTACAGATACGACTTAAAAAGAGGGATACGGGAGATTCTAGATGATTGAACAGCCGATGATTACCATAATGGTGTCATACTATAATGATAATGAATATCTAAAAGAGAGTATTGAATCTATATTAAACCAAACATATCAAAATTTTGAATTGATTCTATTAAATCATGCATCTACGGATAATAGTCGAGAGGTAGCACATTCTTTTAAGGATAAAAGAATTATTCACATTGATTATCCTGTAAATCTTGGTGCTATGTCAGGTGAACTTTATTATCATATGTTGAAATATGCAAGGGGGAAATATGTAAAGTTTTTTTCTGCAGATGATACTTTGAAAACAAATGCTATAGAAAATCTTGTTGATTATATGGAACAACATCCAAAAATAGATTTTGCCTTTGGTAATGTGGAATATGTAAATGCTAATTCGATTTCTTATAATGATACTTGGTTTGAATCAAGGCCAAATTTTTCTTTAGATTATTCAAAAGAAGAATTGATAGATATTTACTTTAATATAAAATATAGTGTTTTCCCTTTTGCAGGTCACATTATAAAAAAAGAGATTCTAACCAAAAATAATTTTAATAATAGTTTTATCTTGTTATTTGATATGTTTTTATGGCTTAGTTTGATGATAGAAGGAAGACAATTTGGTTTGATTGATAAGATAGTTGCTAACTATAGGATTCACGATGGACAACTAACAAGTTTATCCAAGAGATATGTCACAAGTATAAGAATGAAATATGAATCCGAGTATTATAGAAAATGTCTTTTTAAAATAAAAAATTTAAATTTAATAAAGTTTTTATGTAATGAAAGCAAATATATTGACAGAGCAGATTCAGAAAAAGATATTGATTTTATTCTAGCTGAATATTTATTTAATAAATATCATTCGATTACTGCTTATAATATACTAAACGATTTGTTAAATAATGAAAATACTATGGTATATCTCCGTGATAAATTCAATTTTACAGTTGGTACATTAAGAGAGTTATATTCGCGAAATAGTTCTAATCGGAAACAACAAGCTATAGATGTATGTAGTGTCCTAAGTACATGGCAAATTCTATATGCTTTTGTATTTAGAGTTATTAATAAAATAATTTGTGTTGTGAGTACAAAAAGAAATAAACAAAAAAAAGAGTATTCGCTATAAAAAATAATTAAAAATTAGAATGGAATAAAGAAAATGTCAAACAAACCATTAATATCAGTATTTATACCATATTATAACGATAAAGAGTTTTTAAAACATTCAATAGAATCTGTATTAAATCAAACTTATCAAAATTGGGAACTAATATTACTAAATCATGCTACACAAGACAGTTGTAGACAGATTGCTCATTCATATAATGATGTAAGAATAAAACATATTGATATGCCGTATAATTTGGGATATGGCGGTTCAGGTTTTTTATTGAAAGAAAGTTTAAAGATTGCAAAAGGGAAATATATAAAGTTATTTTGTGCCGATGATATTATGGTAACAGACGGATTAGAAAAACTTGTTAATTATATGGAAGAAAATTCTAATGTGGATTTTGCATTTGGTAATGTTGAATATATCGATTTTAAAGGTAAAGATTTGAAAAAAAATTGGTTCGAATCAAGAGAAGGTTTCAATATAAACATAAAAGAAGTTGAGTTGATAAAAAAATATTCTGAATTTACAGGCCTTTTGCCATATATAGGTTGTATAATAAAAAAAGAAATACTATTTAACATAACAATAAATACTACATTTATCTATATGTTTGATTGGTCTTTGTGGTTGGAGTTGCTATGTGCGAAATATAAAATAGGTTTTTGTAACGAAATTGTAGCCAAATATAGATTCCATACCGGCCAAGTATCTTCACCAAGTCAACACTTAAATGTATTCTATTTAACAACTTTTGAACGAGCATATTTTTGGCATATATTTCAAAAAATTCAAGATATCGAAACTGCAAAAAAAGTTTTCTGTGACAGCAAATATGTTGATATGTTAAAAGAAAAGAAAGATATTCCTTTTTTTGTTGCACAAGCTCTTTTAAAGAATAATCAATACTGCATCTATGCATACTCATATGTATCAAAATTGTTAAACAACGAACAAACAAGAGAATATTTACAAAAAACTTTTAATTACGGTATAAAAGAACTTAGAAAAGATTGCATGGATAATTTTACTGTTAGAAAAGTTGCCATTGAAAATAGACGAAAAGTTTATATGAAGAATGTTGGAGAGCTCAATTTCAAAGATTTAATGTTTTTACTTTTTTATAAAATCTATTTGTTTTTTACTTTTACTTTAACAAAAAAGAGAAAAAACAAAAGCTTATAGTAACAAAAAATGAAAACAATATTATTAACAGGTTCAGGCGGTTTTATCGGTAAAAATTTAAAAGAATATTTAAAAGATAAATATAATCTTTTAACACCTCGTAGTTTTGACCTTAATTTAACAAATTCAAACGAAGTTAAGAAATATTTCGAAGAAAATAAAATCGATCTCGTAATTCATTGTGCATCGGTCGGCGGCGCAAGAGATATTCAAGATAAAGATACAACCCTTGATGATAATCTTGCAATGGTTGATAACATTTTAAAATATAAATCAGATAATGTTAGAGTTATTTTGTTCGGCTCGGGTGCAATGTATGATAAATCAAGAAAATTACATAAAGTTAAAGAAACAGAAATAGGTAAATTTATTCCAAAAGATTTGTATGGCAAATCAAAAATATTGATTGCCGAAAAAATTAAAAATAGAAAAGATGTTTTAATGTTAAACATTTTTGCATGTTACGGGTATGGAGAAAAAGAAAACAGATTTCCTACCTATGCAATTAAAAGTGTTATTGACGGTAAGAGTATAGAAATAAATCAAAATGTTATTTTCGATTATATGTGGGTTGAAGATATGGAAAAAATTATTTATTACTTTATAGAAAACAAACCGAAAAACAATATAATAAACATAACACCAACACAAAGTATAAGTCTTTTAGAAATAGCTGAAATAGTTAATACTTTTGAGAACAATAAAGTAGAAGTAATCATAAAAAATAAAATTATGAATAATGAATATACCGGGGATAATTCTGTTTTATTATCGGAAATTCCAAATTTAAATTTTACCGACATTAAAGAAGGTTTAAAAAAATTATATAATTATTATAAACAAATAAAATAGAATAGGATATAAAAATGAATAATTTAGAAAAGAGAATGGTTCATACGTTAGAGAATTTAAGACAGGAACATAATGTTATCGGTGTCAAAGCGGAATTTGAAGCAGAAGGCACAAGAATGGAAGAAGCTTTAAGGTTAAAAGAAGTTGTAACAAAAGCAGGTCTTGAATTAACGATAAAAACAGGTGGATGTGAAGCTATAAAAGATATGTATGATGCAAGAACAATAGGTGTGAACACGATAGTTGCTCCTATGATAGAAACTGCTTATGCCGCAAAAAAATATGTTCAGGCAACAAAATTTGTTTTTCCTGAAGAGGAAAGACAGGATATATCTTTTTATATGAACATAGAAACAATAACCGGTTTTAATAATTTGGAAGATATACTGAAATCGAAAAATTCTAATGATATAAGCGGTATAGTTTTGGGCAGAGTAGATATGACAGGTTCCATGGGGTTAACCAGAGAAGATATTAATTGTGAAGAGATTTTTGAAATAGCAAACAAAATGGCAACATTGTGCCAAAAATACAATAAAAAGTTTATTATCGGCGGCGGAGTATCTTTTCATTCAATGCCGTTTTTTAAAAGATTACCTAAAAACTCTTTGTATAAATTTGAAACAAGAAAAATAGTTTTCGATGCTCAGAAAGCATTTGAAGACAAAAACATCGATAAAGGAATTTTAAAAGCTGTAGGTTTTGAGTTGATGTGGCTTAAGAATAAAAGAAAATTCTATGAAATGATATATAAAGAAGATGAAAAGAGAATCGTTATGCTTGAAGACAGATATAAAAAGTTGATAGAAGAAACCGGAGTAAATGTTGAAGCGATTTAATCAATACGACAATTTTATTTTCGATTTTGACGGAACTTTGGCAGATACCGCAGATGAAGTTTTATCTTGTATAGAAAAAGCTTTTAACAAATGTAATGTTACTTTTGATAAAAAAAGATTGAATCCGTCTGTTATGGGACCGTCTTTAGCGGAAATAGCTAAAATAGTTAAACCGGACTTAACGGACGAAAATGTTGTAAACAGCATAGTTTCTGAATATAGAAAAATTTACGATTATGATGAAAACGATATAACGAAATTATATGACGGTATTAGAGATTGGATGATAGAACTGAAGCAAAATAACAAAAAAATATTCATCGCTACAAATAAACCGAAGATTCCTACATTGCGATTGGTAAAAAGTTTGAATATAGATTTTTTCGATGATGTTTATATGGTAGATAAATACGACGATAAAAAGTTGAGCAAGCAACAAATGATAGAAGAGATAGTTTCAAAATATAGTTTAATAAAAGAAAAAACTATAATGGTTGGCGATTGTTTAAGCGATGTTGAAGCTGCAAAGAAAGCAGGTGTTTTATCACTTGTTGCTTTGTGGGGATATGGTAAAGATAAAGAAATATTAAAAGAAAAAGCGGATTTATGTTTAGAGAAAATAACAAATGATTAAAGTATCAGATTATATTGCCAAAAGATTAAAAGAAGTCTACAAAGTAAAAACTGTATTCATGGTGTCGGGCGGCGGTGCCATGCATTTAAATAACAGTTTCGGTAAATATATTCCCTATGTTTGTAATCACCACGAACAGGCATGTGCGATTTCTGCGGAAGGTTATGCAAGGGTAAATCAGCAGTTGGCGGTTGTAAATGTTACAACAGGTCCGGGAGGACTTAATTGTTTGAACGGAGTGTTCGGGCAATGGACAGATTCTGTTCCTGTTTTATATGTTTCCGGGCAAGTTAAATATTCAACAACGACGGCAAGTTGCCCCAATATAAAATTAAGACAGCTTGGGGATCAGGAAGTTGATATTATAAGTGTTGTTAAACCTTTAACCAAATATGCTGTTATGGTTACAAATCCGAACGAAATAAAATATCATTTGGATAAAGCGATTTACGAAGCAACTCACGGAAGATTCGGACCGGTATGGCTTGATATTCCGATGAATGTTCAAGCTGCAATGATAGACGAAAAAAAATTAAAAGAATTTAAAGGACCTAAAATAAAAAACGAGAAAATAAATACAGATAAAATAATTGAAAAAATAAAAAAATGCGAAAGACCTCTTATTGTTGCAGGGCACGGTATAAGATTATCAAATACACAAAAAGAATTTTATAAATTGATTGAAAAATTAAAAATTCCTGTTGTTACAACATTTAACGGCTTTGATCTGTTGGAAACAAAAAATAAATATTATATTGGAAGAATAGGGACGGTAGGACAAAGAGCCGGAAATTTTGCATTACAAAATGCCGACTTGATTTTGTTTTTAGGAACAAGAAATAATATTAGACAGGTAAGTTACAATTGGGAAAATTTTGCTAAAAAAGCATTTAAAGTAGTTGTTGATATTGATAATAATGAATTAAGAAAGCCTCTTGTAAAACCGAATTTAGCAGTAAATACCGACTTAAAAATTTTTATACCGAACTTTTTGGCAAAAATAAAAAATATCAATTCTTTAAAATATTCAAAGTGGTTAAATTTTTGTAAAAACTTAAAAAATAAATATTGTTTTGAAAATTATAAAGAGCAGAAACAAAAACCGAATATAATTGAACCTTACCGTTTCGTTTATACACTAACAAGATGTTTAAAAGAAAATGATGTTTTTGTTATGGCAAACGGTTCTGCTTGTGTGTGCGGTTTTCAAACGTCAGTAGTCAAAAAAAATCAGAGATTTATTTTGAACGGCGGAGATGCATCCATGGGTTATGCATTACCTGCAAGTATAGGGGCGAGCTTATCGGCAAAAGGAAGAAATATTGTTTGTCTTGAAGGCGATGGCTCTATAATGATGAACATTCAAGAACTGCAAACCATAAAACATAACAAGTTGCCGATAAAAATATTTGTTATAAATAATAACGGATATTCTTCGATAAGACAAACTCAAAGGAACTTTTTTAACGGTAAAATGACCGGTTCCGGTACAGATAGCGGAGTAAGTGTTCCCGATTTTGTAAAAATAGGAAAATCTTTCGGATTGAAAACAAAAAGAATAAAAAATCCTAAAACTATGGAAAAAGAAATAAAAGAAGTTTTAAAACTTAATGGTCCCGTTTTATGCGAAGTTATGGTAGAAAAAGAATATTCTTTCTTACCTAAACTTTCATCAAAAAAACTTCCCGACGGGACAATGGTATCACCCACACTTGAAGATATGTTTCCATTCTTAGACAGAAAAGAATTTGAAGAAAACATTGTAAATCAATAAAATATAACAATGAACAAAAATTTTAAGGATAAGCTTTTTATTGAATTAAATAAGCAACAAATATTTTCTTTTGAAGATATAAAAAACTTTCAAAAGGAAATTACGGATTTGTTCGTTAAAGAAAAAAGTGTAAATTTTTTCGAATGGTTTAAAGATAATTATCAACAGCTGGAATATTTTTATAATTTGTTGGAAGATGAAAAAGAACAACAATTATATTTAAAAATGATAGTTTCAAAACTTATAGGTAATGTATATATAACCGAACAAGAAAAAGAAAAATTCATACATTCAAGAGACACATTTGATAATTTACTTGTAGATGATTCAATTAAACAATTACAATCCGTTACAAGAAAATTAAAATTCTATGATTTATCAAAACTCGGTTACGATATAAAAGTTTACGGAGCAAGAGCATTGCTCGATAAACTTGTTATACATAACCAATATTCTTATAAAGATTGTAAAGTTGAAAAAGGGGATTTTGTTATAGATGCCGGCGGTTGTTGGGGAGATACTGCTTTGATATTTTCTTCAAAAGCGGGTGAAAAAGGCAAAGTGTTTGCTTTCGAATTTTTTGAAGACAATTTGAATGCTTTGAAAGAAAATTTTTCGCACAATGAAGATATTGCTAAAAATATTACTTTAATTGAACAACCGCTATACGATAAATCAAACGAAATTCTTTATTTAAACCATGCTTGTGCCGATATTACCACATTAACGGAAACAAAAAATAATTTGCAGCAATATAAAACAATATCGATTGACGATTATATTGAAAACAACAAAATAGGAAAAATAGATTTTATTAAAATGGATATAGAAGGTTGCGAACTGAAAGCTTTACAAGGTACAACAAACACATTAAAAAAATATAAACCGAAACTTGCAATAGCCGCTTACCATAAATACGAAGATTATTACGAAATACCGAAATTTTTAAATGAGTTAAATTTAGGATACAAATTTTATTTCGCAAGTTATACACCGGGCTTTACCGACACTGTTATTTATGCAAAATAAATTTGCTATAATATAAAAATGTTATTGAATTTTGAAGATATCAAAAATAATGAAGAAATTTTAACATACTTGAAATTTTCTGACGACTATTTTGCAAGTATCGGGTATAAAGAGCATGGCTTGCCCCATGCTATGTTTACTGCGGAAAGAGCCGCGGATGTTTTAAGACAACTCGGTCATACCGCAAGAACACAAGAACTTGCAAAAATTTCCGGTTTTTTACACGATATAGGTAATCTTGTCGGTAAAACAGACCATGCACAAAGCGGTGCAGTTATAGCAATGCATATTTTAAGTAAGATGGATATTCCCGAAGAAAGGTATAACAGTGATATTTTTGAAATTTTCGGAGCAATAGGCAGCCATGAAGATAAAAATATGACACCGCCTACGGAAATCGCTGCTGCGGTTGTGTTGGGTGATAAAACAGATGTTAGGTGCCAAAGGCTAAGAAACGAAGCGGAAAAATTTAAAGATGTTCATTCCAAAGTTATAGCCGCATGTAACAGTACAAAGTTGGAAGTTAACAAAGATAATTGTGAAATTTCTTTAAGTATAGACATAAACACAAAAATTTGTTCCATAATGGAATATTTTGAAATATTTACACAAAGAACGATATATTGCAGTAAAGCTTGCAGTGTTTTAAATTGTATCTTTTCTTTATACATCAACGGGGACAGGTTCTTATAATGGAGTGCGGTTCATTTCAACTACTAAAAAAATCAAGTCAATGTAATGCAAGACTCGGAAAACTGTATACCACAAGAGGCATAATAGATACGCCTGTGTTTATGCCTGTTGGTACACAAGGGTCGGTGAAGTCCGTTTCTACGGAACAATTGATAGAATCTAAAGCACAAATAATACTTGCAAATTCTTACCATATATATTTAAGACCGGGACTTGATATAATCAAAAAAGCCGGCGGAATACAAAAGTTTAATTCTTGGAACAGGCCCATGCTTACGGATTCCGGCGGGTTCCAAATTTTTTCTCTTAACGATTTCAGAAAAATAAAAGAAGAAGGTGCGGAATTTAAATCTCATATAGACGGTTCAAAACATTTTATATCACCCGAAATATCAATGCAGATACAAAAAACTATCGGTGCGGATATTATAATGTGTTTTGATGAGTGTACTCCGTATCCTTCAACTTATGAATATGCAAAAAATTCCATGCTTATGAGTTTGAATTGGGCAAAAAGATGTAAAACTGAATTTTACAAAGATGATGCATGTAACACACAAGCATTATTCGGTATTGTTCAAGGTTCTGTTTATAAAGATTTAAGAAAAGAAAGTGCTTTAAGAATGCAGGATATAGATTTTGTAGGTTATGCAATAGGCGGAGTGTCGGTAGGGGAATCCAAAGAAGAAATGTTGGATGTTATAGAAAATACGGTTCCCTTTTTACCGGAAAACAAAGCAAGATATTTGATGGGTGTGGGAATGCCCGAAGATATTTGGGACGGAATAGAGCGCGGAATAGATATGTTTGATTGTGTTATACCTACAAGAAACGGAAGAAACGGTCAGGCATTTACGACTTACGGGAAAATAAATATAAAAAACGGTGAATATAAAGATAAATTCGAACCGTTGGATCCGGAATGCGATTGCCAAACATGCAGGGGATATACTAAAGCATATTTGAATCATTTGTTCCGTTCGCAAGAGATTTTGGCACTTACTTTGTTGTCTTTACATAATATTAATTTTATGTTAAAATTAACGGATAAAATTAGAAAAGCTTTGGTGGAAGATACTTTTTTAGAAACTAAACAAGAATTCTTCAGAAAATATTATTCAAATAAAAAATCCAACAGCTGAAAATATGGAGTTATAAAATGTCAAAGATAGGTTTTTTATTGTTTTCGATTTTGTTGTCAGTTCAAAATATATATGCAGACGGCGCAGCAGCACCTGCGGCAACACCGGGTAGCGCTTTCGGCGGTTTAATGCCGTTATTAATAATTTTTGTTCTTTTCTGGGTGTTTTTAATAAGACCGCAGCAAAAACAAAGAAAAGAGCTTGAAAGACAAATAAATGCTATAAAGAAAGATGATACTATACTTACTTCCGGCGGAATATATGCGAGAGTTATTGCCGTAAAAGAGCAAGATGTTGAAGCTGAAATATCTCATAACGTTAGAGTTAAAATTTCAAAATCCGCTATTGTAAGTGTTATAGATAATAATAAAACCGTTGTTCCGGAAGTAGTTAAAAAATAATGAATACTACAGAACTTAAATTTTCAAATGTAATGCTTGAAGATGTAAAAGCCAATGAAATGGTAAATAGTTTTATTCAGGCTGCAAACGATTATTTAGGTGCTATCGGCTATACGGAACACGGTTACAGACATGTAACTTTGGTATCTACAGCTGCAGAAAGTATTTTGTTTTCGTTAGGTTATCCCAAAAGATTACAAGAACTTGCTGCAATTGCGGGATACATGCATGATATAGGCAACGTTATTAACAGACAGGATCACGGTCAGTCTGCGGCGTTGATTGCAATGCATATATTAAGAAGGATGGGGCTTACTCCCGACGAAGTTTCTTTAATTGTTTCGGCAGTCGGAAACCACGAAGAAGAAATAGGTGATCCGGTAAACCCTGTGGCTGCAGCTTTAATATTGGCTGATAAGTCCGATGTGCACAAAACAAGAGTAAGAAATACGAATATTCTTGCTGCGGATATACACGACAGAGTAAATTTTGCGGTAGACAGATCTTTTTTAAGAGTAGATAAAGAAAAAAGAACGATAACTTTAAATTTGAATATTGATACAAAAGTTGCTCAGGTTATTGAGTACTTTGAAATATTTATGTCCAGGATGGATATGTGCAGAAGGGCAGCAAAGTTTTTGGATTGTAAGTTTGAATTAATAATAAATGAGAGGAAATTACTTTAATGAACAAACTTGGTTTCAGAGCAGTAGTTACAGCGTTGTTAATCATTCTTTCAGGGTATTTTTTATTTCCTACCTTTGAATGGTCAAGAATGAGTGACGATGAAAAAGCACAGGCAGAAAAATCTAAAGATCCTATTATCGGAAAGACATTGAATTTAGGTCTTGATTTGAGAGGCGGTACACATCTTTTATTGGAAGTAGATGCTTCTAAATTGGATGAAACGGTTAGTGTAAAAGATGCAGTTGACAGAGCAGTGGAAGTTATAAGAAACAGAATAGACCAGTTCGGTGTTGCCGAACCTTTAATTGCAAAACAAGGTGACAGATGGATAGTTGTTCAGCTCCCGGGAATAAAAGATCCTGCAAGAGCAAAAGAACTTATCGGAAAAACGGCATTGTTGGAATTCTGTTTGGTTAGCACGGATAACGAAGCATTAGGCAAAATTCAAGATAAAATGAGAGAAAAAGATTTGTCTAAAGCTGAAGAAGCTTTAAACGACGAAGAAATAAAAGCTTTAATTCCCGAAGGATACTTTATAGCAGACAGTAAAGAAGACAGCAGAGTTTACTTGTTAAAAGAAGCATCTCTTACAGGTGCATATCTTGTAAATGCTAAAGTTGAACTTGCTACAGGCGGTTTCGGTTATCCTCACGTATCGTTAGAGTTTAATAAAGACGGCGGAAAAATATTTGCGGATGTTACCGGTGCAAATATAGACAGGAACTTAGCTATCGTCCTTGACGGTATAGTTCAGTCTGCTCCGGTTATAAGATCCAGAATACCTGACGGAAGAGCAATAATTGAAGGAAATTTCAATGCTGATGATGCAAAATTGTTGGCTACGGTTTTAAGAGCCGGTGCTTTACCTGCTCCTGTTAGAATAATAGAAGAAAGAACGGTTGGACCAAGCCTCGGTGATGACTCAATTAAGAAAGGTTTCTCATCTGCTTTAATCGGTGTCGGAATCGTTCTTTTATTCATGCTTATATATTACGGTTTCTCGGGACTTATTGCAGATATTGCTTTGTTATTGAATTTCTTTATACTTATGGGAATAATGTCTTATTTCCAATTCACATTAACATTGCCCGGTATCGCAGGTATCGCTTTGACGCTTGCCATGGCGGTTGATGCAAACGTTCTTATATTGGAAAGAATAAGAGAAGAATTGAATATAGGTAAGACGGCACGAGTTGCGGTTGATGCAGGTTACGATAAAGCTTTCGTTACAATTTTCGATTCGAACGTAACCACATTGATAGCTGCAGTGTTCTTATTCCAGTTCGGAACAGGACCTATAAAAGGTTTTGCTGTTACATTGACAATAGGTTTGTGTATCAGTATGTTCACAGCTATTGTTGTTACGAAATTGATATACGATTTCTTATTTAAAGAAAACTTCATAAGTAAAATAAAATTATAATAATTGGAGGCATACCGTGCAATTTTTTAAGACACCTAAGATAGATTTTATAGGTAAAAGATATGTGGCATTTACAATATCTATAATATTGATAATTATAGGTATTTGTGCAATAACAATTAAAGGACCGAACTATGGTATAGACTTTAGCGGCGGTATTTTAATGCAATTTTCATTTGATAAAGATATTCAAATGGATGTTATAAGACAAGGATTGACTGCACAGGAAGGATTAAATTTTGAGTTGCAATCAACAGGCAAAAACGGAGTAATAATAAGAGTTAAAAAAACGGATTTATCACAAGATGAAATGGCTAAAAATATATTGTCCGTATTACAATCGAAATATTCTGATTCTCAAATAACAACAGACAGAGTTGAATATGTTGGTCCTGCAGTAGGTAAACATTTAACAAAACAAGCAATGTATGCTTTCAGTTTTGTGTTTATCGGTATTATTGTTTACGTTGCATTCAGATTTAAATCGGCATTGTGGGGAGTTGTCGGAGTACTTGCTTTGATTCACGATGCTTTCATAACATTCGGTTTAATGGTAGCAATGGACAAACAAATAGACTTAACATTAGTTGCCGCACTTTTGACCATTGTGGGTTACTCTATCAACAACACAATCGTTTTGTTCGACAGAATAAGAGAAAATTTAAGACTTATTGCAAAAGAAACTTTTGCTAACACGATAAACATAAGTATCAACGGAGTTTTGGGCAGAAGCGTTATTACGTCTTTGACGGTTGCTTTTGTTTCTTTAATTATCTTGTTCTTGGGCGGAGAAGTTATAAGTGATTTCGGTTTGGCATTATTTTTAGGAAACATTATAGGTTTCTTCTCCAGTGTGTTCGTATGTGCTCCTTTAACTTATGAATGGGAAAAGAGAAAAAGAGACAGATTTAAAAAGAATATGGGAAAAAAATAATAGTTTGATGTAGTGATGTATAGTATAAAACAGATATTAGCTGAGAGGTTTTAGGTTAAAAATATTCAATATAATACCAAAATTTCTCAGCTAAGTTTTTATAGATTTAAACCAAGGTTTTTCATCATGAGAAAGATAAAAAATTTTAAAATTAATATAAGGACAAGAGAAATATCAAGAATAATAAGGAAGCTTCTTAATATGGAAGAATTAACCATAGAAATAGAAGAATCCGTTCAAAAATCTTGTTTTATTTGCGAAAAAATTATAAAACCTGCGGTTGTTTACGACACCTTTTCAAAAGAAGCTATGACTTTTACGCTTGAAATAGATCCTCCGGAAAAATGGATAGCGGTAAGCCCTTATATTTTGACAATAGGTGACGTTTTACAACAGGAATATGAAAAAAATAAAAGTGTTTTCGGCGAGTATGGTGTTCAAATAGTGTCTGCAATATCTGCCGATGCTTTGGAACAATCGAGAAACTTTGTTCAAAAATTGTTGGCTTCCGAAGCAAGTGAAGAAAATTGCGAACTTTCAAGAAACGTAGATTTGCCGAAACATTATAACAATGAAATAGTAAATTTTCTTCCCGTAGATAAAATAAATTTATCTTTGGCTGATGACGGAAGTTTTATTCCGGCAAACACAATATCGGGAATATATTATTGGATTCCGTTAAAAAAAAGAAACAGAAGATAGTATATGATTAGAGCAATATTTGATGTCATAAACAAACTAAAAGTTATTTACAGTGCAAAACAGAGATTGAAATTTTTGTTTCTGTTGGTTCTTGTAGTTATTTCCGGTTTTCTTGAATTGGTGGGAATTTCATTGATTTTACCGTTCATAAATGTTGTGATAAATCCCGAAATAATAATGACTAACAAATATTTAAATTTTGTTTATAACCTTTTTCATATTACAGACACAACAAACTTTCTTATTTTTTTAGCTTTTATACTGATTGTTGTATACATATTCAAAAATGTGTATATGGTAGTGGTGTATTACTTTCAGTATAAAATTTTATACAATGCACAAAAAGACATTTCTTTACAGTTAATAAGATTTTATGTAAAGCAACCGTATTCTTATCATTTAAATATCAATACATCCGAGATGGTTAGAATTGTAACTAATGATACAACAAACTGTTCGCACTTTTTAACAAATTTATTCTTTTTGTTAACGGAACTGATTGTTGTATTTTTGGTTATAAGTTTTCTTTTTTATATTAATAAAATAATTACCGTGGTTTTGGTTATACTGTTTATACTTATATTTTCAGGTATATTTAAAGGATTAAAACCGAAATTGAAAGTGTTTGCTACAAATAATCAAAAATATCACGGCAGCATGATAAAATGGATACAGCAATCTTTGGGAGCAATTAAAGATATAAAAATTCTGCAAAAAGAACAATTCTTTATAAATAAATATTACGATAGTTCCATAAAATATACATCCGCACAAAAACATTTTCATTTTTTAGAACAATTTCCGAGATTGTTAATAGAATCTTTGGTGGTTTCCGTAATTCTTTCGGTCATAATATATCTTTTATATAGAGGAATAGATGCTTCAACAATAATAGTTCAAATGGCAGTTTTTGCTATGGCAGCTTTTAGACTTATGCCTTCCATGAATAGATTACAGGTTTCACTCAGTACTTTAATGTATTTGTTCCCGTCGATAAATGTTGTTTACAGAGATTTAAAAAATACAAGAGTTGCAGGTTATATCGAGCCTGAAGACAATATACCTTTAAAGGATGATAAAGATATTTATGTAAATAATATTTCTTATAAATATCCGAATACCGAAAAGTATATTTTTAAGAATGTTTCTTTCAAAATAAAAAGGGGAACATCCATCGGTTTTGTCGGCCCTACCGGAGCCGGTAAAACTACGATTGTTGACGTTATTTTGGGGTTGCTTAATCCAACGGAAGGTTCTATTACCATAGATGGCATAGATGTTCATAAAAATAAAAAAAGTTGGTTCTCCAAAATAGCTTATGTGCCTCAGTTTATATATTTAACGGATGATAGCATAAAAAATAATATTTTATTTTATGATGATGAAAACGTTGATGAAGAAAAGTTAAAAACCGTTATAGAACAAGCACAATTGAAAGAATTTATAGATTCTTTGCCGAATGGTATGAATACAATTGTAGGGGAAAGAGGAATAAGATTATCCGGTGGGCAGAGACAAAGAATAGGTATAGCAAGGGCTTTATATAAAATGCCGCAACTTTTAGTGCTGGATGAAGCAACATCCGCATTGGACAACGATACCGAAAAGGCGGTTATGCAGGCAATAGAGCATTTATACGGAAAAATTACAATGCTTGTTATAGCGCATAGATTAACAACGATAGAAAAGTGTGACGAAGTTTATAAGTTGGACAAAGAAACAATAACCAAATTAAGGTAAATTTTTTCGAAAAAATTATATGATACCTAAAAAAATTCATTATTGTTGGTTTGGTAAAAAGTCGTTACCGAAGATTGCAAACAAGTGTATTGCAAGTTGGAAGAAGTATTGCCCAGACTACGAAATAATAGAATGGAACGAAAACAATTTTGATGTGAATTGTTGCGACTACACAAAAGAAGCATATAAAGCAAAAAAGTATGCGTTTGTGTCTGATGTTGCAAGATTGTATGCTTTAATAGAGTACGGCGGAATTTATTTGGATATCGATCAAGAGATATTGAAACCGATAGATTCTTTTTTACAATACGAGGCTTTTTGCGGATTTACTACAGATAAAGATATTGGCTTGGGTATTTTAGGTTGTGCCAAAAATTTAGATGTAATTAAAGAATATTTAGCTCAATATGATGGTATACATTTTATAATGGAAAACGGTAAACCGGATTTAACAATTATAAATGATAGATTTGAACAATTCTGCAGCAGATATGGCTTTGTTGTAAATAACACTCTTCAAACCGTAAGGGGCATAACTTTTTTCCCGTCGGAATATTTTTATGCTAAAAATCATTTGACACAAAAAACAGAGATAACGGAACACACATATTCGATACACCATTTTTATGCTTCCTGGTGCACATTTAAAATGAAAGTATATATTGTTTTGGTTAAAGTTTTCGGAAAACCGTTTGTAGTAAAAATGTCAAACATAAAAAACAAAATTTTTAAATATATGAAAATTTCCTGATAAAATATGATACCCAAAAAAATTCATTATTGTTGGTTTGGAGAAAAACCGTTACCGAAAATCTCAAAAAAATGTATTGCAAGTTGGAAGAAGTATTGCCCCGACTACGAAATAACGGAATGGAATGAAAACAATTTTGATGTTAATTGTTGCGATTATACAAGAGAGGCATATCAAGCAAAACAGTATGCGTTTGTGTCTGATGTTGCAAGGTTGCATGCTTTAATAAATTATGGCGGAATCTATATG
>JAFXOV010000036.1 GCA_017528425.1 Elusimicrobiota bacterium | reverse complement strand
TTGAACTCCTGCTGCATGATTGAAAATCATGTGTCCTAACCCCTAGACGATGGGAGCTTAAAAAAGTGAGCCCGACGCGACTTGAACGCGTGACAGCTTCATTAAAAGTGAAGTGCTCTACCAACTGAGCTACGGGCCCATCCGTCTATTTGCCAAGTTTTCAAAATTGACAATGTAAGAATTCTACCAAAAAAAATTTTTTATGTCAAGCAAAAAATATTACCGTAAATTTACTGTTTTAAGCCGTTTTTGCCACTAAATTTATAACACAAATTTTTTGTTGACAAAGAAAAAATTCTTTAATACAATAACAAAGGTCTGTAATGAAGGCAATTTATAATTTTCAATGTACAATTTATAATTAACGACAACGATAGAACAATAAACTGCTAAAAAACAAATAATATTTAAATAAAATATAGACCGTTAAGCTTAAGTTAAAAGCTCTAACGGTTATTTTTTGGAAGGTAAACATGTCAACATTAGTTGTGTTAGGTACCCAATGGGGAGATGAAGGAAAAGGTAAAGTGGTTCATTACCTTGCAGCAGAAGCGGATTATATCGTTAGATATCAGGGCGGTAACAATGCAGGACACACTTTAATATATGAAAACAAACCTTTTGTTTTACATTTAATACCATCCGGAATATTGTTTCCCAAAAAAGTTTGTATGATTACAAACGGTGTGGTTGTAGATCCGAAAGCATTAAAAGAAGAAATAGATGTATTAAAAAAGAAAAAAATTCCTGTTGACGGAAGATTTTTTGTAAGTGAAAGAGCACATGTTATTCTTCCTTACCATAAACTTATAGACGGTATGCTTGAAAGTGATACAACACAAACAAAAATCGGAACAACAAAGAAAGGTATCGGCCCTTGCTATACCGATAAAGTCAGAAGAGTCGGTATAAGAGTTATAGATTATATAGATAAAGAAGTTTTTCTTGAACTTTTAGACCAAAATTTAAAAGAAAAAGAAAATATGCTTAAAAGAGTTTGCGATATAAAGAAATTAAAGAAAGAGATATTGAAAGATCATGCCGTATTATCAAAGTTCTTGAAGAAATATGTTGCAGATACTTCGGTAATGATTGCAGATGCAATAGCAAAAAAGAAAAAAGTTTTATTCGAATCTGCTCAAGGTACAATGCTCGATTTGGATTACGGAACATATCCTTTTGTAACATCATCAAATCCTACATCAGGCGGAGCAAGCACGGGTGTCGGCATGGGACCGTCAAATGTAGATGCTGTTTTAGGTGTAGTTAAAGCTTATACAACCAGAGTCGGCGAAGGACCTTTCCCGACGGAACTTTTCGATAAAACGGGCGAATTTTTAAGAGAAAAAGGTCAGGAATTCGGAGCAACAACAGGCAGACCGAGAAGATGCGGTTGGTTTGATGCGGTTGTTTTAAGGCACAGTGTCAGAGTTAACGGTATAAAACATCTTATTCTTACAAAACTTGATTGTTTGGAAGGATTAGACAAAATAAAAATATGTGTAGCTTATAAATATAAAGGTAAAATCTTAAAAGATTTTCCTGCATCAAGAATAGTTCAAAGAGATTGTAAACCTGTATATGAAGAAATGCCGGGCTTAAACGGTATTGTAAGAGGCGTAACAAAATTTGAAAAGTTACCTGCAAATGCCAAGAAATATATAAAGAGATTGGAACAGTTGGTAGGTGCAAAAATAGATTTGGTTTCTCTCGGCAGAAAAAGAGAAGAAACAATTCCGGCAGGAAAGAAAGTAAAATTATTTTAAGAAATTTATATAAGTAGGGAAAAAAAATGGTTTTAAAAAAATGTATTTTGGCTTTAGAAGACGGTAAAGTTTTTGAAGGGTTTTCCTGTGGTGCAGACGCAGAAAGCACAGGGGAAATTGTTTTTAACACTGCTGTTTTCGGGTATCAGGAAATTGTTACAGATCCCGCAACAGCAAAACAACTAATATGTTTTGCTCATCCGCATGTTGGTGATTGCGGATTTAATAACCAAGATTTTCAGTCCGGAGCTATTCAAGCTACCGGGCTTTTTTTTAAGGAATACAGCAGAAGATATTCCAATTGGAGAGCAGACTTTTCAATGCAGGACCAAATTGTTAAAGACAATGTAGTTGCAATGGAAGGATTTGATACAAGAGCTTTAGTAAAGTACATAAGAGAAAACGGTACTCAAAAAGCTATAGTATCAACTAAAGATTTTGATGTTGAAAGTTTAAAATCAAAACTTGCAAAAGTTGTTGCAAACGATAAACAAGATTTGGTAAAAACCGTAACATGTAAAGAAAAATATTCTTTAAACGAAAACGGTAAAAAACAAAAAATCGCAATAATAGATTACGGTTGTCCTAAAAGTTTTATAGATACTTTTACATCTCAAGATTATAAAGTTGTTGTATTTCCCGCAACCGCAACGGCGGACGAAATCTTGAAAGAAGATCCTAAAGGGATTTTCCTTTCAAGCGGTCCGGGATATGCTGCAAACTCAAGTTATGCTGTTGATGCAGTTAAACAAATAATAAAAAAATGTCCGGATATGCCTTTGTTTGCAATCGGTTTCGGCGCACAGGTTTTAGCTCTTGCCAACGGTGCAAAAGTAGTAAAACACAAAATAGGTCACAGAGGTGCAAATTATCCCGTTAGAGATATAAATACAAACAAAATAGCAATAACATCTCAGGATAACGGTTATTATACAGACAAAAGTTCAATAGAACAAAACGAAAATTTACAAGTAACACATATAAATTTATATGATGGTACGGTCGCAGGTTTTGCCAATAAAAAAGGTAACAATTTTGCAGTAGAGTTTTATCCTTCTTTAGATTCAGACGAAACCGGATACTTGTTTAAAAATTTCTTTGATATGGTGGAAAAAAATGCCTAAAAGAACAGATCTTAAAAAAATACTTATAATTGGTTCGGGACCTATCGTTATAGGTCAAGCTTG
>JAFXOV010000035.1 GCA_017528425.1 Elusimicrobiota bacterium | reverse complement strand
CATATATTATGAAAGAAGAAAAACATATGACTAAAACTGATGTTGATAATAAAACCGAAACAGTCCCACAACATCAACTAAAAAGAAAAGTTGTAGCATATATAATGAGAGAAGAAAAACATACTACTAAAACAGATGTCGATAATAAGACAGAAACAGTGCCACAACCTCAAGTAAGAAGAAAAGTTGTACCATATATAATGAAAGAAGAAAAACATGTAACTAAAACTGATGTCGATAATAAAACCGAAACAGTACCGCAACCTCAAGTAAGAAGAAAAGTTGTACCATATATTATGAAAGAAGAAAAACATATAACTAAAACTGATGTTGATAATAAAACAGAAACAGTGCCACAACCTCAAGTACAAAAACAAGTTGTGCCTTATATTCTAAGAGAAGTTGTAAATAAAACTGAAAATGAAGTTTTACCTCAAGTAAAAAGAGAAAATAAACCAATTAATCAAGTAGTTGTTCAACCGTATATTCAAAGAGAAATACAAAATACAAGAAAAACAGTATTACAACCAGAAGTAAAAAGAGAAACAAAAACAATTAAACAACCCGTCATTCAAACATATGTCCAAAAAGAAATTCAACATGTAAAGCAAACAATTGTACAACCTATATATCAAAATGAAGTCAGACATGTTAAACAACCAATTTATCAACCATATATTCAAAGGGAAGAAAAAATTATTAAACAACCTATTTTCCAACCCATCACAAAACCAGAAACTAAAGTTACAAAACAAAGGGAATATGTGCCATATATTCAAAGAGAAGTCGTTAATCAAGAAAAAACAGTTGTTCAACCAAGTGTACAAAAAGAAGTTAAAAACATAGATAAAGTAGTTGTACAACCATTTATTCAAAGAATAGAACAACATAGTAATAAAACAACACCAGTTCCAAAAGTTGAAAGAGAAAATAAACCAATTGATAAAGTTATTGTACAACCTTATATACAAAGAATGGAACAACATAGTAATAAAACAACTCCAGTTCCAAAAGTTGAAAGAGAAAATAAACCCGTTGATAAAGTTATTGTGCAACCGTTTATACAAAGAATTGAACAACATACAAATCAGAGAGAAGTATTACCAAAAACTGATAATAAAGTTCAAAATGTTGACAAAGTTGTAGTTGTACCATTTATACAAAGAGAAGAAAAACACACAACTCAAAGAGAAGTTGCCCCACAACTTAAAAAAGATGTTAAAGCTACTGATAAAATTGTTGTTCAAGCATATATACAAAAAGAAGAAAAACATATTACTCAAAAAGATGTAGAACCAAAAGTTGAAACTAAAGAACAAAGAACCGAAAAAGTCGAAGTTGTTCCATTTATTCAAAGAGTTGAACAACATACCACAAAAAGAGAAGTTGTACCACAAATTAAAAAAGAAACTAAAAATATTAAGAAAAAAGTTATACAACCTATTATTAAAGATATTTTACAACCAGTTCATATAAGAGTAAAACCTGTTTTACAAGAAGGAGTAAAACCTACAATAGTCAGAGGAGATGAAGTTAGGCCTGTTATTGATCATGGTACAAGAACAAAAGAATCTATTGTTAAAGCAACAAAAGTCGAAAAAGAAATTATACATGGAACAAAAGTTAGAGAATCAATTGTTAGAAATAGTGTTATACCAGCTGAAAATAAAGGTGTTATTGTTAAAAAAGAATTAATGACAAATAGGGTTGAAGGATACGGAGCAGGAGCTGGACTAGATATTAAAATTAATGAGGCTGTAAGTGCTACGGGTGTACACAAAGAAATTGTTGCTAGTACTACGGTAAGAGAATCTATTGTAAGAAGTAGTGTGTTACCTACAATTGATGGAGGTACTAAAGTTTTAAAAACTATTTTTGGTGGAGTTAGAACATCTAATTTAAATATAGAAGGTGGAGTAAAAGGTATAATTGATTTAGGTACTACTGTAAAACCTACAGTTGACCTTGGAACTACTACTAAAGATACCGTTGATTTAGGTACTACTGCTGAATCTACAATTGATCTTGGAACAACTACTAAATCTATTGTTAATTTAGGTACTTCTACCGGATCTGCAATTGATCTTGGAACTACTACAAAATCTACTCTTGATTTAGGTACTACTGTCGGTGCTACGGTTAATCTTGGGTCTTCTTTAGCATCATCCGCAGCAGGACAAACCACTACAACAACTACAAAGACTGTTACTACAAAACAATATGGAATGGATTTAGGAAACTTACAAGGAGTTGGTGCAATGGGGCAAGCACAAATTGTTGGTCAAAATATGGGAATATTAAGATCAGTAGGGGGTGTAGGAAGTTCCGCTGTTAATGTTATTAATACATCAACAGGTGTAAACGCCAGTGATTTAGCTTATTCTTCCCAAGGAAATGCTCAAGGAAATACAATGACAACAACTACTACTACTACTCATCAATATCAATTAGGTTCTGGAGCTAGTGATATCAATTCTAGAGGAGTAACAATGGGCGTAGGGGGAGTTGGAGATTCAGCGTTAGATGTAAATTATTCAACAAGTAACCAAAATTTAGGAATTCTTGGAGCTACTGCTTCTTCTTCACAGTTTGGAACAACTGGAAATACTACTACAACTAAAACAACTGTTCAAAAAATCACTACTTCTAGTTCTAGTCCTATAATTGATATAACTAATCCTTTTAAGCCTGCTATTGACTTAAATCAAGTCCAACCTATTGCATAAAAGAAATTTTTAATTAATTATATATATAAAATTGAATTAATTTAATTAAATTATTTGAAAATTATTATATTTTTTAATTATT
>JAFXOV010000005.1 GCA_017528425.1 Elusimicrobiota bacterium | reverse complement strand
CGGACAAATTTGATTCTTCAATAAAATATCGTTCAAGTTTACAAAATTTTTTAATAGATACAGGCAGTGATGTAATTCTTGTAGATACCGGTTTACCGAAAGAAACTCCGGAAATGATTCCTGATGAAAAATCTACAATATTTGTCGGAACAAAAATAAAAGATTATGTATCTGCTCTTAAAGATCTCGGTTACAAACCGGAACAAGTAACAAAAATTCTTGTTACTCATAAACACGAAGATCATACAGGAGAACTACGCAGTTTTCCGAATGCTAAAATATATATTGCAAAAGAAGATGCCGATGCTTTAAAGCTTAAAGGAAACAATGTTGTGATAGCAGATTATAAAGACGGAGCATATTATAATTTCCCTGCAAGCCAAAAAATTGCAGACGGCGTTTATTTAATTGAAGCCAAAGGTCACACAAAAGGCAACAGTATTATAATAGCCGAAAAAGACGGTTTGTTTTATATGTTCCACGGTGATGTAACTTACACGGATGAAGCTTTATACGAAAATAAATTATCCGTAGTTTTTGAAGATATAAAAGCTGCAAGACAAACACTTGACAATGTAAGAGAATTCATTAAAAATCATCCTACTGTTTATCTTTCAACACATACACCGTTAGGATATGAAAATTTGGAAAATTTAAAAGTTGTTGACCTTGAAAATCCTCCAAAAACTATTCCTGTAGGAGAAATTGTTTATAAAACAGCTACGGGAAAATATGTTTGTTCTATATGCGGATATGTTTACGATCCGAAAACAGGTGATGTTGCAAACGGAATACCTGCCGGAACAAAATTTGAAGATTTGCCTGAAAATTGGCATTGCCCGAGATGTAAACAAGGTAAAGATAAATTTAACAAAGCTTAAAATAAGGTAAAACTATGAAAACAATAATTATAAATGCAAGTCCGAGAAAAAATTGGAATACGGCACAACTGTTAAAATCCGCACAGGAAGGAGCAAAATCGGTTGGAGCAGATACCGAATATATAGATTTATACGATTTAAATTTTACAGGTTGCAGAAGTTGTTTGGCATGCAAAAGAAAAGATGTACAAAGATGTAAATGTTATTGGAAAGATGATCTTTCACCTTTAATAGACAAAATTTTACAAGCAGATACTTTATTAATCGGTTCGCCGATATATTTAAGCAATACTACAAGTCAATTCAATGCTTTGTTTGAAAGACTTATATTTTCAATGCTCTCTTATGATGATTATTCAAGTTATTTTAAAGGTAAAATAAATTTGGGAATATTTTATACAATGAATGCTCCAAAACAATATTATGAACAAGTTCTAAAACCTTTGGTTCAAAATCATGTAAATATGGCAAGATTTTTTAACGGTAAAGTTGAAACTTATGCAAGTTGCGACACTTTACAGGTTTCCGATTACAGCAAATACAGTATGGCAGGTTTTAACGAAGAACACAAAAAGCAGGTAAGAGAAACTCAGTTTCCTAAAGATTTACAAAAAGCATTTAATATAGGTGCAAAGTTAAGTAAATAATAATTTTGGAGAACAACAATGAAAAAAGTGTTAATTATTTCAACAAGTTTAAGGGCAGGTTCAAATTCCGAAATTCTCGCAAAAGAAGTAGCAAAAGGTGCAAAAGAAAAAGGTCACAAAGTTGAATTTGTTTCATTAAAGAATAAAAAAATAGCATTCTGTAAAGGTTGTTTAGCTTGTCAGAAATTAGGAAAATGTGCAATAAAAGATGATGCCAACAAAATTACCGAAAAAATAAAAAAATCCGATGTTATAGTTTGGGCAACACCTGTTTATTATTATGAAATGGCAGGCCAAATGAAAACAGTTATAGACAGAGCAAACTCATTATATTCTTCAGACTATAAATTCAGAGAAGTTTATTTGGTTACAACTTCTACCGAAGACAGTAAAGATGTGGCAGACAGAGTTATCAGCGGTGTTCAAGGTTGGATAGATTGTTTTGATAATGTAAAATTAAAGAAAACACTTTCCGGCGGCGGCGCTGAAGGTCCCAACGATACAAAAAATATGCCAAAACTTTTAAAACAAGCTTACGAGATGGGTAAAAAAATATAAAATTTGCAAAACAAATTTTGAAGATTAGAAGATTGGAAGATTTGAGGATTGGAAGTATAGCGGAATAAAAAGCGGTAGAGGTTTAAACCTCTACCGTTTTTTTTATTTAGAGTGTTCTTTTATTTTTGCGAAATTCGAGATATTAATTTTATATTTTCACTACTATTTTCCCGTCGACGGTGCCGGTATCTTGTGCAGTTATTGCATCTTTGATATTTTTAAAATCAAACACATTAACAAAATTAGGAATTATATTTTTTTTATTTATAAAATTGAAAATATCATCAATAATTTGTTGTGTCGGATAATTTGAAAAAAAACCGGTAAGATATACTCCGTTGGGAATATCTTTTATAGGGTCAAAATTGTTAAGTTCATAAACTCCGCCTAAAATTCCGGTATTACAAACTATTGCACCTTTTTCTACGGTCGTAAGAGAATCTTTTAAACTTTTAGGACCTACCAAATCAAGAGCTTTTGTTATACCTTTTATTTTTCCGATAAGTATACCTTCATCTAAAATTTGTTCATCCGCATTGCTAATATATTTTAGTTTATTTTCTTTATGTGTAGTTGCAACAACTTTACAACCGACCGCTTTTGCTATTTGTATTGCAGCATATCCCAAAGCACATGTTGCACCGCGAATAAGAAATTTATCAGTTTGTTTTAATTGTAAACATTCAAAAAGTGAACCCCATGCAGTAAAAAAAGTTTCAGGTATGGCGGCAAGTTGTTCCCACGTTAAACTACTTTCTACCGAGAATACATGATGTGCAGGTAAAAGAGCATATTGGCAATAACTTCCGTTAAAACTTCTTCCCATACCTCCCATTAAAGATATAACTTTTTGCCCCTTTTTAAAATTGCTGTCTGACGGATTTTCTATAATTCCAACACATTCTATTCCGGGAATAACAGGTTTTTGAATATAACTTTCGTTTATTTCTTCCAACCTTAAAATTTTTTCGGAATGGTTCAAGCCGAATGCTTTAACTTTAATAAGCACCCATCCGGGTTTTATTTTAGGTATTTCAACTTCCGATATTCTTATATTTGCAGCCGGTGTAACTTTATCTATTATAACTGCTTTCATTAAATTAACCATTATAAAATGCCTTTAAAATTCTTTTATTGCATTAACCGGACAATTATCAAAACAATTACCGCAATGCAAACAATGTTCCTGCTGTATAACAAACGGATTTCCTTCCGTTATAACATTTTGCGGACATACCGTTTTACAAGTCCCGCAACTTATACATTCATTGCCGATTTTAAACCCTTTAAACTTAATTTTCGTATTTCCGATTGCAAAATATTGTCTCGTTATAGGGTGCGTACTTAATGTAAAATATTCCATATTATAATTTTCTATTTTATATATTATATTAATATTTTTTGTTTCGTTAGGATAAACATTTTCAAGATACGGATAAGTTTCGTATATTTTATTTCTCCATTTAAGTTGTTCATCTTCTGACACTTTTTCAACAATTCCCGTAATTCTTATCATATCATTTTCTTTTTCATCAAAACCGATTATCGCAATATTTCTGTTATTTTCCATTTCTTTAACAAAACTTTTTCCTTTTGCGGTTAAAAAATACATTGTGGTGTTATTAAAAATTCTTGCACTTATTACTCTTATTTGCGGGGATTCGTTTTTATCAACAGTTGCAATTTGAAGAGAATCTATTTTCATCAACTTTTTTATACAATCTTCAATTGTCATATATATTTCCCCTAACTATTTTAAATTGTTGTTTATTTTTTTTAGAATATTATCCAATTGTTCCGTTTCTGTTTCTGAAAGATTTTTATATATTTTATTATTCAGGGATATAGATATTTTTTTAAACACAGGTTCAAAATTTTTGCCTTTTTGTGTTAACACTATATAAGTATATCTGCTGTCTGTTTTTGAATCTTCTCTTTTTACATATCCAAGTCTTTCAAGTTTATTAACCAAAACCGTCACATTAGGTTTTGTTCTGTGAATTTTATCTGCAATTTCTTTCATTGTTGTTTTACCGTCTTTATAAAGAACAGCTAAAATATCTCCGTGGCTCGGTACTAACTCTTTTATACCGTTTTTATTTAATTGTTCAACAATAAAACGATTACCCTTTTCTTGTATTTTTGATATATACGATAATGCTTCTTTCAAATTTTTCATTATTTTCTCTGAAACAAAAAATTGCTCTCCTTTTACAGAGAGCAACTTTTGTTTTTATTTTTTATTACTTTGAACCGCAACCGCAAGGTGATGCATTTTTTTTAGAACCGCATCCGCATGGTGTTGCATTCTTTTTGGAACCGCAACCGCAAGGAGTTGCATTTTTTTTGGAACCGCATCCGCATGGTGAAGAAATTGTTGATATTCCGCCGTTCCAACCATATAAATTTTTTAAAGCCATTTCTCCCTCCGTTTATCAAATTTACTTCAATAAAGATATTATAGTTAAACATTTAACTATTTGTCAAGGAAAGAAACATGCAGTATTCAAATATTAAATATATTTTAACGACAAAATATTATTTATAAATTTTTTAAATATTATTTTAAACTTTTATAAAGTGTATCTACTTCTTTTAAAAGGTTTGGAATATCAAGTTTTTGAGGACATTTTGTTTTACATAATCCGCAGTTAATACATTTATCTGCTCTATGATCTTCCGGTATTTGTTCGTAAGCCATAGTAAACTGCCAATCTCTGAATTTTGTTCCGTTTTTATGTTGGTTATACATCATAAATATTTTAGGTATCTCTATCCCTACAGGACACTCTATACAATATTTACAACCCGTGCATGCAATTGCACCGGCAAGCCTGTATTTTTCAATTGCCTGTTTATATACTTCTTGTTCTTTATTGTCTAACAGTTTGAAATCAGTGAAAGTATTAACATTATCTTTTAACTGATCAATTGTTGTCATACCGCTTAATGTACATAAAATGTTTGATTTACTTCCCACATATCTTAAACCCCATGAAGATAAACTTGCATCCGGATTTGCTTGTTTCAAAATTGCTGCAGATTCTTCGTTTAATGTTGAGAGTTGTCCGCCTCTTAAAGGATTCATTACAATTACCTGTAAACCGTTCTTTTCTGCAATTTCATATTGTTTTTGTGCATTAACCATTTCCCAATCTATGGCATTTACTTGAAGTTGAACAAAATCCCATTTATACTTGCTTACAATTTCTTCTAAAAGTTCCGGTACATCGTGAAATGAAAAGCCTAAATATTTAATTTTGCCTTCCTGTTTTTTCTTGTTTAAAACATCATAAACTTCACATTTCTTAAATGTTTCGTAAGCATGACTGTTTAAACCGTGTGCTAAATAGAAATCGAAATAATCCACTTTGCATTTTTTTAATTGATCTTCAAATATTTCTTCTACCTGTTGTTTACTTTGAATCATGCCTAAAGGCATTTTAGTCGCTAAATAAAAACTTTCTCTGGGATACTTTTGCAAAATTTTTCCCATAACCTTTTCCGATTCGCCCATATGATAAATATATGCCGTATCGTAGTAGTTTATACCGTGTTCCATTGCATAAGCTACCATTTCTTCTACTTTCTTTTCATCTATATTTGTTTCTACTCCGTCAATTACAGG
>JAFXOV010000034.1 GCA_017528425.1 Elusimicrobiota bacterium | reverse complement strand
TAAAGGATCTTGGAAAATATAATTTAGAAAAAGTAAATACAGAATTTAAAAATTTTTTAGATTATATAAAACAAATTGAAAATTAAAATACGGTGAAAAGATACTAGGCGAGTATCATTTGATTAAGTTCAAATCGGGCTGGAGCCATTAGAGTCGCACCTCTTTGAATTTACGGCATAGGAAGTTCCTATTTTTATAAAGATGAATGGGTTATCAAAGTTTACTTCCCGCCGAACTTTAAAAGCCAGCCTACGGGAAAATAAAGAGTAGGCCGTTACATAGGGATTGACCACGACCTATGACTGTACAAAGTGGTCAATTATGGTCGGTTAGCTCAGTTGGGAGAGCAGGTGGCTTACATCCACTCGGTCGGGAGTTCGAACCTCTCATCGACTACTATAAAACGGGACAGATGGTTGCTGCCATTTGTAATGGTTGATTACCTTACTAACCGTTTTATTTTTTTTATAAATAGTATAGAGGTTACAGCAATAACCTCTTTAAATATAAAGGGAAAATAATCATGAAATTAAATTATATATGGAAATGTAGATATTGCGATTTTGTAGGAAAAAGTAGAAAAGAATTACAAAATCATCATAAAGAAAAACATCATTTTACTGGTCATTCATTTCCAGCATGGAATAAAGGTTTAACAAAAGAGACTTGTCCTAAAATTAAAGATTATGGTGAAAAAATTAGCCAAAATACTAAGGGCAAACCAGGTCATAAACATTCCGAAGAAACAAAAAAGAAACTATCCGAATTACGTAAAAAAGAAATTGCTAAGAATAATGGTAAATGGTGGAGTTCAAGAAGTAATTGTAAACGTTCTTATGCAGAAGAATGGACAAAAACTGTATTATTGAATGAAATTAAAGATAATACTTTTGTTGAAGAATATCATATAGGTCGTTGGTTTTTGGATTTTGCATGGCCTAATAAAATGATTTATATTGAAATTGATGGCACACAGCATGAATGGTCAGAACGTAAGAAAATGGACGAAGAAAAGGATAATTATTGCAGAGACCTTGGATGGAAATGCTTAAGATTAAAATGGAAAGATATTTGTAATAATACGCAAGAAGCAATAGAAGTAATAAAAGAATTTGTATTAAATAATAAAATTTTAGAACATGAATTTAAAAATATAACTAAAAAAGAACAAAGAAGATTAAATAGTCAAAAACGAAAAGAAGAACAAAAAAATCTTTGGAATGAGCGAAAAGAACTTATTTTAAATACAGGAATTGATTTATTAAAATATGGTTGGATTGAAAAAGTAATAAAGGAAACTGGTTTAACAAAACGAATGATAGAAATGACCATTAAAAAATTTCCAGAAGATTTTGATAAAAAAGTATTTAAAAGGGGTTTACAAAATAAATAAATTTACTATATTTGTAATATAAATAAAAAATAATAGCATAGGTAGTTCCTATCACCAAGCGTATAGCTCAATTGGCGGAGCGTCGGTCGTAAGATCGGAGGTTGTTGGTTCGAGTCCAGTTACGCTTACCAGAAGTTACTACCCGCTATAAAATTTACATGCGGAAAGTAGCTCAATGGTAGAGCAAAAGTAATATTTTTACTACCCGCTACACGCAAAGGTTGTTCCTATTTAATGGGGAACTTTGGGTTGTTGGTTCGAGTCCAGCCTTTCCGCTTAAAATGGCATATGAAGTTCCTATTTTGGTTATCCTAGTATTATCTTCGGATAAGAAGGGATAAGGTTCAAATCCTTAGTATTACTTCTCGCCTAAAGTTTAACAAAGAAGACAAAAACAAAAACATAAATAAAACAGAGAGAAAATAAAAATGACTTTCGTTATGAACACAAATAATACCAACCCTAATAATAACCCTGAGGTGCTACAGGATTAGTTTTGTTTCATAGCTAGATGAATTTTTAAACTGAATCCTGTAAGACTTTAAAACTTACAGGATTTTTTATTATTCTACGGTACTCTAATTGGTAAGAGGCCTGGCTGTTAACCAGGTGTACGGCGTAAAAGCCCGTGGAGGTTCGAGTCCTTCCCGTAGAGCTAAATTATTGGGTTGTCGGCAAGTGGTATGCCAGCACGCTGTTAACGTGCCAGATTTTTCCGGGGGTTCGAGTCCCTCCTTCCCAGCTAAAATATTGTCTTGTGGCGGAATTGGTAAACGCACTGCACTGTTAATGCAGCACTTCGGTTTGTAGGTTCGATGCCTACCAAGACAGCTAAAATTCGAAACTGCGATTTCGCAAGTTCGGAAAACGAAAAATTATATATAATATATGGATTACAAAGCTATATATTATAAGATAATTGAAAACGCAAAAAAGGAAACAGAAAATGGACACAGAAGTATAGGTTATTATGAAAAACATCATATTCAACCAAAGTCTTTAGGAGGTACAAACGATAAAGAAAACCTTGTTAAATTAACGGCCCGTGAACATTTTGTCTGTCATTGGTTACTTGTTAAAATGTATAATAAAG
>JAFXOV010000004.1 GCA_017528425.1 Elusimicrobiota bacterium | reverse complement strand
GTCGGTTGACAAGTCCATGAGGGAAGTGTATGGGCTGAGCCCGTCGGAAGCCCAGTAGGGCCCAAAACAGGTGGCTCCGTCAGGCCGGACTAGTGGCTTCCACTTCTCCGGACTGGCGGCTCCGCCGCTCCGGAATAATCATTTAACTTGTAACCCTTCGTAAGTTAGAAAATCAATTGAACCACCTTGTCGTTTTTGTTTTGCTTTCATATTTCACACCTTCTGGGATAAGCTCTGGGGAGAAATCCTTAAAAGAAATATAGCCTGTTTGGGGAAGTGTCTAAAATATAATGTATATTATTTGCATGGAACTATTGTCAACTATAAGAGGCTCAATAAAAACACTGTCGACTTTAGCGACTATGTACAATGGCGCCCTCGCCATTAATAATCGATTTATTGTCAGAAAAATTGTAAAATTTAGCGAAAAAGAGCTTGATGAAAAAGTCATTCAAGATTATGTCAACAGCATTGATATCTACCATTGGGAAGAAATCCAGGATGCCATAATACATCAGCTGACTCAGGCCGAATCCATTGTCAAAGCTGGTTATGAACGAAATCTTGTAGAAGCTTTGTTAACTAGAAAGATTACAGACGCCGACTTTTGGAGAATGAATTTTGTTTTGCAACACCTGTACACTCTCGACATTAAAGATTTAGTGCGACTGTATAATGGCGGTTCATGTTCTGAAGAAAAGAAGAAGATGTTTTTACTTTATGGACTTCTCGATGATAAAGGAATAACCAAATTTGAAAATGAATCTATGATTATAGGGCAACAACAATCGTCAACAAATGATTTCGGAAAGAAATTCGTCGAAGCGATAAAGGATTCGTAAAAAATATATTGAAAGTGCTGATGAAATTTTAAAGGATATAGTAGATCATGCGGAAAGTAAAAATGAAAATAAGCTCAAAATATGAATACGAAAAATGTGCTGAATTTAGGAAAACTCTAGAAAAAAATGTGTACGCTATTAAAGGTTTTTCTATACAATTTGATTGTGAGTCCAAAGGTAGAAAAATTGATTGCTGCATAAAGGATGGTAAGGGCCAATATTTAGCAATAATCGAATTTAAATCTTTTCTAAATAGTCCCTTGGCTCGTAAAATAGGAAGACTACAACTTCGTCAATATTTAAAGTCAACAAAAGCAAAATACGCTCTTTTAACCGATTCAAAAAAATTTTATCTATACAAAAATAACTCAGATAGCAATCATTTTGAAAAAATAACATTTATACAATTTCTTGAAACTCTCTTTCCCAAATACATGGATCGATTGATTTCTGAAAATTATGAATTTATTAAGGAAAAATTGAAAGAAAATCATTTTGATGTATCTAGAATGACGCAAAATGATATTGTTATTGAAAATCATTCGCTATTTTTTTCGAAAGAGTTTGAAAAAGTCATTGTTGCGCAGTTGCCTTCTATTTATTTTAAAGGACGCCTTGTATGCCGGTATGTTTCTTTGGAGACAGCTTTTAGAATTCTAGAAAGCAAAAAAATACGTATGAATGGAATCGTTGGAATGAACGACTCTACCGAATCCGATTTTTTAGAAAAAATTCTATATGATGGTATTTTAAAGACTGAAGATTTGCAGGAAATGGCTAATAACATTTATATAATGTCGTGTAGCACGAAAGATTGTATTGATAAATTGACGCAATGGCGGTTGTATGGCGATGATGCTCGCGGTGTTTGTTTGGTTTTTAAAATAAAAAGAAAGGCTCTTGCTTCAGACTTTAAATTGGGCAAGATTTATTATCAAAATGCGGATAAACCATCTCAAGCAATTTCGAATATAAAGGAATTCCTTGATTCTGTTTATAAAGAAACTTTATTCCCTTTTATGTTCCGTAACTTTCATGAATTTGCTCATTTTTTTAAACCTGAGGACTATAAAAATGAAAAAGAAGTTAGGTTACTATGCATAAATAAGGAAATGGAAAATAAAAAGTGGTTCCTATCTAAGCCATTGAATGTTGTTAATTCGTATGTAGAGATGCCTTTGTTGGATGGAAATTTTCCATTAGATTTATCACAAATCTATCTTGGTCCTAAGTGCCCAGAAAGAGAGGTCAATCAAAGCCAATTGAAAACGATGCTTAAGGAAATGGGTAGAGACGATGTTGGTGTTATTCTTTCTGAAGTAGATTGCTATCGATAAAATACATCCTAAATCGAATGTATCCTGTCAGCTACCCATTTGCAAATCAAAAATTACTAGCTATCGATGAAACAATGGACAAAAACTATGAAATTCAAGAAGTATTAATTATTCTAAGGCCTACAATCTTTTAAGCAGTTTCCTTTTGCACAAACCCATGATAGCATTTCTTTCAGAAACACTCAGTCCTGCAAAAAACACAGCCAGAACCGTTGCTGCAAAAATAATTCCGCCAAAAACAAACATTTCTACAATTGAATTGTCGTAGACTTGTCGCAAAGCAAGCATCGGAATCAGAATTAAAACAATGACTTTAATTGCAGGCCACAAAGTTTTTGCTGCATAAATTTTTAGATCAAAATTGGTCAATGACTTCATGATGTAAATTTGGAATATAAGTGTCACCACAGTGCATCCGATCATTACGATAACATTTATATATGGCGGCGCACCAAATTTATACAACACATACATAATCGGCAAAATCATAATATTTATGAAGCTGTAGCCGATTTGATTTTTTCTTACTTTTCCCGTTGCCTGGATGCTTGCATCAAAGCCTCCACCAAGGTTGGCAATCATTCCATCAATTAATAGCAATGATGCAAAAACATTAGTCCATTCTGGAGGATTCTTTAACCACAATTTCAATATATCTTGCATGCAGAAAAGAAGAGGCATTGCAGGGAGCAACATTAGCATAAAAGAAAAGCGGGATATAGCGTAAACTAAACTTATAGAACGATTTTGATTGCCTGCGCTTTGACTTTTCATTATCTGGGGGATGGCAGCCTGTCGCAAAGTTGATGTAAACATTCCTGTCGCTTGGCTAACTTGAGACGCGAAACCAAAAGCCGCATTAAGCACCGTACCAAAAAACAAATTAATAATCATAGCCGCACCTTGAATGCGACCGATGCAAGCTACAGCCCCTATAAACATCCATCCTGTAAAAGAAAGAACTTCTTTATAGTCTTTTTTATTTCTGTTGATATTGAACCGCACGCATTCGGGCATTTTAATCCAACAGTAGATTTGATAGCCTATAGGAGTTAACAAGTGTATTATAGCCATAATTACAGCGTAAACACGCAACCGGTTCCCTCCATAATAATTAAGATAGATGACCAGCAGCAAAGTAAGCAAGGTTGTTGCGATTTTTAAAATTGCAGTATATACAAATTTTTCTTTCGCAACTATTAGCCCATCTGCGGGAACGGAAATCACAGTAAAAACAGTCGCCCATATGCTCAATCGCAAAACAAAAACCGCATCGGGAATTTTTTCTGTAGCAACGTTTAGATAATTGTGGATGTAATAAATGCCGACAGTTTCTCCAATTAAAACAAGCAAACCGGCTAAAGCAACATGTATTGCTAAAATAGTGTTATAGACTTTATTGACGTTTCCTTTTTCGCCTTTGCCCAACTCAACAGCCACAAACCTATAAGATGTAGCAATCATGCTTGTGGCAAGTAAATTCATCATGGAGACAACGCCACCGACTACATTATATAAGCCAAAATCACTTGCACCAAGAGCTTTCAATACATACCTTGATACCATAAAACTGATAACAATCATAATTATCAGTTTGGCGTAGAGGATTAATGTATTGAGTGCAATTTTTTTATTGTCATTCATATTTATCTATATTTTATATAAATTTACTTTTTTTCATTTAAAAACATTATGCTTGTTTAAGTTTTAAGTCTCTATCCTATATATCTTACATTAGAGTCAAAAATTAAATTTTTACTATTTTAGGCATTTTCTTTGTAAAAAAAACGTAACATTACGAATAATGCGTTCTATTTTTTCATTAAATATTTTTAAACGAATCCAATCAACAAAACATGCTATAACATAAATCAATACAACTGACATAAGCATTGCCGGAAAGTAATATTTTTGCAAATATAAATCGCTAGGATTTAACAAAACATTCCATAACAACATACGAGTATATGGAAATTCATGAAATAGGTATACTCCAAAGGTAAAACTTGCAAATGTATTAATTATCTTGTTTGATTTTATACAGGTATTGACTGAAAAATATAATAGTGAAGCAACAACAATAGGCTCGTTTATCTGAGTGATTATATAACTTACCGCACGCACAATGGAATCAGATGAATGACATAAAAACCATCCAACGGCGTTTATAAATAATCCGCAAATAGCAATTACACCGGAATATATATATGTTTTTGTCAATTTATCAGACATGAATAAATGGATATATGCTCCGATAAAGTAGTAGAAAATGGCTTTTTCTAAATCATGTAAATTAGAGCCTAAATTTCCTAACAAGTTACAGAAGACAAATAAACAAAGTATAGACAATAAAAAACCTTTTTTATTCAATAAAATCATAAAACGATTAATCTGTGTACAAAATAAAACTAATGCAAAGTAAGCCGTTGCAAACCACCAAACACCCCCTGTTACAGGCGTAAAAAGAGATTGAACAATCAAGATTATCATTTTTTTTGCATCCATACCGACATCAACATGAGCTAAAGTACATATGGATACTATAACTAATGAAATTAAAGAATAAAACAAAATAGTGCTAAAGAATTTTTTGGGGAAAACGAATTTCTTTTGTTGACACAAAAAGAAACCTGTTATTGAAAAAAATAACCCAACACCAATTTTCCCTAAAATACATCCTGATAAAATGATTTGATTAAAAAAGGACCCTTGAGAAAATATATTGCTATTGCTAATAATTCCATGAAAATTATAATGGGAAAGTACGATCATAAACATGCTTATAATTCGCAACAACTCTATGTTTGATAGACGCTCTTTATTTTGCATATTGCATTCTTTTTACTGTAGTTTAATCATTTTATATTTTTTAAACAAATTTTTCAAGTACGTCTTCTATTTTGCTACTAGGCAAATAACCGATTGCTTTGTAAAGCTTATCTCCCGATATGCGCAACGATTTGATATCGCCATCTCGACGAACGGACTGTCCAAAGAAAGAATCTCTGCAAGGCTCATTATAGAAAGCAAAGATTCGCTCTATTAAAGACCGGATGGAATAAAACTCGCCACCACCGACATTGTAAATGCCTGACGGAATTTTATTTTCAATAGCCTTTTGCAAAACGGTCATCACTTCGTCTAAAAAGATAAACTGCCTTGTCTGCGTCCCTGCACTAAACTTCGGTTCATCACAAACAATTCCATTTTTCTTATTTTGGATGTATTGCAATATATACGGAATCAGGCGTGTTCCCGGCTTGAAATCGTCTGAAGAGAACATGTTCGGCAATATGAAATGCCAGGCTTGAAAATCAGCATTGAAATTCCGCATGTAGCGGCCATACAATCTTTTTGACAAAGCGTAATCGTTTGATACGGACAACGCAGAGCATACGACATCGTTTTCCGTGAACTCCTTGCCGTCTTCGCTATTGATTCCAATTTCCATATAGGAGCCGAAGCTTATATACACGCCCTTATATCCACATTTCTTCAGTTGCAATGTAATTTCAATCGGGGCATTGACATTCAACGCATACATTAAGGAAGGATCGGTATTCAATGCCGCTTGAACGCCCGCTCCTGAAGCATATATAACCACATCAAAAGACACCAAATAGGAGTAATCAAGCTTATCCTTCAGGAGATTTACCTGGTGGAAACGATTACAAGCGTAATCTTTTGGCTCGTCAAGACCAAAAGTTTCAATTATGACATCGGTCTGTCCGTAGAAAAACTTTGTCAACGCAACGGAAAGCATTCCGTTTGTGCCTATAATTGCAATTTTCATCTTTATGCCCCTAAAAATTTCTGAATTTCTTCAACACAGAGTCCATAGACATTTTCGTGTTTGTAGCGTTTATACCAGTCTGCAACAAGCGACATACACTGTTGCATATTGAGTCTAGTTTTCCAACCCAAACGGGTCTTAGCCTTAGTTATGTCAAGCATCAGCAACTTGGCTTCATGGACCGCATTGGGGTCGGAAGAATCCTTCAATTCTCCCTTGCCAAAGTTTTTTACGAGTTCTGTCGCCACCTCCCAAACCGTAGAAACAGAATCTGCTTCGGGACCAAAATTCCAGCCTTCGCAATATTCAGTCGGATGTTCCCACATCTTTTGAGCCAACAGCATATATCCAGAAAGAGGCTCCAGCACATGTTCCCATGGGCGAACCGATTTGGGTGAACGGATGTCAATTGGTCTGCCGGCTTCCAACGCACGAATGCAATCAGGAATAATCCTGTCCAAAGCCCAATCGCCACCACCGATCACATTACCTGCACGCACAGAGGCGATTGATTTGCCATGCTTTTCAAACTGTTCCGGGTTAAAGAAACTGCGACGCCATGACTGAATTGCGACTTCGCACGCCCCCTTTGAGGAACTGTAGGGGTCATAGCCGCCAAACGGGTCGTCTTCTTTGTAGCCACGATGCTGTTCCTTGTTGTCGTAGCATTTGTCCGTGGTAATCATCACCCCGACTTTCACGCTATCGGTAGCACGAATTGCCTCAAGGATATTGATGGTCCCCATGACATTTGTTTCATAGGTTTCTACAGGCTTTTCATAACTCAAACGGACGAGAGGCTGGGCGGCCAAGTGAAAGACTATCTCCGGTCGATATTCTGCAAAGATTTCTTTCATCTTCTGTAAATCACGAATGTCGGCACGAATGTCGGCTTTTATTTTTTGTCCAATCCTGCTCAAGACAAAGTTATCCTTTGCGGAATAAGGTTCAAGTCCGACACCGATTACTTCTGCACCAACCTCATGCAGCCAAATAGAAAGCCAACTACCCTTGAATCCCGTATGACCGGTTACAAGGACTCGTTTGCCGTTGTAGAAAGACTGAAAAACGTCAACCATAGATTACCTTATGCTGTAGGGAATTGTATCCTTAGGGTCGTAAAGTTTGTCTGTATAAGCCAGAAGAATAAAGTTTGAGTTACCAGCGTTTACGACAATATGGGCGACATTATTGGGAATAAAAACGGTAATCGCCTTTTCAAGGGACATCTCGATGTCAAGTCGTTCATGGGTTTCGATATCCTCTAGCTTCAATACGGCGTAGCCTTCAATAATTGTAAACCATTCAACAGCTTCTGGGTGATAGTGTCCCCCCTTCGCCTGCCCCGGTTTACCCATTGTCAAATACACTTCCCCCGTATGACCGGGGATGTCGACTTCCGTTCCTGTGATAGCCTTCAAGAACCATCCGCGATCATCAGCAATCAATCGGCGGGGAATAATTTTTACACGTTCAGCAAGAGAAGCCATGTGATTATGCCCCCTCCATTTTTTTGCGGTACTCATAATTCGGTACTTGGCATTTCCATTTTGTCCATGGAGCATTACCGCTTTCAAGAAGCTTTTCCAGGATTTCCTTTTCCCGGATGGTGTCCATGCACTGCCAAAAACCGGTATGCGTATAGGACATCAATTCGCCTTCCCCTGCAAGCTTCGTCAACGGCTCTTTTTCAAACACACAGGTATCATCTGTGAGGTAATCAAATATTTCCGGTTGCAAAACCATATAGCCGGCATTGATTGTAACTCCGTCATTCACATTCTTTTCACGGAATGACTTAACTGCGTTGTCGCCACCGATGTTGAGAACGCCTTTATCCTGAGCCATTTTTACAGCTGTCAGCGTAGCAATCTTTCCATGTTTTTTGTGAAAATCAAGCAGCCTGTTAATGTCCACATCGCAAACACCATCGCCATACGTCATGAAGAACGGTTCATCTTGGACATACTCTTGAATTCGCTTGATTCTTCCACCCGTCATCGTATTGTAACCGGTATCAACAACGGTTACCTTCCAGGGTTCTAAGTGGCTGTGATGTATTGTTACATCGTTCTTGTCGCCACGAAAATCAAAACTGACATCAGAATTGTGCAGGAAGTAGTTCGCAAACCAATCCTTGATATATTCCTGCTTGTAACCGGCACAGACAATAAACTCCGTATGACCATAATAAGCATACATCTTCATGATATGCCAAAGAATCGGCATGCCGCCGATTTCAATCATCGGCTTCGGCTTGAATACGGACTCTTCGGAAATTCTGGAACCGAAGCCACCTGCTAAAAGAACTACTTTCATGTTGAATGCCTTACTACTTCTGAAGTGAATGAATTATGTTTTTGACTTTTTCTAGACCATTTTTGCCAAAAATCTTAAGAATTAGATTACGAATAAACAGCCTAATTCGACTGCGAAAAGTAAATCGCATCTTGAAACATAGATAGTCGTATTCAATATCTGCAAATACAAACGGAGGTTCTTTTTCAATGATATAACGATTCCCTTTATACGAAGCCTCGTTATTTACAAATGTCTTTATTGGTTTTTTATGATGCGTTCCCGATAATCCAATATTCGTTATCAAATGTTGTTTCGGAAACACCCCACAAGAATTATTTTGATCCGCAGCTAAACCAAATAAATAGTCCCAGCATTGCGTTTGAAATAGAAAATCGCGTAATCTAGAAATTTCGTCTTCCTGATATCTAGCTTGTTTTTTTGTTTTATACAGTTGTCGATAAATTTTAGACTTGATAAACTCTTCTATTTGTGGATTATCCCAGGGAACGCTTTGCCAGCGATCTTTCCACGTGGCCCAACCATACATCCAATGATAGCGGGAAAAAATATAATCATATCCACTCGGATTATTATTTCCAAAATTATCCCCACTTACATGCCAAACACGACGATCATTTTTGAATTTTTCAATCATCTGATCGCAGAAATCGAAGAATGCTAAAGAAGGAACAACATCGTCTTCTAAAACAATTACACTGTTTTCTGTTTCAAAAACCCAATCAACAGCCCCCCTCAAAGAGGTATATACATCTACACATTCATCTCTAAAGAATGTATGTAATTCGCAATTCCAATTAATTTCGTTTATCCAACTACGAATTACATTATTGCGTTCTATTTCATCGCCTTTATCACGTCCTTTGTTTGAATAGAAATAAAGTTTCTGCGGCTGAGCGACTTTGATAGCATCAAAGACCTTGCGTGCTAAATCAACTCGAACAAATGTTTCGAACAAAACAGCTGTTTTAACCATATTTTCCTTCTTTACTTATAATTGCATAATAAGATCTATAGATTCTTATGGTGTATTTCATATTTTATGTTCTGATTATGAAAATAACGAACGATTAGTAAGGACAAAACGAAAAGAACAGATAGTTGATCGGAATGATAAGAATTTACAGAAAGATAACAGAAAAAAAAACTAAAAACAACAACATAACTCATTAAAAAATTCGTTCTATATTTTTTGAAAAAAGATAAAATTGAATAAACGAATAAAATAATATATGTAGCAACGCCTAATAAACCTGTTTGATAGAAACCTTGTATAATTAGATTATGTTCTGCAAGCATATTTAAATCATATTCTATCCCATGGCCAATAAATAATGTTGTAAATTGGCTTGTTGTTTTTTTTAAATAGTAAGCCCACAGATCAAATCTTCCATTGCCACTTTGAAAATTATCATTGTTAAAACGATCAATGAGATAGTCAATAGAATCTCCATATTGAACATACATAAACAGTGCAGCGAAAAGAAATACGATTGCAAATGCTGAAAATTTTTTTAGAATATCGAAACTAATTCTTTTTAATAGAATATAGGAAATCAAAAGACTGCATGGAAATAGCAATGACATTATAGCAGTTCTTGATGCTGCTAAAATCAGACATAAAAAATAAAATAAAGTCGTAATTATCAAAATTATATATCTATTAAATTTAAATGATTGTTCCATAAATAATACAATCACACAACTAAGAACAGGCGATATTGCTGCAGTAAAATAGTTTCTGTCACAACCAATTCCTGTAAAAGGATATATGAACAAAATTCCTTTATTTATAGAATAAATTGCTCCTATAGCAATAGCCAGTATGCAACCTATAATGTAGGCTTTTAAAGCAAGAGGTATTTCCTTTTTTTGGAATACTTCGCTAAAACTCAAAATAAACCAGAAGTTTAAAATAAATTTAGTTGTATAAATAAATAGTTTTGAATCTTCATAGTAAAAACAGGTTATTAAGCATACAAAAAAATGAGCTATCAAAAAAAAATTTATTTTAGTAAATGAAAACTGGTTGAATAATTTCTTAAGACTTAGTATGGTTATATAATAGCATAAAAAAGCTGTTTGATAATCAGGCTGTTTAAACATAAAAAGATTTGGAATTAAACAAGCTATAATTAAAAAATGTTCTTTTTCTGAAAAGAAAAAAACAGAAAGAAAGAGAAACGCAACACCAACAATAAAAAGAGCCGCCGAAGATGTTAAATGGATAAAAAGAAATAAAACAGATAATACAATTGCATAGGAAATTACAAACGTAAAACGAATGTTTTCTGTAGTGCATGAACCATTTATCTGAAGAGCATCACTCATTTTCATTACAACAACTCCATATAAACATCTAAATATTCTTTAAATTTATCATTCATGTCAAAAGATATAGCTCGATTCAAACATGCTGTTGTAGGATATATTTTCTTTTCACAAACTCGCCGTATTTCAGAATACATCATTTCAACATCGTCATAATCAACAACGGATCCACATGTTTCATCAAGAATTTCAGGACTGCCACCAGTTCTAAAAGTTACAACAGGTGTTCCGCAAGCAAGTGATTCCATATTAACGGTTGGATAGTTTTCTTCTCTAGTCGGATTCGCTAAAACATCAGCAGCTGTATAAATTTCAGCGAGTTCTTTTTGGTTCTGAGTGCGATGGATTGATATGATATTTGCAGGCAACTGCTTGTCTACATTGTCGTTTGTACCAACCAATACAATTCGGTAATCGTCTGGCAAACGTTTTGCGAGTTCAATGAATACATCAAGGCCTTTGCGAACACCCCAACCAAAAGCAACTCCAAGAACAATTTTCTTGTCTATTAGTCCATTTTTCTTGCGAAAATCACTTTCTGTGGGTTTAAATACAGTAAGATCAATGCCGTTGTTGATCACTTTAACTGGATAATCCTTCAAAAAAGACTGTTTTACCAAATTCGCAAGCCATTGAGATGGCGTGATTATTGTCAAATCAAGCCCCTTCATGGCTTCCTTTTTCTTCCTGTACAAATATCTACTGCGGTCAAAAAACCATGAATAATATTTTCGCTGACAACAATCGTGGCATTCTGTTTTCCAATAGTCACATTTTGCCATGGTATAATGAGGGCAATAAGCAGTAAAAGCCCAGCAATCGTGAAAAGTCCAAAAAACTCTTATATTTTTTTCACGCAGATAATCAAGTAATTTGCCGATATTGCAATTATGGCTATGAAGATTGTGCAAGTGAACAATGTCAGGCTTTAATTTGTCTAACAAATGAATGATTTTTTTTGTTGCCCAAAAAGAGTTAAAACCATAGTTTCCAAAAAATCGTGAATATAATGCTTGTACCTTGATATAAAAATTGTTGCAAATCCTGATCCCGTTGGAATAATTCGAGATTCCCACAGAATAAAAAATATTATTTGTGATATTATTTTTATTTAGAAGTTCGCTTATAGAAGCACAAATTTTTCCAGTGCTACCAGAACCACATGTCGCATTAATTTGTACAACTTTCATAAAAACTCCGAAAAAACGATACGATAGGTGTTTCTACTGCGTTACTACACCCTTAGAGATTCGATAGTACACTTTTCTTATTGTAGGTCTGATTTTCCCATAAAACATTACGATGTGCAACTTTATTTTTTGACGGAGTGAAAAAATATGTTGTTCAGAGGCTTTCAGCATACCAAAATCAAATGCTTCTTTACAATGCCAAATAGCTTGTCTACGGACAAATAAATAAAGAAGTTTTCTTCTAAACTTGGTATTTCGGATAATCATGGGGACGACTTCATTAGATATTTTACGAGAATCTTCATAAAATAAGTTTTGTCCTGTTTGCGTTAACTGCTTGTTATGAACGCGATTAAAAACACATATGTCGTCATTATATGCTAATTTAAATCCATTGAGATGGATTTTATACCACATTAAAGCATCTTGAGAATATCGAAGTTCTTCATTGAACAACCCACATTGGAGAAAAACATCTTTTTTTATAAGCAAGGCACATCCATTAAAGGCTCCACTTATAAATAAATTTTCTAGTACCTGCTCTGCAGAATATATTCCATTTGAAGGAAAACGATTTTTTCTTAATGCATATTTCAAATCATTACCGTTCGGATCAATTTGCTTGCTTTCACATAGTAAAACACCAATACTATCATCAAATTGGTTCAAACAATCAATCTGTTTTTCAATTTTATTCAACTCATATTTATCATCATGTGAAAGCCATGAAAAAAAATCACCATTCATGTTCTTTATGCCCAAATTTAGAGCGGATGATACGCCTCCATTTTCTTTACTAAAATATCGTATTTTATCACGATAAGATAAACATATTTGCTCCGTCGCACCATCATCCTTAGAACCATCATTAACAACAATGACTTCCACATTTTTATATGTTTGTGCAAGAGCAGAATCAATGGCTTCGCAAACATAGTTAGAGCCATTATAAACAGGGATAATAATTGAGACCATCGGTTTTTTCATAGCATCAGTCCATTAACAAAGGTTCTTCTTTTTTGTACAATAACACTATTCGCAGGGAAATTGCCCTTTATTACAGAGCCTGCACCAATAACACAATTATCACCTATTTTTGAACCTCGTAGAATTATCGTATTGGCTCCAATCCAACAGTTTTCACCAATTTCTACATCACCAGTCTTAAAATTTCTAAAATCAACCTTTTTATTGATATCATACTCGTGATCATGATCGTAAATTATCACACCAGGTCCTAAAATTGTATTTGTCCCAATAACAATCTTTTTTCTACAACAAACAATACAATTATAATTAAGCCCTACTTTGTCTCCTATGTTTAAAACGGCTCCATCAGTAACACTGAGTTTT
>JAFXOV010000033.1 GCA_017528425.1 Elusimicrobiota bacterium | reverse complement strand
TTTAGGTGAAAGTGTAAGAAGAGATATGTGCTTAACTCTTGAACAAATGGGATTTGAAATTGAAGCTTCTCACCATGAAGTTGCAAGAGGACAACACGAAATAGATTTTAAATATGCAGAAGCTTTAAAAACTGCAGATAATATCAATACATTTAAGTTGGTAGCAAAAACGATAGCACAAAAACACGGACTTCATGCAACATTTATGCCGAAGCCTATTTTCGGTATAAACGGTTCTGGTATGCATACAAATCAGTCATTGTTTAAAGACGGAAAAAATGCATTTTATGATCCTAAAGATTCAATAGGCCTTTCAAAAACAGCATACAGTTATATTGCAGGTATAATGAAACATATAAAATCTATGGCTGCAATATCCAACCCGTTAGTAAATTCTTATAAGAGGTTAGTTCCGGGTTATGAAGCACCTGTATATATTGCATGGTCTGCAAGTAACAGAAGTCCGTTGATAAGAATACCTGCTGCAAGAGGAGCATCTACGAGAATAGAGTTGAGATGTCCGGATCCGGCAGCAAATCCGTATTTCTTGCTTTCCGCATGTTTGGCTGCAGGTCTTGACGGAATAAAGAATAAACTTAAAGTAAAACATTCTACCGATAAGAACATATTCAAGATGACAAAAGAAGAAAGAGATGCTGCAGGAATAGAAAATTTACCGCACAATTTAATTAATGCGGTAAGAGCAATGCAAAAGAGTGATTTGATGAAACAAACTTTAGGTGAATATTCGTTTAACCTTTATACACAGGCAAAAACAGAAGAATGGGATAATTACAGAACGAAAGTTCATCAGTGGGAAATAGATCAGTATTTGGTAAATTATTAATTTTTGCAAAACAAAATACAACAAATCGCAAAGCGATTTCCAAGACTGAAAGATTTTAAAGGAGACAAAGAGTTTTCGAGCCGAAGTGTATAAAGTTGGTGAAACATACATGAGGTTCGAAAACTCAAAGTCGCAGTAAAAAGATTTCGGTCGTCATAGGTAGCAAAGGAGCGAACATGAAAGAAGGTCAAGTAAGAATACCGTCAGGCTGTGCCATAAGCGGTATCATAGATAAAAAAGGTAACAGATTTAACGGAACGGATATTATTAAATCCATTGCATTGATGCACGAAAGATCTAACGGTCTCGGCGGCGGATTTGCAGGATACGGAATATATCCTCAATATAAAGATTTTTTCGCTTTACACATCTTTTATGATAACAATCAAATAAAAGCTAAAACGGAAGAATTTTTAAACGAGCACTTTGAAATAGAAAGTGCGGGAAATATTCCTACAAGAAAAGTTCCGTCGATAAAAAACAAACCTTTAATATGGAGATATTTTGTTCTGCCCAGAATTTATAAAGTCAGAAACTTAAATATGGACGAAGACGAATTTACCGCCAGATGTGTAATAAGAATAAATAAAGAGTTCGGCGGTGCTTATGTTTTTTCAAGCGGTAAAAATATGGGCGCATTTAAAGGTGTAGGTTACCCGGAAGATATAGGGAACTTTTATATGCTTGAAAATTATGAAGGCTATATTTGGACGGCACACGGAAGATTTCCTACAAATACTCCCGGATGGTGGGGAGGAGCACATCCTTTTACTATGCTTGACTGGTCTATAGTTCATAACGGAGAAATTTCTTCTTATGATGCCAACAGAAGATTTGTGGAAATGTTCGGATACAATTGTTCCTTACAAACTGATACTGAAGTAATAACTTATCTTTTGGATTTGTTGGTAAGGAAACATAAACTCCCTATGGAAAAAGCTTTACAGGTGTTGGTAGCACCTTTTTGGAAAGATATTGAAAATGAAAATCCTAAAAAAGCACAAGAGTTAAAAGCGTTAAGAACGGTATATTCTTCTGCTCTTATAAACGGTCCTTTCTCTATCCTTATAGGATACGAAGACGGACTTATAGCATTAAACGACAGAATAAAATTAAGATCAATGGTAAGCGCAACCAAAGGCAGTAAAGTATATTTTGCAAGTGAAGAAAGCGCAATAAGAGTAATTTGCCCGGAACCTGAAAACATTTATCATCCGAAAGGCGGAGAACCGGTAATCGTTAAGTTGGAGGCAAGACAATGAGTTTAAATTTAGTATCGGACAGATTTGAAGTTTTAAGAGATAATACAAAATGTATCAGGTGCAAAGTTTGTGTAAAACAATGTTCCAACGAAGTTCATATATTTGATGAAGAAGATAATATTGTTTTGTCTGAAGATTCAAAATGTGTATGCTGTCACAGATGTGTTGCTATGTGTCCTACAAAAGCAATTAAAATAAGAAAAAACACTTTAGAGTTTAAAGAAAATGCCAACTGGACAGGTACTGCAATAGACGAAATTTACAGACAGGCACAAACCGGTGGTATGCTGTTATCCAGTATGGGAAATCCTAAACCGTTTCCTATTTATTGGGACAAGATATTATTAAATGCAAGCCAGGTAACAAACCCGTCCATAGATCCTTTAAGAGAACCTATGGAAACAAAAGTTATGATAGGCAGAAAGCCCGACAAAATAGAATACGATAAAAACGGTAATATGTTAACGAAAATTCCGCCGCAAATAGAGTTAAATATGCCGATAATGTTTTCTGCAATGAGTTACGGTTCAATATCTAAAAATGCTCATGAAGCTCTTGCAAGAGCCGCAGAAAAGTTGGGAATACTTTATAATACCGGTGAAGGCGGACTTCATAAGGATTTTTATAAGTACGGTAAAAATACTACCGTTCAGGTAGCTTCGGGAAGATTCGGAGTTCATTTGGACTATTTGAATGCAGGTGCGGCAATAGAAATTAAAATAGGACAAGGTGCAAAACCGGGTATAGGCGGACATTTGCCTGGAATAAAAGTAGGTCCCGATGTTTCCGCAACAAGAATGATACCGGAAGGTTCCGATGCAATTTCACCTGCACCGCACCACGATATATATTCAATAGAAGATTTAAGACAATTAATTCTTTCTTTAAAAGAAAGTACAAATTATACAAAGCCCGTTTTTGTTAAAATTGCTGCCGTTCATAACGTTTCAGCTATTGCATCGGGTATTGCAAGAGCAGGAGCAGATGCTATTGTTATAGACGGTTTCAGAGGCGGAACGGGAGCAGCACCTACAAGAGTCAGAGATAATGTGGGAATACCTATAGAACTTGCATTGGCAAGTGTGGATCAAAGATTAAGAGATGAAGGTATAAGAAACCATATTTCCGTTATATGTGCAGGTTCAATAAGAAACAGCGCGGATATAGTAAAGGCTATAGCTTTAGGTGCGGATGCCGTATATATTGCTTCCGCGGCATTAATTGCTATGGGTTGCCACATGTGTCAAAGTTGTTCAACAGGTAAATGTAATTGGGGTATAGCAACACAAAATCCCGAACTTGTAAAAAGATTAAATCCGGATATTGCTTATGAAAGATTAATAAATTTGCTTACTGCATGGAACAACGAAATTAAAGAAATGTTGGGCGGAATGGGAATAAATGCAATAGACAGTTTAAGAGGAAACAGATTAATGTTAAGAGGAGTAGGTCTTAACCTTAAAGAATTGGAAATACTCGGAATAAAACATGCGGGAGAATAATAAAAGAAATGAAAAAAGTTTATGCTTTTGAAAAAAATTGTTTAGGATGCGGGTTGTGCGAAGTTTATTGCAGAACCGCACATTCAAAATCAAAAGATATCATAAAAACATATAAGAAGGAAAATGTTGATTCTGCAATAACAATTGAAGAGATAGAAAAGAACGGAGTAAAAACTTTTTTTGCCCTTCAGTGCAGACATTGTGCAGAGCCGAAATGTGTACAGGCATGTATTTCCGGTGCGATGTATAAAGATGAAAACGGTATAGTCAGAAACATAAAAGAAAAATGTGTAGGGTGTCAGTCTTGCATAATGGCTTGTCCGTTCGGTGCAATAAAAATGTCGGTATCGGGAACAGTTATTTCAAAGTGCGATTTATGTACGGAAAACGGAAACGAACCGGCTTGTGTAAAGAATTGTCCTAACGGTGCCCTGAAATTTATGGATTTGGAAGAAGATAAGAAGATTAGATGATTGGAAGATTGGAAGAATGGAAGTAATAAGGTAAAAATCGCGAAGCGATTTTAGAGATCTTAAAATACATTTTAGAAATTGCAAAAGCAGTAATTGCAATTTCTAACACGACAAAAAAGATTATAGCTTTTGTAATTGTCGTCCAGAGATCTTAAGATTTAAAACGAAACGAAGTATTTGCCGACTGTAGTGTACGGAAGTTTGTGTACATGAAGGAGGCAAATACAAAGTTGCAGTTTAAATATTAAGATCAATATAGGAGTAGTAAATGAATTATTTAATAATCGGAAACAGCTGTGCGGGAACAAGTTGCGCTGCCGAAATCAGAAACATCGATAAAAAAGGCAATATAACAATATTGTCGGAAGAAAATTTTCCTGCTTACGGAAGACCGTTAATTTCTTATTTCCTGCAGGGAAAACAAACTTTGGAAACCATAAAATATAAGAAAGAAGATTTTTATACAAAAAACAAAATAACGGTTAAATTAAATTCTAAAGTACAAAGTGTAAACACAACAAAAAAAGAAGTTGTTTGTGAAAATAAAGAAACTTATAAATACGATAAACTTCTTATTGCAACGGGAAGTATTCCTTTTGTTCCGCCTGTAAACGGAATAGAAAAGCATAAAAATGTTTATACTTTTTTAAATATTGAATCTGTTCGAAATATACAAAAAGTTGTTAATAAAAATTCAGATGTGGTTATTATCGGTGCGGGGTTAATAGGTTTAAAAGCTGCGGAAGCGTTAGCGGAACAAGTTAAATCCGTTAAAGTTTGTGATATGGCAGACAGAGTTATGGCTTCCGTGTTGGATAAAAATACGGCATCTGTTATTCAAAACCATATAGAAAAACATAATGTTACTTTTTACCTTTCAAATACGGCAAAAGAAGTTAAAGAAAATTCCGTAATACTTGCCGACGGAACAGAATTAAATTGTGATGTTTTGATAATGGCGGTAGGTGTAAGACCTAATATTTCTATTGCAAAAGATATAAACATAAAAATAAACAGAGGTATTGTAGTAGATAAATATATGCAAACATCTATAAAAGATATTTATGCTGCAGGTGATTGTGTAGAAAGTTTTGATGTTTTGTCGGAACAAAACAAGATTCTTGCTTTATGGCCGAATGCTTTTGTTCAAGGTAAACTTGCCGGTTCTAATATGGCGGGAGTAACAAAAGAATTTACAGGTGCTTTTCCCTTAAATGCTATCGGCTTTTTCGGATTGCATTTAATTTCTGCAGGAATTGTTGATACAAAACAAGACGGATACAAAGTTTATATCCAAAAAGATGATACTAAAGATTTACTGAAAAAACTTGTAATAAAAGATGATAAGCTTGAAGGATTTGTTCTTATAAACACAAACGAGAGAGCGGGAATATACACTTCTTTAATTAATGATAAAACACCTTTAAGCAGTTTAAATTACGATATAACAAAACAAAATATAGGATTAAATGTTTTTTCTAAAGATATAAGAGAAAATAAGATTTTCGGAGGGATATAAAATGAAGCAGATAGATTTAGAGGTTAATAACAAGTTAGCCGAAGATTTGAATAAAGAAATAAGACAATTTGCTTTAAATTACGACGAAATAAATCTTCACGGTGTATGCGGACAAAGATATATTGGGTGCGGAATAGATCACGACATTAAAATAAATATAGACGGTGTTCCGGGCAACGATTTGGGTGCATATATGGCAGGTCCCGAACTTGAAGTGTTTTCAAATGCTCAGGATGCTATCGGTAACACAATGAACAAGGGAAGAATTATTGTGCACGGAAGTTGCGGAGATACTACAGGTTATGCAATGAGAGGCGGAGAAATATTTGTTAAAGACAGTGTAGGTTACAGAGTAGGTATTCATATGAAAGAATATCTCGATATGAAACCTGTAATAGTTATAGGATCCTCCGCAGGTGATTTCTTGGGTGAGTATATGGCAGGCGGAATAATAATATTGCTCGGTATAGGAATAACAAAAGCGGAAAATTTAACGGGAAAATATCTTGGTACCGGAATGCATGGCGGAGTAATGTATATTAACGGTTCCATACCTAAAAAAAATATGGGAAAAGAAATAAAGAAAGTTGAAATGAATGACGAAGATAAGAAAGTATTAAATAAATATATAAAACAATATAAGAAATATTTTAATTACACGAAAGCAATAAATATTGATAATTTTTCGAAGTATGTTGCTGCGGATAAGAATCCGTATCATTTACTTTATACGAAGAATTAACAAATTTCATTTGTTAATTCTGAGGTATAGAGGTATGGATGCATAGAGGTATAGAAAAAACTCTGAAAAATCTTTGAGAGTTAACAACGACAAAAATGTAGTTTTTATATGTAACAAAAATTGCAAAGCGATTTTTACCGCTAAGTCGTTCAAGACTGCATAGTATAAGGCGAAACGAAGTAATTTCAAAATGCAGTGTACTAAGATGTTAGCGGAGCGATAGAGTACATAAATTTTGTAAATTACGAAGTTGTAGCCCATAATATGTTGTCGCAATAAATGTTGTAAGGAGAAATAGGTATGTGTGGAATATTTGGAATAGAAAACAACGAAACCGCCTCAATGTTTACATTTGTAGGTCTTCTGACATTACAACACAGGGGAGAAGAGTCTGCAGGAATAACATCCAACGATGACGGTATAAACTACATTACACACAAATCTATGGGACTTGTATCACAAATATTTAAAGAAAAAATATTAAATACATTAACCGGTAAAGTTTGTATAGGTCATGTAAGATATTCCACTCATTCCGAAAGTACATTGTTAAATGCTCAACCTTTTGTTTTTAACTGTATTCACGGTAACATTGCAGTTGCTCATAACGGAAACATCACAAACTGTGAAACTATAAAAAAAGAACTTGCACAATCCGGTTCAATATTTAATCATACATCCGATACCGAAATAGTTGCGCATTTAGTTGCAAAAAGTAAGGGGTTTTCCGCAGGAGACCTTATAAAAAATGCAGTATCAAAGTTGGAAGGGGCATACTCTTTAATATTTATTATCGGTAACAAACTTGTAGGTGTTAGAGATCCGTTTGGATATAGACCTCTTGTTTTGGGAAAAAACGGAGATTCTTATATACTTGCATCGGAAACATCGGCAATAGATGCTGCAGGGGGAAGTTTTATAAGAAATGTTGATCCGGGCGAAGTGATTGTAATAGAAAACGGTAAAATAATAGAAGATATTTATCTCGATAAAAAAGAGAAAGAAAAATTTTGTATTTTCGAACAGGTATATTTTTCCAGACCTGACAGTGTGTTATGTAACAAAAGTGTTAAAAATGCCCGTGTGCAAATGGGAAAATATCTTGCAAAACAAATGAAAGATATAAAAGCAGATATTGTTGTTCCTGTTCCCGACACAGGGATATTTTCGGCACAAGGTTTTTCCGAAGAATCGGGAATAAAATTTCAAACGGGATTTATAAGAAACCATTATGTAGGCAGAAGTTTTATAAAACCGTCACAAAAAATGAGAGAAGTGACAGCAAGATTAAAGTTGTTTCCCATAAAAGATGTTATTGACGGTAAAAAAATTGTGCTTATAGACGATTCTTTGGTAAGGGGAACAACGGCACAAAAAATTGTTAAAATTTTAAGAGATGTAGGAGCAAAAGAAATTCATTTCGCATTGTCTTGTCCGCCGGTAATATCACCTTGTTATTACGGGATAGATACACCAAATAAAGATAAACTTATATCCGCAATGAAAAGTAACGAAGAAATAAAAGAGTTTTTAAATGTTGACAGTTTAACATTCCTTGATATTAACAATATGAAAAAAGCTTGTTGTACCGATGAACATGATACTTCTAAATTCTGTTGCGCTTGCTTTGACGGCATATATCCTTCTAAGATTACCGATAAATAATCGGTAATCCGGGAAGAAACGAAATTTTCTTTATTTTAAGGGGAAAATATGGCAGCATTTGACAGAGTAAAAAGCGGTATTCCCGAGATGGATAAAGCACTTGATAATATCCGACTTGGAGATAATGTTGTATGGCGTGTTTCCTACCTTTCACAGTTCAAGCTTTTTATGGAACCGTATATAAAACAGGCAATTGAAGATAAACGAAATATTATATATTTCAGATTTGCAAGTCATGAACCTCTTCTTGAAGACCGTCCGGAAATAAAAACGATTAAAATACCTCTTACCCACAGATTTGAAAATTTCACGGTAGCTATCCATAATGCTATTGAAAAAGAAGGAAAAGATGCTTTCTATGTATTTGACTGTTTATCGGATTTACAAATCGCATGGGCTACGGATCTTATGATGGGCAACTTTTTTAGAGTTACATGTCCGTTTCTTTTTATTCTTGATACTGTTGCTTTTTTCCCTATTATAAGAGGAAAACATTCCGTACAGGCAATAAACAAAATTCTAAACACTACGCAACTTTTCTTTGATGTATATTCGGATAATAAAAATATTTATGTTCGTCCGCAAAAAGTATGGGAAAGAAATTCCGATACAATGTTTCTTCCTCACATATATAACCCGAAAACAGGAGAGTTTAAACCTATATTAGACGGTGTACAATCAAGCAGATTTTACCAAACACTCGGGCAGGCACAACGGTCTGCAGACGAACAATATTCAGATTCTTGGGACAGATATTTTAATCGTGTTAAATTGCTTAAAGAAGGCGGTATGGATATAAGCGACGAGTGTTCTCAAATGTGCAATATTATGATGACAAGAGATTTTAAAATGCGTCAGTTGGTAAAGAAACATTTTACTCCGGAAGATTATTTTGCCGTAAGAGATCATATGATAGGAACAGGAATGATAGGCGGTAAGGCTTGCGGTATGCTTCTTGCAAGAGCAATCATAAGGAATAAGGAACATGATATAAGTGAAGTTCTTGAACCGCATGATTCTTTTTATGTGGGTTCCGATCTTTATTATACTTACATCGTTGATAATAATCTGTGGGATATCAGAGTTCGGCAGAGAACGGAAGAAGGTTATTTTGAACTGGCACGGGAATTTGCGGATAAGATAATGAAAGGAACTTTCTCTGAAGCTATGCGTAACCAATTTGTCAGGATTATTGAATACTATGGTCAAGATCCGTATATTATTCGTTCAAGCAGTATTTTAGAGGACGGATTCGGAAATGCTTTTGCAGGAAAATATGAATCAGTATTTTGTGCTAACAGGGGCAGTCTTGAAGAGAGACTTAACGAATTCGAACATGCAATAAAGGTTGTGTATGCAAGTTCAATGAGTCTTTCAGCACTTGATTATCGTAAAAGACGTGGACTGGATAAAAGAGATGAACAAATGGCTCTGCTTATACAGCGTGTATCCGGTTCTTATTACGGAACTAACTATATGCCTTGTGCGGCGGGAGTAGGTTATTCATATAGTCCTTACAGAATAATGAAAGACAGTGATCCTACAGCCGGAATGTTGAGACTGGTTATGGGACTTGGAACATCTGCAGTAGATAGAACGGAAGGTTCATACCCGAGAATAGTCAATCTTGATATGCCGGATAAGAATTTATATTCTTCTTCTGCGGATAAGCATAAATTTTCTCAAGGTAAAACAGAAGTAATAAATATGGCCGAAAAATCTCTCAATAAACTTACTCTTAGAGATATTGAATCGGATATCCCTAAATATCTTGGAAGATTATTATTTGAACACGATTATGAAGCTGAATCTAGATTAAGCGAAATGGGGATAAGACGAGAAGTAAAATTCATTTCATGTAAGGGGATTGTTGATAATAGTACTTTAATGGAACAAATGAAGAGAATGCTCCATTGTATACAGGAAGAGTATGACTACCCTGTTGATATAGAGTTTACCATAAATATATCGGAGAGCGGGGAGTATTCTATTGATTTGCTCCAATGTCGTCCGCTTCAGATTCAAAAAGGAAAATCAGGAACAGTAATTCCGCCGAATGTTCAAGAAAAAAATATCTTGCTTGAAAGTAAAGGTTCATCAATGGGAATGTGTAAAGCAACCGATCTTGATATCATAGTATATGTGGATCCTGTTAAATACTATAATATGCCTTATAATGACAAATCTCTTGTAGCAAAGTTAGTCGGAAAGATTAATTGGCATTATCGTGATAAAGGCAAACATATGATGTTGATTGTTCCCGGCAGGGTAGGAACGTCATCTCCCGAACTTGGAGTTCCAACATCATTTTCTGATATAAGCACATATGAAATTATATGCGAGGCAGAAGATTCAAGGGCAGGATTTAATCCGGAATTATCGTATGGAAGTCATATATTCCAAGATTTAGTTGAAGCTGAAATTTTATATACGGCAATATTTAATAATGAAAAAACTATACACTTCTCTCCAGAAAAGCTAAAGTCATCAAAAAATATTGTATCAGAGTTTGAGCAGGGAGAAATACTAACCGACATTGTCCATGTATATGATGTATCTGAAAGAAATTGCAAAGTTTATAATGATGTAGCGAATGAACACCTATTAATTACTTGTTAACAACAAGTAAAATTTTTATAGCGGCCTTAATATTTTGGTTATAATATTGAAACTCAGGGAATCGAGTATGCCCTTACGGGATCCATTGTTGTTGTTTGACTTTCAAAGAGTTTCAAAGTTTTTGCTTGTAATGAAGCATTTGCCGACTGCGATTTGTGTTTTATAGCTCTCAAAGGATTTTAAAATTTTAAGCTATAATAAGATATTTGCCGACCGAAGTGTACTTAAATTAAAACGAAGTGATGTGTACTCGAGGAAGGCAAATATGAAATTATAGCTTAAAAGAAAAATCCGTTTCGCTCAAAAAATAAAAAAGTTAGTCCCAGGTCCAAAACTTTCTTAACTCTGCCACAATATTGTTCCAATCTTCCATGGTAAAAACGGCATTTCCCAAAATCATTATTGTCATTTCGAGATTGTCATATTTTTTATAAAGATTTGTATCACGAAATCCGCTGCGGATATAAAAGTCGTGTCTTCGAATTCTTTGTTCCGAATTATCACATTCTTGTTTGGGAGATTCCATATCAAGAACAACATTTTTCCCTTTATATTTCTCTATTAGAGCGGCAAGTATTTTTCTCCCTTTACCTTGTCCTCTTAACTCGGGTATTACGGCAAAATACCAAAACCAATTAAACTTCTTATGAGGAAATAAAATAGTAAATCCGATGAATTTATCGTCTTCATAATAAGCCGTAAAATCAAGATTCATTTGATCTATTAGGGAAATTAAATCGTCCCATGGAATTTGTTCGTTTTCCGGGAATGCCGTTAGATAAAGCAATTTTAATTGCTCGTCATTAGCATTCGTTTTTGTTATTTGTTTTGTTTTCATTGTAAACCTTGTATAAATAAAATACAACTATATATCTAATTATACAAATTCAACAGCACATAATAAATTGTTTCTATCTGGAATTATAATTTCCTATATCGAGAATTAGTTGCTTGTAAATTTTGTTGTCGTTACCGTTTGTGTTTGGAAAGATTATAACATACTTTTTTTTGTTATCATTAAACAAAGTTAAAAGGTTTTTGTGAAAACCGCCGATAACCAAAATGTTTATAGTGTTTTCTTTTGATAAATCTTTAACACTGTTAAAGAATACAGTATCTCTTTTAATATTGTTTTCATAATAAACGGTAAGTTCTTCATTATTTAAAATATCAATTATTTCTTCTTTGCTTTTTATATATCTTGTTTTGTTTAATATATCAGCAAACTTATCTTTGTCTTTTGTGAGTTTATCGAAATTATAAAAATCTATATTGAGTTTTATATATTTTTCCGTTAAAAAAATCATTCGACTAAGGAAAAAAATATTTTTTTCTTCTTCGGTTTTAAAAATATTATTTGAAACATCATTGTAAAAATTTTCTTCTTCGTTTAAATATTTGTTTATATCAAAAATATTTGCAAAATTATATTTTTCTGTCAGTATATCTATATAAGAATAATATTCTTTTTCTTTTTGACTTAAAAATTTGTTTGTGATTTTATAACAATATATTAGATTGTTTTCCATATTCTGTTCTTTGCATTCGTTAATAAATTTTTCATAAATATTAAAAGGTGCATAGTTTTTCATTTTTTGAACAAGATAACTAAAGTCCGACGAAAAAGATTTTTTATAAGGTTCCAGTTTTGCATCGCAATTTACAATATTAATAAAATTATAAATTTCAGAATATTTGTTAATATCTATTGAGTATTTGTTTATAATACTTATTATTTGATCACAATACTTTTTGGAATCAATATCTGTTCTGTTAAAAAACAGATGTTCAAAATCGGACATATCTTTTGAATAAAAACTTTTCTTTAATTTATTTAATTCTTTTTTTGCTTTTTCAATTCTTACAGAGAAAAAATTTTCGTTGTGGATAAGTATATATGCTTGTTGTAATGTCTTCGTATACAAAGAAGAATCTTCTATTCCGTATAAATCCGTATTTGTTGTATAACAAAAATATTCTGCTCCGCTGACTAAACCTTTGTTCAGCATTTTATTTAATAGTTTTTCTCTCGTATCTTTGTTTATGCTTTTAATTGCGGAAGTATCAAGTTTACCTTTAGGGGAACCTTCTATAAATATTTTGTCGATATCAATTTCGGATTTAATATATTTTATTATTGAATATATGTTCTTTTGCGCAAAAGAATCGGAATGTAAATCGTTTATTATTATAATGTCGGGATTTTCTTCATTGTTAATATTGGTTTCAAATACTTTACCGAACGAAACAGGGAGGCTTTTTATAATTCGGTAACAATTTTGCTCTTGTATATTTTGTTTATCCGTATCGGAATAACAAAGATTAACAAAAGCAAAAAGAAGAAAAGCTGTAATTAGAAAAACTTTTAAATTAGTCATGGTTTTCGTTAAGCACAAGCAAGAAGAGATTTTATCGTGTTAATGTTAATATCATCGGGAATAATATCTTGCTCTGTGTCTTTTCCGTTATCTTCGTAAACAGGGAAAATAGATAAAAATACCGGTTTGGTAAATATAAACGGTTTTACGATAACATCACGTATCGATTTAAAACCTTTTAAGAATATATTTTTTAAACCTAACTGCTTTATTTTGTCCCCGGTAGCTACAAGAGAAATAAGAGTTGCCGCTCCCGTAACGGCAATTGCGATAATACCTACCACTGTACTTTCGGTTAGTTTAGCACTTAACATTGCTGCAGATATAGCCTGAACTCCCGTTGCAACAAGTATTCCGAGTATTGATTTTAAAGCAAGCCATTGAGGTCTTGCTTTATCAGGTAAGATATCGTGAACATCCATTATTTCCGATACCGAAGATACTCCGTAGAAGAAATTAACGGAAATAAATAATGTTACTAAAAATAACGGGTTTGAAGTCATTAAAAATCCTGCGGCAAGAGTTGCCATGCCGACAAAGAAAAGAACTCTTACGACCGGTTTCTGTAATACAGGATTTAATTTTAATGCGAATTTTTTTGAAATCGATTGTAATCCGTTTGCAACAAAATAAATTATTGCAAGATACAATTCCAACATTTGATTGCTTGGTATAAGGATACTCATTATAGGTTGTAACAATAATGTTGTTATTGCAAAAAATACACTGTTTACAAGCAGGTTTGTAAGAACAAAAGAAAATGTTTGTTTGTCTTTTGCAACGGTTCTCATAGGAGCAAAAATCTTTTGAATATAAGATTTTATACCATTGAAACCTTTTTCGTTGGATTTCATTTCTCTAAATGCCGCTGTTTCTTCATCATCATCTTCAATTGTGGTTTCCACTGCTTCTTTATGAGTTTTGAATAATGCACCTATAGTTACAAACACATCTATTGCGGCAGCCAAAATAACAACAATATGTTGTCCGATGGATTCAAAACCGGTTCCTAAGTGTGCGAACAGAACAACCAAACCGCCGCCTACAAGAGAAGAAAATGCCATTACAATAGAAAAGAACGAATCGTTTGCTGTATACTTTTGTTTTATAACTTCTCTGTCTTCACCTAATGCTTCCATGGAAGAATAGAAGAACGGACACAAACTTACCGCAAGGCCGGCAACACCGATTGTAGGTAATATTTGTGAAAGAACAACAAAAATCGTCGAATAAGGAACTAAAGCTAACGATATACTCCCCAAAGTGTGGACTATAAGAGAAACAACAACTATGGTTCTTTTGGATACTTTAGATGTTATAAAGCCCGTTATTGCAGACGAAGCAAAAGATATTATTCCCAAAGATGCCGTTAAAGCGGTAAGAAATGCGGCAGTATATCCGGAACCTATAATATATATCATGGCAAATGCTTCCGCCAATTCAAACCCCAACATAAATTGTATAAACGGGAAAAACTTTATATTTGATTCCATATTCTTCCTGATTCTTTCTTTACTGTTGGCTTTATCTTGTGCTTGTTGAATTTTTTCTTTTACGGCATTTCTTATTTTATAGAACAAACCCTTTATGCTAAACTTTTTTGTTGTTGAAACGATTTCTTCTATATTTCTTTTGTCTTGTTCATTTGTTTTGCCGTCATTAATATGTGTTTGTTTCCATGTTTCAAGATATGCCGTAATAATGTGTTCAATTTGTTCGTCGGAAAAGTTCGGGTTTGTTTCTCTTAACGTTTTTGTATATTCGGTAAGAAACAACATTATATCGGAATCTATTACTCCGGCGGATAAATAGTTAGAGTTTATTGTAATAACTTGATTGGCAATATTGTTTTGAGAAAACATTAGTGCAAAATTTTGTGCAATACCTGCTGCCGTCACATTTTGAGGAAACAATGCAGTTAAAGAAACAGTTAATACTGTTAATAAAGTTAAAAATTTTTTAATGTGTTTCATATAAATACCTTCTATGATGCTAAAGCAAGCATCTCTATAGAGTGCCCGTTTCTATATAATTTCGTATATAAATCTTTATATTTTTTATATATTGAAAAAACTTTTTCGTAATGATTTTTGTTGGAATAAGTTTTCCATATTCCGCAGGCAACGAAATTTTTACCTTTTTCTTTAATGAAACTTACGACATCATTTAACGGATAACCCAAAAATATTCCTATTTCGTGGGGGAAAGCTTCGGAAGAATTTAATTTTTCCGTTAAAATGCAAAGATAATCATTTAAATCTTTGCATTTTGAATATCCGTAATCTTTAAGAAATAAATTTATAAGTTTTTCGTTTACTCTTTCAGACAATTTTGTTTTTCTGTAAGCAAAAATAAGGTAAAAAGAATTTGAAGAATTGGATTTTTTTATAATTCTTATATAAATATCTTTTTTGTTTAATGTTTGGTTTAATATTACGATTTTTTCATAAAGTGCATTATAATCTTCATATTTTACCGAAAACAAGTTGGATGTTTTTATTCCGGCTAAAAGCGGTGCACAATGTTCTATAAAAATCTCTTCAAAAGTATTATTCATTTTAATTTATGCCTTTACTCCGGTAATAAAATTGTACATTGGTTTCTTGTTTTTGCTTTCCGTTTGTGAAAAACCTGCATCACGAAGCATCGTTAAAATTTGTTCGGTGGAATAAGTGGTCATACCTTCCACAATATTTGTCCATACGGAATCTTTATTGGCATCTTCCACGATGACAGCAAATCGTCCGCCGGGTTTTAGTACACGATATACTTCTTTAAAACAACCGGGCAAATTCGGCCAAAAATATATTGTTTCCACTGCCGTTACAAGATCAAACTTTCCGCTTTCGTAAGGTAACATTTCCGCAGAACCTTGACTGATAAATACCTGTTTATCAAGCAAATCTATACAATTTTTTTTGCTTTTTGCTACGCTTTCCTGCGAAATATCTATGCCGTAAACTTTTGAATTTTTACTGTGTTTAAGTAATCTTTTAATGGTAGCGCCGCCGCCGCAACCTATATCGAGCATTGTCCATCCTTCTTTAAAATTTATCAAGTTAAGCCCCCAGTTGGTAAGCGGTGCATGGGAAAAATTCATCATACTTAACATTATTCGTCCCATTTTTCCTTTAGGATGTGCGCAGTTTGTAAAAAAGTTTTTTAGTATTCCCATATTTTAATACTCCTTTATATTATTAAATGTTTTGTTATATTAATTTTATTAGTTTTATTTAAAAATCTTAGATTATTCTAACTTTTTAAAAATAAAAAGTCAACTGTTCTGTTTTTCTTGTCCGTTAAAATAGATTTTTTTGATATAGGAAACGATTAGTCAAATAAACTTAAATTGTTATCTTTTATAATAAAACTTGTTTGATTTCCTTCTTGTATGATATTTTCTTTTGTAATTTCACCTGTTAATATGGGGGAATTTTTATCGTGCAGTTTATAGTTTTTTAATGTTTCGGCATGATTTATATTTGCATAACAATATTTACATCCGTTAGGGCAAGTATTATAAGCACCGATATCTCTTGCTTGTATACAATGACAACCTTTTCTCATTCCGTTGTGTTTAATATTTTTAAATCTTATACCGTTTGCTTTTGACAATATATCGAGTGTCATACAGCCGCTTCTATGTATTCCGTACTCTTCGTAAGTATCGTTTGTTCCGCAAGTTTGTATATGTATTTTATATTTTTTTGCTGTAGAACCGATTTCTTTTGCTATTTTATTTTTTTGTTCTTCCGTAAACAAAATTATTTCAGGCATATTTGTTTGTAATTTTTTATACATTTCAACAAAACTGAATATACAGCGATCTATATGCCCTGCAAGTTTTTTTGCCATATATTCAAAGGTTCTTATATGCCGATTTATTGTATATTCTTTTGTTAATAATATTGGATCATATCTCCATGCTATTCGTTTTGAACCGACAATTTGTTCTAATTTCAAAAGAGTGTTTATGCTTTCATCTATTGACGGAACGTTTGGCTCTATGTCTTTACCGTAAGCAGTAATCGTGTAATGAAAGTATGTGTTGAATTTGTCTGTAATCTCATGCAAACGGGGTAAAATCGGAGCATAATTTTTAGAACAAAAAATTACACAATCTATTTTGTCGGGAGTTAAAATATATTTTGTGATTTTGTTTGGAAACATAGGGTTTCTTGAATAAACAAACCCTTCTTTAAATCTGTTTAAAAGCCATTGAGAATAATATTGAACGGTATCCGTTCTTCCGCCGGTATTTAGTATCATAATTTGTTATTGTAAATTATTATTAATTGCTAATCAATTGCTAATTACATTGTATGAAACAGACATACGATAGCCACGATTGCCAAAATTATTCCGACAATATTTACAATATTTATTTTCTCTTTAAAAACAGATGTACCTATAATTGTGCCCAATGAAATTACACCTAAATTCATTGCTGCAAAAATCAGTGTAGGATTATTGTTATATGCCTGATGAGCACGGAAATAAAAATAAATATTTCCGAAATTCAAACATCCTAAAATTACTCCGCCTAATATACTTGCCTTTGTCCATTTTGTTCGTTTTACAATTAAATATGTAAATATCACTATTGCAGACAGAATAAACACAGTGCATAAATTAGTTGCTGTCATTGCTGCATTTTTGGATAATTGTTTGAACAATATATCAATTATTCCGTAACCTAACCACACTCCAAGTAAAGTCCAAATTGCGCCTGTGTTTTGTATTTTGTTTTTAGGTTTATAAACCAATGCCGATAAAGAAATAATTGCTAAAATAACTGCTAAAATTTTACCTGTTGAAAGAGTTTCGCCGAAAATTAAAAATGCTGCAAGTATCGGTAAAAATAATGATAAACGTTGAGCTGCATCCGATTTTGCTATACCTGCACGAATAACACATTCACCCATAACAATAAAAACAGTAGGCAATAAAATTCCCAACGGTATTAAAATTTGCCATTCGGATAATAAAATATTGAAATTACTGCTGAAATCAGGTTTGAACAAAACAAATGCACTGATTGCCGCCACAGGATAGTTAATTGCTACCGCCTGATTAATGGAAATTCCTTTGCTTTTAGATATTTTTAATAGTATCGATACAGCTACACTGCAGACAATACTGAATATTAAATAATGCATGATATCACCTCACTATCGTCATATTATATAAAAAATAATTCTTGACTTATAGTAAGTCTAATTTGATAAAATATAAAAAATTATGAAAAAGCTTATAATCCCATCACTTATTTTATGTTTAATAGTATTAGGAATATATTATTTAAATAATAAAACCATTAAAAATAAAGGAGAAAATAAAATGACAAACTTTTATGATTTTTCCGTAACAACATCAAAAGGTGAAGAAGTTAAAATGTCAGACCTTAAAGGTAAAGTTGTTTTAGTTGTAAACACTGCAACAGGTTGCGGTTTTACACCGCAGTATGCGCCGATAGAACAGATGTATAAAGATTATCATTCCAAAGGTCTTGAAATACTTGATATTCCCTGCAACCAGTTCGGCGGACAGGCTCCCGGAACAGACGACGAAATTCACGAATTTTGTACAATACATTTTAATACTACTTTTCAGCAAATGAAAAAGAGTGATGTTAACGGGGAAAATCAGTTGCCGTTATATAAATATCTTAAAGAACAACAAGGTTTTAAAGGTTTCGGTGAAGGTAAAACTGCAGAATTTATGAAACAACATCTTTCAAAAATAGATCCGAACTATGAAAATAATTCCGATATAAAGTGGAACTTTACAAAGTTTGTTATCGATAAAAACGGTAATGTTGTTGCAAGATTTGAACCTACAACAGATATGTCGGTTGTAGAACAGTGTATTAAAAATTTACTGTAAAAAATTTGACATTAGAGTTGCTCTAACTTGTAAAATAATGAATATAGGTTATAAGTTTACAGGTTTAAAGACGAAGTAAAAACTAAAAAACAACCAATAATCTAATAACCCTATAATCTCATAACCTAAAGAATCCGGAGGGGTTTTATGAAAAAAATAATAGTTTGTGCAGTAGTGGTAACAATTTTAACTTGTGGATTTATGTTGTTCAAAAATAATAATGGAGGCGAGGTTATGGCAGAATCAAAAAGCAACAAGAAAGTTTTGGTAGCATATTTCAGTGCAAGCGGAGTAACGGCAAAAGTTGCAGAAAGACTTTCCAAAGCAACAGGAGCAGATTTATTTGAAATTAAACCTGCACAACCATACACAAGTGCGGATTTAGATTGGACAAACAAAAAAAGCAGAAGTTCCGTTGAAATGGATGACAGAAGCAGCAGACCTGCTATCGCAAATAAAGTTGCAGATATGAGTCAATATGATGTTGTTTTTGTAGGATTTCCTATTTGGTGGTACAGAGAACCTTCAATTATAGATACATTTATGGAAAGTTATGACTTTTCAGGCAAACAAGTTATACCTTTTGCAACTTCCGGCGGATCGGGAATGGGTGATTCCGGCAGCATTATGCAAAAGTTGGCACCTAAAGCTAAAGTTGACAGCGGAAAAAGATTTAGTTCCGGAGTTTCAGAAAAAGATTTGAAAGATTGGGCTGCAAAGTTTTTTTAAACACAATTTATATCGGCTTTAATATTTTGTCTGTAATGTTGCAACTAACTCAATCGAGTACACTCTTACGGGATTCAAGTACACTTTATTCATTAGTTACTTCATTATAGCCTAAAATCTTATTTTCGGAGGGAATTTATGAACAGAAGACAATTTTTGAAGTTTGGTCTGTTTGCCGCAATAGGTACATTTACTTTGGGTATATACAAAAAAGTTTCTGCAGAAACAAAAAATTCAACAGAAAAAGAACTTTCAAACACCACGGCAGACACAATTGCATGTACATATTGTCAGCAATGTGAAGGGTGTCCCTTAGGAATAGATATTCCGAAAAATTTCAATATATATAACCAATATAAAGCAGATAACAAAAAGGAAAATTTTATTTCAGCTTATGAAAGTATTAATGCAGACAACAGAGCCGATAAATGTGTAAGTTGCGGAATATGTAAATCTAAATGTCCGCAAAAGTTAGATATTCCGACATTATTACAAGAAGTTACTGCATTATACAAAAAAGTAAAATAGTTTTTTTTTATAAAGGAAAAACAATGAACGAATTTGAGAATAAAGTTGTAATAGTTACCGGCGGTTCGGGAATGGGTGATTCCGGCAGCATTATGCAAAAGTTGGCACCTAAAGCTAAAGTTGACAGCGGAAAAAGATTTAGTTCCGGAGTTTCAGAAAAAGATTTGAAAGATTGGGCTGCAAAGTGGTTGTAATATTGCTTTAAAAACTTTATAGCGACCTTAATATTTTGGTTAAGAATTTAATATAAGCAGGGGAATTTAACAATTCCTCTGCTTTTTTTATTTTTGAAACCTTTCCTTCAGCTTTTCCAGAAATACTTTGGCGGAGGGAGAAAACAGTTGGGATTTTTTCCAAACGATATTTAAATTTGATTCAAGTTTCGGGCTTAACGGTTTGAAAGTTAAGTTCGAACTTGATGCCGTGTTTGCAAGTTTATCTAAAATTAGAGCATATCCTATACCGGAATTTACCATTAATCCGGCATTATAAAAAAGGTTATAAGTTGCGACAATATTTAAATTCTTTAAGTTGCCTTTAAACCATTTGAAAAATATGTCGTTAACAGAAGTTTTTTTCAACAATTGGCTTGAAACTATAAGCGGTAAATTCTTTAAATCTTCAAACTTAATATTTTCTTTCTTTGTTAAAGAACAATTTTTTTTCATGATTATACCCCACCTGTCTTTTTTTGGCAGAGTTATATAATCGTATTTGGATATGTTTACCGGTTCTATTAAAATGGCGAAATCAAGTAACCCTTTATCTAACTTTTCGCATAAATCGTCCGCATTTCCGCTTAAAAAATCAAACTTTATTTCTTTATATTCCGTTTGAACAGTTTTTACAATATTGGTTATTAAACTTATGGCATCACTTTCACCGCTGCCGATATAAACTGTTCCCTTTATAATATCTTTCGTTGAAAGAAACTCGTTTTTCGTTTTTTCTACCATATCAACAATTTCTTCAGCTCTTTGCCTTAAAATGTGTCCTTCTTCGGTAAGCGAAACGGAATGTTGCCCTCTGACAAAAAGTTTATGCTTTAACTCTTTTTCCAAATCCTGCAGTTGTCTGGAAAGAGTAGGTTGGGTAACATGCAAAACGTTAGCGGCTTTTGTTATGGAGCCTTCTCGTGCCACGGCTAAAAAATATTTTAAAACTCTTATATCCATATATAAATAATACAATTTTCTATTATGCTTTTCAAGCATATCTAAATATAAAATATAAGTATTTGCTATTTTTAAAGAAATAATGGATAATAATAAACAAGGAAAATACTATGAATGAAAAAACAATAAACATAGAACAATTTAGAAAAACAATGGCAACAAAAGAAGAAATTTGTGACGGATCCGAAATGTTTATAATATTTCATAAGTTGGCTCAGGAAGCATTACAAATAACAAGTGAAATAAATAATAAATATAATACTCCGGAACAAATAGTTGAGTTGTTTTCAAAACTTACCGGAACACAAGTAGATAAATCGTTCAGATGTTTTCCGCCTTTTTATACGGATTGCGGTAAGAATATTAAAATAGGCAAAAATGTTTTCATAAATGCATGTTGCCGTTTTCAAGATCAGGGCGGCATAGAAATAGGTGACGGATCTTTAATAGGGCACAATACAACAATTGCAACATTAAACCACGATTTTAACCCTGACAAGAGAGCAAATTTGCATCCGAGTCCCGTAAAGATAGGTAAAAATGTTTGGATAGGTTCCGATTGTACAATTTTGCCCGGAGTTGAAATTGGCAACGGTGCGGTTATCGGTGCAGGAAGTGTTGTGACAAAAAATGTTCCCGCAAATTCAGTAGTTGTTGGAAGTCCCGCAAGAGTTATAAAACAAATAGAAATAAAATAGGAGGATAGCATGTTTAAAAAATTAGTAACAAGTTTGTTGGCGGTATTGTTAATTTCGGGAGGAAGCGTTATGGCAGCATCAAAAAAAGATTCAAAAGGTTGGGACAAAGTTTTTCCTAAAAGTGAAAAAGTAGACGTAAAAAAAGTAAGTTTTAAAAACAGATTCGGTATAGAACTTGTAGGCGATTTATATACTCCTAAAACATATAAAAAAGGTGAAAAGTTGGCAGCAATTGCCGTTTCCGGTCCGTTCGGTGCGGTAAAAGAACAAAGTTCCGGTTTATATGCACAAATTATGGCTGAAAGAGGTTTTATTACATTAGCATTTGATCCTTCATATACGGGTGAAAGTAAAGGTGAACCGAGATATGTGGCATCACCTGATATCAATACGGAAGATTTTCAAGCAGCGGTGGATTTTTTATCCGTTCAAGATAATATTGATCCTGACAAAATAGGTATTATCGGTATTTGCGGTTGGGGCGGACATGCTTTAAATACCGCAAGTATAGATACAAGAATAAAAGCAACAGTTACATCCACAATGTATAACATGAGCAGAGTAAACCATAAAGGTTATTTCGATCAAATGACAGAAGATGAACTTTATGCTTTAAAACAAGAATTGAATGCACAAAGAATAAAAGATTTTAAAAGCGGAAAATATGAACTTGTCGGCGGAGTTGTTGATCCGTTACCTGCAGATGCACCGCAATTTGTAAAAGATTACTATGCATATTACAAAACACCGAGAGGATATCACAAAAGAAGTTTGAACTCTAATACAGGTTGGAATAAAACATCCGCACTTTCATTTATTAATACTCCGGAACTTACTTTCACTAAAGAAATAAGAAGCGCGGTTTTGATGATACACGGTGAAAAAGCACATTCCTGCTATTTCAGTAAAGATGCTTATATAGATATGGTTCAAGGGGAAGGCAGCAAATATAAAGATAACAAAGAAATTATGATTATTCCGGGTGCAAGTCATGTGGATTTATACGATAACGTTGATGTAATTCCTTTTGATAAAATAGAACAGTTTTTTAAGACATATTTAAAATAATGAAGATAAAACTTATTTTGTTTTCATTATTGTTATCGGGAGCATTGCTTGTTTATGTTTTTGCGGTACATGCTCAACAAACGGGGAACAGTCAAAAAATGAATATTCAAATTGATAATAAAACATTTACGGTTATTGTTGAAAACAACAAAACAGTAAAAGAGTTATATCAAAAGCTCCCGATAACATTGGAAATGTCGGACTTAAACAATAACGAAAAATATTGTTATTTGGATTTTACACTTCCTACTGATTCAAAATCGGTAAAAAACATTAAAAAAGGCGACGTTATGCTTTTCGGTAACAGTTGTCTTGTAATATTCTATAAAAGTTTCACTACATCCTACAGTTACACAAAAATAGGTCATATAGAAAACCCTGCAGACATTGAAACCGCATTAGGCAGAAAAGATATTAAAGTTATTTTAACGGAAAATAATTAATTTAAAAATCTTACACGGTATAAAAAGCAAGTTCTAAAGGCTTGCTTTTTTTATTAAAAAAGTATTGACAATCAAACGTTTGTTTGATATACTATCTATAGGAAAAGGAGATATATCATGAAAAAAATAAAAGAATCAGTTCAGAATGAAAATTCAAAAAGTAAGATACTTGAAGTGGCAACAAAACTTTTTGCAGAAAACGGTTTTGACGGTGTAAGTACAAGAACTATCTGTAAACAGGCAAACATAAATATAAGTATGATTTCTTACTATTTTGGAGGAAAACAGGAACTGTATCAAGCCATAATAGATAATTTAACCAAAAATCTTACGGAATATGTAAAAACTTTTGTTGATTTTGATATGGATTTAAAAAAACTTTCAAAAAAAGAAAAATTAGATTTCCTGTATAATTACGGAAACAAGATGATAGATTTTCTATATACAAAAATTTCTAACGATGTATTGTTGTTTATGTTCAGAGAACAACAAAATTCAAGAGCACAAATAAACGTTCCCGCATTAAATTTTATGAACAAACTTTTTGCAAGTATCATGAATAAAAAAGAAACCGACAGGCAAGTAATATTATCCGTAATATTTTTCATTTCACAAATAAATTCGCCTAAACTCTTTTCCGCTTTTTCTTTAAAAATGGCAAATAAAAAAGCTTTTACGGATGAAGATATAAAAATAATAAGAAACAATTTGAAAAAATATATATCCGTGATGTTTGAATAGCAGCGAAGGAGGCAATATGATAAAGAAAATAATAATACTTTTAGTTGTTGTTTGTTTAGGTGTTTTTCTTTATTTTAAATTTAATGAAAAACAAGATACAGATAATTTAACATTATACGGCAATATTGAAATAAGACAGGTTGATGTAAGTTTTCAAGTTTCCGGAAAAATTAAAGAAATGTTGAAAAGCGAAGGTGATGAAGTAAAGAAAGATGAACCAATAGCATATTTGGATGATACGGATTACAAATTAAATTACGAAATGGCAACCGCAGAAGTTGAAAGAGGAAAAGTGTTGATAAATGAAGCGGAATCTAAATATAACAGACATAAACCGTTATTACGAGATTCCGTTACGGAACAGGAATTAACAACTCTTTACAATAACTATCAACAAACAAAAGCAAATTATAATGTTGCTCTTGTGAACCAAAAAATAGCAAAAAATAAATTGGAATATACTAAATTGTATGCTCCGGACGACGGATATATTACGATAAGAGCTCAAGAACCGGGTGCAAATATTGTACAAGGACAAACAATATACACCATCACCAAAACAAAACCTGTTTGGGTTAAAGCATACATTGAAGAAAGTTATTTGGGTAATATAAAAAATAATATGGAAGTGAAAGTTGTTACCGATAGTATAGACAAACAAACAAACAGTAAAAAGGAATACAGTGGATATATAGGGTATATTTCTTCCGTTGCGGAATTTACTCCGAAAACCGTTCAAACGGAAAATTTAAGAACAAGTTTGGTTTATGCAATAAGAGTATATATCAATGATGCCGACGAGTATTTAAAACAAGGAATGCCGGTAACCGTTAAAATTAACCTAAATAATAATTAGCAACGGGTAATAATGAACAGTGTAATAATTAAAAACTTAACTAAAACTTTTAAAGGACAAACACAACATGCAATAGATAATTTATCTTTGGATATAGAAAAAGGTAAAATTACAGGCCTTATAGGTGCAGACGGTGCAGGGAAAACAACTTTGCTCCGTTTGGTTATCGGCTTACTTGTTGCAGATAAAGGTGAAATTTCCACATTAGATTTAAATCCGGAAAAACAAAAAAACATTCTTAATACCAAAATAGGTTATATGCCGCAGAAGTTCGGCTTATACGAAGATTTAACTGTTATAGAAAATTTAAAGTTATATGCCGACTTAAAAAATGTTTCTCACGATTTTGATAAACTTTTGGAATTTACCGACTTAAAAAGATTTCAAACAAGATTTGCCGGAAAACTTTCCGGAGGTATGAAACAAAAGTTAGGTCTTGCCTGTTCGTTGCTAGGTAATCCTGAATTTTTGGTTTTAGATGAGCCGTCCGTTGGTGTTGATCCTATTTCAAGAAGAGATTTAATGAAAATGGTTAGACAATTAATTTCCCCTGATACAACGGTTTTGTGGTCAACGGCATATTTGGATGAAGCACACAGTTTTGATACGGCCGTGGTAATGGATAAAGGTAAAATAATTTATAAAGGCAATCCGCACCTGTTGGCAAAAACGGCACAAGAGTTTGAAGAAAAAGTTATAGAACTTATGGGCGGATACAAAAAAGAAGAATCGTTAGTTGCCAAAAGTTATGTTCCGCACGATACAGATATGGAATATACCGTTTTTGCCGATAATTTAGTGAAAAAATACGGAGATTTTTATGCCGTTAAAAACAACACTTTTAAAATAAAGAAAGGTGAAATTTTCGGGTTGCTCGGGCCTAACGGAGCAGGAAAATCCACATCTTTTAAAATGATGTGCGGTCTTTCAAAACCTACTTCCGGAACAACAAAAATTTTCGGAACGGATATGAAAGAAAATCCTACAAAAGCAAGAAGTTATTTAGGATACATGGCACAAAAATTTTCTTTATACGGAAATTTAACCGTAGAACAAAATCTTAATTTTTTTGCAGGTGTCTACGGACTTAACAAAAAAGACAAGCAGCAAAGAATAGACGAAATGATAAAATCTTTTAATTTTGAAACCGTACTAAAACAAAAAGCCGACGAGTTACCGCTCGGTTTTAAGCAAAGATTATCTATGGCTTGTGCGGTTATGCATAATCCGCCGGTTTTGTTTTTGGATGAACCTACATCCGGTGTTGATGTTGTTGCAAGAAGAGATTTTTGGAATCATATAACTTCACTTGCAAAAAAAGGTGTTACCGTTCTTATAACTACACATTTTATGGATGAAGCCGAATTTTGTGACAGAATAAGTCTTTTTTACAGAGGTCAAACAATAGCAATAGGTACTCCTAAAGAATTAAAAGAAAAAGCAAGCGCAAAAAACATGGAAGAAACTTTTATAAATTTAATTAAGGAAAGCGAAGTTAAATATTAAAGTCGATATAAGGATAAAAGTATGTTAACAGCCCTAATAAAAAAAGAATTTCTGCAAATAATAAGGGATCCCAGCAGCATAATAATTGCTTTTGTGTTGCCGTTGATATGTATATTGATTTATATGTACGGAATAAATCTTGATACACCGTCTGTGACAATGGGAATAAAAAGCGATGATACAAGCTCCGAAATTCATTCGTTAATAAAATCGTTCGGTAACAGTAAATATATTAAAGCTGTCGTGTATGATAACAAAGAAGATATTACAAGAGATATCGCAAGATCAAGAATAAAAGGAGCCGTTTTTATACCGCAGGATTTTTGTTTGAATCTTTCAAAAGGTAAAACTGCAAATGTCTTGATAGTAACCGACGGCAGTGAAGTTAATACTGCAAATTATGTATATGCTTATTCCATGCAGATAATAAACGGATGGCTTTCTTCAAGTAAATATGCAAAAGGCTTAAGAAAGATTAGCAAAAATTTAATAAATGTTCAGTTAAGAACATGGTATAACCAGGATTTAAACAGCCACTACTTTGTTTTGCCCGGTTCGTTGGCAATAACAATGACACTTATAGGAATTTTGTTGACGGCTCTTGTTATTGCAAGGGAATGGGAACGTGGAACAATGGAAGCTCTTTTAAGTACAAAAATAAAAAAAATACACATTTTGTTAAGTAAATATATTCCTTACTTTATTTTGGGAATGTTATCTATGGCTTTTAATGTTTTCTTATGTGTGTATATTTTTTCTATTCCGTTTAGAGGAAATATTTTTGTTTTGTTTTTTGTCAGCGGACTGTTTTTATTTACATGTTTGGGGATAGGGCTTTTAATTTCAACAATTACAAAGAGTTTGTTTCTTGCAAGTATGATTTCCGTTGCAGCGGGATTTTTACCGTCTTTGCTGTTGTCCGGTTTGATGTTCCCTATAAGTTCAATGCCTAAAATATTTCAATATTTAACCATGATTTTACCGCCGCGATATTTTATTACTTTTATTGAAAGTGAATTTATGGCCGGAACTGTTTGGAATATTGTTTTAATAAATTCGGTTTATTTAAGTATTTTAGGGCTTATATTGTTTATTGTTGTTTACAAAAAAACATCGCTGCGGTTGGAGAATTAAATGTTGATTCGTTTAATATCTTTAATAAAAAAAGAATTTATTACCATCTGGGAAGATAAAAGAACAAGAGCCATTATTATGGTTATGCCTTTTATGATGTTTTTTGTTTTTTCGGCGGCAATAACAATGGAAGTCCGCAATATTGATATGGCGGTTTTGGATAACAGTAACAGTTTTGAAAGTAAAAGTTTAATTGAAAAGTTTGATAATTCACCGTACTTTAGAAAAATATATTACGTTAACGGTTTTGAAGAACTGAAAGAAAAAATCGATACTCAAAAAGTTTTAATAGGTGTTTATATAAACAACGATTTTTCAAAAAATATTAAAGCAAACAAGCAGGTATCCGTAGAAATTGTTACCGATGGCAGACAAACAAATTCTGCTTCAATTGCAGGTTCTTATGCAACACAAATAATTAACGGATATAATACGGAACTTACAAAGTCCGTTTCTCCGGTGAATATATCAGTCAGGAATTGGTTTAATGCCAATCTCGAATACAGATGGTATGTTTTAACAGTTATTGTTTCTCTTCTTGCTCTTGTGGTTACTCTTTTACTTACGGCATTATCCGTTGCAAGGGAAAGAGAATTAGGCACTTTTGATCAACTTATAATAACTCCTTTAAGTTCTTTTGAAATTTTGTTGGGAAAAACTATACCTCCGTTTATTTTGGCGTTAACCGTTACATCAATAATGTCTTTTTTGGCGGTAACAGTATTTAAAATACCGTTTGCGGGAAATCCGTTTTATCTTTTAGGAGCAATAGCGGTTTCTTTACTTTCAATCGTTGGTGTAGGCCTTTCAATATCGTCAATTGCCAAAACACAACAACAGGCAATTTTGGGAATAATTACATTTCAAATGCCGGCAGTTTTGCTTTCAGGGTTTGTGTCACCGGTAGAAGATATGCCTCAATTTTTACAAATTTTAACTTATGCCAATCCGTTAAGATTTTTTATAAAAATAACAAGATGTATATTTTTAAAAGGTATGATTCTTGAAGATATTATAATGAATTTGATACCATTAATAATTATTGCCTGTATTACATTATCTTTTGCAGCATGGATGTTTAAAAAACAATTGGATTAAGGATTTGTAAACTTGACATTAGAGTTGCTTTAATTGATAAAATATGTTAGTTTAAAAATATTAAAAGGATGTTAAAGAATATTATGCATTTGAATAAAAAGAAATTAACGGAAAAAGAAAAAATGTTAAAAGGTCTGCCTTATGATGCAAGTGATAAAGAACTTAGAAAACTTTTTTTTAAATGTAAAGATAAAATAGAAAAATATAATAAAACGAGCTATAAACAACAAAATTTGAGAGAACAAATAATAAGAAAACTTTTCTGCTCCGTAGGTGAAAATATTTATATTGAACCATTTTTCTATTGTGATTACGGAATAAATATTTCCGTAGGAGATAATGTTTATTTTAATACCGGTTGTGTATTACTTGATTGTTCCGAAATAAAAATAGGTAACAATGTAATGTTTGGCCCCGGAGTTCACATATATACCGCATATCATTCAACAAACCCCGGAGAAAGATTTGTTAATAACAAAGTTATAGATATTGCTGCTCCCGTAAGTGTAGGAAACAATGTTTGGATAGGCGGAAATGTAACTATTCTTCCTAACATTAAAATAGGGGATAATGTTACAATCGGAGCCGGAAGTGTTGTTACAAAAAATGTTCCCACGAATTCAATAGTTGTTGGAAATCCTGCAAAAGCTATAAAATAAATAGAAATAAAATAAGGAAGTGGCATATTTAAAAAATTGAAAGCAAATTTGTTAGCGGTATTGTTAATTTCAGAATGCAGTATTATAACAGCATCAAAAAAATTCAAAAGGATGGATAAATTTTTTTAGAGCAAGAAAGTATAGTTACTTTAATTTATATAATTTTACAATATGAACAGAAGAGATTTTATAAAAAAATCATTAATAGCGGGAACAGTTGTTGCAGCCGGTGCGGCAACAGGCGGTTATATATTTGTCAATAAATCTGCAGACGGTAAATTTATGGAAAGTTTCGGAAAGTTGCCGAGCGGTAACAGATTGGAACTTATAAAGCAATCTCCTAACTATAAAGACGGACAATTTCAAAACGAAGTTCCCACAACCGTTATGACGGGCAACAAAAGCGGTTTCCAAATTATGTGGAAATTTTTAACCGAAAAAAGAAAAGATTTGGTCCCCTCACAACCTGTACCGTCGGTTAAAACAGATTTAAAGTCTTTACCGAAAGATAAAGACCTTATTATATGGTTCGGCCATTCTTCATATTTGTTGCAGGTTAACGGTATAAAAATCTTGGTTGATCCCGTACTTATACAAGGTTCACCGGTAAAATTTATAAATAAACCGTATCCCGGAACGGACATTTACAAACCGCAAGATATTCCGGAAATAGATTTTCTTGTAATAAGTCACGACCATTGGGACCATTTAGACTATTTTACCGTGAAAGAACTAAAATCAAAAATAAAAAATATAGTTGTTCCTTTAGGCGTGGGTGAACATTTTGAATATTGGAAATTTCCTTTAGACAAAATTACCGAACTTGATTGGTATAAAGATGCAGAAGTTAACGGTACAAAATTTTATTGTTTGCCTGCCCGCCACTATTCGGGAAGAAGCATTTTTAGAAACAAAACTTTGTGGGCATCTTTTGTTGTGGAATTTGCTAACGGTAAAAAAGTTTATATCGGAGGCGATTCCGGTTACGGACCGCACTTTAAATATACAGGGGAACATTTTCCCAATATAGATTTGGCAATTTTAGAAAACGGGCAATATGGTCAGGATTGGAACCAAATACACACAATGCCTGAAGAACTGGGAATAGCAATGCAGGAACTTAATGCCAAACAATATGTTACCGTTCATCATTCAAAATATACTTTATCAAAGCACAGTTGGGACGATCCGTTAAAAGCCGAACAACAAGCCGCAAAAGATTCAAATAAAGATTTGTTGGTATTAACCATCGGCAAACCGCAGGAAATCTAATTATCCCTTAATCTTTAACGGATAATCCACTATGGTAGAAGTATCTGCTTTTTCTTGCCATAATGTGGAAATGTCGCAAACGGAAACACCGTCTTTTTCTATTTTATGAACATATAATTTCGAAGTATCTGTTTTATATGTTGTGCAGGTTAAAACGTCATTCAAAAAAGATTCTCTGTTGAATTTAACTTTTAATTGTTTTATTGTGTTAACTTTCTTAAAATCGTCGGGGGCTGCATTTTCTGCAAGGTTAATATAACTTTTGTTGTTAACATGTTTGTTAAAATCCAAATCGGACAAATTTATTTTATGTGTAATTTCG
>JAFXOV010000032.1 GCA_017528425.1 Elusimicrobiota bacterium | reverse complement strand
GAAGATATGGAGTGCGGAGAATGCACAGACGACGATAACCGGGGGAATCGGAGCAAATTATGATTTATCCGAAAATTGGAATATATTTGCAAACGGATTAGGGAACTTTGCGGATGTATCAACGAACTATTATGCAAATGTCGGTTTAATGTATAGATTCGGTTGCACAAACAATAAGACAAAGAAAGAGAAAAGTATAAGAGAATATTTGCAGGACGTTCAAAAAGAATTAAAACAAAAAGATGAAGAAATAAACAATTTGAAAGAGGCTAATAAAGAAATAGAAAATAAGGAACAGGAGTTGCAACTTAAAGAGCAAGAAATACAAAACAAAGAACAAGAATTGGAAAACAAAGAATTGGAAATACAAGGAAAAGAGCAAGAAATAAGTGATATGAAAGAAAGAGAACAGGAATTGCAAAAGAAAATAAATGAATATGAAGCGAAGGTTGTGAGTGAACAAGAAGCACAAAAAATGAAAGAAAAAACAATCAAAAGTATAAGATTGGAAGGAACACCTACTTTTAGATTTGGAACGGCACAATTAAATAATAAAGGTAAAGAAAGTTTAAAGTCTGTTGCAAAAGAACTGGAACAGTACCCTGATGCAGACATATTAATAGAAGGTCATACAGACAGTATAGGTAAAGATGATGTTAACCAAAAATTATCTGAAGAAAGAGCTACTGCTGCAGCAGCGACATTAGAAAAATATTACGGAGTAAAAAATAAGATTTCCGTAATAGGTAAAGGCGAAAAAGAACCTATAGCATCTAATGATACAATAGAAGGAAGAGCAAAAAACAGAAGAGTTGAAATAATAATTACAACAGCCGAATAATATGTTTTGCAATATATAAAAACAAAAAAGACCGGAAAATTTTTATTCCGGTCTTTTTCTTTTATATGTTATTTAAAAATTTCTAATTACTAATTGCTAAATTCTAATCTTATAAACGGTTGTTGATAACTTGTGGATAAGTTTTTGTTTTTGTATGTTTTTACGAGTATATAAAGCGCTTAATACATAATGGGATAAGTTGGGTGCTTGTTATTAAAATAAAAAAAATTGTTGACAAGTTTTAAAACAGCGGGTATACTTAGTTTGCCCTTGGTGATACATAGTACAAGAAGTACTTGTGGTACGGACTGCCATAACTGTCCCTTCACCAAGGGCTTTTTCTTTGCAAAAAAAAAGCACCTAACGGTGCTTTTTTTAGTTTATATTTTTACTATTAGTAGTTTATAAGATATTCATCAATTTCCCATTGATGAACTTTTGTTCTGTAAGCATCCCACTCATCAATTTTAGATTTTGTGTAGAGATTGAATGCATGATCTCCCAAAGTTTGTTTGATAAGTTCACTTTTTTGCATTGCTTTAACGGCATTAATTAAATTGTGAGGCAAATTTTCTATACCAGCTTTATCTCTTTCTTCTTTTGTCATTTGATAAATGTTTCTGTCAACGGCCGGTTTTATTTTCATATTCTTTGTTATTCCGTCAATTCCGGCAGCTAAACAAGATGCTAATAAAAAGTAAGGATTTGCCGAAGGATCCGGATTTCTTAATTCTATTCTGGTAGAAGCGCCTCTTGCTGCAGGTATTCTTACCAACGGACTTCTGTTTCTTGCAGACCAAGCAATATAAACCGGAGCTTCATATCCGGGAACCAATCTTTTATAAGAGTTTACAAGCGGATTGGAAATTGCAGAAAAAGATTTTATGTGATACATTAATCCTGCAATGTATTTATATGCTATTTTTGAAAGTCCCAATTTGTCTTTTTCGTCGTAAAAAGCATTTTTGCCGTTTTTAAATAATGATTGATTTATATGCATACCGGAACCGCAAATACCGAATATCGGTTTCGGCATAAACGTTGCATGCAATCCATGTTTTTGTGCTATTGTTTTAACTACCAATTTAAAAGTGTTTATGTTATCTGCTGTTTTTAGAGCATCCGCATATTTAAAATCTATCTCGTGTTGACCTCTTGCAACTTCGTGGTGTGCTGCTTCAATTTCAAATCCCATATCTTCAAGGGTTAAACACATTTCTTTTCTTGCGCTTTCACCTAAATCTATAGGGGCGAGATCAAAGTATCCTGCAGCATCATGAGTTTTTGTTGTGGGTTTTCCCTGCTCGTCGGTCAAGAATAAAAAGAATTCAAGTTCGGATCCTACATTAAATGTATAACCTAACTTTGCGGCATTTTTTAAACTTCTTTTTAAAATATTTCTCGGACAACCTTCAAAAGGTTTTCCGTCGGGAGTATAAATATCGCAAATTAATCTTGCAACTTTACCTTCTTCCTGTTTCCACGGGAATATTACAAATGTGTCGGGATCGGGATATAAGTACATATCACTTTCTTCGATTCTTGCAAAACCTTCAATCGAAGAACCGTCGAACATACATTTGTTGTCTAATGCTTTTTCTATTTGATTTGCAGTTATTGCAACATTTTTGAGTTGACCGAAAATGTCGGTAAACTGTAATCTGATAAATTTTACATCTTGTTCTTTAATGATTTTAATAACGTCTTGTTTAGTATATCCCATGATATCTCCTTACGGAAATTTATGATTGAAACAACATTATATTAAAAAAGAATATCATTGTAAAATAATAATAAAATTTTCATTGTTCTTGGTAATCAAAGTGTTTAAAAGTTTTGTTTTTTTTGCCGTTAGCCGTTGGTTGCTTCTTAAGACTTTTTAGTTTTAAATTATAACAAAGCATTTAATGACTGCGGTGTACTGAAATAAAAGCGATAGCGAATGGTACATAAAGGAGTTAAATGCAAAGTTATAATTTAAAAATTAAAGTTGCTTAGCTAAGATAAATTTTTTATAAAAATTTATTTAGAAAACTTCTTAACATCTTCGTTTGCTTGTTTTATAGGTTTTATTGTTTCGCATCCGCCGACACATCCGCCTTTACATACCATAACTTCTATCAGGTTTGAATTACAATGCCCGTCGGCATATGCGGAAAGTTTTAAAACATTTTTCTTATCCAAATCGGTAATAAGTTCATCTTTTATAAATTTCGTATCAATTCTTAAGTAGTGTTTTAATGCTTGAGATACTCCGCCGGTAACGGCAAACTCTCTTGCATATTTTGTAGGAACATCTTCCGATGTGGTTTCTTGACATAAATCTATGTTTATATGTTTCGTATTAATTATTGCCTGCAATTCCTGAAAAGTTAAAACATAATCTATCAAAGGATCTTCCTGTGCTTCTTTTCTTTTCGATAAGCAAGGTCCTATGAATACCGTAATACAATCCGGATATTTTTGTTTTGCAATTTCTGCCGTATAGTGCATTGGTGTATAAGTGTCCGATACAAACGGTTTTAATTTTTCAAGATGTTTTTTTACCAATCTTATATAAGCATGGCAACATGATGTTGTCATAAATTGTTGTTTGTTTATTACTAACTTATTTTCAAATTCTTCCGCTTCTTTTTTTGCTGTTATATCAGCACCTAAAGCAACTTCAAAAACGTGTTCAAACCCTATTTGTTTAAGAGCGGTTGTAATTTTACTTACAGAAGCACCGAACTGTCCGGTTATGGAAGGTGCTATTAATGCTACAAGCTTTTTTGTATGTAAAAGTTTTAGAACATCAAGAAGTTGTCTTCTTACCATTATGGCACCGAACGGACAAGCGCTTATACATTTTCCGCAACTTATGCATAAACTGTGATCGATATTTGCTCTGCCTTTACCATCTTTTTTTATTGCATTTACGGGACAAGCTTCTTCGCATGGAACAACAAGTTTTAAAATTGCATTGTAAGGGCAGGCTTCTTTACATTTTCCGCAGTTTTTACATTTGTCCGTATCTATATGTGCTTTATGATCTTCAAAAGATATTGCACCGAAATTACAAGCATTTATACATTTTCTTGACAAGCATTCTTTACATATTTCGCTTACCATGAATCTGCTTTTAACACAAGCCGAACATGCGGATTCAAGTACGGTTAAAAGTTTGTTGTTTGTTTTATATTTTTTTTCGTTTTCCGGTTTAAGGTAATCCGATAAAGGCAATGCCTCATCGACATCGTTTATGGAATAGCCGAGTGCCGCAAGAGTTCTTAATTTTAAAATTGCTCTTTCCTTATAAACACAACAACGAACCTGAGCATCACTGCCTTTAGGTATAATGTTAAAAGGCAAATGATTTATGTCATCAAGATTGTTTTCAAAAAACAATCTGCAAATTTCTTCCAATACTTTTGTTTTAAAATATTCCGAATAATTTATTTCCTGTTTCATAATATATATATTCTATCAATTTTAAAATGAAAAAGGAAAACGGATGCAGAGTTTGTTGGCATAAAACTGCATCCGTTTTCTTCTGTGGAGAAAGTAAATTCTCGTCAAGATTTTTTATTAGAAGCTGATTTGCATTCTTATTGAACCTACAAAAGCGGAATTGTCTGCTCCCATATCTTCAGCCGCTCCGCCGCAAACATTATTTACATATTGAATGCTTGGTGTGACAGCCAAATAATCGCTTATATTCCAACTATAATAAACTTCTAAATGATCTTCAGCTTTAAAATCATATCCGTAAGAATCTTTTGCTTTATCTGAAATCATCATTTGACCGAAAGCTAAACCTACGATATCTTCTTCACCAAGAGCATTAATTTTTGCTTGTGCACCGATACTCCATGTTTGATTACAAGGAGAAGCATAATCACCGTCAAAAGTTCCGACAGTTGAAGAATAAGCATCATCTCTTTTCCAGCTATATCTTGCAAATACACCGAAAATATCGGAAATTTGTTGATCTATACTAACACCGAAGCCATAATCTGTTGTTTGTTCATCATCTTCCCATTTTGTGCCACCATCAAGTAAACCCCAAGCATAAATTCTGTAATTTCCTTCCATATCTTCTATGAAGCCGGGTTTAAAATTTACTTGTGCCGAAACAAAACCATGTCTTGTAATATCATCGTTGTTAATTTCTTCATCAGGACCGATTTCAATTGTGTTTTCTACATTAAGATATTGAGCTGCAACATCTATAAAATCGGTTTCATAAACTGCTTTTATACCGATGGCATTATCTCCGAAAGAAATTACCGGTGCATTTCTAAAAATATCACCTAAAAACTGTGATGTTTCATCGTTTGCATAAGCATTATCATCCAATGATGATGTAGGATCTATAACACCGAATGTCATTCCAAAGCTGTCAGTAAATTTATGTTCAAACCATGCTTCCGTTACAGATACTTGATTACCTGAATCGTCTGCATCTCTGTTAATTCCTGAAAATGCCGTAAAACGGGAGTTTGCATCGCCTGTTCCTGTTTCTAAATGCAAAAAAGCTGTGTTGTTATCATCAAACTTTTTTTCAATTTCCAAATCTACCGAATATGAACCTACTGTAGGTGTTTCATAACCTATTTCTGTTGCTTGGGCAACATTTGATTTTTGCAAACTTTGCAAAATCAATGTGATTCCTCCGTTAATAGAAAGACCTTCCAAAAGATTTTCTGCATCTGCTGCATAAGCACCTGAAGTGCCAAGTGTTACTACTGCTGCCAAAAATGCTGCTACTACTACCTTCTTCATTTTTTTCTACTCTCCTTTTTTATTTATTTTTTTTGCCAACTATTTTTTATTTCAATTATCATAAATAGAAAAAGGGGCTTTTAGATTTGAACTCTAAAAGCCCCTTTGCCAATATTAATTATTTAACTACCTAAATTCTATAAGTTTGTTAATAATTAATCAAGAAGCTTTTATTTTTTATCTATTTTTTATTTTTAGATTTTCTCATAAGTTGTGTCATACAAGTATCGCTTTTTGAACAACTTCCGCAATTATTGTCACACCCGCACCCGCAATCGCATTTACCGCCTTTTACTTGTTTAAATATTTTTTTTATAAGAACAAATGCACAAAGTGCCACAATTAATAAAACAAACAATGTTTCCATACTACCTCCAACTACTTGAAGAATGGAAGATTTGACAACTTTTCTTCCAATCCTCCAATCCTCTAATCTTCTAAAAGCCTAACAGCCTTCCGCCCTGATAAACAATGAACGATAACAAATATCCCAAAACGGTCGTCCAAGCAAAAAGTATTATCAGCCATTTTAATCTTGAACCGGCTTCTCTGTAGAATACCGCTATTGCAACTATACAAGGAACATAAATTAAACAGAACATCAAAAATGCCACGGATTTTAACGGACTCCAATCCGGATCGGAAGCGATTTTATCTGCCAAAGAATTTACCGCTTCATCATCTTCAACATCTGTTTCTCCCATAGAATAAATCGTTCCCAAAGTACTAACTACAACTTCTTTTGCTGCAAGACCTGCAATTAAAGCTATACCCATTTTACCGTCGAAACCGATAGGTTTTATTACAGGTTCTATGAAATGTCCCAATCTTCCGATATAACTTTGATCCATTTGTGCTGCTGCAACTTCTTCTTCCGAAACTTCTCCTAACTTTTCTTCATCTACTTGAGGGAATGTTAAACCTGCCCAAATAAGAACAGACATTAACAATATAATTGTTCCGGCTTTTTTAATATACAACCAACCTCTTTCCCACATTTTAAGTAAAAGACCTTTTATTGTAGGAACTCTGTAAGGGGGAAGTTCCATAACAAAATAGCCCGGTTCACCTTTAAACAATGTTTTCTTAAATACCCATGCGGAAAATAGTGCTATAACTACACTTAATGCATAAAATATAAACATTGTATTTGCCGCTTGTGTAGAGTTTTTACTGAAGAATGCCGCTATAAAAAGTGCAAATATAGGAAGCTTTGCACCGCATATCATAAACGGTGTAACAAGAAGTGTAATAATTCTGTCTTTAGGATTATCTATAGTTCTTGATGCCATCATAGCAGGAACAGCGCAACCGTTAGTTGCAATTAACAAAGATGCAAACGATTTTCCGTGCAATCCGAACTTTCTCATAACCCTGTCCATAATGAACACTGCTCTTGCCATATATCCCGTATCTTCAAAAAATGCTATGGCAAAGAACATACATATAATTTGCGGGAAGAACCCCAGAACTCCGCCTACACCGCCGATTATACCGTCTACTATTAAGGATTGAATAATACCTTCGGGAAGCACACCTGTTGCAAAATCGGATAACCATTCTATACCGGTTTCAAACCAACCCACAATAGGTTCAGATACCGTAAATGCAAATTTAAAAATGATATACATTACTAGCAAAAATATAGGTACAGACCATATTTTGTTTAAAACAATTTTATCTATTGTTTCCGTAAAATCTTTTTTTGCGGATTTTGATTTTGATAAAACATCACTGACAACTATTTTTATCCAATCATAAATTTTGTCTGCAAAAACAGCTTCAAGGTTTTCGTTATGCAAGTCGAAGATAGTCTTATTACTTTTTTCCACCTGTTCGATTATTTTTGAAGAAACAGGGGATTTTTTAATTTTTTCCAAAGCATAACTTTCTTTTTTTATTAACTCTACAGCCAAAAAGTTAACAGGATACTTTAATACAAGATTTACATCTTCCGATATAGTCTGACAAATAGTATCTTTTTCTTTATTAATTTCTTTTCCGTAATCTATTGAAACGGATTTTATTATTTTTTTCTTGCTTAAAACATCTGTTACAACCTTTAATAATTCTTCTGTTCCTTTGTTTTTGCTTGCGACTATAGGAACAGCAACTACATTATATTTTTCTTCCAATTTTTTATAATCTATTTTTTGACCTTTGTTTTCCAAAATATCGGTCATGTTCATTGCAATGATAACAGGAATTTTTAATTCCGATAACTGTGCATATAAATAAAGATTTCTTTCAAGGTTTGAAGAATCCACAACATCTATTACAAGTTGAGGTTTTTCTTCAATTAACACATTTCTTGCTACGATTTCATCTTCCGAACTTGCGGATAAACCGTAAATACCGGGCAAATCTATTATTTGAAGTTCATATCCGTTCTTTGTTACAAACGCTTCTTTTTTTTCTACGGTAACACCGGGATAATTTCCTACATGTTGTCTTAATCCCGTTATATTGTTAAACAAACTTGATTTTCCACAGTTTGGGTTACCGGCCAAACATATTTTTACTTTCTTTAAATTTTCCACTTTGTTTTATACCTCTTTTACCAAAATTTTTGATGCACTATTACTGTCTAATGCAATTTTTCCGCCTTTTAATAAGACGGTTATAAATCCGGACTTCATGTCTCTTAAGATTTTTAATTCTTCACCCGGAACAAACCCCAAATCTATTAATTTTTTTCTTTCATCTGTGGCTATATTGTCAAAGGCCAAAAATCTTAAGGATGTATTTTCCTTTCCGTTTAATAATGTCATCATTAAACCTCCACTAAAATTTGTGAAGCTTCATCTTTTCTGAGACTTAAGTTGTAACCTCTTATTGTTACTTCTATAGGATCTCCCAAAACGGATTTTTTTGTTACAACAACTTGTTCACCTTTTAAGATACCCATAGAAAGCAATTTTTTTGTTAAAACCGAATCAGATGCCGTTATTTTTTTTACTTTGGCAGGTTGATTCAATTTTAAATTACTTAAAATCATCTCCATTTTTTTTCTTTCTCCTCCCATATTTTCCTTACTATCTATTTTTAGTTAAAATTAAAAATATTAGTTTTTATTATATTTTTTAGTTTATGTTATAAATATTAGTTTTATCTAACTTAAAGATCAAAAAAATATAAAGCACAAGGTGCTTTTTCAATATAATTACAAATTATCTTTTAAATTCTTCCGCCAAAAGAAAATCCTATCGCTTCCACAGCCGACTTTACTTCTTCATCAGTAGGATTACCGTCAACATAAGCAACGCCTTCACTTAAATTTACAGTTACTTCCTTTACTGATTTCAAATTACTTATTGCTTTTGTTGCATTAGCTTTACAATGGTTACAAGTCATACCGTTAATTTTAAATGCAATTTTGTTACCATTATTTTCCATAACTTCCGCCTCTTCTCTATGTTTTTTAAATAATATTGAATTTGTTAAAAGAGCAAATAATATAAAGGAACAAATAATTTTAAAATAATAAAAACCGCCATGATGATTATGTGCAGCCATACCGAAATTAGAAACATCAAACCAACTTGCCGGCAAAAAGTTGTCCATAATAAGTCCGCATCCTATCGCGCCTATAACAAGTGTTATTAAATAAATAATAAATGTTTTTTTGCCTAACACTTTACCTATGACCATCATTGAAGCAATGTTTGCAGCAGGACCTGCCATAAGTAAAACAAGAGCAGTGCCCGGGCTCATACCTTTCATCATTAACGCTATTGCTATAGGTATGGAACCGGTAGCACAAACATACATGGGAATTGCAACTACAAGTATTAACAACATTGTTAATAAGGTGTTACCTTTAAATATTGTAAAAAAGTTGTCCGGAACAAAATAGGCAATCAGTCCTGCAATTATTAAACCGAACAACAACATTTTACCTATATCTTCCATCATTTCAACATAACCGTACTGAAACACTCTTTTTATTTTTTGACCAAACGAAAGTTTTTGTTCTTCTTTATTTTTTTGAACAGCAACTTTAACAGGTTCTTCTTTTGAAGTAAAAATATTTGTTACAAGACCTGCAAAAATTGAAGTAAAAAATGCCGCTACAGGGCGAATAATTGCAAAAGGAAGTCCCAACAACGAATATGTTGCAATTATAGAATCTATACCTGTTTGCGGTGTTGCTATAAGGAAAGAAATAACCGAACCTTTAGATGCCCCTTCTTTATGTAATGCCATTGCCGTAGGTATTACGCCGCAAGAACATAACGGTAACGGAATACCGAACAATGTTGCATATAAAACAGATGTCCAATTGTTTTTTGATAAATATTTCGAAAACAGTTGTTGAGGAACAAGAACATGCAATATTCCCGCAAATAAAAAGCCCAACAGCAAGTAAAACGACATTGCATTAAATATTGAAAAAATAATAGTTACTATTTCTTTTAAAAAGTCCACCGTATATATTATTCCTTACTTATTAGTTTTTTTAGTGTTTTTTTTACCTATTTTACCTATAAAGAATATAAGTTTTGCCAATGTTTCATCACTTATAGTATGTTCCATTCTGCAAGCATCTTTTAAAGCAATATCCTTATCTACATCTAAAATTTCGGTAAAAAATTGAACTAAAACATCTTCTTTATGTTGAATATCATCTGCAATTTGTTTACCTTCGGGAGTAAGTTCAACATAACCGTATTTTTCATGAATTATGAGCCCTTTATCGGCAAGAACGTTTAAAGCAATATTTACACTTGAATTTTTTACATCCAATTCTTTGCTTATATCTTTAACTCTTGCTATTTTGTTTTTTCTTATGAGCATACCTATCGTTTCTAAATAATTTTCCAAAGATTCGGTAAGTTTTTTGTTCATAAAATCTCCTTTAAGCAAACAAAACTTTTTTAGTTTTTATTGAAAATGTTATATTAATCTAACATTTTAAACTTTTTTTGTCAAGTATGCTTATATAATTGGTAAAAATAAAAATTTGCAATGGGTAATTATTTTTTGTTAAAATACACAAATGTAAATCGGGGCGTGGCGCAGGTGGCTAGCGCACTCCCTTGGGGTGGGAGAGGTCGCTGGTTCAAATCCAGTCGCCCCGATTTGATACAATTAATAAATTCTAAAAATAAAAAAGCAACGGACTTAATTATCCGTTGCTTTATTTGATAAGTTTAAAAAATATTTTATTTTTTGAAATATCTTTTTAATAATCCGTCAAAACCTTTACCGTGTCTTGCTTCATCTTTTGCCATTTCATGTACTGTATCGTGAATAGCATCGTAATTTAATTTCTTTGCCTTTATAGCAATTTCCATTTTACCTGCACATGCACCATGTTCTGCTTGAGCTCTGAGTTCAAGATTTTTTTGAGTTGAGTTTGTTACAACTTCACCTAAAAGTTCTGCAAATTTTGCGGCATGTTCCGCTTCTTCAAATGCATATCTTTTAAAAGCATCCGCAATTTCCGGATATCCTTCTCTTTCTGCAACTCTGGACATTGCCAAATACATTCCAACCTCTGTACATTCTCCGTTAAAATTTGCTCTTAAACCTTCAACTATTTCTTTGTCTTCAACTTGTCCGTCACCTACTTTGTGTTCGGTGGCATAAGTTTTTTCACCTTCGGTTATTGCTTCAAGTTTATCTGCAGGTGCTCCGCATATAGGACATTTATCCGGTTTTGCACCGTCTTCACTTGTCCAACCGCAAACTTTACATACATACCTCATCTTTTACCTCCATTATAAAAAACACGAAGTGTTTTTTTAGTTTATTTTTGTACTCTCATATTTCAAAATTTGCAAAGCAAATTTTAATAATTTTCTACAAACAATTCTTGATAAGATCTCGGATGATTGCATGCAGGGCATTTTTCCGCGGCTTCTTTAGATTCATAAACATAACCGCAGTTTCTGCATTTCCATTTTACAACACCATCTTTCGTAAATACTTTTTCGTATTTAATATTATCTAAAAGTTTTCTGTATCTTTGTTCGTGAGCTTTTTCTACCAATGCAATATATTTAAAGCAATCTGCAATTTCGTTGAATCCTTCTTCTTCGGCTATTCTTGCAAACTCAGGGTATGCTTTTGTCCATTCTTCATTTTCACCGTCTGCTGCAGCTTCAAGATTTTGAACAGTAGTCCCTATTATTCCTGCAGGAAATGTTGCCGTAATTTCTGCTGTTCCTCCTTCCAAAAATTTAAAGAATTTTTTAGCATGTTCTTTTTCGTTATCTGCGGTTTCCAAAAAAAGTGCGGATATTTGTTCGTAACCTTCTTTTTTAGCTACCGAAGCAAAAAAAGTGTATCTGTTTCTTGCTTGTGATTCACCGGCAAACGATTGCAACAAATTTTTTTCTGTTTTTGTTCCTTTTAAACTTTTCATAGTATTCCTCTTTTATATTATTTAACAACTTTATTTTTCGGTTATCCAATCTCCGTGGATATTACAATGTTCGATAACGGATATTTTTTTGCCTTTGGCATTTATTGAGATGGATCCTTCCGGTTTAAGATTAGGAGACAAGTCAATGCCACCCACATATTCGTTATCTGCATAAAACATTATGTTCGTTATATAGTGTTCCGGCATCATAGGATGTTCAAGTTCACCGACTTTTACTTTTATTTCTTGGATATTTTCGTTTATATTGTTTACAGAAATAACCGGAAGATGTTTTTTGTGGCTTTCACCGGTTGTTACAATATCTTCGTTTGTTTTTAATGCATCATCTTTTAAGTTAAATGCTTTTGAACTTGCACTGCAAACAGGGCATTTTTCAGGCACTGTATCCTTTAAATGAATATAACCGCACACTGAACAAACTAAAGCTTTTTTCATATTGTCTCCTATTTTAGTTTTTCAACTAACTTAAGTCCTGCCTGATAACAATTTTCAAGTTCTTCTTTATTAGGTTTAAACTTTGCACCAACCTGATCTAAAACTTCTATACCGAAAGAAGTTAAATTTGTTGCTATCTCTTTTACTGCTCCGCCGGCCCATCCGAAAGAACCGAATGAAACAGCAACTCTGTTTTTAGGTTTCATTCCTTTAATAAAATGTATAAAACCTGCAATGTAAGCTAACATTTCGTTATCGTGAGTTGATGAACCTATAACAAAGGCTTTTGCTTCGAGCATCTCGTACGCAATTTCGGCAAAATCTGTTTTAGCAATATCAAACAATTTAACTTCTATATTGTTATCGGTTAATGCTCTTGCTATTTCTCTTGCCATTATTTCCGTTGATCCCCACATTGTTTCATATACTATAACGGCTTTGTTTGTAACTGTATTTTTTGCCCAAGCCAAATATTTTTCTATAACTTTAGTTATATCTTTTCTCCATACAAGTCCGTGGCTCGGGGCAATAAAATCTATAGGTAAATTCATTTTTAAAATGTTGTTTATGCTTCTGTCTATCATGGCACCCAACGGCCACAAAATGTTTGCATAATATTTTGCAACTTCTTTATCAATTATTCCGCAATCAACTTCATCCGTAAAAGTTTTGTTTGTTGCGATATGTTGACCGAACCCGTCATTTGAAAACAACACTTTTTGTTCCGGACAATATGTCATCATGCTATCGGGCCAATGAACCATCGGCACTTCAACAAAAGTTAAAGTATTATTGCCTAAACTTATTTTGTCACCTGTTTTAACCACTGTTATATCGATATCCAAGTTGTAATATTTTAAAAGCCCTTCTTTTAATTTTGCCGTTCCGTAAAACTTTGCATTCTTTAAAATTTTAGGCATGTATTCTATTGATCCGCTATGGTCAGGTTCAAGATGGTTTAATATAACATGTTTTATTTTTTCCGGTTCTACGATTTCGGATATGTTTTTTATAAATTCTTCTTCAAAACCTTTATGAACTACATCTATTAAAGCAGATTCGTTATCTTTAACTATATATGAGCTATAAGTAACTCCGCTTTTTGTAATAAATGTGTTACCATGAAAACTTCTCATGTTCCAATCTATTACTCCAACGGAAAAAACGTCTTTGGTTATTTGCTTCATCCATAAATCCTTTTAATTTTCTATTAGTCTTTTCTTTCTTTAAACAAACTTGTTATTGCAAGACCGATTAAATATATCGCAAGAAACAGATATGATAAATTAACAACATTAGAACTTATATGATAGAAGAAAGAACAAACGATAAGAGCAATCGCAGCAAGAGGACCTATCGGTATAAAAGCACATATTATAGCAAGCGGATAAGTTACATAAGGAGTGAAGTTTATATGTTCTTTTGCAAAAGTAACATAAATTATTGCAGCTAATACTATTTCTATTAAATAAAAAAATTTTCTGGTTACTTTTTTCATTTTCTTTCTCCCAAAAATATAAAACTAAACTGCAACCGACAACAGTTGAGGTTGTTAATATTTTTTAGCTGTAAAAATTTTACCGCTTTTTACATTTTTTCAAAAGAATCTTTGCCTACCTGGCAAACAGGGCATACCCAATTTTCGGGTAATTTATCAAAAGGTGTTCCTGCAGGTATTCCGTTATCCGGATCTCCCTTTGCAGGATCATATTCGTAACCGCAAATATTGCATTTGTATTTTTCCATTTTAAACCTCCGATAATTTTTTCATAAATTACACATTACACTATTTTACTAAATTTTTACGTATAAAAAAATGATTTTTACAATTATATCTTTTATGCTAAAATAATTGTTATGAATAAAATAGAATTGCTTGCCCCAAGCGGTAATATGGAATCTTTTATGGCAGCTGTTTCCGCAGGTGCGGATGCCGTTTATGTCGGATTAAAAGATTTTAGTGCAAGAGCAAAAGCCAAAAATTTTTCGTATAAACAACTGAAAGAGATTTGTTCTTATGCACATCAAAAAAACGTGAAGGTTTTTGTTGCCGTTAATACTTTAGTGAAAAATTTAGAAATAAAATCAGTATTAAACACTTTAGAGCAAATAAGTTTATCCGGTGCCGACGCAATTATTGTGCAAGATTTAGGGGTGGCTTATTTATCAAAAAAATATTTTCCGAATATAAGACTTCATGCAAGCACACAACTTACAATACATAACAGTTACGGTGCAATACAAGCAAAACAAATGGGTTTTGAGAGAGCCGTTTTGGCAAGAGAACTTTCTTTTGATGAAATAAAAAGTATAAAAAATAAAAGTAATATAGAACTTGAAATTTTTTGTCACGGAGCATTATGCTTTTGTGTTTCCGGGCTTTGTTTGTTTTCAAGTTTTATAGGCGGATACAGCGGAAACAGAGGACATTGTATGCAACCTTGCAGAAGATTATGGACAGTTGACGGTAAGACCGGATATTTTTTATCGCCGAAAGATTTTCAGCTTGCGGATTATATTAAACAAATAAAAAAGGCGGGAATAACATCGTTAAAAATAGAGGGCAGATTAAAATCTGCGGACTATGTAAGTAAAACGGTTAAAGCTTACAGATTACTGATAGATAGTGACGAACAAAATTATGAACAAAATTTGAAACAGGCAAAGGAACTTCTGTCTCTTGACTATGCAAGACAAAAAACTTCTTGCAATTTTAATATAAAAAGCAGGGATATTTTTGAACCGAAAAAATCTAAAAATACGGGATTGTATTTAGGTGTTGTTGAAAACAAAACAGACAAAGATTTTGTGTTAAACACAGAACAAGATTTGTCGGCAGGTGATACCATAAGGATAGTTGATAACAAAAAAGATAAAAGTTTTGTTTTAAAAACAGGAAAAACAGTAAAAGAAGAAAATAGATATAGAATAGAATATAAAGATATTTATATAGAAAACGGATTTGAAGTTTATAAAATTGCCGACGGAAAAACTGCAGAAGAATGGAAGATTGGAAGAATGGAAGATTGGACGGACAAAGAAGATAAAATCATAAAAAGTAATAAACCGTTAACCCTTTCAACTACTGGCTTTTTCAGTAAAATAGCATTGCCGGATTTATTTGTAAGAATAAACAATGTTAAGTGGATACCGCTATTAAAAAACACTAAATCGGCAACTGTGATAAAACTGTCAAAAAGTAATATAGATACTATAAAAAATTTTATTTCTCAAAAAGAAATAAAAAATTTATATTTTGAGTTGCCGCCGTACATAGATGAAAAAGATATAAAAGTTTATGAAGGTTTTATAAATTTTGTTATCGATAAGAAGTACAATAGTTTTTTTATAAACAATATATCACAAATATATCTTTTTAAAAACAAAAAAAGTTTGTTGTATGCGGGACAGTTTCTGTATACATTAAACAATTACAGTGCAAAATTTTTGTCAGAATATAAAATAAACGGCTTTTGTGCATCATGGGAAGATGATTTGCAAAATATAAAAGACTTGTCGAAAGTTTTAAAAAATAATTTTGTTGTATATCTTTCGGGTTTTCCGGAAACAGTAACATCTAAGATGAAATTCGTGGATGATATAGTAAATAAAAATATAAAGTCCGATAAAGACGAGTTTAAAGTTTTTTCAAAAGACAACGAAAACGTTATTATTCCCAAATATCCCATAAACTTATTTAGTTTTAAGAACGGATTATTAAAAGCCGGAATAAAATCTTTCGGGATAGATTTATCTTATATCGAGCCAAACCAAAACTATTTAACACAAATCCTCAGAGCATTCAATAATAATATTTATATAAGTTCGACAAACAAATTTAATTTTGAAAGAAAATTAAAATGAAAAAAATTTTAATAACTTTATTTTTTATTTACATACTTTCGATTAATATTTATGCTGATAAAATAAAGTATGTTTTTCTTATTGTTGGTGACGGAATGTCCGTATCAAATGAAGTTGCTTTGAACAACTTTTTGTACGGAAGAGATAAAATGTTGATTTGGAACAAATTTCCTATACAAACAGTTATGACGACATGGAGTATAGATTCTTATAACGGAAAATATTCGGAAAACAATTTTGATTGTGAAAAAGGATACGATACAAATATTGCTGGGGCGGTACCATATCCTTATTACAATTCGGAAAAAGCCGACGGATATTTTAAAGATACAATCCCTACCGATTATGCGGCAGCTTCAACGGCGATGGCTACGGGGAAAAAAGTTTATAACGGTGCTCTTTGTTATGACAAGAAAAGCAATAAACTTATAGAAAATATTGTTGATAAGATAAATAAAAGAAATGAGTACAATGTTGCACTTGTGACGACGGACAATTTTTACAATTATGTCTCTGCAGGTTTTCTAAGTCATAACAGAACGAAAACAAGCTATAATAAAATTGCCGAAGAAATATTATCCGAAACAAAACCGGAAATAATCGCAAGTCAAAACGATATTTACGAGATGAATAATGTTGCCCAATCCAACGGTTATTATGTTTTGGATTATCCTGAAATAAATAAGCCGCAAGTTTTTAATTTGCTTAACAAAAAATTATTTTTGAGATTAAAAAATTATTATGTCCCGCAACCTATAGAATATTTTAGTTCGGATAGTTTTGAATATAGAAATCCGGACACGAAATTTTCGAGCATAGTTTCAGACGTAACGAATTTGTTGTTGGAAAAGAAAAAACCGTTTTTTTTGTTGGCTGAAATTACAGATATAAATAAAGCAAATTGTGAAAATGATTATAACAAAATGTTGGGAGCCGTATATGAACTGAACGAAACCGTTAAAAAAATTTATGATTTAATAAATTCAAATGATACAGATATGTCTTTCGATAACAGCATTATAATAGTTGTTTCACCATACTCTTCAGGCATGCTTAGGTTTAAAAATTATTTGGCAAAGGGTAATCTTCCAAGACAGAACATTGCTTATAGTAAAACAACAATAGTAAAAATGGACACAAATATAGATTATAAAACCAAAGATAATATAAACGAGTTAACAGGTTGTTATTGTACAGGTGCCAGATCAAATTTGTTTAAAAAATATATAAACGGAAAAAACATTATAGACAACACCGATATCTACAATGTTTTAAATGACATTTTTGTTAACGAATAAATTTAATAAGCGTAACTTAAATTAAATGCTAAAGAGGCCGATGCCGGAATTGTATTTCCATCGAGAACTGTCGTGTTTGAACTCATGCCTGCCGCAATTTCAAAACGAAATCCGAAAGTATAAATTCCCGTACCCAAGGTGTATTCTATATCGGTTTTTGATTCAGACACATTTTTGCTTATGCCTGCTCTCAAAGGTAAAGTTATTGAATTACTGTTTAATAATAAGAATTCTAAACCAAGCGACAATTCCTGTGAGTCAAAACCGTTTATAAATGTTTTGTTTTTCATTAAATCTAAATCACAAGCAACGGTAAGTTTGTCGATGGGATTAATCGCAATACCTGCTCTTAATTGACTGCCTAAATAATATCTGTCTCCGATCCATTTTAATTCGGAATCCGAAGGCTTGTCCGGTCTTTCAAAATAAGGGTTATTTATGTTTCTTGCTGTAATACCGAATTTAGGATTTAGAAAAATATCTTTACCTGTAAATTTGCTTATATCTAAAAACGCACCCAAATCGAAACTTATTTGGTTAGATGCTTTTGTATCTTTAAAAGCATCCCATTCGGCTCTTGCTACTTTTTGATCGTCTTTTAAAATCATTATACCGGCTTGGCCCATTTGTCCTTGGATATATTTTATATTTCCTCCGACTTGTAATCCTTCCAAAATTTGGAACCCGCAACCGGCACTTACTTCGGTGAAAATTCCCGCATCAATAAGAATCTGAGACTCATTATCTTTATAACTTCCCGAAAGAAGATTTTTTAATAATATTTCAATTTGCGGAAAATCTTCGGCTATAGCATCCGCCATTTCTTTTATTTGTTCAACCGTTGAGTGTGCGGCATCGGTCATGTTAACTATTGCATTTGCAAGTTCTTGAGAAGATACTCCGGATAAATTAAACAAGTTAGCTACGGAATCAGTTAAATCAAACTTATCCAAAGTTTCTTTTATTATGTTTGCTGCATCTTGTTTTTCATTGGTATCGGGAGAATCAAAGTTATTTATATTTAATCCGTCTTTAGAAGTAACAAGACCTATATTTCTTTTATCGATGATTGGTATTATTCCGGAACTTCCGTAAGATCTTACGGAAATGGTAAGTTTGCCGAGTTTTGAAGCCAATCCCGCATTTACACCGGCTACAGCTCCGATATTTTTTAAATTCAATTCTTGCAATGCAATTAAAGCATCAAGTATCGACATCATATCCGTTGCGGATGCATAATCGTTAGTGGCAATTTTATCTGCAACATCTTTATACTGCTGAACCATTTGATTAATTTTGTCTATCAATGTTAAAACTTTATCGGTGGTTTCAAGTTCTGCATTTACATTTAAAGAAATATTACTTTCATAGTCGGAATTTGCAAGAAGAGCAGGATTGTAATATTGTGCATCTGTTCCGTAGGCAACGGCAACACCTGCACCTCCCATAGCCATAGCTCTAGCTCCTACGGTTTGCCATTTATCCGCATAAGTTTTTACTGTTGCAAACAGTAAAAAGAGGAACATAAAACAAAATATTTTTTTCATAAATTTATTTTAATTTTGAGTTTTATGTTTAATTGTTTCGATGTTAATGTTTCGTATCGATTTTATATCATCATCTTTATTAAATACAACTTTAAGTTCGTAGTCTTTGTTGTTTACCGTTCCGAACACGGAAATTCCTTGAGTGTTTTCATCTATCGGATATGTGGAAAAAGTTGAAAAATATGGGTTTGTTCGTGCGTCAAAATGATATTCATAGTTTACCGAAACCTTATCATTTTCCAAATAATATCCGTTTTCTCTGTAATATTTAATACTGGCATTCAACAATTCCGAACACAGAACTTTACCATTGAAGATTTGCTTAGATATTTGATAATTTTCGTAAGTTAATTTTATCGATATAGCTATTACAACAACTAACACACAAAAAACAAAAAAAGATGTAACAGATTCTTTTCTCATAATTAATTATTGTATAAACTCTTGAATAATTATATTGTAATACAATAATATAATTATAACCATTTTACTGATTTTTAACAACTTAATATAAAAAACTTATTGACTTTTTAATATATTTTTATTATAGTTTTTATATTCTCGTTTGGAGAGTTTTGTATATTTGGGGGAACACATGAAAAAACCTGATGTTATTAAACAGGTTGCAGAATGTTCAGGGCTTACACAAGGCCAGGTAAATTTAGCCATAAAAGCTTTGGTTAAAGTTATTCAAGATAATTTAATTAAAGGGGAAACAGTTTCTTTATCCGGGTTGGGTTCATTTAAATCTAAAGACAGAAAGGCAAGACAAGGTAGAAATCCTAAAACGGGAACTATCGTTCCTGTTCCTGCCGGCAAAAAGGTTTCTTTCAAGCCTACAACTACATTAAGAAAACTAATACAAAAATAATGGCAATTTTAAAGATAAAACCATCAAACAATTTGGATTCGTTACCCCCTTATTTATTTGCAAAAATAAACAAGTTAAAATTAGAATGTTATGCTCAAAAGCTTGATGTTATAGATTTGGCTATGGGTAATCCCGATATGCCTACACCCACGCACATTGTAGATTGTTTGTGTGACACGGTTAAACACCATAAAAGTACTCACAGATACCCTCAGGCAAAAGGTATGCCGAAATTTAGAAGAGCAGTTGCCGAATGGATGGGCAGAAGATTCGGAGTAGAGTTGGATTACAATTCCGAAATAATGTCTTTAATCGGTTCAAAAGAAGGTATAGCTCATTTATGTATGGCATATCTTAATGTCGGAGATTACATTTTGGTTTGTGATCCGGCATATCCGGTACATTTCAACGCTGCGGTTCTTGCCGGAGCAAAAACATACTCAATGCCGTTACTCGAAGAAAACGATTTTCTTCCTGATTTTACAAAAATTCCTGAAAGCATAGCTAAAAAAGCAAAAATGATGATACTTAATTATCCTAACAATCCGACAGCTGCGGTTGCCGATGATCCTGCTTTTTGGAAGGAAGCTATAAGATTTTGTAAAAAATATAAAATACTTTTAATTTCAGATAATGCATATTCCGAACTTATTTTCGGAGAAAATTCTTCACCTTCTATATTTGAGTTTCCGGGTGCAAAAGATGTAGCTCTTGAGTTCCATTCTTTTTCCAAAACGTTCAATATGGCAGGATGGAGAGTAGGTTGGGCTTGCGGAGCAAAACAACTTCTTTATCCGCTTGAAAAATTTAAATCATTTTTGGATTACGGAGTTCCGACTTTTATTCAGCTTGCTGCGGTAGCTGCATTAAACGGTTCGCAACAGTGTGTTAAAGAACAAGCTGCTATTTACGAAAGAAGAATGAATAAGATGGTAGACGGACTTAACAAAATCGGTTGGCATGTACAAAAAACCAAAGGAACAATGTATGTATGGGCAGGACTTCCCGATAATCTGAAAAAAGAAGGATCTTTATCGGTTGCCGAAAGATTGCTTAAAGAAACGGGTGTTGCAGTTTCTCCCGGAGCAGGGTTCGGAAAGTGCGGAGAAGGTTATGTAAGAATATCGTTGGTAACTCATGATAAAAGATTTCATGATGCATTACTTAGAATTAAAAAATTTACATTAAACGGAAAATAAATTTATGAAGAAAAGTTTAAATATCGGTTTGGTAGGTTATGGAACAGTAGGTAAAGGTGTAGTAAAAATTTTGGAAAAAAACAGCGCTATAGCATTGAGAAAAGCAGGAGTAAAAATAAATGTCAGATCTATTTGTGATTTGTATCCGATAGATAAGCCGAAATTGTATGTTAAAAATTTCATGAACATAATAAAAGATCCGGAAATAGATATAGTTGTAGAACTTATCGGCGGATACGAACCTGCAAGAACCGTTATTACCGAAGCTCTTAAGAACGGTAAAAGTGTTGTTACCGCAAATAAAGCGGCATTGGCTAAATATTGGGATGAAATATTTTCTTTGGCACAAGAAAACAAACAGATGGTATATTTTGAAGCATCCGTCGGCGGAGTTATTCCGGTAATACAAGGTTTGAATGAAGGTCTTGCCGGTAACGAAATAAAAAGTATAAAAGGTATTTTGAACGGAACAACAAATTATATATTGAGTAAAATGACAGATGAAGGTGTTACTTACGGCGATGCATTAAAAAGTGCACAGGCATCAGGTTTTGCTGAGGCCAACCCTACGGCGGATGTTAAAGGTCTTGATACCGCAAACAAACTTGCAATATTGTCTTCCCTTGCTTGGGGAAGTTGGATAAAAGTTGAAGATATAAGAGTTAAAGGTATAGATCAACTTGATATAGAAGATGTTAATATAACAAGAGATTTCGGTTATGTATTTAAACTTATAGGTTCCGCGATAAAAACGGATAAAGGTGTGGATTTGTGGGTGGAACCTTGCTTAATAGATCACCATCATTCTTTTGCAAATGTTCACAACGAATATAATGCAATTATGATAAAAGGTGATGCCGCAGACGACGTTATGTTTTACGGTAAAGGCGCAGGCCAGTTGCCGGCAGCTTCGGCTGTAGTTTCCGATATTATAGATTTGTCGAAATATATTGCTAACGGAACGGCAGGCGTTGTTCAAAATGTAGTATATTCCAAGAAAAAAATAGTTAAATTTTTGCCTCACGGCGACAGCAAGAGTGATTATTATTTAAGATTTTCCGTAGCTAACAGACCCGGAGTTCTTTCTAAGATTTCCGGTATATTGGGTGAACACGGAGTATCAATAGCAAGTTTATATCAGGATGACAGAAACAAAGATAAAAAAGTTTCTATTATAATTACAACCCACAGAGCTTTAAGTAAACAAATATCTGAAGCTTTGAAAGAAATAGATAAGTTGTCAATAATAAAAGCAAAAACCGTTAAATACAGAATAGAAGAATAATATTCTTGCAGGAGCTGTTATGGCAACAATGTTTATGATATTTGTGTCGGTATTTTTGGCTGAACTCGGAGATAAAACACAGATAGCAACGTTGTTGTTTGCAACGGATTCAAAAATTTCGCCGATTGCTATTTTTTTAGCTTCGGCAGGAGCATTAGTATTGTCTTCGGCTATAGCGGTTTTGGCAGGAACGGTAGCAAAAACTTATTTACAACAAATACCGTTAAAATTGATAAGCGGTATTTGTTTTATTTTAATAGGTATATGGACGATTTATAGCTACTATAAGGGGTAGAAATGAAAAAGGGTATAAGTGCTATTATTATCTCTTTTATTTGTTTATTCTTTTTTGCTTTTACGGTTTATGCAGAGAAAGTAATAATGAACGACGGTACCGAATACGAAGGAAATATTCACCATGAAGATGATTCGGTTGTTTTCATCGTTTACAAAGAAGATTTAATAAAATTAAACAAATCGGATATAAAAGAAATAATAAAAGAAGACAAATCTAAAAAAAAAACTGGTTCGATGATTGATAATATTGATAATACCGATATTGTTGAAGACTACAATGAAACGATTGTTCAAATAGGGTACGATGTTTACGGTAAATATTTTCATAAAGGGCATGAAGACGAAACAGATTCCATTAACGGTTTAACTTTTGCAGCAAAATATTACCATTATTTTATCAATGAGTTTGGTGTCGGTTGCGGCATAAATTTTCAAAACTCAAGGAAACTTGAAGATATTCCCGGTGAAGTATATTTTGTTCCGACCTACATATCATTAAAACTTCGTTCTGTTCCAACCGAACCATACAAGTACGGTTATGCAGTTGCAAATGTAGGTTACAGCTTTTTCTTTCCCGTTTCTGATTACGATACATATCTTACGGATGAAAAAGGCGGCTTGTTTTATTCCATAGGTCTGGGAATAGTGTATAACCGTTTTTTGTTTGAAGTTACCGGGGCTATTCATAGTAGCAAAGCAAGATTGACATCCACAACTTACGATATAGATATAGAATATAAAACTTACACTTTTTCTATAGGTTATGTATTTTAAGACATAACAAAAACAGTCGCAATTTTTTTATTACAATTATCAAATATGATATAATTTAAACGATATGAATATAAGAAATTTTATCGTATCTTTAGTATTTTTTTTGATGCCGGTTAATATTTTTGCACAAAACAGCATTATTGTTTTTTTTGCAGAAACGCTTGACGGTATTTCTTCGAAGGTTATTCGGAAAATAGAAAGTTCCGATAAATTTTGTCTTGCTGTTTCTTTTGATGAGGATAAATATATAAAACAAGAAATACAAGATTTGATTGTTATCCGTAAAATAGAACCGACATTAAAAATAACGGAACCTTATTTCCCGCTGATATCTTCGGAGATAAATATAAGTTCATCCGTTGTTTTTAATAAAGTTGATACATGCAAAGATATTTTAAACAATTATAAAAAGAGTTACAGAACGAGATTTGAAATAAATAAGCACGGTCTTTATTTAAAAGGAGCGGCATTAGACGATAAAGTTTTAAATTTGTTTTATAAAAGTAACATTTTGTGGACGATGGCAAAAAGTGAAGACGACAATAAAAAAGGATTGTTTTTAAAAGATGATGTTGCATTGTTTGTCCCGTATACAAATTTTACAACCGGTGAAACAAAAATAAAACAATGGTTTAGTTCCTTGAGTAACAAAAAATATATTCCGGTAGTTTTAACCGCAAGCCACATTAAAAACGAAAAGTTTATGTTAAATCTTATAAGTTTCGTCGATAAGGATAACACTTTTGATGTTGAGTTACCCATCAATGCGGCTTTTTACGGATATAATTCCAAAACAATAGAAGATGTTTCATTGGAAACGTTGTCTAATGTTCCGAGAGAAAACGTGTTGAAATTGTGTTTGGCAGACAAAGAAATAACAGAATATGCTAACGATAAAAAAGATGAAGAAGTTTATACAATTTTGTGTGATGAACTTTCAAATATGTACAGCTATAATGTTATAAACGGAATTTTAAACAATAATAAAAATTCTTCAAAAATATTTGATATATCGTATAGTAATATTTTTAGAGTGTTGAACAAAAAAGTTCCGAATATTAATGAATTTCAAGAGGCACTTTCTGTTGAAACCGATTCCGATTCAAAAGATAACGGAGTATGTGTATTTACCAAAAAAAATAATTCGTTAGTTATTTATAATGACAGCTCGTTTTTTACAACATTTTCCGTTGGTAAAAGCAACGAGAATGTATATTTCGGGACAGATGCAAATTTAAGTTCGTTAGACAGTATTGATATTTATATAGATATGAATGGTATTGCATATACAGGCTCTCAAAAGATGTTAAAACCGGTGAATGCATTTTTTATTCCCGAACATTGTTGGGAATTTGCCGTTAAGGTAACAAAAGAAAAAATTTATGTTTATAAATATTTATCTGATAATATTGATTTAATTGCAACTTTGCCGAATGAGTCCGAATCTGTCGATATATCGATATCATCGGCGGTTTTAAGAGGCAATCCGCACAATTGGAGTTATCAAGCGGTTGCAATAAAAGACGGAGAAGTTGTAGATTTTATAGGAACAAAAAATAAAAAGAATAAAATGTTTAAGAGTAATCCTTTACAAATAAATATGTATAATTATAAGTAGGGTATACTATGAAAAAATTTATAAGTTTTTTAGTGTTGGTTAGTTTTTTTGTGTCTGCGTATTGCTTCGCTAAAAACGAAGTACAAAATGCGGATGTTAATGTTGAAAGTAAAAAGTTGAACGTTATTTACGACGGGCAAAGTTATGAGGGTATGAATTTATACGACATATCCGGCAGCAGTTTCTTTTCCGTAAGAGAGTTGGCGGCTTTTTATCAGGCAAGATTGGAATGGTATTCCGTAAGTAAAAAAGTTTCAATGAAACTGAAAAACAGATCGATAGATATTTTCTATGATTCAAGAAAAGTTTCTGTCGGAAAAAACAAAACAAAATTACAAATTCCTTCCGTAATGATAGACAAAGAAGTTTATGTCCCCGTAGAAATTTTAAACTTGAAAAGCTTTTCGGAAGTTTCGGAAACGGTTAATGATTTGGATTTAAAACACAGAATACTTAACGTTACTTCAAAGACGAATATATCGGCCGTAAGATATTATACAAAAGAAAATAATACCGAAATTGTTATTGAGCTTGATGAGAAAATGACGCACACAATAAAGAAAGCAAAGAATGCCATCATTGTTGCTTTTCAAAGAGGAAAAATAGTTAAAGACCATATTGTGGCAAATAACGGTGCAATAAAAGATATTTCTTATGAAACCGTAGGCAGAGAAGCTGTATTTACAATAAAGTTAGCTCAAACTCCGAAATCGGTAGTAGTTCAGAAGTTTGCTAAGCCGTTAAAGTTGGTAATAGATATAGAACATACAAAAGCAGTTGATATGGCAAAACCTACCAGTGTATATATTCCTACCACGGTAGTTGAGGCAAAGAAAATTGATAAAGTCGAAGAGGAAATAATAGACGAACAAAAAGATCAGAAAAAACAAAAAGAAGAAAAAGTAAAAGAAGTAAAACCCGAAGAAAAGGCGGAAGAAAAAGTTAAAGATAATAAGGAACAGGAAAAAGTTGTAACCGAACAAGAAGACAACAAACCGGCTGAACAACCCGAAATTAAAGAAGAAATTTACGATACCGAGGTTCCTGTAATAGATGAAAGAATAATTGTAAATGATTCTCAAATTTACGATAAGCCTGTGTTGGAAGATGAGGAAGACGATTCGGAAGCACTTGCAAAAGTGAAAGTTGTAAGTGTGGAAGAAGATCAAATTATAGATGACAGTTATGCCATAATAGATGATACCGAAACATTTAAAGATATAATTCCTAAACAAAAAGAAATTGCTAAAGATGCAAAAATTATTGTACTTGATGCAGGACACGGAGGAAAAGATCCGGGCGCAATCGGTCCTCACGGAACAAAAGAAAAAGACATTAATTTGGCCATAGTATTACAATTGGAAAGAATATTTAAGAAAGATAAAAACTATAAAGTTATACTTACAAGACAAGATGACACGTTTATTCCTTTGGTTGAAAGAGCAAACATTGCAAACAAAAACAAAGCAGATTTGTTTATATCAGTTCATTGTAATGCAAATTTAAAGAGAACGGCTTCGGGATTTGAAATTTATTTCTTATCGGAAAAGGCATCGGATAAAGAAGCTATTTCGACAGAAACTTTGGAAAACTCGGTTATTGCATTGGAAGATAAATCCGACGAGAAAAAGACTGTTTTGCAAAACATGTTATGGTCGTTGGTTGTAAACGAATATATAAACGAATCTTCGGAGTTGTCGAGTTTTGTTATTGCGGAAGCCTCGGGAAGATTAAAGATACCGAGCAGAGGAATAAAACAGGCAAACTTCTATGTTTTAAGAGGAACACAGATGCCGTCGGTACTTGTTGAAACGGCATATATAAGTAATTACACGGAAGAAGCAAAACTTAATACGAGCAGTTTCCAAAAGTCTGCTGCCGACTCAATATATGAAGGTGTAAAAAAATATTATGCAAGAAAATCAAACAAAAAATAACAGAGCTATAGGTATTTTTGATTCAGGTTTCGGCGGGCTTACGGTTATGTCCGCAATATCAAAGTTGTTACCTAAAGAAAATCTTATTTATTTCGGTGACAGTGCACATGTGCCTTACGGTTCGAAATCAAAAAAAGTAGTTACGGAATTTTCAACAGATATTTCTAAATTTCTTGTTAAAAAAAATGTTAAGATGATAGTTATTGCTTGTAATACCGCATCGGCTTACAGCTTGAAAACTTTAAAAAAAGTTATAAAAGTTCCGATAATAGGTGTTATAGAAGCAGGTTCTGTTGTAGCTTTACAAAATACAAAAAATAAAAAAGTCGGTGTTATAGGAACGGAAGGAACAGTCAAAAGCAATGCTTATGCAAAAGAAATAAAAAAGCATAATAAAAAAATAAATTGCTTTTCAAAAGCTTGTCCGTTATTTGTTCCGTTGGTTGAAGAAGGTTGGAACAGCGGAAAAATAACCGAAGATATTATAAGTGTTTATTTGAAAGAGTTGGTAGACAAAAAGATAGATACGATAATTTTAGGTTGTACACATTATCCGTTATTGAAAGATACAATAAAAAAAGTTATAGGTAAAAATATAAATATAATCGATTCCGCGACGGCTGTTGCGACTGCGGTAAAAAATTTATTGGAAAAGAATAATTTGCTCAAAGAAAAAGGTAAAGGCAGATACGAATTTTATGTCAGTGATGATCCGGAAAAATTCAAAAAATTGGGCAGCAAATTTTTTAATAACAAAATTAATAAAGTTACAAAGGTGGAACTGTAATGAAATATAAACTTTCCGTATTCAAACATTTTTCTTCCGCACACGCTTTAAGAGGATATAAAGGCAAATGTGAGAATTTGCACGGACACAATTGGAAAGTGAGAGTTTGCCTTTGCGGAACAAAACTTGACGAAATCGGTATGCTTGTAGATTTTACGGATATGAAAGCGCATCTCGATAAAATAATGGCAAAACTGGACCATAAATTTTTAAATGAAACGGATCCTTTCGACAAAATAAATCCTACGGCGGAAAACATCGCGACGTTTATATTTAACGAAATGAAAATTTTCGAAACGGAAGATATAAAGGTTTGTGAAGTTGAAGTGTGGGAAAGCGAAACATCTTCTGCAGTGGTGTCACAATGAAACAAAAAGCCATAGTATTATTTTCAAGCGGACTTGATTCTACAACGGTTTTGTATTATGCAATGAGCAAAGGTTATGATTGTCATTGTTTAATATTCGATTACGGACAAAAACATAACAAAGAAGTTGAGAATGCCAAAAAGTTTGCCAAAAGTTTAAAGTTAAATTATCACGTTGTAAAAACTTCTATCCCTTGGGATATGAGCTCGTTAATAAATAAAAGTAAAAAGATTCCGGAGCACAAACAAATAAAAGAAGGTTTTGTTCCGTCAACATATGTTCCCGGACGAAACACAATATTTTTGTCTTATGCAATTTCCTATGCTGAAACAATAAAAGCAAAGAAAATATTTTTAGGTATAAACGCGGTTGATTTTTCTTCTTATCCGGATTGTACACCCCAATATTTAAAATCGATGCAGCAAGTAATGAAGTCGTTAAAGAACGGTGTGGAAATTTGTGCACCTATCGAAAAATATTCCAAAGCTCAGATAATAAAGTTAGGGACAAAATTAAAAGTTCCTTACGAAAAAACTTGGAGCTGTTATAACGGCAAAAACAAACCTTGCGGGAAATGTGATTCTTGCAAATTAAGAGCTAAAGGTTTTAAAGAGGCAGGTATAGATGATCCGGCACTTAAATAAAAATACGGCTCCGATAGACGAAGTTTTCTTCTCATATCAAGGTGAAGGAATATATGCTGGAATACCACAAATATTTGTCAGATTTGCCGGTTGCAATTTAAGATGCAATTATTGCGACACACCTAAATCTTTAAAAAAGAATTCCGCTTCAAAATATTTTACCGCTCAAGCATTATTCGAATATATAAATGATATATACAATCAAAATAAAGATAATTTTTTTGGTCAAAAACCTTCGGTTTCTTTTACCGGCGGAGAACCGTTATTATATGCGGACTTTATTTCCGAGCTGATAAATAAATATACCAAAAATAAATTTTCAGTTTATATGGAAACTAACGGAAGTTTATCTTCGGAAATCAAAAAAATTTATAAACATTGTGATGTTGTTGCTATGGATATAAAGTTTAAATCTGCCTGCAGTAAAGATTTGTTTAAAGAACATAAGAAGTTTTTAGAAGTTTGCAAGAAAAAAGTTTTTGTTAAAACGGTTATAACAAAATATACAAAGGAAACAGAATTTATTAAAGCAACGAATCTTCTTTCAAAAATATCAAAAAATATTCCGCTTGTTATTCAACCGGCAAGTTTTGATAATATCACAAATAAAAAAGTCCTTAAATTTTATTCTATATCTTCACTAAAACTAAAAAATATTAGAATTTTACCGCAGCTACACAAATTGTGGAAAATAAGATGAAAATTGCAAAGCAATTTTGAGGCATAGATGTATAGAAGTATAGATGTATGGAAACTACAAGAACAACAAAAGATTAGATTAAGCAATGAAAAAATTGTTTTTTATTTGGAGAAACAACAATGACGATGTGTAGAAGTGAGTTGGAAAACTTTGGAAATAAATTTGTAAAAATATTAAATAACAAGGAGCTTATAGCGGACTTCGACGATACTTGTTTTAGAGATTATTTACTTCAAATAAATGTTAAGAACAAATTAATTAAATTGGGCAAAATAGGTGTTTATTATAAACCTTCCAAAAAATCTTTTTCTTTGGTTACTACAAATATCAAGGATAAAGATTCCGTTGAAATTATAAACAAATGTTGGGACGAAATTAACGGATTTAAAACTTTTACACAAGATAGCGGCATATATGAAGCTTTTGTTGATGGTTCCTATATAGATGGTAAAACGGGATACGGAGCAGCAATTTTTTTAGGTGATAAAAAAATACAGGAGTTTTCCGGAAGGCTTGATGATACATCTACAAGACAATTTGGGGGAGAACTTTATTCGGTTACACTTGTTTTAAAATGGTGCGAATTAAATAATATAAAAAAAATAAGAATAAATTATGATTATTTGGGAATAGAATATTTTGCTACCGGTAAATGGAAGCCGAAAAACAGTCTAGCTCAAGAGTACGTAGAAATAGTTTCTTCATGTGGTATAAATGTATTGTGGCGAAAAATAGATAGTCATACAGGCAATAAAAAGAACGATTTGGCGGATAAATTAGCCAAAGAGGGTGTAAATAAGTAATTTTTCACAAAAATTTCACAAATGTTTCAAGGAAAATTTTCATAAAAAGTTTATAATTTAAAATAGTAAAATGGCGAATAAAAAATATATTGAAAAAACAGAGAAAATAGGTTATAAGTTATAGAGGTAGGTTAGTAAAATTTTTGCAGGGGAAGTGTAATAACAAATAAGGGACCTTAATGAAAGAATTGATTAACAAAAAATCAATTAAAGTTTTGTTATCTGTAAGAGTAATGAGAGTTGCTCTTGCTATGCTTATTTTTTGCAGTATGATAATAAACGGCTTTATGCCGAAATCGATAGAGAATAAAGAGAGTATAGCGGCGATAATCGGAGCGGTGGTAAACAACGTGATAGTGGAAACATTTAAGAGTTGTACGGATACGTTGACGGTGATGAGCAACAAAGTGACGAAAGATTTATATAAATATTTAAGATTGGGTGAGACGGGAGCGGAAGCGCCGATAAGTAACGGACAAAGTAAAGAAGAAACGCCCGTAAATACAAGCAGCGACAGCGGAATAGAGATAGAAAGCAGACAATACAAAGAGTTGGTGGTATATAACGAAGAAGACGGAGCGGTAACGATAGCGGTAGGAAAGATATCGGAGAGATTGTATAGGTTGTACAACAATGTAAAAGTATATTGTAGCGGAAGTACAATCATGGGAATACTGTTTTTTATAGTGTTTGTGGTAGCAATAAGAAACAGGAAAGAAGACGGGGCACCGATAATAACAAGAAAT
>JAFXOV010000031.1 GCA_017528425.1 Elusimicrobiota bacterium | reverse complement strand
TTTTAAAGCTTCTGCATATTTAAAATCTATTTCGTGTTGTCCTCTTGCAACTTCATGGTGAGAAGCTTCAATTTCAAATCCCATTTGTTCAAGAGTTAAGCACATATCTCTTCTTACACTTTCACCTAAATCTATAGGTGCCAAATCAAAGTATCCCGCATCATCGTGTGTTACTGTTGTAGGTTTGCCTTTTTCGTCGGTATGGAACAAAAAGAATTCAAGTTCGGGACCAACATTAAATGTGTAACCGAGTTTTGCCGCTGCCTTTAAATTTCTTTTTAAAATATTTCTCGGGCAACCTTCAAAAGGTTTTCCGTCGGGCTTATAAATATCGCAGATTAATCTTGCAACTTTACCTGTTTGCGGTCTCCAAGGAAAAATTACAAATGTGTCGGGATCCGGATAAAGGTACATATCACTTTCTTCAATTCTTGTAAAACCTTCAATTGAAGAACCGTCAAGCATACATTTGTTGTCTAATGCTTTTTCTATTTGGCTTGCCGTTATTGCAACATTTTTTAATTGACCGAAAATATCGGTGAACTGCAACCTTATAAACTGTACATCCTGCTCCTTAACAATTTTGATAATGTCTTGTTTTGTGTAACCCATTTTCTTTCTCCTTTTTTTATAGCAGTCGGCTTTGCCTTTTTGCTTACAGCTTCGAATTTGCATCCTTCATGTGCCGGTCGCTCCGCTATTACTTCAGCGCACTACAGTCTGCAAATTCTTTGCTTCAGCTGAAAAATCAAAGCCTTTAACGGCTATAAAGTATTTTTTTTGCTTCGCAAAATTTTATATTTTCAAAGAAAAAGAGGCTAAAAAGATTTTAAAATCTCTTTAGCCTCTTTGCTAAATACTTATTTATCTATTTAAATTTACTTAATAAAAAAGGTGCTTAAAGATTCAACTGTAATCTTTAAGCACCTTTGCTTAACCCTTATTTAGTTTTACTGCTTTACTTCTATTCTTCCAATCTTCTAAAACTTGCAATTTTTAATTCTTGCTAGTGCTTCCTTAATTCTCGGAACGGGAACAGTCAATGCAAATCTGACATATCCTTCACCGCTTTTTCCCATACCGTTACCCGGTGTACAAACTATTGCACATTCATCCAACAGTTTTGAAACCACTTCAGACGATTTATATCCTTTCGGTACTTTTGCCCAAACATAAAATGATGCTTTCGGCTTTGTTACGTTCCAACCGAGCGCATTTAGTCCGTCACACAAAGCATCTCTTCTTGCTTTATATATTGTTCTCATATCTTCCACACATTCCTGAGAACTTGTTAATGCCGTAATTCCCGCTTCCTGTACTGCTTGAAAAACTCCGGAATCATAATTATCTTTTACTTTGGCAATTGCAGCAACAATATCTTTGTTACCGCAAACCCAACCTAATCTCCAACCTGTCATATTGTAAGTTTTTGATAATGAATGAAATTCCACTCCAACCTCTTTTGCTCCTTCAATTTCCAAAAAGCTCATAGGTTTTTCATTATTATCATAATAAATTTCGGAATATGCATTATCGTAAGCAACTATAATGTTATACTTTTTAGCAAACTGTATAAGTTTAACATAAAACTCTTTAGGTGCAATTGCTGCCGTAGGGTTGTTGGGATAATTAACAAATATTATCTTTGCTTTTTTAGCAACATCTTCAGGAATTGCATCTAAATCGGGTAAAAAGCCGTTTTTTTCAAGCAAAGGCATAAAATAGGGTATACCATCGGTAAATATTGTTCCTGTGTTATAAACCGGATATCCGGGCTCAGGAATTAAAACTACATCCCCGGGATTAACAAATGCCAAATGCATGTGTCCTATACCTTCTTTTGAACCTATCAAAGCACAAACTTCATTGCTTGGATCTAAATCTACATTAAATCTTTTTTTATACCAACCTGCGACCGCTTTTCTGAAAGAAAGCATACCTGCACCGAACGGATACTGATGATTTTGCGGTTTTGAAAGGGCAAGTTGCCCTGCCGTTACAATATGTTCCGGAGTAGGCATATCAGGATCACCGACACCCAACGATATTATATCTGCACCTCTGTCTATAGCTTCTTTTTTCTTTCTGTCTATTTCTATAAAAAGATACGGTGGCAATTTTTTTAATTTTTCACTCGTTTCAATTTTCATTTTATCCTCTTTCCGTCCAATCTTCCGTTCTTCCAATCTTCTAATCTTCAACATTTACCGTTCCGGTAAATGCAACGACTGCCGGGCCTTCCAAATATACTTCAGAAATATTTTGTCCGTCTGTTTTGCAACTTACATAAAGGTTATCTTTACCTCTTGTAATTACATGTACCGGTGATTTAACTTTGTTTAACAAAACGGAAATTATAGACGATGCAGTTACTCCCGTTCCGCAAGCTAAAGTTTCTCCTTCCACACCTCTTTCATAAGTTCTTACAAGTATTGTGTTATCTTTATCCACTTTAACAAAATTTACATTTGTTCCTGCAGGTTCAAAATGTTTATGAAATCTTATAATGTTTCCATACTTTTGAACACTTACTTTTTCTATATCGTCAACATAAACTACTGCATGAGGAACACCGGTATTCAAAGAATGAACAGTCCAAATATTACCTTCAACATCAATTTCTTCGTTAAGAGCCAAATATTTTGGGTTATACAATGCAAGTTTTACAACAGTGTCACTTTTTATTTCTGCCGTAACTAAGCCTGCATCAGTTTCAAACTTCATGTTTTTGCCTGCAATACCTAACTTATAAGCAAACATTGCAATTGATCTTCCGCCGTTACCGCACATACTTGCAAAAGATCCGTCCGAATTATAATATCTCATTCTAAAATCGGCTTTTGAAGACTTTTCCAAAAGGATAAGTCCGTCTCCGCCTATAGAATATCTTCTGTCACAAAGTTTTGCGGCAAGTTTTGAATGTATATTTTCAGGAACGATGTTTTCTCTATTATCTATTAAAACAAAATCGTTTCCCGCTGCTGTTAACTTAAAAAATTTTATTTTCATTTAAATACCTTTAAATTTAGCTAAACAAGTTTTATTTTTTACTTATAATTTCGCATTTCCCTTCTTTATGTACCACTCGCTCCGCTTTCATTTATGTACACCGCAGTCGGCAAATGCTTTATTCTAAGCAAAAACTTAAAAACTCTTTGATTGTCAAAAAACGACAAACTACACTTTCTGCTTTTTTGTCATTGCGAAGGGCTTTAGCCCTGTGGCAATCCATACTGTTACTTTTTCTATACATCTATGTAAATAAAAAAAGAGTGCTAAAAAGATTTTTGTCTTTTTAGCACCCTTGCTAAAAGTTTGTTGCTGTATTGTTGTGCCTTAATTGTATAACAAAAAAATTTTTTTGTCAACTGCAAAATTTGTCATCGACAATTTTTAGAACTTATATTTTATTCCAAGGTTGCCTGCAAAGCCGTTTCTTCCGCCGCTTCTTCCGGTAACTTGTGCATAACAACTCCAAACGGTTCCGATAAAGTCTTTATTTACTCCGGCTCCATATTCCACATATCCGTCTATACTGTCAAGATCTATTTCTACACCTTCCGCTTTTACCGTTGGTTTACTGCCCAAATTCGCAGAATATCCCAATAATCCGTACGGTTGCCATCCGTTATCCATTTGCAACTTTGCTTTTACTTGAGGTTCTACCGATATGTTATTTACACTCTGGCTGTCTATTTCTGCTCCCTGTGATGTTTCGTAACTGTCACTGTTTACCACTCCGTATACCAATGTTAAGTTCGGTTCCAATACAAAACTGTCCGTTACGTTATAGTTATATCCCGCTTTAGATCCTATGCTGAACATATTCATATCTACATCATCAGTTCCGAAATCCGTATCTATCGATGCTTTATTAAACATTACATTTGCAGTTAATCCCGCATACCAATTTTCTTTTATCATCATTCCCGTCGCACCTAATATATAGCCTGTTTGGTTTGATTTTACATCTTCCACTTCTTGTTTGCTTCCCGCATATCCTAAATAAAATGATACTTGTTTATCTTGCCCCATAGGAAAATCTATTCCGGCAAGTGTTCCGTACAAATTGTTATCTACATCCGCATCACCTATTTTTACTGTTTCTTGTGTAACAAACGGTTTCAGCCATAACCCTCTTTCTGTTTTTCCGCTATTATCAAACACTTGACCTCCGGCAGAAACATACAAGTTTGAAGAATCTGTACTTGCTTTTTTAATGCCAGATACTTTTCCGTCCATACTTGCAAATACTTGGTTTGCCACCAAAGATTGTGTTGCCGCTCCGCCTGCCGTTGCAGAAACCGCACTTGCTGCTGTTCCCATATTTTTTGTTTTACCGTTCAATCCGTTTATAAACTTAAAATTACCGGTTTCTTTATCGTATCTAACCCTATAATTATATAGCACTGAACTTGCTTTATCTACAGATTCAACTTTATTTTTCAAAACGTCATCAGCAAATTCTATTTCCGCTATTTCGTTTACATCAATATCACTTAATATATTTATTCCAGTTACCGTTATTTTACCGCTGCTATTTCCAAAACTTGTTGCAGATATCGTATCCATTTCCCCGTTTGCCAAATCCGCATCTACTATTAATTTTAAATCGTTATTTATCGTTAAATCATGGAAATTATGTTCTGAAACAATACTGTTTGCCATATTTATCGTTGGTGAATTCTCAACGTTCACATTTCCCCCGAACCATGCTCCGTTTTCACCTAACTCTATTGTTCCGTTATAAAAATTTACCGTTCCTTTATAGTCACTCATATCTTCGTTCAATATTATTTTACCTGTTGTCGGGAGTGTCCCCGATGATTTATTGATATTTATTAAAGCTGAAGCATATCCTATTATTTTGTCATTAAAAACAACATCGGCATTTTTGCTTGCCCATAAATTTGTTATTCCGCCATCACAACATATTGCAATCTTTTCGCCATAACTCGTATTTCCGGTAAACTCCACACTGTTTGTATATGCTATTAAATTCAATGTTCCTGTATTATAAATTGCACCGCCGTCACCAATTTCTGTAATATTGTCTCTAACTATTGCTCCATTTTTAAATGTTATTGTTCCATCATTATATATTGCTCCGCCAAAATTTGATGAGTTACCTACAAACACTGCCTTTTTATCCATTATAATTGTTCCTGAAAGTCGATTGCTTATCGCACCGCCGGAATCTTCGGATGAATTATCTGTAAAATTCACATCACCTGCAAAGGTAATAATTCCACTGTTATGTATTGCACCGCCGTAACCATTATTTGACTTATTAGATGAGAAAGAATTAACACTACCGAGAAGTGACATTATTCCGTAATTATCAATTGCTCCGCCATTACTGTCAGCAGATGTATTATTTGTAAAACTTGCATTTTTTTCAATTAATATTGTGGCATTTTCTCCATTATATATTGCTCCACCTGTGGTTTTTGCTGAATTTCCATCAAAGCTTATGTTATCGGTTGTAATTGAGCCTAAATTATATATTGCTCCTCCGCTTTTTAGTGATGACTTATTTCCGTTAAATGCCGTAGCAGGGCCAAATGTTATCTCCCCGACATTATAAAGTGCACCGCCTAAATTTGTTGCTGTATTACTCGAAAAAATTGTCCCGCTTACAAAATCAATTTTTGCTTGTGTTGAATAATTGTTTATTGCTCCGCCATTATTTCCGGAAGTGTTGGAATTAAACTTTGTTGATGCTCCGATATTAAGAGTTCCTTCTTCATTACAAATAGCTCCACCATCTCTAACGGAAGAATTTTCACAAAAAATTGTAGTTTCTCCAAGTGTAATAGAACCGGTACGATTATATATCGCTCCTCCGTTTAAATCAGAAGTGTTTTTTGTGAAATCAGCATTATCTCCGATTGTAATTTTCCCTAATGTATCCAAAAACATAAAATTATATATCGCGCCGCCATTTTCTTTTGCTCTGTTTCCATAAAAACTTGAGTCTGTCAAAATTATAAGATCTCCGGCAAAATTTGCTATTGCACCACCATGCCCATTAGTTGCTACATTCGAAGAAAAATTCACATTGCTGCCGATATTAAAACTACCTCTCGTAATTGATATTGCTCCGCCATAATCATTTGCGGAATTTTTTATAAAAGATATATTTTTTTCAAGCGAAAAACTTTCTGCATCATTAATATCAGAATGTATAGCTCCTCCTCCGATTCCTGCAACATTATTTATAAATATTGCATTAGAGAATACCCGAAAAAAGCCTCCGTTATGCGAAATTGCTCCACCGTTATCTCCCGCAACGTTACTATCAAAAAGAGCATTTTCTAATATATGAAAAATACTACCGTTATTATATACTGCTCCGCCATCACCTTCGCTAGCCTCATTATTTAAAAATTTAACATTAGTTTGTATCTGAGCAACTTTTGTTGTATTTCTATTACTTATTGCACCACCTTTAACATTCGATGTATTAGATGAAAAAATCACATTGTTACCGACATAAAGTTTTGCCGCATCTCCGTAATTAGATATTGCCCCACCGGAGAAGACAGTAGAATTTCTATTAAATTCCACATTATCAGAAATAGAAAGAGAACCGGTATTGTATATTGCTCCGCCATCACTTTGTGAATGTGCTGTTGTATTATCATCAAAAGTTGAATTACTGAAGATCTCTAATTTAGCACCTACGACATTATAGATTGCTCCGCCACGATAATTTGCCTGGTTACCTTGAAATTTCGTAGAAGTGCTAATGGTAATATTCCCCTCGTTATATATTGCACCGCCCATACCTGTGGCTCTTTCTGTTGAATTACCTTGAAATAATACATTTCGCCAAATATTAACTATACCATCTGTTTCATTATATATTGCTCCACCGTAAGCATTTGCAGTATTTGATGAAAACTCTACATAATCAAAAATCGTGGTTTTAGCATTTTCGCAATTGTATATTGCTCCGCCGGATGTTCCGGCCTTATTAAAGCGAAAATATATATCTCTGCTCTCCCTGGCTTCATCAACAAGAAAATTTCCGGAATTGTATACTGCTCCGCCTTTTTCAGTACTTTTATTATTTGAAAACCAACTCTTATCTCCGGCAAATATTGTGGATACACGTAAATTACCATCTGAAATATATATTGCACCTCCATTGGTTGCAACATTATAATCAAATCCTGAGTTTTGAATAATGTTATACTCTTCACTGGAACTCATTTGTGCTATTGCACCGCCATTCAGCTTAGCAGTGTTATTATTAAACATAGCATAACGAGTCCATATTACTATATCAGAACCTTGTTCCACAAGAAAAACGCCACCGTTACCACTATCCTCATTATAGTCATTAAATCTTAAAGGATTCGTTGCCGTACCAGCAAATTCTGCTCGTGATCCTATAGCTCCACTAAAATTATTATTAATTGTTGCATATCTGCCGGCTGCAAATACAGGTAAATTCAACAACATTACCGATAACATTACTGAAAAAATTTTTAATAAGAACTTGTTAAATTTTTTCATAACTACTCCTTACATAAAGAATTTATATTTTATAATTGTTTTATATCATCAGTTGCTGTATCGCAGTTGTCATTAATTGCACATTATAAATTATGCATTGTCATTTTTGCTGCTTCATATAAAAATTTATGCATTTCAACTAAAGCGAGTGTATCTTGTTCGCAATATTTTAAAAGGTTTTGTTTTGTTTCTTTTACTTTTTCGTCGTCGTATAACCCCATAGCCATATATGCAAATGCAGACAACGCGACATCCCCTTCACCTATTTCCAATTCGTTATAATTCATTTGCGGTATCATTACAGGCAAAACTTTTTTTATTGATGTTCTGCCGTGAAACCTTTTATCATAATAATTTGTTCTGAGTATTTCTTCAAAATCTACAATTCTTTCTATTATTAATTCCAATTGTTCGGCAAGCTCGGGATAAAGCTCGGCAAGTTTATCTATTATTTGCTTTTCCGCGGAAGAATAAGTAATAATACTTCCCTGCGTTCCTAAAATTTCGATAAGTTTTTTTGCGATTTGTTTTCTGCAATCTTGTGTGTGGTCGGCAATATATTCAAAATGGTCAACAATATGTTCAACTTTATCGCATTTGTGTATTGAATATTGTGTTAAAACCTGAGTATGCGGAGCAATATTATTATATAAAGGATAGATTGTCATAACAGATTCAAAATCCAAATAATAACACGGAAAAACTATCTTTTCAAGTTCTGTTTTCAAATCCGGACTTACATATATTTTATCGTTAATAACACAATCTTTTACGACTTTTTGCATTTGTGTAAGTTCAATATCTTCCGGTAAATTTCTAATATCGTATATTTTATTTTCACATAACTTATTAAATACAAGTTGAGAAAGTCTCGGCAAATCAAAAATATGATATTCTATTCCCTCTCCCGTGCATTGTTTAAACAAAGAACAATTTTTGCAAGGCATTTTAAGTTTTTTCTTTTTAGGAGCCTCTGCAAATAAAACTTCTTTCACTGTATCTAATAAAATGGAATAATCTTCCGCTTTTGTAAAAACATCAAAGCTGCAATCCACTTTATTAAAAAGATCTTCTATCGAACTACCCAATCTAAAATCTTTTGATAATAAATATAAAGTTGCTTTGGATATCGACGGGATTGTTTTTGATGCTATTAAGCTTATATATGCGGTATCGGATATATATTTATGTTTCCATTTATTACCTGATTTAACTTCTATTATTTCCCACAGATTATTTCCAGTTCTATGCAAAATATCCGCTTTTGCAATAAATCCGTCATATTCAAAAACAGGCTCGAATATTGTTTTTATGTTTTTATCTTTTATTAAATCTTTTGTTTGTTGTAATGCTTCTTCAAATTTTCCCGAAACTTGTACTCCGTCGGGAAACAACAGTTTTGCCATATCGTGGATTTTTTTTGCTTCCATAATCAAAAAATCGTCGGTTAAAGAATTATCTTTAGGAATAAGCCCTCTATACAAATGCCATGCAAACACCGGGCATTCCAAAGTTTTTAAAAAAAGATTTTTGTTTATAGATTTCATAACTATATGATTAACGCACCTACAGAAGTGTACTGTTTTTTTCTTCTATTTGTCTTTTCTTTGCTTCCAAAGCTTCCAAAACGGTGTAAGGAACTTTCATTTTTCCGATTAAAGGAGTTGCATTTTTACCATAAGCTCCGTGACAGTCCGAACCTCCGGTTGCTATTAAGTTCATGTCCTCAGCAATCGATATAAACTTTTTAATAATATGTTGCGGATGACTGCTGTGCCAAGCTTCTATTCCCATAAGCCCGTCGTTAATGAGCCCTTTAAAAATATTTCTGTTGCTGTAATGTCCGTAATAAGGATGTGCCAATACGGGAATACCACCTGCTCTTATAATAAGAGATATAGCATCTTTCGGAGATATGTAATGTTTCGGAACATAAGCGGGTTTATCCAACCCTAAATATTTCTGAAAAGCTTCGGAAATCGAAGAAACATAATTTTTTTCAAGCATTGCTTTGGCAAAATGCAGTCTGCCTATAACTTTTTCTCCCACGCCTGAAATTAATCCTTCGGGATCTAACTCAATATTTAGAGTTTTTAATTTTTCAAATATATCTTTAGCTCTTTGAATTCTTACTTTTTTAAATACAGATAAAGCTTCGTTAAACGATTTGGATTTCCAATTTACGTAATAACCCAAAATGTGCATTTCCGTTTTTGTTACATTGTCTAACTCGGCGGAAAGTTCTATACCGGATATAACTTCCACTCCGTACTTTTTGCCTGCATCAATAGCTTCCTGAACACCGTCAACAGTATCGTGATCGGTGATACTTATTGCGGAAAGACCAACCCTCGAAGCATATTCTACTACCTGCTCCGGTGTGAAAATTCCGTCTGAATAATTGGTATGTATATGTAAATCAACAAAAAATTCTTTTTGAGACATTTTTATAACAACTCCGATGACAATGCAGCAAGAACACTTCTTTCGCTCTTGGAGAACATTAAATGTCCGAATACCGACTGACCTTTAAATCTGTCAACCAAATAGGTTAAACCGTTAGACGATGCGTCCAAATAAGGACTATCTATTTGGTAAGGATCTCCGGTTAAAACTATTTTTGTTCCGTTACCCGCTCTTGAAATAATCGTCTTTACTTCGTGCGGCGTTAAGTTCTGAGCATCATCTATTATTATATATTGTTTCGGTAATGATCTTCCTCTTATGTATGTAAGAGAATCTACTTCTATCTGACCGGATTCAAACAAATAATCGATTTTTTCATCTACTTTAGCATCTTCGTGACCTTTATCCATAAGGAATTCGAGGTTGTCGTTAATTGCGCCCATCCAAGAAGAAAGTTTTTCTTCTTTTGTTCCGGGCAAAAATCCGATATCTTTTCCCATAGGAATTATAGGCCTTGCGATATAAAGTCTTCTGAATTGTCTTTCTTCAACTGTTTTTTGAAGACCTGCGGCAAGTGCAAGCAAAGTTTTACCGGCACCCGGCAAACCTATAAGAGTAACCAAAGAAATATCATCGCACAACAAAAGTTCAAACGCAAATCTCTGTTCTATATTTAACGGCTTTAAGCCCCAAGGCTGAGAATTTATATGAAACAAAGGTTGTATTATTTTTTTATCGGCGACATATTTTCCCAAAGCACTTTTAGATGTTCCGTTCTCGTCTTTTAAATAAACAAATTCGTTTGCATAAAATTCTATATTTTTGGGAACATCAACTTTACCGTTTTTATAAAATTTATCGATTTTTTCGGGAGGAACAAGTATTTCTTTCCAACCTCTGTAAATTTCATCTATTTTAACTTTGGATTTTTCGTAATCTTGTGTTACTATGTCTAAAATTTCAGCTTTAATTCTTAAATTAATATCTTTTGTTATAAATATAACATTTTCACCTTTTTGTTTAAGGTATAATGCTATGGATAATATTTGATGATCTGATTTGGAAACGGTAAACTCTTCAGGGAAATCTACTTTATGTATCATTTCTATAACGAGAGTTCCGCCGTTTTTTAAAGGAACACCTTGAGTTAATTTTCCTTTTGATCTTAAATCGTCCAATCTTCTGGAAATTAATCTTGCTCCTCTACCTCTTTCATCGTTAAGTTTCTTAAAGTTATCTAATTCCTCAATTACCGTTAAAGGAATAACTACCTTATTATCCTTAAAGGCAAACATTGAGTCAGGGTCGTGCAACAAAACATTTGTATCTAATACAAAAGACTTTATAGCCATTCTATCCCCCTTTATATAAACAACATTTTTTTTATATTCTTACCGTATATTATAATCAATTTGTATTGAAAAATCAAATAATAATTAATCACACTATATATAGCAATATGTTATCTTTTATTATTAAAAAAAATTTTTATTTTGTATAATACCAAGAAAATTATTCGGAGCTTTATTATGGAAAAACTTATAAGAGAACATACAATATCAAATTACGAATGTGACAGAAACGGAAGTATAAAAATAATAGGTATATTTCATTTGTTGCAGGATATGGCGGATGCTCATGCCGAAAAACTTAATGTAGGATACACTTTTTACAAACAAAATCATTTGGCTTGGGTAGGCAGAGCATATCATTTAAAGATATATTCTTTACCTAAAATTTTCGATAAAGTAATTCTTGAAACCTGGCCTTGTATAAGAACGGCTCTTATTGCAACAAGAGATTTTTTTATAAAAGATATCAACGGAAATATTCTAATTGCCGCTTCAAGCCAATGGGCAATGATAGATACAACCAGAATGAGACCTATAAAGTTTGATGATTTCAATCTTACTTACGATGTGTTGCCGGAAAGAGCGGTGGAATCCGAATTCGCAAAAATTCAAGCACCGCAAAAAATTGATTTTGAAAAACGAATACAAATAAGAGAAGATGATATCGACAGTAACGGACATGTTAATAATTGCGTTTATCCTATGTGGACAATGGAAACATTTGATGAACAATTTAAGAAAAATTTTATTTTAGACGAGATGGAAATAAATTTTAAAAAACCTGTTTTTAAACAAGATGATGTCGTAACGGCAAAAATTCAAAAAAACTCCGAAACGGATTTCACAATTTCTATAGGAACACCTGAAAAAGAAGCAGCGCTGGTAAAAGCAACTTTTAAAAAGCAAAATTAGTAATTATAGTATATACATATAAAAAAAACAGGAAGAATATTTTCTTCCTGTTTTTTTGTTAATTATAAAATTTTTTCAAATACGTAATCGTCCATAACAAAACCATTACCGATATCGGCAACTTGTTTTCTTATCACGACAAAACCCTTATGTTTATAAACTTCTATCGCATGATTATTGTTTTTGTTTACCGTCAACCAAACAGATTTTAAATTTTTTTCCTTTGCCAAATTTTCGATAAATTCAAAAGTTTTTGAGGAAACACCTTTTCCTCTGTATTCTTTTAAAATATATAGTTTACTCAAAAACATTTTCCCGTTTTCTTCGTGAAGTCCTATATATCCGGCAACATTATTATCTGATTTTATTAAAAAATAAAGATAATTATTTTTATTTATAGCTTCAAACAAAGGATTAAATGATTGAAATTTCTCTATCATATAATCTATTTGAGACATCGCTACAATTCCTTTATATGCTTCATGCCAAACGACATTTGCCGTATTTGCCAAAACTTTTATTTGCTTTTCCGTCACTACTTGTTCAAAAGTTATATTCATTTTATTTTCCTTGTTTTACAAGTTTCTTTGATAACCAAAACATACTTATTCCTACAAGAATCAATGCAATTATACTCGAAAGAGTATAACTTAAATTAAAACCGATTTTTGCATTTAATATAAAAAGCATATCTATATAAACAAAAAGTAAGCCCGGTAACAATGTAATAAAATAATTCTTTTTATTTTTATACAAATATATCGTTGCATAGAAAAATGTCGGTAAAACTATCAATTGGTTAACAAACATAAAGTATCTCCAAACAAGAGCAAAGCCGTCGGGTTGAGATTTTACCAAATAGAGTAAAAGCATAACCGCACAAAATACGGGAATATTTATTAAAAATCGTCCGGTAACTTTCGTTTGTTTTATTTTAAATGCATCCGATAATGTTAACCTTAAAGCTCTTAAAGAAGTATCTCCTGTTGTTATAGGCAATACAACTATTGCAATTATAACTATAAAAGCCAAATATGAAGGAACAAAATGTTCCGTAATAATTTGTATTGCGGGAATTTGGCCTATAAATTTTTCGGGAACAATATGTAAGTTGTAAACTGTCATTGATGCTGCAGCCCAAACCATAGCAATAAAAGATTCTACACACATCATTGCATAAAAAACTTTTCTTCCCTCTTTTTCGTGTTTAACCGTTCTTGCAATTATTGTTGACTGTGTGGAATGAAAGCCGGATAAAAGTCCGCAAGATATCGTCATAAAAAATATAGGTATCAAATAAAGTTTTTTAGGATGCATATTAAGATTAGTAAAATCTATTTCCTGTAAATTTACACCTTTTATAAAAAAGCCGACAACAACAAGCAGTGTTCCGATAATTAAAATAAGTCCGAGAATAGGATAAAGATTTCCTATAATTTTATCTATCGAAAACATTGTTGAAAGCATATAATAAAATATTATCGCACCATAAATGTATAAAATGGTATTGTTACTTAAAGAAAAATTAGAAACATGAAAAAACTTTGAAGCAATTAAATCTCCGGAAGTATAAACAAAAACCACCGCTACAAGAAGCATCATTATTGCAATTATTCCGAAAAATATGTAATACCAGCTTTTTCCTAAATACTTTTGTATTAACCCTGTTACCTGCATTCCGTTATTTCTCATCGATATCATACCTGCGGCATAATCGTGAACCGCACCCATAAGAATACAACCGAGCGGAATTAAAAGAAATGCTATAGGCCCAAACAAAATTCCTTGTATAACACCTATAATCGGTCCCATACCTGCAATACTTAATAACTGTATCATTTGGTTTCTTTTTGTACTTAACGGAACAAAATCCACGCCATCGTTTATTGCATAAGCAGGTGTAGGCCTGTCATCCGGTTCAAACTGTTTTTCTACATATTTTGAATATGTAAGGTAACCGACAAATAAAATTAAAAGCCCGACTAAAAAAGTAATCATTTTTACTCCTAAAAAATTTCTTTGAAATTTTGAGGTATGGATGTATAAATGAATAGAGGTATATAAACGACTACTGCACGAAACAAGAATACCTTCAAGTTATAATTTTCTACGATTATAGATTTTACAACTTTTTGAGATAAATGTTTAGGCAGCAGCTAACATTGCTCTGCAGCCTGTAATAAGATCATCTTTTTTCTCTAAAGAAACTTGTCTGTTCTTATAATCATCACCATATACCAAAATTATTTCTATTATTGTATTTATTGCCACATCTCTTCTTGCACCGGATTCGGAATCAACAATTTTTCTTTCCGACATTATCTTACCTATAATATCTTTTCCGTTCATTTCTCTTTCTTGTGTATCCTCTTTGGATTTATACATAAGATTTACTTCTTTTTTATCGTTATTATCAAGTTGTAACATCAACATATGGCCCAATAATTTTTCTAAGTTTTTATCTGTTAATCCAAACTCTTTATTTTGTTGAGATAATGCTGTCTTCGCTAATATTCTTTCTTTTATTATTTCCGTAAGATATCCCTCTTTCAATTTTTCGCTTCTGCGAATAGTATCCAATATTATTCCTATTTCACTGTTTTCATTTATATTTAAAAGAAGATTATTCAAACTCGCCTGTATATCTCCTTTGAAATATTCCTGCAACGGTTTCGATAATTCCAATGTGGGTATTTTATTGTAATCTATGTTATATATTATTCTTTCCATATCCGTTGTAGTAAGCTCTCCCCATCTCAAATTCATTTTAATTTTACCTAAGAATAATGCCGCAAATTCTCTTTGAACGGTTTTTATATTTCTTTGTTTAACAAAATGCTCTATTAAAATATCTACACCAATCATTATAGGCTTATCGGAAGTTATTATCTCTTTTTCTATACTGTCGGGTTCCGTTAAAATTTCTTTTATTTCCACTTCATCGCCCACACCGTAATCTTTTATTTTTATACCGTCTTTGTCTCTTATTATTTCTCCGGATATTCCCATTGCTTCATAATCGGGCATATCCTCATTTGATTTATCTATTTTATCCAAATAGATTTCTATACCGTTTTGTCTTAAATCGGATATGTATTCTCCACTTAAATCCAATTTCCTGAATTGTGCTTCCGTTATAACTTTTCTCATTCTTCCTTTTTCTATCGCTGTTTTCAATTTATCCAAATCCGTTTCACCCATGCTTTCCAAACCGATTATCGTTTTTTGTCCGAACATTATTCCCATTGCTCTGTTTATTTCTAAACACGATAACATAAAATCTTTTTCTTCTCGTTCGGTTTTTCCGTACAATTCCATGGCACCTATTTCCAATACACCTTCATTCATGCCTATTCCTTGTCCGTTTCTTACTATTATTCCGTCGGTTTCTATTTCTCCGGATAAGGAAAGTATTGATTTTATTTCTTCTTTTAATTGTTCACTTTCGTGTATTGCATTAACTACTTTTAGTCTTGAAATACCTTTTGCTCCGTATACTAAAGTTCTGCCGACCTTTATTTTGTATATACTTGCATCTTCCGCTTTTATACCGGTATTTATCAATTCATACTTATCTTGTAATTGTTCTATATCTTCCGAAATATAAATATTTATTAAGTTTGATTCTTCCGATTGTTGCTCTGCCGTTTCCAAAATATCTGCCAATTGTTCCATTTCGGTTGATTTAACATTTTTATAATTTACGGCTACATGTTGTGCAATCGCCGATTTTGTCCTGATAAGAACACTTACTATCTTATCCATCTTCAAGAGAGATACAAAGTTAAATAAAGAACTGTCAAATATACCTCTGACCAACCTAACCATAGCAGACTTGGATATTTTTAATTTTTGAGGATCCGGCAACGCGTCATCCGTAAATTCAGGATCAAGATCCGAATATAAAATAATTTTATCGGGATCGACATTATATTGTTCCATTAAAACATTTTTATGCTTTTGACTTACAACTATAAAATAATCGGAACCGGCATGTTTTTTAGAAAATTCTTCCGAACGGAATCTTTCTATAAGTTCAGGTTCAACATCAAAATCTTCAAGGATTTTTTCATAATCCTGTCCTAAAGCAAGAGAGGCATCGGTGTTCTTTTCGGATAAAGGTAACAATCCTGCAGAAACTACCGAAATATTATCTACACCTAATTTCGCCAATCTGTCTTCAAACAACAAATGAGAAACAGCACTTCTGTTTATATTTGCCGTACATATAAAGCATACTTGTCTTCGATTATTTTCTTCAATATCCGTTCTTAACCGCGATACGGCATCAGTGTTTTCGGTACGATCCTGTTTCTTAGAATATTCCAAACGTGTTAAAACTTCCGCTGTTTTAACCATTCCGTCTAAAGACAATGAGAATGTATTTCTGAAAAACTTTACAAGTCCTTTACTTTCCAATTTTGTAATTAAATTATCTTTTACCATCATAAAACGGTTAGGATTTGAAAGCAATCTTTTCATTGTAGAAAAGAATCTCATTTCATCTTCAAGAGAACCGTTATCATTGAAATACCGATTAAAAGTCTCTTGATTTTGTATATTCAAGCAATCGTATGTTCCGAAAACTAATACAATTTTGTCCCAAAGTTCGGGATGTTGCTGTATATATTCAAGTTCTTCTCTTGTTTTAAACGAAAAATCATGTGAAAATAAGTTTTTCGGTAAGAAGAATACTATTTTCTTATTATACTCCAAAGTCAAATCTCTTACTTTATCCATATACTCTTCGGTCGTCTTTGCAGAATATTCTTTCCCGTAAAAATATTCGTAACCTCTTTCCCAGGAAACCAAATTATTTCTTTCACAAATACCGCGGACCAAATTTACTTTTCTTTTTGATCCGTCAAAAACAGGAACATAACTCAATCCCAATGCAAAGCCGAAACTGTCTTCAACATATTTGTTTTCTCTTTCATAATAATCTTTGTGCATAAAGAACGTATATCCGCTTGTTCTTGATCTATACTTTTCAATACCTTCATTATTTCTAAAATCTTTTCTTTTTAATTTTCCGAGATATTTAACAAGATCGTAAATTGAAATAAATTCCGCACCGTTAAGTTTTGCCTGTTCCACAAATGTTAACGGTATTTCACTGTCTCGTATTTCCTTTCTTAAATTTATAGGTCTTAAGATTTTAGATAAGGGATGATTGAAACCTTTTCCTTTTTGGGAATCATCGGCTATACTCATATCTGTTTGAAGAAGATATTTTTCATTATTGGTTATAACAGCAACAACATTCCACAAGAGATGAAATAACTCACCCGAATAAACAGCAGCCATCGTTCCGAAAAATGCTGATATAGCAGAAAGGACTAAAGGTACAATAACAACGGATTTGGTTATTAATGAATAAACAAGCATTGACAATAGGGTAAAAGAGAGTCCCGTTACCATAACGCCTATACTTACAGCCAATAATTTTGTTATCACAACACCGGTTTTCATTAACGGTGTCAATTTGCTGTGAGACGGCAAGAATTTTTCCGAGAAGAAGGAATATTTTTCAATCTTTACACCCTTTAATACACCTTCAAAAGTAAATCTGTAGTTTTCTGCTTTTTGGTCTATGGCAATCAACTCTTCGGAAGTTAATTCATCTTCTGTTTTTCCTGTTTCTTCCAAATATTCTTTTTTATATTTTTCAATACCCAATCTGTACAATTCCGCAACAGTAGAATCCGTTTGTAATGCGACATCCGTAATCGAAACATTCTTTTCGGATTTTTTATAATCTCGTTCCAAATGATATAATTGCATATCTATTTCATCTCTCAGAGATACCGTAGCTTTTCTGTATTCATTGTTACCTATTTCATATTCTTCATCAAAATCATACTCTCTTACAGGGTTGAGAGTCATTATTTCCGTACTCTTACTGTCACCGTTAAGCATCAAATGTGCCGATATTGCCAAAGTTTCTCTTCCTTTATCAAGTTTGGCTTCTTTATTCTCTTTTGCTTTGTTATATATAGAAAAACCTTTAACTTCTTCTTTTCCATCCAAATCAATATACATTGCTATAGGTTCTTCCACCTTTCCCAAATTTCCTTGAAGCAACGAATTTTTCAATATTTCGGTTAAGAAAAAGTCCAAGCCGTAATCCGTATATCTAGAATAATCAGTGGAACTCTTAAAAATATCGGACATTTGGAATCTGTTGGAAATTAACGTTGCTATATTTTTATATACATCCAAAAGTTGACTCTGGGTTAAATCTGATGTTTTAAAACTTTCTCTAAAGAAATGGAATTCTATCAATTTTTTACTTTTTGCCGCTTCCTTAATTAAATGACAAATTGTATCTACATCGTCATCCAAATAAATTTTAATCACTCCGTCGGTTCCCGTATCGGAATTCATTTCTTTTATTTCCTGTTCGGAGAATTCAACGTTATTTGCAGCCGAACCTTTCGGTTTTTTGTCAAAATTTAAAGTACTTATTGTAACACCTTCATTAAATGTTATATATGAAATATATCCGTCATCATCATATTCTACTTTTTGTATACCGTATAAAGAACAATTTTCTTCCGTTATTTCTTCTTTTCCTTCTTCATTAACAAAAATACTTTCACCGTCAATATAAAGGACATGTGATTGTTCGGCGTTTACGTTAACAACTATATCTTGATTTATAATAAAGTCTGTTTTTAACCTTATGGGAGCAACTTCTATTGTTTCATTTACGGGAATAACTCTCATAGTCTTCTTTTCTTTTTTTACGGCACCCGTATAATTTTTGTTTAACAAGTTCATAAGTTCGTCTACGGACATCTTCTTTTCCGTATCAAAACCTTTAAAATTATCTATTAAATCGGTAAGTTTTAAATCTCTTACCGAAGAATATTTCGTCTTAAAAGCAATTCCGTGTAAAGCAGCTACAAATTCGTGAGCAAATTTTGTTACTGTTTCCGTAGTAACATCCATAGCTTGAACTCTGTCATCGTTTCTGAAACTGTTTTCTTTCACATTTTTTGTGGTTATTACCGGAATAGCACAAATTCCTTTTACAACATCCAACAGATTAAACCAATATTTACCGAAATGTTTATGAACAATTTCGCTTCCGCCCGTTTTGACTTGATATTTATCACCGTTTACAGGACTATAAACATCATATCCCATTATGCTTCCGTCGGTAGGTAACATAGGTCTTATTATTATAGGGCCGGCTCTTTTATCGGGGATAATACCTGCAATCAAGGTGTTGGCAACATAGTATTCTCCAAAAAAGCCTCTTAAATCCGTACACGTTGCTTCATAAAGTCTTTTTGAATATCTCTGTTCTATAAATGACAAAAGATCTCCGAATGTTGCATTGGAACCGCCGAGAGCCTTTTCATAAACTCTCAGAAAAGTTTCTATAGCCAAGGAGAACAATATCGGATGTTCTCTTAAATTATCCATTAATTTCTTCGTTGGGTCTATAGTTGTTCCCGTAACCTGCGAATTTGTATTTTTTAATAATGAAACAACATCATCAGGCAAACCTTCACTGAAATCAATATTTTCCACTTCTTCTTTTGATAAGCCAAAACTCATAAGTACAGTTTTTATTTGATCTGTATTCAAATTTAAAGAACTGTCTGAAGGATCTTTCGAGTGTGCCAATTTTTTGTTACTTTCTATAACATCTCTCTGTGAACGTCCTACCGGTTGACGAATATCGTCATTAATTAAATGATCACCGGTATGAACCCCAGTTATTGTTTTGGCGGATTTTATATTTCTTTTCTTCTTACCTTTTTTCCCTTTTATCTTTTTGGCTGCGGATTTTGATTTTTTTGCATCCGCTGTTTTACCGGTTCTAAACGGAGTAAAATCTCCAAGGAAAAAATCTTCATCGGAAACATCAAAAGCTGCATCATCGGCAATTTCATCTGCCGGTCCGGGCTGTTCTTCCTGTTCCTCTTGTTGTTCGGTTTCAACTTCTGTTTCTTCGGTATAATCATCAAGTGTCGTTATAGGTCTTACTTGAACAATATAAATAATATTGCCTTTTATTAAAAATTCTATATCTACCGGTACACCTTCTACTTGTTCCAACCATTTTGTTACTTTGGTTAGTTTTGAAACCATAGCTGAAGATAAAGATTCTTCACCGGTATAATTACCGTCGATTTTTTCTCCGGTTTCAATATCTGTTACAAAAGTATACGGAGTCTTTCTCCCCGAAACGATATCTTCTCCGATTCCGTTTACAACCTGAATAATTCCTTTTCCTTCGGAATTTTCGCTCATTATAATTCCTGCTTTATCGGAATCAACCCATTCTTCTATAAGAACGGCAGGTTTTATAATATGTCCGGATTTTGCCATATATTCGGTTGCTCTATCCGAGAAGAAAGACGATAAAACATCTCTTATAGCACGAGGAATATTATCGGCTTCAACTTCTCCGTAACTTTCGGCTATACCGGCAGCGGAATACGATTTTCCGTCTTCTCCCACTCCGGATGATCTTACTATGGATACTTTATCTTTTAGAGTTTTTAAATTTCTTTTACCGATATAATCTTTTATTTTGTTATTACTGATACCGTTTATAAGTGTAACTATTCGGGCTTTTATTTCATCAAGGTTTTGTAAATCCTGTTCGGTTTTGTTTTTCTTTCTTACAATAGAGCTAAACTGAGAATACAGATTTACATATTCCTGCCCCAATAAATCTTCCAAGATTGTATAATCTATCGCAAAACCGTTTGGAACTCTTACATCATCTATACCGGTTTCTTTTTTTAATTGTTCTACTGCTAAATATAATTTGGATTGGTTTGCGGATTTTGTTCCGACTTTTGAAGCATCAAGAGATTCTTTTTCTCCGAACCTGTATACATTGGCACTATCGGAATGAGGTAAAAACCAATTGAAGTTTAATTGAATTTTATTGATAATTCTTTCTGCTTTACCGGCAGAATCAACAGCACTTATACCTTTTTTATCGTAATCGGACAATATATCATTAAGCCATACGTTATCTGCAGACTGATAGTATATATACTCTATAATTTTGTCTACTATGGTACTATCTTTGTATTTATTAATAAATTCTTTTACTTTATCCGCATCTTGACCATCTATATATTCCTGTAATTCAAACAAAATATTTCCTGTTTTACCCTTCTTAAATACTTTTTGTTCGAACAACATCATCTTATTGTCTTTACTGTCTATTAACACTATATCATTGGGGCCTAACTCTATTTCACTTTCCTGCAATTCTTGTGTTTCAAATATTCCGTCATTATCTACATTTCCTTTAGGTTGATAAACCTTTATTCTAAACGCACCGCCAACCATTTGAGAATCATTTACTATCATGGCTGTTTTTCCGTATTCTCTCAAGATGATTCCTGCATGACTTGAATATGAACCGCCCGTAAATAATGACGCATCATATTGAGCTGCTTCCGTAACATTATCCGGACTTGCATATTTATCAACATATAAACCTTTACTGTCAGATTCACCGTTTACAATTCCCAAAACACTTCTTAAGCCTTCGGATGTTGATATCATTGTTCCGTATGCTGTCGGTGTTGTTGTACTTACTATATTTTCCTTTAATCTGTTTCTGTATGTTAAAAGTTCTCCGTTTGTAAATTTTTCCGCAAGATTTATCGGATAGTTTTCCTGTTCCAATATTAATTTTAATTGTCGGGCATTTAAATTTACTCTGCTGGTTTCATTATTCATATTATCCGCAAATCCGACAAGTTCGCTTGAACTGTATCTTATTATTCCGTTCTTATCGGTCAATGTAGTTACCGCTAAAAATTCTCCTCTGTTTTTATTAAGTCTTCCGTCTCTTAACTTCATATATCCGGTCTTTATAACATATCCGCCTATTTGACCGACACTGGTAAAATTCATCTCTTGTTCGGGTATTTGAGATATTATTGCTCCTTGATTTAACATATCCGTTTCTTGCGTTTGTCCCAAATCTGTATCGAGCATATCTTTTAATTTATTTTTTATCGTTAATATCGGATTATATGCCTTATTTCTTTCCAATTCACCTCTATCGTTTATTTTCAAATATCCTGTGGCAAATGCTTGTTCTATCGGTTTATTTACATATTTATCTATTGTTTGTTGACTGAGTGTATATTTTTTTCTTTTAAGCAAAAATATCTTTTTAACTCTTAAACTTGCTTCTTCATTTGGAATTAAAGGCAATTGTAAATAGTCCAAAATATTATTGAAGAAATTGATATCATTAACTGCAGGTTCCATTATCTCTATAGGGGTATTTTTCCCGTATAAAGAAGTAGCTTTGCTTAAAAGAGCCATAGCTTTTTGTGCCATTTCGCAAATATCCGTATCGTTTGTTATACCGGAGTCTTTACTTACGGTTGCAGTCAAATTAGCTTTGTTGTTATATGATTTTGCGATAAACCCAAAATTGTTTAACATTCTTTCTAAAGTTGAAATTCTTGATTGACTTTTTGCAGAATTGTTGTCAGCTTCCGTAAAATCTATAAATATATTTTCATTTTCTCTGTTAAAATCAATTAAAACTCTTGCCGAATGATCACCTAACAATCCGTTCCATAAAAATATATTGTCTTTAATAAATATTTGAGAATCTCTTCTGATCAAGAAATCGGGGTTTTCCGCCAATAAAGATAACAATCTTTCAATATTCGGATGTATTTTGTTTTCCGACAGGTTATAAGCTTTTATTGTTCTGTCACCCTTTGTGACAAACACATTTTGAACTTTATTCGCAGATGAACGAGCGCTGTGTCTTATAGCCATAACAAAATCAATATTTGCCTGTTGATGAATACGGTTAATAAGCCGATGTATCGTTGTAATATCACTAACGGTTTTACCTCTGCCCGTTGAGAAAGCTTTCTGTTCGGCAACTGTCGTTTTACCGGCTTTTATTTCATTCAAAATATCTCTTAATACTTTTCTAAAATAATTTGCATCCGAAGTATTAAAAGCAGCTAAATAATCTATCATTAAATTTATGTGTTTTATAACATCATCAAACTGGGAATCAAAAGCGGTTAAGCCCATAAATTTATATAACACATTCATATTTTCATCGAGAAGTTTCATATAAGAATCAAATTTGTTCAATATGTTTTTTAAACTTTGTTTTTCCAATTCCTCTTTTTCTATAAAATATGTCGGTGCAAGTTTTTTTACTCTGTGTTTTAAAATTCCGGTTGGTAATAAACTCAATACTTTCGTAAACGGATATCTGTCACTACTCAAATATACATTCGGTGTTTCCTGCAAAACTTTAAATCCGTATTTTTCGGCAAATTCTTCTATTGTTACATCTTCCGCTCTCATTCTTTCAAAATAAGCTATTTGTTCTTTTAAACCTGTAAATCTGTCAAGTGTTTCTTTTGACAATATACTTTCAAAGCTCGTCAAAATAATTATCATATAGATTATTGCATCAAATTGTTGAGGTCCGATCAAAGCTATTATCATTTTATCATCTTTAGCTTCGATATAATCGTTCTGTATATCCGTCAATAATTCCTGCATGCTTATCATCAACTCGTTTGCAAAGAATTGAAAGATATATTTATCTTTATCGCTCATATCGGCAATATTCAACTCATCAAATTTTTCTTTTACTTTTCTGTATAAAACAATATGCGAGTCTCTTTGATTTTTTTCAAATATATTTTTACACAATTCTCTTAATATATTCACATGATTAGTATTTCCCATATTAAAATACTGCGCAAACAAATCAAGGACGGACACTTCCACATTTTCTTTATTTACTATATTTTTCACCAATTCCAAATGGTCTCTATCGGTAAAATCCAATGCTTTGAAAATTTTCTCTACAACAAAAGGATTAAGAGATTCTTCCTTTTTCACAAGGCCAAACAACATTTTAAACTCGTAAGGATTTTTCAAATTCAACTTGGCAAGTATTAAATCCAGTATTTTCCCTTTATGTAAAACATTGTATTTCGCAATTTTTGTAAAGAAAGGTTGCAGGTTCTTCTTTACGGTAAAATCAAAATTTGACACCAAATAAGATAAAGCACTGTCATTTATATCGGAAAACAGCTCCAACATCTTTAATTGGTTAAGATCATTAACATCAAGTTTTTCCGCAACAGCACTGTTAAAAGCAATATTTTGTAAACTATTGTCATATGTTTGTGACTTTAAGAAATCGGTTAACAACATAACATGATCAATATTGCTAAAATCTAATTTCTCCAATAGTATGTATAATGTATCTAAATCAACACGATAATATTGATTTTCCGACAAAAGTTTACGAATAAATTCAAAGTGAGTTTTATTGTTGATATCGGCATTTTGAACTAAATTGGTAATTATCTGCATTCTGTTATTTGCTAAAGAACCTTTCTGTTCCGAAAAAGTCTTCAATAAATATGTATATTGATTTATATCATTTAAATCTATTTTTTTTGCCAGTTCCGAAGTTTCTTCTTCGGATAATTCAAGTCTGTCCAAAATTTCAACTAATTCTTGTCTTTGTTGTTCATCTCTCAAATCAATGAATTCTTTGTCTGCTAAAAATTGTTGCAAAGACGGTAAAGGAGTATCGGTATCATCCAAAAATTTTGCAAAGAAATCTTCGTATTCTTTCGACTCTTTTTTGTCTTTTGAAAAATAATTTAAAACCTTATGAACGACAATACCTATAACAGAAGCTAAAATTATAACAGGAATATTTGCATTAAGCCATAACGAAGCTAAATACGGAACAGATAATCCTATCGCAGATAAAATTCTTCCCTTAGTTTGTTCTTCAAGAGACATTTTTTGATCGAAATTGAACAAATGTTTAGATTCTTCCGAAGGAAAAACATTAAACAATACCGCTTTTAAAATTTCACCTGTTGACCAATCGAGTTGATTGTGTTTTATCCATAAAGTTATATTATGTGCTCTTACAAACTGTATTTGTAAAAGTGAAAACAAAATCAAAGTCAACGGAACAGATATGAACGATGTTACAGGTAAAAGGGTTAAAGCTATAGGAAGTGTTCTAAAAAATATTTCTTCCCATATATGTGCTGTCTTATCCAATATATTAAAAAGTTTGTTTTCATCTTTTAACGGAGCAAAGATTGATAATTCAAAAAAGTTAATATGATTATTATGTAATTTTTTTGCTTTAAAAAGTTGTTTAAATCTTTCTCCTATCGTTAAAGATTGTTCAAATGTTTTATTTCTGCTGTCTATTTCGAGTATTTGTTCCGTTCCGCTTTCAATAACCTTTTGAACAAAATCACTGTGTACAAACAATGTGGGATTAGAATATCCCACAACAGTCATTGCCTGTAAAAGATTTTTGATGGTTATATTTTCAGGGTTGGATTGTGATATCGAAGTCAACAAGCCGTTCCACTCGTTACTCATCGGAGTTAACTTATCGTTATCCCTATAGTATGTAGAATAACCATATACTGTTTCATGTCCCGCAGAAGCCCAAATTACAGGGAATTGTCTGCTAACCACATTACCTTTTTGTTCCAACCTGTCGAATTCTTTATTTAAAGCATCATAAATGTTGTCTGCAAAATACCACGAAAAACATGAACTTAAATTAATTGTTATTTTACTTAAGTCCATTCCGTTGTTATATGCTTGAATTAAAGCTTTTGCAAATTCTTCACTCGATATATCGGCATTAAATCCTACTTCAAGGGAATCCGGAAATCCGTGTCCGTCAAAAGAAATGAAAACAGATTCTTCGGATTGTAGTGCGGCTATTTGTCTTAAAAATTCACTCTTTGCATCTGTTGCGGGAACAAAATCCGCATTAATAAGTGAAACCTTATCCGAATCGTAAGGTATACCCATCACTTCCAATAATTTTTTAAGTCCGGAATCTTCAAAAGGTTGATCATAACTTGAGACCGCAGCAAGAGAAATAAACCTTGTATTTTTATCGGCCACAACTCTATCCTTTTGATCTTCCAAAGCTGCTATATACATTCCCGTAGCAACTTTAACGATATCATTAAATTGATCAGCATCATAATCCGATTTACTTATATCAACAATACCGCCTAAAAACCTTGATATCGACAATGCTATATAATACTTTTGAACAAATGATATTCCTTTATCGAAGAAATCTTCTAATTCTCTGTTTATAATACGATTGAAAGAGGGATTCAAAAATATTTTTAATCCCAACATTTCGTTTTCTGTTTCCAATTTAGTTATTTTCAATCTCAATAATTCTTTTATTAAGGTTGTTATTCTGACCAAATCTTCTCTGCTTTTTATAAGAGAAGTTAAATCAACATTATAATTTTTATTATCTGCATCCAAAAATTTCTTTTCCGCTTTAACAAAATCCCTTAACAAACCTTCAATTTCGGATTCATTATACTTATATTGTTTAAAATTTTGTTTTATTGTTTCTATATCTTTGGATAATCTGTTTTTTTGTTTTAAATTTAAAGCTTCATAAGCAGATTCAACGCTTGTAAACAAACTTCTCGGCAATACTTTTAAACTCTGTTTTTTTAATGTGGTTATAGGTCTTACCTGAACGATATAAATAACATCGTTATTTATTAAAAACTCTATATCCACCGGAGTTCCTTCTGCTTGTTCCAACCATTCCATTATTCTTGTAAGTTGTTCAAGTTGTTTGTTCGTTAATGTTTTTGCATTTGTATAATTCCCGTCAATTTTTGTCCCGCTTTTTATATCTATCGTAAAAGTATATGGAGTTTTCCTTCCGGAAACAACATCGTCACATTGTCCGTTTACGGCTTGTATTATTCTCATACCGTTTGTATCTTCGCTCATCATTATTCCGGCCTTATCAGCCTCCAACCATTCCTCTATAAGTATTGCCGGCTTTATAATATTTGAAGATTTAACCATATAATCCATGGCTCTTGAAGAGAAGAAAGATAACAAAGTATCTTTTACGGCTTTGGAAATATTATCATATTGTACGGAACCGAAACTTTCGGCAATTCCCGCTGCAGAATATTCTTGAGAATCTTCCCCCACACCGGAAGATCTTACTATTGCAAGTTTATTTTTAAACAACGCTAAATTCTCTGTTCCTATATAATTTATAATATCTTCTTCGGATAAATTTTGTATTAAAATTTTTATTTCCGCCGTTATATCTTGAATATTTACATTTCTTTCCTCTTCGTTATAGAAATCGTTTGTGACAACCGCTTCCAATTCGGCATATAATTCAGAATATCTTTCACCTAACAACTTTTCTAAAATGTCATAACCGATTACCAAGCCTTCGGGAACAGCAACATTTTTTATTCCCGTTTCTTTTTTCAATTGTTCTAAAGCTAAATATAATTTTGATTGATTTGCCGATTTTGTTCCGACTTTTGAAGCATCGAGAGATTGTTTTTCTCCGAATTTGTATACGGCATTTCTGCTTGTATGTTTAACAAAGTCCGTTATTTGTAAAACTTTTTTTACAATGGTTCTGGGTGTTATTACGGAAGGCTGTGTTCTGTATGCTTCGGTATCAACATCCAACAAAGGCTCAAGCCACGGATTATCCGCAGATTGATAATATATGTATTCTATAATCTTGTCTGCTATGGTACTGTTTTTATATTTATTAATAAAATCTTTTACTTTCTCAACATTTTGTTTATCTATATATCTCTGTAATTCAAATAAAATATTCCCGACTTTTCTCTTCTTAAACATTTTACTTTCAAACAATATCATTTTATTATTGCGTATATCTATTAATACGATATCGTTGGGTTCTAATTCTATTTCATGTTCTTCCGTCTCTAAAGTTTCCAAGTTTCCGGTATGAACGACAGCTCCTTTAGGTTGATAAAACTTTATTCTCATCTTTTTATCAACCATTTGAGAATCGTTTACTATCATGGCTGTTTTTCCGTATTCTCTTAAAACTATTCCGGCATGGCTTGAATACGAACCACCGGCAAATAATGACACATCGTATTGAGATGCTTCCGTCACATTTTCGGGACTTGCATATTTATCAATATATAAACTTGTTTCTCTAGTATTTTCGCCTAATCTTGCAAATACAGTATTTTTTTGTTCTTTCGGTGACGAAATCATTGTTCCGTAAGCAACCGGAGCATCACCTTTGATTATTGTTTCTTGTATTTTTGACCTGTAATTTAAAAGTTCTGAGTTTGTTAACTTTTCTGCAGAACTTATGTCATATCTTTCTGTTTTAAGTATTTGTTCCAATTGTTGTGAATTCAATTTCATTCTTCCGGATTCTGTGTTCATATTTTCGGGATATCCTGCAATTTCACTTGAAGTATACCTTATTATTCCGTTCTTATCGGTTAAAGTTGTTACCGCTAAAAATTCCCCTTTAGTGTTTTCATCCAATCTTCCATTGTTCAACTTTATATATCCCGTTTTTAAAACATATCCGCCTATTTGACCGACTGTTTTAAAATTCATTTCCCCCTCGGGCATTTGCGATACCAGTGCACCCTGATCCAACATATCAATCTCTTCCGCTTGTCCGACTTCACTTTCAAGAATATCTTTCATTTTATCACTCATACTCGCTATAGGATTATAATCCTTATTTCTTTCCAATTCACCTTTATCGTTTATCTTCAAATATCCCGTGGCAAATGCTTGTTCTATAGGTTTATTTACATATTTATCTATCGTATTTTGACCGTATGTTTTTATAAAGCCTACTGTTATTCTTCCTATTTTCAAAAACGTCCAAAAACCCTGCTCTTTTCTCGGAATTAAAGGTAACTCTAAAGATTTTAAAATTTTATTAAGATTCCTTCTGGTATTAAGTCTTGTTCTAACGAAATTGCTTCTTATATAACTCAATGCATAGTATCTTGAATATATATCCATTATCGCAAGTTTTGCAACATCAATATTATGTTTCATTTGAAATTTGTTACTTATAAGATTATTCAAAGAAGCAGAATTGTTAAAAAGAATTAAAGCCTGTTTTGCCGCATTACTAAAGTCCATATTGTTTGTTAATCCGACATCTTTATTTAATTTGGCAACAATTCCGTCCGGTAATCGTCTTGATTCAAACTCCTGAATAGATTTTTCAACTTTAAAGCCCATACTTGTTAAAATGTCATCAAGCATTTTTATTCTGGTAGTGTTTCCATCGCCTATTGCTCCTTCGTGAAAATCTACAAGAATCGATTTCGTTTCTTCATTAAAATCTATAAGGATTCTTACGGAATGTACACCTAAACTTGCCACCCACAACACAATATTATCTTTTACAAAAATCGGAGTTTTTACATCCGTTGAAAAATCGGGGTTTTCCGCCAAATCGGATAAAAACTTTTCCACTTGCGGCGATATATCATTCGATGACAAATTATATACGGATATTAAGTTATCGTTTTTTGAAACCAACGTATTGTAACCGGCATTTTCATAATCACTCAAAGAACTCATTACTGTCATTACAAATGACATATTTGCCTGTTGATGGATTCTGTTAACAAGAGTATTTATTGTCAGTATATTTTTAATTAAATTACCTGATTGAGATTCTATAATCTTTTTTTGTTCCGCAATTGTAGTATTATTATTTTTAATTTCTTCCAATATATTTTTCAAAGACATTCTAAATGAAGAAATTCCATGATAACTAATTTGTTCCAAGTAATCTATCATTAAAATTATATGATTTACCACATCATCAAATTGAGAATCAAAAGCGGTTAAGCCGTCAATTTTATTCAATATATACAAGTTTTCATCCAACAAATTCATGTATGCATCAAACTGAGAAATAACTCCGTCTAATTTTTCGGCATCTACGGTATTTGTTGTCATAATATATGTAGGATTATGATGACTCGGTCTAAAGCCAAAAAGTTTTTTGGAAATAAAATTTAATACTCCGGTAAAAGAATATCTTCTGCTGTCAAAAAACACATTCGGTGTTTGTTTCATTAAAGAAAAACCTTTTTCTTTACAAAATTCTTCTATTGTTAAATTGTCTGCTATGGAATCTGTAACTTTACGATTTCTTGTATATGATCTTTTAGAGGTTCTGCTTTCCATTTCTTTTAAGAAATTCAAATCTCTCATAAAGCCATCAAATCTTGCTTTCAACTCGGAATCAAACATTTCTTTTCGTGTTTCAATATCCTGTGCAAATCTGAAAATACTATCAAGAACAGGATCTGTTCCATCTTCTTTTACTCTAACAACCATACGACCGTTAACTATTTTTAAGTGTCTGTTTTGATGAGCAATTAACTCGTTGTGTAATAAATCTATTAATGAGCTGAATGCATATTTTCCCTGAACGGAATTTGCCGGAAGCAAGAAAATATTTTTGTCAAAATATTTCCTTGCATCTTTATAAGAACTGTATTTAGATAACATTTTATCAATTATTATTTTAAATATTTTGCTGTATCTTGTATCATTGAGATTAATATTGTTAGTGAGCAAAATATCAAAAACAAGGTCAATATTAGCAGTATTTTTCTTTAAAACAGACTCTAATAATTCAATCTGTTCATCTGCTTCAAAACTTATTTTTTGTATGAGTAATTTAATATTATTGTCGTCCAAAATATGTCCGTTGTTTCTCATAAAGGCAGAAAAGACTTCTAATGTTTGCTTATCGGACAAATTAATTTCTTTCATTATATCGGACAAAACTTTTTGAAAAGAAAACAAGTAACTTGCTTTCAATAATGAATTTAATATCAAGTTTACATGTTCTATATTTTTAATATCTGCTTTATTCATCAATGCGGACAAGACATCGTCATTAATACTTTTTAAATCATTTAATATAACCAAATGATTTTTGTTCTTAAAATCGGCTTTTTCCACTATTATGGTACTTAACTCGGAATTGTACGGGTTTTTGGATATAAAATATTTTATCAATGAGACATTTGCATCATTGTTTAAATCCAACCTTCTAAAAAGTGCAGGCAAAACAGTTTTCCATTTCAAAATCAAATTTTCGGAGATTGCTTTAAAAAGATTAAGTTGATTAGTGTTTGTTATATCAATTCTCTCGGCAAGAGTTTCAACTAACAATTCAGCATTTCCTATAAACCTGTTTCTTATTTGCTGTAAAAGGCCTATAAAATATCCATATTGCTCAACATTACTTAAAATAATGTCTGTCAAAATTTCGGCTTCTTCTTTAGAGAGTTTTCTGCCGTTTAATACCAAAAACAATTTTTGTGCATCATCACTGTTTTTCAACGAAACGGTATAATTTGAATCTATTTTAAAATCATCATCGGGCGACATAGTAACTATACCTATCTCGTCAAATATATTCAATTTATTTTTTAATATTAAATTCAAATACTTATGAACAAAAGCACCTGTAACAGCAGCTAATCCGACCACAGCAATACTCGGTGCGAAAAGCATGGAATATAAATACGGAACGGACAATAAAATCGTCGGCAAAAACCTTGATCTTGTTTGGGATCTAATTTCTGCTTTTTTTGCATCAGTATTAAATTTCTCTTTTGAATCTTTATCAGGGAAAATATTAAATAAAGTTGCCAGCAGAATATCCGAAGTTTTCCAATCTAAATTATTTTCCTTTATCCATGTACTTATATTGTGTGCTTTTATAAATTGGTTTTGACATATCGTGAAAAATATTAAGCCCATCGGAATACTTAAAAAAGATATTGCAGGAAAAGACATGGAAAGAACAGCAAGACTTACGGGAATTACTCTAAACGCTATTTCTTCCCAAATATGAGGTATTTTAGACAATGTATTAAACACTTTATTACTGTCGGATAAAGGAGCAAAAATCGAGAATTGTTTTTTCAGTGCATCATCGGATTGTTTTAGTCCTTGATTTTCTTCATTCGGCTCAAAATTTTCTTGTACGGAAACTTTAAATAAAGCTTTCTGTAAACTCGGCAACATTCTTGAATAAATTTCCGCAGGTATTCCTCTTAAATTTTGTCCTTTTAAATTTGAGTTTTCTATGTCAAATATCATTCCTTCGCTAAAATAAAAGCCATGTCTAACCAATTGTTCCGCCATATTCAACATTATATCGTCTATATTCGGAACAAAAACATCTTTCATACCCTGTTGAGGAATGACAGCTAAAACCCGATCTATTGCGGTTTCTATTATATTTCTTATTTCATTTTTTTCTTTTGCGTTTATATTTTGTTCTTCATATGACAGACTTAAATCTACATCTTTTCCCAAAACTTCTTTTATTTTTTCTTCGTTTCCGCCAAAAATATCTTTTACTACAGACACCAGTATTTTCTGTTTATCAACATCAGTTACCGACGATAAAATAGTATATGATAAAGCCTGACTTTTTACTCTGCTCTGCAAGCCTATAAGTTCGATATATTTATCGTTTGCCTGTTTTATATCTTCATATATCTTGGGAGTTATTACTATGGTATTTACGTCGTTTTTTGCCAACAATTGTTCCAATTCGCTGCTGTGGAAACCTCCGGTTACGGCAATTATTACATCTTTCGAAGCTTTTAACATCTCATCTTCTTGTCTTAGTTTATCGGTTGACGTCAAATGTATTTTTTCGCCTTTCAGCAAATTTTTTACGAAGATATTATTTCTTTGATCGTTTATATCGTAATATTTATTTATTTCGACAAAATCATCTTCTATTTCTTTTATTCTGTCTATGGTTGCATATTTCCCGTATGTTTGTCTGAATTCCGAATAATGTTTTTCAAAATATTTCCAACTTGCATCCGTCAATTTATATTCCAAATAATCTTGAAAATATTTATTGAAATCAGACAGGAATGTTATTTCATACTCTTCGTCATTGTATGAAAGAGCTTTTCTTATTTCTGTTACTAATTGTCTTTCTTCCTGAACCAATTCTATAGGATTTAATTTTTTTGTTATGGAGTTGGTTTGTAAAAAATCATTTAATGCTTTATATTTCTCCAAGTTAATATTTTCTTTATCACACAATAATGTTATTAATTCCAAAACTTTCTGACTGTTACTTAAATTCTCGGTTTCTTTTAAAAATCTTGTATATATTTCATACGGCAATCTGTTTTTAAATTCGTTTACTATTATTTGTAACTGTTGAGTTACTTGTTTTATATTTATATCCTTTGACACTTTTCTTAATGTCATAAATTTAGTGATATTAGGATAATCTTCCAACCTTATTGCTGTTATATTGTTATACTTTTCGGGATTTGTATTTATATCTCTAACATACTTTATAAGTTGTTTGTAAAATTTTTTGCTGTCTATTTTATTTAAAGAATATTCCTCTATACTTTTACTGAATCTTTTGTTTCTGTCGTTTATATGTATGTTTTCCAATATTTCTATTTCTTTATTCACTCTTTCCGTGATTTTTCTGTATTTGTTTTGTTGGGATATTATCCAGGACAACCTTTTTACATTGTCTTTATGGATACTTTCTTCATCTATACCTTTTAACTCAACTTTATCGTTATTACTTGTTAATTTATAATATTCACTTCCGGTAAGCATTCCTTCATTCAATAATTTTTCTATTACCTGCTTTCTTATATTTTCATCTTTTATTGAATTTAACCAACTTACATCTATATCACCGTATCCGCCTTCGACATAGACTTTCTTTAAATTATATTTATCGGCAATCTGAGCAATTATTTTTGATATATTTCTTTGTGTTTGAGGATGGCAATGTAAATCTTGTATATTTATTACGGTTATATTACTGTTACTATCTTTACTCGATGTTATTTTCCCGTATTCGTTGCTTATACAATCTGTTTTATTAAAGACATCTTCATATTTTTTGTTTGTGTTTTCTGCCATAGGAAGAGCATACAAATTTGCACCCAATGTCGATACCATAAAACAAACGGCAGTAAAAACCGCACAGATTTTTATTGAATTAAACCTTTCCTTAAAAAATTTTATCATCATATTTTTTCTCCGTAACAAATAAAAAAGACATACATCATTTTTACATGATGTATGCCTTTTTATATTGTTCATAGACAGCTATTTTACCGAAGGTAAACAGCAATCCCAAATATTTTAATATAAAAATAAATATAAACCCAAAGAAAAACAATTTCAGTTTACCGTTAGTATCGACGGAAATTGATTTTAATACCGACACCGCCAATACAAGTTTAAACCAACTGAAAAAATTGTCCGTATATATTCTTCTATCCGTCTTATCAATATCAAAAAACATTTTATTGTTTTGTGTCGGCGCCAACAAAATCTCTACATCTTTTGCAATATTGTTGCATACTGTTTTTACTACATTTTTCGCATGATAGAATAAATCACACTCTATTTCTATAATTTCAGAAATAGATGTCTTATTTCCCATATCCGAATAAAATTTATCAAACAAATTTATAACAGATAAATCTATCGTCGAGAAAAGGATAAAAAACGATAAAGCACATTTTAAAATACTTTTCATACATTTTAAGTATAGCACTTGAAAGCCTTTTTATCAATATTTTTTATTGATTTTTCACATATTTTTTTCAAAATGAAAAAGCGCCCTTTTTTTGTAAAAAAGAGCGCCTTTTCGTTTTTTATAAAAAAACCTTATTTTTTGTTAATAAGAGCCGCTTTTATGAAGTTTGCAAACAACGGATGCGGTCTTGTTGGTCTTGATTGGAATTCCGGATTAAACTGAACGGCAATAAACCAAGGATGATCTTTTATTTCAACAATTTCAACATATTTGTTTTCATCGTCTGAATAACCTGATACTTTAAGTCCTTTTTCTTCCAATACTTTAACATAATCTTTATTTACTTCATAACTGTGTCTGTGTCTTTCGCTGATAACATCTTTTTTATATATTTCATAAGCTTTGGTATCTTTTGCTATATCGCACTTCCAAGAACCGAGTCTCATAAAATGACCGTCTTTATTTTTTGCATTTGTTTGTATTATAACAGGGGTTTTTGCATTTTTATCGATATTTAAAGAATTTGCATCTTTTAGTCCGCAAACATTTCTTGCATATTCGACAATAACGCTTTGCATACCTAAAGATATACCGAAGAAAGGAATTTTGTTCTCTCTTGCATATTTTATTACATTAAGTTTCCCTTCCAATGTTCCGCCGCTATCTCCGTCCGGAGAAATAATTGCATTTACATCTTTCAAATCGTGTTCCAAATGCTGAGAATCAGTATCCACATATTTTATTTTAACTTCGGTAACATTTATTGCTCCGCCGTGTTTTAACGCTTCAAAAACACTCTTATAAGAATCTTTCAATTCTATAAATTTACCTGCAATAGCAACGGTAACCTGATGTTCCGGACATCTGCAGTTATGTATCATCTCGTTCCATTGTTTCAAATCAATCGGTTTTGCATCAAGTTTCAAATATTTTACTATCAAATCATCTATTTTGTTCTCGTGTAATTGAACCGGAACTTCATAAATTGATGTTTGAACATCTCTTTCTTCAATTACGGCATCTCTTTCAACGTTGCAGAACAACGATATTTTGTCTCTTATTTCATCGGTTAAATGTTGATCCATTCTGCAAAGGATTATCGACGGTTCTATTCCTATTTCTCTCAATTTTTGAACACTGTGTTGTGTAGGTTTTGTTTTAAGCTCTTCCGATGCCTTTATGTAAGGAATTAATGTTACATGTACATACAATACATTTTCTCTTCCGATATCGTTTCTGAATTGTCTTATTGCTTCCAAGAAAGGTAAACCTTCTATATCTCCCACGGTTCCGCCTATTTCAACCATAACAACATCACTGTCACCGGCAACAGCTTTTAATCTTTCTTTTATTTCGTTTGTTATATGAGGAACAACCTGAACTGTTTTTCCCGCAAATTTTCCCTCAATTTCGTCGTTTAAAACTTTTTGGTATATTCTTCCGGATGTAACCGTATTTACTTTTGTTGTTTCCTGATCTATAAATCTTTCATAGTGTCCTAAATCCAAATCCGCTTCCATACCGTCTATAGTAACAAAAACTTCTCCGTGTTGCATAGGTGACAAAAGTCCGGGATTAATATTCAAATAAGGATCACATTTTAAAATATTTACTTTTAATCCTCTTGCTTTTAACAAGCATGCAATTGATGCCGCCGTGATACCTTTTCCGACTGAAGAAATTACTCCTCCGGTAACAAAAATATACTTCGTTTTCATTTGACAAACTCCTTTATTTCATACTGCAATTTATTTTTTTAATGCTTTTTTTACTTTTGCGACATCTTCAAGCACATTTACATCCTGAAGATCTTTACTCGATATAATAACTTTTATTCTTTTGCCCTGTTCCAATGCTCTTAATTGTTCCAAACTTTCAACAATTTCAAGTTTTGTCTGCTTTGATTTTGTAAACTCACAAACAAATTTCTTTGTATAACCGTAAACACCTATATGTTTATAATAATCCGCTTTGCTTTTATTCTTCTCATCTCTTAAAAAAGGAATAGGATATCTTGAAAAATACAGTGCATAGTGATTCTTATCGAAAATTACTTTTACGGTGTTCGGATTTGCGATATCATCCGTAGGTTTCATTTTGTAAGCTACCGTTAAATATTCAAGTTTTTTATCCTTTTTAAATTCTTCAACCATTTTTTCCACGAGTTTTTTATCTATCAACGGTTCGTCACCTTGAACATTGATAAAAACATTGTAGTTTTTCAAATATTTATTTGCGACATAAGCAACTCTGTCTGTCCCGCTTTTTAAATTTACCGGTGTCATAAAAACATTATAGCCTGCGGATTTTACCGTATCAAAAATTCTTTTATCGTCGGTAGCAACCGCAACACAATCTACGCCCTTACATTTTGACACTTTACTTACAACATGAAGTATAAGAGGTTTATTGTTTATTAAAAACAAAGGTTTGCCCGGAAATCTGCTTGATGCATATCTCGCAGGAATTACAACTGCCGTCTTCATATAAAAATACTCCGTTTTTGGAAGCTTGGAAGATTGGAAGAATAGAAGATTAGAAGCATACTTGTATTTTTTGCTTTGCAAAAAATCTGTTTATTTAGAAAAATCACTTTGTGATTTTTACGATATTACTTCCAATCATCCAATCATCAAATCTTCTATACTTCAAAATTGCCTCAGGCAATTTTTATTTTCTGTTAAAATTTTTTATCGTCTTTATAATTTCTTCTATCGTAACCGTTGCCGTACCTACCTTACCTACAACAACGCCTGCAGCAAAGTTTGCAATTTCCGCAGCTTCAACAAGTTTCCATTTTGCTGCCAAAGCAAGTGTCATTGTTGCAATAACGGTATCACCTGCACCGGTAACATCATAAACTTCTTTTGCTCTTGTAGGAATATGGGTAATTTTACTCTTTTCTATTACCGTCATACCCTTTTCACCTCTGGTAATAAGAACTGAATCCGATTGCAACAATTTCAATATTTTCTTACCGAGATTTGCGATGTCGGCATCAGTTTTTATTCCCTGATGTTGAGCATTCATACCTTCTATGGCCTCTTTTGTATTGGGAGTCATACAAGTTATATGTTTATATTTTTTGAAATTTTCTACTTTAGGATCAACCGTTACCGGAATTCTTTTCTTTTTTGCTATGGTTATAATTTTTTTCAAAACTTTATCAGTAACTATGCCTTTTGCATAATCGGAAATAATTACTCCATCTATCTGTTTCATAACATAATCTATGCTTTTCAAAATATTTTCTTCGGTTTTACCGGAAAAAGCACCTTTTATTTCTTTATCTACTCTGACTACCTGTTGATTGGATGCAATTATTCTTGTTTTTAGCGTGGTAGGTCTTTGCTTATCAACAACAATATAATTTGTGTTAATCTTTTTGTCTTCCAACATTTCTTTCATATGTAAACCGTTTAAATCATCTCCCACAACGGTAATAATATATGCTTTTGCACCCAAAGATGTTATATTACTTGCAACGTTTCCCGCACCGCCCAAGGTTTCGGTTTCACTTTTTACTTCTACAACGGGAACAGGTGCTTCCGGAGAAATTCTTGAAACTTTTCCCCAAATAAATCTGTCAACCATAGTATCACCGACAACTAAAATCGACTTGTTTTTTAGACTTAACACTTTTTTTAATAAATTCATTTTTACTCCAATTTATAATTTACAGGTAACTTTTATTTTTCAAATAACTGCAGTAATCTTTTATGGAATCCTCGAGCTCCATAAATTTATGATTGCACCCTGCTTTTCTTATTTTATCCATTTTCGCTTCGGTAAAATACTGATATTTCCCTCTTAAAATTTCAGGCATATCAAAATATTCTATATTGGTTTGTTTACCTACCGCAGCAAACATTGATCTTGCAATATCGTTCCAACTTCTTGCTTTACCGGTTCCTATATTAAATAATCCGGTATTTTTAGGATTATTCAACAGAAACATCATAACTTCAACAACATCTTTTATATAAACGAAATCTCTTAAAGAATCTCCGTCGCCGTATTTACTGTTATAAGATTTAAATAATCTTATTATTCCTTTTTGAGCAACATCGTCGTATGTTTTACATATAACACTTTTCATTGTACCTTTATGGTATTCATTAGGTCCGAACACATTAAAAAATTTTATTCCGGTAACTTTATCGTCATATTTGTTTCTTAACAGCCATAAATCAAAAAGTTGTTTTGAATATCCGTACATATTTAGCGGAGCAAGTTTATCTATATCACATTGATCGTCGTATCCGTTTTCTCCGTTACCGTATGTTGCCGCAGATGATGCATAAATAAAAGGTATTCCTAATTCCATTGCCCACAATGCAAGAGTTTTTGAATATTCGAAATTATTGTGAATATAATAATTTGCATCCGTTTGTGTAGTTGAACTGCATGCTCCGAGATGAACAATAGCTTGCGGTTTTTGAATTTTTTTATCTTTTACGGCTTGTATAAAATCTTCTTTCTGCATGTAATCATAAAATTTTTTACCAACCAAATTTTTCCATTTTTCACCGTTATCAAGATGATCAACAACCAAGATGTCGTCTATCTTTTCCTGATTAAGCTTCCACAAAAAACAACTTCCTATAAAACCTGCACCACCGGTAAGAATTATCATACTAAAACCTCATTTGTTATTTTATAAAGAATATTTATATAAAAAACTTAAAAAATTTACAATGTTTTTCCTTGAGCAACTTTTTCTATAATTTTTTGTGTAAGGTTTACACCTTCGTTTAAATCATTTATATTGAACACTGATGTTGAAGAATGAATATATCTTGTGGGAACACTTAATATTGCAGTAAGTATTCCGGATCTGTTCATATAAATCATAGCACCATCGGTCATACCACCGCTTACAATATCCACCTGATGTTTTATATTATTTTCTTTTGCGGTATCTATCATAAGTCTTCTAACCTTATTATTAACGATTGTTCCTCTCCCGCTTGCCTCTATCATCGTTATCGCAATACCTTCACCGATTTTTAAAGCGGAAAGTTTATCATCTATTCCGGGGACGTCACCGGCAATAGTCGTATCCAGAATTATCGCAAAATCCGGATTTATAGCAAAAGAAGATGTTCTTGCACCTTTTAAACCAACTTCTTCTTGTGCTGTTGCAACAGCATAAATTTCAGCATCTACAGGAGCAAGAGATTCCATAACTTTTAACATTTCATAACAGCATGCTCTGTTATCTACGGCTTTACCGTAATATACATCTTTATTCAGTTCTCCTGAATTCGGTTCGAATATTATTTGGTCACCGATTTCTACTTTTTCCAAAACTTCTTCTCTGGTTTTACAACCTATATCGATAAACATATTTGTATAGGGAAGCAACTTTTTGCTTTCTTCGGGTGTCATTAAATGCGGAGGCTTTGTACCTATTATTCCGGCAACATCACCTTTTTTAGCTTTTATTACAACTCTTTGTGCAGGAATAACCATATCGGCAATTCCGCCCACTTTTATAAAATATATAAAACCTTCCTTCGTTACATGTTTTACCGCAAATCCTATTTCATCCATATGAGCGGCAATCATTATTTTTTTACCGCCTTTTCCTTTTTTTGCTATAACATTACCGAAATTATCAATTTTGACTTCGTCGCAAGATTTTGACAATTCTCTCTTCATTATCTCGGCAACAGCCTCTTCGCAGCCCGAGATTCCCGGAGCTTCCAAAAGTTCTTTTAGTACTTTATCCATTTTTCCCCTCTATTTTTATATTTCTTATTGCTTTTATTCTATCTATAACAGGCGGATGACTATATTCCATAAAAACTTTCATTTTATGCGGTGTAAGATTTGAAAGATTATCTACGGAAAGTTTTTTCAATGCTTCCACCATAGCTTGCGGATTTTTATAAGTCGCTACGGAATATCTGTCTGCTTCATATTCGTATTTCCTGGATATAACATTTTGAACCACCGACAAAAACATTGAGATAGGTGTATATAAAAAACCGAAAAATATCAGTGCTCCGTAAACAGAAATATGTTGCATTTTAAATGCCGCAAAAAGACCTTCGTTTCCTATGAACAAAGATAGCAAGAAAAATATTATTACAGTATTTATAAACGACATAACCATAAACTTACGAATATGTCCTTTTTTATAATGCCCCATTTCATGTGCTAAAACAGAAACTAATTCTTGTGTAGTGTGCTTTGCTATTAAAGTATCAAACAAGACTATTCTTCTGAATTTTCCGAAACCTGTGAAAAAGGCATTTGTTTTTGTAGATCTTTTAGAACCATCCATTTTATAAAGGCCTTTCATTTTAAAGTTTTGTTCTTTGGCATATTTTTCAAGTTCTGTTTTTAATTCTCCGTCTTCCAACGGAACATATTTATTAAATAACGGCATTATAAACACCGGAGCTATAAATGTAATTAAAAGCTCAAACAAAATAACCGTTATCGAAGCATATATCCAAGCTAAAGAGCCATACTTGATAAAAAACATTATTATAACGGCAAATATAGGTAACCCTATAACTGCCGTTAAAATTAAATTTTTTATTATATCCGTTACAAAGGTTTTTATGGTAGTTTTATTAAAACCATATTTTTCTTCAATAACAAATGTGCTGTATGCAGAAAAAGGTATTTGTATTATTTGAAGTAACAACATTAGTACGGTAACAAAAATTAATCCGGTAACGATTTCCCCGTAACCGAATTTTCTTGCAAATAAATCGACATAATTAAAACCACCGACTAAAATAAATATTATTGATATTATTAAAGATGTTGTTGATGAAACAAAAGAAAATTTTGTTCTGTCTTTCAAATAATTTTGTGATTTTTTATATTTCTCTTCATCGTAATACCCGACAAATTCATCAGGTAAATTTTCTTTTAAATTTTTTGCGTTAAGATAATCCGAGATTGAACTTACACAAAAAGACAACAACAAAAAAGCAATTATTATAATTAAATACACCTTATTTTCTCCAAACAGTTTTTAGTTTTTTATTTTAGGTTGCCTCTAAAACTCGTGGTCAAGCGAAAACAAACAAAACTAAAAACTTCCCTATCCTTCGTGCTTAAAAAATACTGCTGCCAACGGCGGCAAAGCAATTTCTATCGTATATGGTCTTGCATGAGTAGAATAATCTTTTGTATTTACTCCACCTAAATTACCTATATTGCTTCCGAAATATGCTTCGGAATCACTATTCAATATTTCTTTCCAATATCCTGCTTTTGGAACACCTACTTTGTAATTGTATTTAGGAACAGGATTGAAATTACATACACAAACTATCATATCTCCCGTTGACGGTGACTTTCTTAAAAAACTTAAAACAGTATTTTCGGAATCGTTACAATCTATCCATTCAAATCCGTTCCAACTGTTATCATCTTCAAACAAAGCCGATTCGTTCTTATATATTGCATTTACATCTTTTACCCATCTTTGCATTCCGGAATGTTGCCAAAAGCATAAAACATGCCATTCCAAACTCATATCATGAGACCATTCTCTTTTTTGCCCGAATTCCGCACCCATAAACAAAAGTTTTTTACCGGGATGGCCATACATATAACCGATTAATAATCTTAAATTTGCAAACTGTTGCCATTCATCTCCCGGCATTTTTCCGATAAGAGATCCTTTACCCTGTGTAACCTCATCGTGTGAAAAAGGTAAGACGAATTGCTCCGTAAATGCATATAACAAACTGAAAGTTAAGTTTGTATGTCTGTATTTTCTGAATATAGGATCTGTTTTAAAATATCTTAACGTATCGTTCATCCAGCCCATATTCCATTTAAAACCGAAACCTAAACCGCCCAAATATGTAGGTTTTGAAACCATCGGCCACGCGGTCGATTCTTCTGCTATCATTTGAACATCATTATGATTTTCGTATACGACATGATTTAATCTTTTCAAAAATTCTATTGCATCGATATTTTCTTTTCCGCCGTACTTGTTTGCCACCCATTCTCCGTCTTTTCTCGAATAATCAAGATACAACATTGATGCAACGGCATCTACCCTTATTCCGTCGACATGATATTTGTCTAACCAGAACAATGCGGAAGATATTAAGAAATCTTTTACTTCATTCCTTCCGTAATTAAATATTGCACTTTTCCAATCGGGATGGAAACCTAATCTCCTGTCGGAATGTTCGTACAAATATGTTCCGTCAAAAAAAGAAAGTCCGTGCTGATCGGTAGGAAAATGCGACGGAACCCAATCCAATATTACACCTATACCGGCCTGATGTAACAAATCTACCAAGTACATCAAATCCTGCGGGGTTCCGTACCTGCTGGTAGGAGCAAAATATCCCGTGGTTTGGTATCCCCACGATGCATAAAAAGGATGTTCCATCACGGGCAAAAACTCAACATGTGTAAAATTCATTTCAACGCAGTAATCTCTAAGTAACGGAGCAATTTCTCTGTAAGACAACATTCTGTTATTTTCTTCCGGTTTTCTTCTCCAGGAACCCAAATGTACTTCATAGATGGACATAGGAGATTTCATACTGTTCTTTTTATATCTTGTATCCATCCACTCTTTATCGTTCCATGTATAAGAAATGTCCCAAACTTTAGATCCGGTTTTTTGAGGTGTTTCGCAATGAAAAGCATACGGATCTGCCTTTTCAACGGAATAATTATTGAAGTTTGAAACTATGAAATATTTGTAAGTGTCACCTTGTTTTAAATACGGAATAAAACCTTCCCAAATACCGGAAGAATCTCCTCGAGGATTTAAAGGATGTGAATATTTATCCCAATAGTTAAAATCACCTATTACGGAAACATGCTTTGCATTAGGTGCCCACACGGCAAAATAAACTCCGTCTTTTCCTTCATAATTTACCGGATGAGAACCTAACAAGTTATAAAGTTGGAAATGGCTTCCCTCTTTAAAAAGATAAATATCCTGTTCCGAAAACAATGAAAAAGGTCTTACATAATTTTCCATAATTTTATCCTTTATAATAAATTTATTTTTCTATGTTTATCAATGTAAAAAAAGCTTATCTTCTTCTGCTTCTTAAAAGCTCTATCATACTATAATCTTTATTTTTGTTCACATAATCCATAGCGGTCAAACCTTCATCATCACTGGAATGCATTCTGGCACCATTATCCAACAAAATTTTTGCCACATCGAAATAACCTTTTGATGCCGCCAATATCAAAGGTGTTTTTCCGCTTGCATCTTTACCGTTAACCCTTGCTCCGCTATCCAATAAAAAAGAAACCATGTCTAAATTATTTGTATCCACGGCAATATTTAACAATCTTGTATTATTCTCATCTTTGTAATTAATTAAAGCTCCGTTTTTAACAAGCAAATGTGCAATTTGTAAATTTCCCATCCTTACGGCAATACCCAACGGCGTTGTCCCGTTATTATCGGAAACATTAACATCGGCATTATATTTCACCAACATTTTTGCTATATCATAGTTCGACTTGTATACCGCATACATTAACGGGGTAATGCCATTTACATCCGCAACATTGATATCTGCTCCGGTTGTAAATGCAAGCTTTACCAAATCTATATTATTTGCAGCACAGGCAGATATAATCGGTGTTACACCGCTGTCATCGGCAGCATTAATATCCGCTCCTTTTGATATTAAAAAAGCAGCCATATCATAATCATTACTGTCAAAAGCTATTATTAAAGGAGTTTTTCCTTGTATTCCTTTTTCATCTATATCAGAGCCGTAAGCAATAAATCTTTCCGCCAAACGAATATTTGAAGTAAGAATAGATTCCCCCAATGTTCCCGGAACGGTTCCGACTTTATTAAAATATCTCACTATATCATTATGTCCGTTTTTCATTGCAAAAACGGAAGCCGTAAAACCCCCTTTTGTCTTTGCATTGATATCAACATTATGCTTTACCATATATTTCACTAAACTAAACATCCCTCTTTCCGCAGCCATCATTAAAGCCGTCGTTCCATCAGGTAATTTTGTATTTAAATCAACACCGTAGTCTATTAACTGTTTTGCAACATCTTCCATCCCTTTATTTATTGCCAACATCAAAGAATTCATTCCCATGTTATATGCAACATTAACATTTGCTCTGTTTTTTATAAGCAAAGACGATATATCCGAATAGCCCATACCTATTGCAGTCAACAAAATAGGATTACCCATCGAATCTTGAGAATTCGGGCTAATACCTTTTCTTAAGCTTTGTCGAACCATATCAAAATTGTTTTGCTTTACGGCATTCACAATTGTTTCGGATTTAAATGTTGCCGAATAAGAAAAAGTTGAAAACAAAATAAAAAATAATACAAGAATTTTTTTATTATTTAACATTTTAAGAATTTAATTCAGCTATTTTCATGTGGCATTCTTTCGCCAATTTTACGTCAAGATTTGCAGCTTCTTTATATTTTTCAATAGCTAAATCTATTTGTTTGTTCTTTTCATAAATTTCAGCCAAACCAAAATATGCGGAAGCAAACTTCGGATTTATATCTATTGCTTTTGTATAAAAAGATTTTGCCTGTTCAAAATTATTATTCATTTTATAAATATCTGCTATCTTCGAATACGCAAAAGTGGCTTTAGGAGATAATTCTATAACCATAAGCAAATCTTTTATTGCATAATCAAAATTTTTCATTTCAATATAAACTTCTGCTCTTAAAAGATAGCATTGCGGATCTTTATAGTTAAATGAAACCGCTTTATCTAATTCCGAAACAGCTTCTTCATATTTTTGTTTTCTGAAATTTATATTACCTCTGTTCAAATGTATCATACTTGCAGATGCGTTTATTTTTCCGGTATTTGCCTTCATTTCGTTCTCGTTCATTTGTTTAAGTTCTTGAATTCTATTGTTATCAATAGTTTGCTGTTGATATGCAGCTTGTTCGGTTTGAATATTTTGTGTTTGAGTATTTTGATAAATTTGTTTTGCTTCTTGTTTAGTTTCAATTATTTCTTCTTTGGTAATAATTTCTTCTTTTTTAATATCAACGGTAATCTCATCTTGTTCAGGTTTTATTCCCAAAGCTTTTGCTTGAGAAAAATCCTTTTCGGCTTCTTTCTTTTTACCCAGCTGTTGATACATCAAACCTCTTTTATAAAATAAAAGTCCGTCTTTCCCGTCAAGTTGTATCAACTTGGAATAATCAGATACAGCATCCTCTTTTTTGTTGTTCTTTTCCAAAATATCTATCTTTTCCAACAACAAGTCTTTATCCTTGGAATTGAGTTTTACGGCTTTAGTATAATCTTGCAATGATAACTTTATATTATTCAATTCATAATATACTTTAGCTCTTGTCCAATAGTATTCATAATTTGAAGAATCCATTTTTATGGCATTATTTAAGAAATCCAAAGCAACTTTGAAGTTTTGTTTATTAAAATTGGCTTTTGCCAAGAAATAGAACAATCTCTTATCTTTATACCCGCTATCCATTGCTTTGGTTAAATATTTAACGGAATTTTCATAATCCCCCATTTCAGCAAAACTGACACCCAAATAAAAATCCGTTTCTTTTTCCTGTTTTTTTGCTTCGTATATGGAAGTTAACAAAGAAATAACTTCCGAATACTTTTTTAATTGAAAACAGATTTTGGCCAACAAAAATTTATTGTCAACCTTCAACTCAAAACCGCTTACTTGTTTCGCATCACTGTAAGCATCAAGATATTCCGCTTTACTAACATAATAATTTATTCTCGACAAATAGGCATCGTCATACGTCGGGTCAAAATCCAAAGCCAAATTTATATTCTTGAGATAATTTGATGAATCCTTAAGTGATTGGTATAACAACGCTTTTTCATAATATAAATCGGCATCACCCTCACCCATATCTATAATTTTGTTAAGACTTTCTATTGCATCTTTATATTTCTTTAATGCCGTAAAAGCCTTACATTTCTTTTTATATAATTCCGGACTTTTTTCTTCGGAATATTTAATTGCCATGTCATAATCTTTTATTGCATCTTTAAATTTTGACTGTTCAAAATATAAGTCTGCTCTTTTTTGATAGTATAAAGAATTTGTTTTATTTTCTTTTATCAATTTGTCCAACTGTTTAATATCATAAAAAACCTCTTCTTTTTTAGGTTCCGTCTGTTTATCAACAACAGGAGTAATGTTGTTTTCTTCCGGAACGACAGGAACTGCATTCTCGGTCACAACCTCTTTGTTTTCATCAAGTGTTTCAACTTTTTCTTGAATTGGAGGTTCAACAATTTCTTCAATATTTGGACTTTGTTGTTCACCGGGAACTATATCGTTTGTTATTTCTTTTGATTCTGCAACCAAACTATTTTGCTCATTACTTACCGTAAACTCTTTTTCTTCGGACAAAATTGGTTCCGGTGTATTTATATTTACATTTGTATTTACGTTATTATTGTCTTCTATACGTTCATTTTCGGTATCGATAATATTTTCTTTAATTTCTTGTTTAATTTCTTGCTTTTCTTCAACAACAACGTCTTGTTTTGCTACACTTTTTGTATTCTTCTTAATACCGAATATACTTCTGGAAGAACTTTTTTTCTCTTTTGTTTTTGCTTTCTCTTTTACTTTTTTCTTTTCGGAATAAAAATATCTTTTCGTTTCCAATATTTCACTATCCAAATCTAAAACTTTGTTTGTGCTTAGAATTTTCAATGCAATATCATAATTCTTTAATGCATCGATAACTTCCCCTCTGTTTCTGTTTATTATCCCTTTGTAAAAATATATGCATGCATTATTATCATCGATATTTAACAAGAAATCTATATCCGCCAAAGCTTCGGAATATGCTTTCATCTTAATATATATATTTATTCTTCTTAAATAATACTCCTCTTTTTCGGGATCCAATGTTATTATTTTTGTATAATCCATGAGAGCTTTTTGTAATTCTTCAACTTTAACATAAGAATCTGCTCTTAACTTTAAACATTCTACATTTTGTAAATTTTCTTCTAAGAAAACAGATGCAAAACTGATACAAGACTCATAATCTTCTCTTAAGAATTTAATTTTTATATTCAACAATACAGCTTCTTGATTACTTCCGTCGATTTCCAAAACTTTAACGACATCATTTTCGGCTTCATCATAAAGTTTCATAATAACAAGTATCTTTGCTCTGCAAAGGTAAGATTCGGCATCATCTCCCTTCTGTTCCAAAACTTTATTTAAATCATCCAAAGCCTTATCATTATAGCCTAACTTTGCCAATACCAATGCTCTTTTTTTGTATACCGACACATCATCATATCCTAAAGAAACCGCTTTATCAAAATATTCCAAAGCATTGTTGTTTTCGGATATATTTAAATAGCAAAGTCCCAAGTAAAAGTTACTTTCCTTTAACAGATAGTCCGAACTTATGGTTTTTCTGAAATCATCTAATGCAAGATTATAATTTCTTATATTCGTATAAGAAACTCCTCTCCAATAGTATGCTTCGATAATCGAAGGATCTTTTTCTATTATTTCCGTAAGGTATTTTATTGCATCGCCATATTTGTTTAACTTAATTAAACATGTTGCATACGCAAACAATATTTCGGGAGTTTCATAAGAAAGGTCTATAGCCTTTACAAAATAGCTTTCTGCCGCAGTAATATCGTCCGTAAAGAAATAACTTAAACCGCAACAATAAAACAATTCAGGATTTTTATATTCATCCATTTCTATCGATTTTTTTAGATTTATAATAGCGTTCTTATAATCTTCGTTTAATATGTTTATGTATCCTAAAAATGCAAAACAGATAAAGCTTTTATCCATAAATTCTATAGCTTGAAGAAGTTCTTCAACCGCTTTTTGAATTTCATTTTTAGAAATAAGAATACTCGCTTTTGCAATGTATGCCGGACCAAAAGAATAATCTAAATCTATTGCTTCGGAATAAAGTTTGAAAGCTTTATCATCTAATCCTTGTTCTCTGTGTAAATTACCCAAATTGTAATAAGCATAACTGTCCTCAGGCATCATTTCCATGGCAGCTTTAAAACATTCTTCGGCAGCATCTTCTTCCAATTTTTTTCTGTGAGCAAGACCTTTGTTGTTAAGAATATATACGTCTTCCGGCCTTAGTTTTAATGCTTCATCAAAATCTTTTATTGCATCGTCCAAACATTCAATATTGGCAAAAGTTATTCCTCTGTTACAAAATGCATAACTGTCTTTTTTGTTTAATTCTATGGCTTTTGTGAAATCTTTTATTGCTTGTTGATATTGCAATAGTCCTCTATGTGCCATAGCTCGTCCGTAAAAGGCAGATTCTATTCCCGAATTTAACTCTATTGCTTTATTAAAGTACTCTATGGCTTCATTAAATAAGTTTTGAATTATTCTTATGTTTCCTAAAGTTGTATATACACTCGGATTTTGAGGATTAAGTTCTATTGCCTTATTAAAGTCTTGCTCCGATGAAGCAAAGTCTTTTAAAAACACATAAGTTTTACCTCTTGCAATATAAGCAAAAGTAAAATTTTTATCCAACTCTATTGCTTTTGAGAAATCTGCGAGAGCGTTTTTATAGTCAGTCTTCTTGTTATAAACCATACCTCTGCTATAATATGCAGATGCATCTGTAGGATTATAAGCTATACTTGCCGTGTATAAATCTATTAACTTGTCCAAATCTTTTTTTTGTTGCGTGGTTAAAATTTTGTTGATTTTAATTTTATATTTTTCCGGATAGAACTCAATTTCTTCCACTGTTTTTTTGATAAAAGAATCTATATTTTTCTTGTAATCGACGGTCATATATGTTTTCTCCCAAAAATTATTTCTTTTTAATAAATGTACCTATAACCAAGCCGAGAAACATACCTACAATAATACCCATTAAAACGTCTGTTACACCTACAACAGCAAGAAAAAGGCCAAATACCGCCCCGGCAAGCAACCCGAAAACATCATAAGTCTTTGGCTTCACAGATACTGCTTCTTCCTGCGTATTTTCTACTTGTGTTTCTTCTTGCTTTATTTCTTCGTTATTTTCCATATTTTACACTCTTAAACTTTTCTTATAATTATACCATTATATCTATTGTATTTTCAACAAGTTTTTTAATTTTTTCAAAACTTCTTCTTTTGTTATTTTAGGATTTTCAAATTGTAAATTTCTTATATGTTCTTTTACATCGTTTATCCACTTTCCCGCAGGCTTATTAAAAATTTCGATTAACTCGTTACCATTAAACAATTCTTCTTCAGGCATAAGCATCTTTTTCTGCTTCAAAAGTTCAACTCTATCAAAAAGTTCGTTTTTAAAAGTTTTATCATCGGCAATATTCAATAATCTTATATTTTCAGTATTATCCCCCATCTTATTCGCAAATCTTCTTACCGCCGAATCTTTCCAATCAGAATTATACATTTTCGGATACATGTGATTTTGTATCAAGAAACAAACTTTTTTTATAAAATCCATCGGATACTTTAATCTTACCAAAATTTGTTTAGTTAATTCCGAGCTTACGGTTTCATGATTTATAAAAGAAATTTTATCACCGTTTACCGCTCGCGTTTCAGGTTTCCCTACATCATGAAACAGAGCCGCCATCCTTAGCAACAAATCCGGTTTTATTTTATCTACAACATCCATAGTATGATTGTAAACATCTTTATCATGATACGGTTTTGGTTGCAGAACATTTTGTGTTTGTTTTAATTCCGGAAATAAAATACCAAGCAAACCTATATCGTCAAGCATATCAAATGCTTTCGAAGGCTTTTCCAGTAATAATATTTTGTTTATTTCTTCGGCTATTCTTTCACCTGAAACAATTGTTATTCGGCCGACTTTATTTTTCATACTTTGATATGTTTTAGGTTCTATCTTAAAATTTAGTTGAAAAGCTTGTCTGACTGCTCTTAAGATTCTTAACGGATCCTGTTCGAAAATTATATCCGAAGCAGATTCATCGGTAACTCTGATTATTTTGGCCTCGATATCCTGTAAACCGTTTTTTGTTAAATCCAGCAATTCAAAATCATTCAATTTCAAAAACAATGCATTGACGGTAAAATCCCTTCTTAATGCGTCTTGTTCCAATGTCCCGATTTCCGTTTGAGGATTTCTGGAATTTTTATCATAATACTCTTTTCTGGGCATTATGAACTCTATTTCTTTATCTTCAATGATAAGTTTTGATGTCGCAAATTTTTCGAATGTTATAGGCGGGTGTATATTTAATTCGGCGGCAACTATTTTGGAAAATTCTATACCTGCATTTTCTCCTTCAACCATAATATCCAAATCGTTCGGTTCTCTTTTTAGAATAATATCTCTGACAAAACCGCCGACAGCATAAATAATAAAATTGTTATCTTTTGCTATTTTGATAAGTTTTTCAACTACAGATTGATAAGTTTGAGGTATTTTCAAAGATTTCATTTTTTATATTTTAATTTTAAAATAAAAAACCTTTTTCAAAACAATACAACATTTTAAATTTCTTCGATTTAAAAAATCTGAAAGGATACGGAGAGAGAGGGATTCGAACCCTCGATAGAGTTCCCCCTATAGCAGTTTTCGAGACTACCGCCTTCAACCACTCGGCCATCTCTCCATAAGAGATACAATAAAATTTCAAATACCTTTTTATTTTCCGGAAAAATTATCCGTTATTTGCGGTTCTTCCGAAAGAGAACCGACTAATGTTAAAGCTTTACTATTATCATTATTATATTTCGTTATAACCGTATATCTGGGATTACTGTTGTTCCCTGATGTTGTAATCGTATATGAAGAAAAATATTTATTTCTCTGTGCATTCACACCAAGAGCTCTGGATTCCCTTTCAGTATTATTAGTAGCATAAAAACAACCTTGCCTTGCATAATATATTTGCTCGGCAGCACTGATTTCCGCAAGTAAAGCATTACCTTCACTAGAAATACTTTTGTTAACATATCCTCTATAAACAGGAACCGCAACCATAGATAAGATACCAACTATAGCTATTGTTATTACTACTTCCGGTAAAGTGAATCCTTTCTTTTTCAACATACAATACCTCTATATTAAAGACATACATTAACATTATGGTATATTATAATACAAACAGCTATTTTTTTCAATATCTTAATTTGTAAATTTAATCACTTATTTTTATAAAAATTTTCGATATTTTTTTATTATAAGGATATTTTTTTATATAGTCATAAACTATAGAGCATAAATATTCGTTTTCCCCGGGTATTTCTTGTTTTTCTAAAGAATGATTATAAATCGTTATTATATAATTTTCAATATATTTCGGATTATTTGATAACTTAATAGCTTTATCCAAATACTCTATTTCTTGTTGCTTTGTCATATTCTTAGAAAAAGTATAATATTTCCAAGCCATAACGTTTTTAAACGAAAAACATAATAAAAATATTATTGCTGAACAAAAAATTAAATTAAGAAATAAATTATTATTAAATCCGAAAAATTTTCTATCCTTATAAAAAGAAAGAGAACTTAACAATGCCAAACAAATAACAAACAACATCGCAACCGCGGGAATATGAAAATGAAAATCAACAAGACTTCCGATACAAACAGAACAACATGCCGCAAACAGACCTATAAATGAAATCTTTTTTTTATTTGATAACAACTTAATTCTTTTAAGAAACACAAACATAATTATACAAACAACAATCAAAAAAATCGTGTATATAGGATAACCCACGTCCAACAGTAATTCAAGCCAATCATTATGTAAATATTCAGGATATGCATTTAAATCTTCTTCGAAATACTTATCTGTCACTACCGGGAAAGAAGCAAACCCTATTCCTGTCAAAGGATAATCCTTTAAAATTTTTAAAGACATATCATAGAGTTTTAATCTTATTTGTTCGGATGTTCCGGTAGTCCTTTGACTGAAAACATTTATAGCATCAATGTTTTTATATAAGAAAAAGCCAATTGGCAACATTATAAGAAAAACAACTAACATTCTAAAAAGTTTTTGCCTAAATGTTTTTGAAAAGTGATAAATATATAAAATCAAAAAAACAAACAAAGATATTGCTGTCGATAACATTGCCCCGCGTGAACGAGTTAAAATAACACTTACTAACAACAACAATGATATTGTTATATTTGCTATTTGAACGGATATAAATTTACTTTTTTTGTTTTCCGACAAATATTTCGGATATATTAAAAAATTATAAAACACAAAAGATATCATTATAAAAAAAGACATCGATAAAAAAATTCCGGCATTATTTCTGTTTATAAACGGGCCAAAATTTCCAAAATTTTCGATACCCAAAAAGAATTTAATATATTCGCCTGCCGGGAAACAAAGCCCTATAAACATTACAATTGCGGAACTTACTGTAATAAGATATAAAATATTTTTTATTTTATCCGACTTATAAAACAATTGGTTTGCAACAATAAAGAACATAAAATATACAAACATACAATTTAGTTCTTTAAGTGTATTAAACGGAGAAACTGTAAAAGGTAATATATTCCCTTTTTGTATTATCGTATGATGATTGATTATTTGTACAACAGCTACAACAATAAAAAGTATAAAAATTATATTTATTAATATTGCGGGTAAAGTAAATTTGAATTTTTTTTCGGTAAATAACAAATATACAAAAAGAAAAGATGCTATAAGTTGAAAAATAAAAAATGCCCAAGGTTCTGTTGCCGCAAAACTCAAAGGCACAAAAAAAATTAGTATTGAAAACAACAATTTAACAAACATTATTCGAACGTTATATCCGATAAAGGAAATACCGGCCCATCCTTACAAGCCATTTTATAAGCATTATTTATTTTTACGGCACAACCTTGACAATTACCTACACCGCAAGCCATTTTTTGCTCCAAAGAAGCATATCCTGATACTTTTTTATCTTTTACGATTTCCGCAACTTTTTTCATCATCGGAGTAGGTCCGCAAACAAAAACAATGCTGTCTTGTTTAATTTGTTTTGCCAATAAATCCGTAACAAAACCTTTATATCCGAAAGAACCGTCTTCCGTGGAAATATTTATTTTCCAACCTAATTTCTCAAATTCATTCAAACACATCAATTCTTCTTTTTTTCTTACACCGTAATATAAACTACCCGGTTTACTTAAACTGCTTGCCAAAAAATGAATTGATGCAATACCTGTTCCGCCTGCAACAAGCACAGACTCTACATTATCTTTAACTTGTAAATTGTAACCTTGTCCTAACGGTCCCAAAATATTTATCTTACTTCCGGCAGACAAGTTTGCCAAAATATCGGTCCCTTTACCTACAACTTTATACAAGAAAGAAACCGTTCCGTTTTTTTTATCAACGGAGTATATACTTAACGGTCTTCTTAAAAAAACTTTTTCCAAACCTATCATACAAAACTGTCCTGCCGTTGCCGCATTAGCAATTTCTTTTGATACGACGGAAAATTTATAAAAATTTAAACAAATATTTTTATTTTCCGTTATTTCTAATTGATAATCCCATCTTTTAATGTCCAAACTATTTTTCCCCCTACGATAGTCATTACCGCACAACCTTTAAATTTTCTTCCGATAAAAGGAGAGTTTTTGCTCTTAGATAAAATATCTTCCTTTTTGAATTCGTATTTCTGGTCTAAATCTATAATTGTTATATCTGCAATAGAGCCCGGTTTCAAAGTTCCCCTTCCATCCAAAGAAAATATTTTTGCCGGATTTGTTGTCATTTTTGCGATAGCTTGTTCAAATGTTAAAACTTTTTTATCTACAAGTTCACTTAATACCAAGCATAATGCCGTCTCAAAACCGATAATACCGAACGGTGCATTATCGAATTCTTTACTTTTTTCTTCCTGTGTATGCGGAGCATGATCTGTTGCAATACAATCAATTGTTCCGTCTTTTAATCCTTCTTTAATTGCTTCAACATCTTTATGTGTTCTTAACGGAGGATTCATTTTAAAATTCGTATCATAATTTTGAACATAATCATCGGTTAACGAAAAATAATGAGGACAAGTTTCGCAAGTAACATTCAAACCTTTTTTCTTTGCTTGTCTTACAAGTTCTACGGAACCTGCCGTTGAAACATGTGCTATATGCAATTTTCCACCCGTAAGTTCACAAAGCATAATATCTCTTGAAACCATTATTTCTTCACTTTGATTGGGAATGCCTCTAAGTCCGAATATCATGGAATTTTTACCTGCATTCATAACACCGTTTTTAGATAACTGTTTATCTTCGCAATGAGATATTACGGCTAAATCAAACATTTTTGTATAATCCAACGCTCTTCTCATAACTTGAGAATTTGCAACAGGTACTCCGTCATCACTTACAGCAACAATTCCGGCTTTTTTCAATATTCCTATTTCGGCTAACTCTTCACCTTGAGAGCCTTTTGTAATACAACCTATAGGAAATACATTTACTTTTCCTTCTTTTTGAGCTTTCATAAGAATATATTCTACGGAAGGAGCATTATCGGTAACAGGTTTTGTGTTAGGCATACAAAAAACAGTCGTTATACCGCCTTTTGCGGCAGCCATTGTTCCCGTTTTAATTGTTTCTTTTTCTTCTTGTCCCGGTTCTCTTAAATGAGAATGAACATCTATTAATCCGGGAACGGCAACTTTATTTTTACCGTCGATTATTTTTTCCGGTTTGTCGGAAAGTTTATCGACTATCTTACCGTTTTCAATAAATATATCACCGACTTTATCAATTTTACAAGTAGGATCAACTATTCTTATGTTTTTAATTTGAATTAACATGTATGTTTTCTCCCTTGTTTATTTCTTGCCAGTGCCAACAAATGCAACACTGCCATTCTGACGGCAATACCGTTTGTTACCTGCTCGTTAATAACCGAAGCAGGGCTATCCGCAACTTCCGAATCTATTTCTATTCCTCTGTTCATCGGTCCCGGATGCATAATTAAAACGTCAGGTTTGGCTTTTGCAAGCCTTTTTTCCGTAACCTGATATAATTCATTATATTCATGAATAGACGGAAAAAAGCCTCCCTGCTGTCTTTCCATTTGTATTCTTAAAATATTTACAACATCCACGTCTTTTATTGCTTCATCCAAATCATAATAAACTTCAACACCTAACTCCGATATTCTTTTCGGTATCAATGTCGGCGGGCCAACAACTCTGACTTTCGCGCCAAACTTTGTTAATGCCCAAATATTTGATCTTGCGACTCTGCTGTGCAAAATATCTCCCACTAACAAAACTTTTAGTCCTTCGATTTTTTTCTTTTTATCGTACATCGTATAGAGATCTAAAAGTCCTTGCGTGGGATGTTCGTGAAATCCGTCACCGGCATTTACAATCGAAGCATTTAAATTCTTGGCAAGAAGTTCCGGTGCACCGGCGCAAGTGTGTCTTATTATTATGATATCCGCTTTCATCGCTTCAAGTGTTTTAGCCGTATCTACCAAACTTTCACCCTTAACAAAACTTGATGTTTTAGGCGCAATACTTACAACATCGGCCGACAATCTTTTTGCCGCAATTTCAAACGATGTTCTAGTTCTTGTTGACGGTTCGCAAAACAAAGTTACCACCGTTTTTCCGATAAGAGCAGGAGCCTTTTTGATTGATCTGGTAAACATATTTTTGAAAGGTTTTGCCGCATCAATAATTGTTTGAATTTCTTTTTTGTCCAAATGTTCCAAACCGAGAAGATCTTTTCTGTTAAAAGACATTTTGTCCTCTTTTATTTTTTATTAAGTTTATTTTCTAATGAATTTATTCTATTTTGCAAAGAATTTTCTTGTCCATGTATACCAAGTTTTACTTTATATTCTTTTATAGAAGAGTCATTTTCATCTAAATCCAATGCTGCTTTATATGCCTCTATTGCTTGACCATATTTTTTCTGTTCTTCTAAAATTACACCTTTTCGTAAATATGCCCAATATTTTTTAATTCCATTACCGTCCTTTATTATAGCGTCTAAATCTTTCAATATATTCTTTACACCAACACCTAATTCTTCCTTTAATTCTACTGCTTTAATTAAGTAATAATTGTAATTAAAATCAAATTCTCCGGCACATTTAATTGCATTTTCGATATCTTCCAAAGCCTCTTTTTTCTTTTTAATGAAAATTTCGCATTCTGCTTTGTCACAATAAAACTGTGCTTTATTATAAATATATCTTGCCCTATTATGATAGAAATTTATGTTAACATCGGTTGCCTCTTCAGTAATTAATTTTATCGCTTTATCATAAAATACTATGGCATTTTCAAAGTCGTTTTCTTTACGATAAATACGGGCTTTCATTCCATAATATTTTGCTTCGTTTTCATTCAAAGATATAGCCTTATCTATACAATCCATTGGAGTTTGTAAATCCAGACTATCTTGATAAGATTTAAACTCTCCTTTAAACGGTTTATATAGTTTTATTTCAGATATCAAAAAATATACTTCCGCCTTACTTACATTTTCCTTACATAAACTTAATGCTTGTTCTAAATATTCAAGATTTTTTTCATTATTCGGATATTCTCTTGTCTCAAACACCAACTGCTTGATTTTAGCATATTCTTTTTCGGAAGGATCTATACGAATACCACCTACATCTATTGCTGCATATACTTGAGTAAAAGACAATAAGAAAAAGACAAACAACAATAAACTTAACATAAGTCTTTTCATTTGTTTTCTCCCTTTTCTTTTCCGCTACATTTTTTTATTTATTCTCTATCACAACTTTATCACTATCACATGTATCATCATTAATATCAACACAAACTCTGTCTTTCGTGTGATGAACAAGACCAACAAAATCCGGTTGTATCGGTAGTTCTCTGTATCCTCTGTCTACCAAAACAACCAATTTTATGGATTTCGGCCTTCCGAAATCTTTTAAAACATCTAAAGCTGAACGAATCGTTCTGCCCGTATATAAAACATCATCAACCAAAATTATATTTTTATTGTTTATATCGCATGGAATATTTGTATCTTTTATCGTAGGAATATCTGCTCCCGCTTCCTGTAAATCATCTCTGTAAAGAGTTATATCCAATATTCCGAAAGGAATTTGTTCTTCCATCTTTTTTATACTTTCTATTTTTCTTGATAATCTCTTGGCAACGGCAACACCTTTTGTTTGAATACCGACAACAACAATATCGTCAATATTTTGTTTTATAATTTCATTAGCCAATTTTTCTATGGCAGAGGCTATCTGTTTTGAATTTAAAATTTCCATGACACTCTTTCCTTCTTAATATATATTGTCATATATTATATAAAAAAAATAATTATTTATAAACTTTTTTAATTGTTGACATAGTGATAATTTTATTATACATTAAATTATTATGATTCATATGTTTTAGAGGTTTATATTACATTATGAAAAGAAAAAAATTATTACCTATTCAATCTCAAGAAGCTTTGGCTACAATCGGACAAAATATAAAAGAAGCCCGACTTAAAAGACGAATTTCCACTGTTCTTATGGCTCAAAAAACGGGTATTACAAGAATTACAATAGGAAAAATAGAAAAAGGCAATCCGAATGTATCCATAGGAGCTTATGCTTTAGTGATATTTGTTTTGGGATTAACGGACAAACTGAAAAATTTATTTGATCCTTTTCAAGATAAAGAAGGAATAAATCTCGACAGGCAAAGATACCCTAAAAGAATAAGATATAAAAAGAATGAAGGTTGCTTGTTTTAAAGACTTGTATTAAAATTTTTATTATTATGCAAATAAAACAACTTTTAATTATATTACTGTTTTTTTTATTTTGTGTTAAAAGTTATGCATTGAACTTAAATTTAACAAAGATAACAAATAAAAACAATAAAATAAACATAGAGTTCAATAACATTTTACAGTTACAGGATTTCGTACTGAGAGACGGTAATTTAATATCTCCTTTTTATGAAAGCAACGGAATAAAATATTACTTTTTTTATTTTTTAGACAGAAAATACAAACAAGAAATTATCGATAAAATAAACAAAAAAGAAAACAGTTTTTCAAGCAAGACTAATGAAAAAACAGAATATAAGATAAATAAATGTAATATCGTAAAAAAGCCCAAAACAATATTGGCTTTTATGTCAGTAATTTTCAACGATAATATTGAAATAAATTGCAACATATTAAACGGCAAATACAGACTATGGGTTTCTTGGCCATCACTGAAAGAAAACGATAAATGGAGAAAAATATTCGATATAAAAGATAAAAGTTTAAAAGATAAAATAGAAACGGATTTACTAAAATACTACAAACAAAAAAGAAATGATGATAAACTTAAAAAAGAATAGAGTTTTTATATTAGACATTTTTAAAACAGTGCTTATTCCTGTTCTTTCGGGAATATGTTTTATTATTTGGTTATTCTTTTTATTCCAATATCCGATATTGGTATTTCCCTCTATTTTTATTGTTTTTACCGTAATGTATATTTTTTCTGGAAATGTTTTCGGCGGAGTATTGATAGCTTTTGCGGTATCTGCCGGAGTATTTACGATTGCTACAACCGGAACCATAAACAAAATATTGTTAATAATTGAAATTCTATGGATAATCTTTGCATTTTTGGAGATTGAAAAATACAGACAATTATGGATATCGGAAAAAATAAAATTAAAAGTAGAGCATGAAGTTTTGGACAGAGATTTAACTTTAATCCAATCATCAATAACAAACAATGAAAACAAAATCAATGCAATAAATCAACGAATGCAAATATTCCAATCTTTTGAACAGATGATTAATTCCATAGAAAATACCATGAATGAAAAGGACCTTATAAAATTATTGGAAGCTCTAACGAAAAAGTTTATATCTAAAGGTAAATGGAACATAAAAAGACATTCCAGCAAAGATATTTTTGTAAATTATTCTAAATTTAACAAAGTCCCTTTACTAATAACAAATACGGAAGAAGACAGAAGATTTACTGAAACGGATTATAAAAATATTTCCTCTTTAATTGTTGTTCCGATAGAAATAGAAAATAACTATTGGGGTGCAATAAAAGGTTATTGCACGGATAAAAAAGAATTCTTCGACGATTATGATTTAAGGTTGTTATCCATTTTAGCCAGTTTAATAGGACTTATTTTAAACAATGCGATAATGTTTAAAAAGGTTGAAGCTTTGGCAATAACCGACGGACTTACAGGTCTATATACAAGGTCTTATTTTATAGAAAGATTGCAAGAAGAAATAGAAAGAGCAAAGACAAACAGTATTCCTATTACGGTTGCCATGATAGATATTGATTATTTCAAAAAAGTTAACGATACTTACGGACATTTAGCAGGAGATACGTTCCTAAAACAATTATCGAATATTTTAAGAAGAAGATTCAGAGCTGTGGATGTGTTGTCTAGGTATGGCGGAGAAGAATTTGCGGTATTGATGTATCATACAACAATTAACGAAAGTTACAAGATTCTCGAAGAAGTTCGTAAAATGGTGGAAGAAGAAAAGTTTTTTATGCCTATAGAAAGTTATCATCCTATACAGATAAAAAAGACAATAAGTATAGGTATCGCAGAATTAAAAGATGAAACAAATCCCGATGAAATTATAAAAAAAGCCGATGATGCTTTGTATACGGCAAAAAAACAAGGAAGAAATCAAACTTGTATTTATAAAGAAGAACAAAAACAATGAAAAAAATATTATTCTATTTAAAGTTATTTCTTATATTGCTATGTTTTTTTATACTTTACAATAAAGTTAATGCTGATTACATAAAATACATATTAATACTTTTTCTGTTGCCGTTATCAATGCTCTCAAGAAAAATAAATATTACTTATTATATTGCCATCTGCGCTACAGCCGTATTTACAGCTTTCTTTACTTTCGGTTTTTCACACGAAACTTTAATAATTTTGTTAATTTTTGTCCCGATGATACCTGTTCTTCTCTTATTTTCAAACAGGAAAATAATACAATACCCCAACTTAAAAAAAAGAAACAACGAACTTCGTTTTTATAAAGAAGAACTTATTAATGAAGAAAAAAGTCTTTCGGATAAAAGAGAATCTTTGGAAAAGAAACTTGAAAGAATAACACACTTTTATATAATCTCAAAAGATTTAACCAAAAACATGGATGTACCCGAAGATTTAGCAAACGGACTACTCAATATTTTGGAAACACGAGTCGGAGTCTGTTATGTGGTTATTACAACAAAAAATAACAGCGAGATTGAAAAAAACGGCAAAAAGAATTTAAAAATTTTATCAAGATTAAACGAACAAAAAAAAGGACAATGGTTTTCTTTAATAAATAACAACGAAGAAATAGCTTCATTAAAAGGACCTGCAATAGTAAAATCCTTATTTAATATTGAAAACAAACCCGTAATTGCTTGGCCTATGATAATAGATAAGCAATTAAACTCATGTACATTTTTGGTGGTAGAGCCTGAATATTCTCAAATATATTTGGAAGAAGGTGAATTTTTCATTCCTCATTTAAAATTGGGTACTAAAAGAATAATGTTGTTTTCGGAACTTAAAGAAAAAGCCAGAATCGACGGATTAACGGGACTATTCTTAAAAAGATTTTTTCTCGGAAAACTATATTCTGAAATAGAAATAGCAAAAAGATATAACACCGTATTTTATTTAATGATGTTGGATATTGATCATTTCAAAAATATAAATGATACTTACGGACATTTGGTGGGAGACGAAGTACTTAAAGTGACAGCTAATACAATTTCATCTTCCGTAAGACGAGGAGATATAGTAGGAAGATACGGCGGAGAAGAATTTATAGTAATGTTACCGTCAATAACACAAGCCAAAGTTGTCGATATTGCGGAAAAAATAAGAAAAAACATAAAAAATATAAATTTTAAAGACGGCAAAAAAAGTTTTTCTGTTACGATAAGCATAGGAATTTCAAAATACGACAAGAGCACAGATATAGACACTTTAATAGGAAACGCCGATAAAGCTCTTTACAAAGCAAAAAATTCCGGAAGAGACAATATAATAGTCTACGAAAGTAACGACTAATCGAAACTTCTTTCATAAAATAGTTAAGGGGTAAGATTTTAAAATCTTACCCCCGTTTTTCTTTTGTTTTAATACAATTTTGTTCTAAAAAAGATTTTGTTTATATTTGAATTTTTTCATTGTTATATCAATTTCCTGCATACTTGAACATCTTAACAATTGTTCAACCAAATCTTTGGCATCCGATTTAGAAACACTTCTTATAATTTTTTTAACTTTCGGTATTTGAGCCGCAGACATACTAAATTCATCAAGGCCTAATCCCAATAAAACAATCGTATACGCAGGATCACCTGCCATTTCTCCACACATACCGACATCCGTTCCGGCCAAATGAGCAGAATCGATTATATTCTTCAACAATCTCAAAATTGCCGGGTGCATAGGTGAATACAGATGAGCAACGTCCGAATTTACTCTGTCTACAGCCATGGTATATTGAATTAAATCATTCGTTCCTATCGATAAAAAGTCAACTTCTTTTGCTATTAAATCCGTTATTATTGCGGCAGACGGAACCTCTATCATCACGCCGACCTCAATATCTTCTTTAAACTTTTTTCCTTCTCTCCTTAATTCTTCTTTAGCTTGTTCAAGTATTTTATTGGCTTCTTTTATTTCCGAAATTCTTGAAATCATCGGATACATTATTTTTATTTTCCCGTGAACGGCTGCTCTTAATATACCCTTTAATTGAATCTTAAATATTTCCGGATACTTCAAACAAAATCTTATTGCTCTAAGCCCCATAAAAGGATTTGCTTCCCTGCCTATATCCATCAAACCCAATCTTGCAATTTTATCTCCGCCTAAATCCACGGTTCTTATTATAACTTCGTAAGGCATCATTTTTTTAGCAACGCTGCTGTAATTCTGATAATGTTCCTCTTCCGTAGGCATCGTTTTTCTCGACATATACATAAATTCGCTTCTATACAAACCTATTGCATTGGCACCATGCCTGAGTGCAGATCTTACTTCTTCGGGGTTTTCTATATTTGCACCCAATACAACTTCTCTGCCATCCAAAGAAACGGCAGGTAAATCTTTAAATTTTTCAAGTTCTTTTTTATTTGAAATTTGTATTTCATATTCTCTTTTATAATTTTCTATCGTTTCTTTTGAGGGATCCAAAATGACTAAACCGAGATTTCCGTCAACTATAATGGGCATACCTTGTTTAACCTGATGTATTATGCCTTTTAAACCTACAACGGCAGGGATTTCAAGACTTTGTGCAACAAATGCGGTATGAGAAGTTTTTCCTCCTATTTCGGTTACAAAACCTTTTATCATAGCCTCTTTCATTGTAACCGTGTCTGCCGGCGTAAGAGTCTTTGCAATAACAACGGAATTTTCTTCTAAATCCATTAAAGTTTTTCTCTGTTTACCGAAAAGATTTCTCATGACTTTTTTTGCCACGTCTAAAAGATCATGTTTCCTTTCCCTAAAGTAATCATTGTCCATCAAGTCAAAAGTTTTGGAAAGATTTTCAACAACCGTATGAAGAGCATACTCGGCATTAATACCGGTATTTATTATTTTTTCAACTTCGGATTTAATTAAAGGGTCATTTAAAATAAGCAAATGTGCGTCGGCAATCTTTGCATAATTTTCACCTAAAACCTTATTTAATTCCTTTTGATTCTCTTCAAGTTCGGTTTTTGTTTTAGCCATAGCATCTTTTAAACGGTTAAGTTCCTGTTTTATTTGGGACGATTTTATTTCTTTTTTTACTACAAGGAAATCGTCCTCTTCCAAAATAAAAACTTTACCTATAGCAATACCCGAAGAAGCTGCAATACCGTTTAAAATAATGTTATTTTGTTTCATTATATTTCCTCTCCAAATCCGTTATTAAATACTTCCGCCATCTTTTCCAATGCTTGTTCTTCGTCGGGACCTTCCGTTTGAATTTTAAGCTCCGTTCCGCAAGCTGCAGCAAGCATTAAAATCCCCATAATACTTTTTGCATCTGCTTTTATTTCGTCCTTAATTATATATATATTGGAAGAAAAGCCCATAGCTGTTTGAACAATTAAAGAAGCGGGTCTGGCATGAAGTCCCAATTTGTTGACGATCTTTACATTTTTTTCTTTCATTTCTATATCCCCAAATAACCTAATATAAAACTAAAAATCAGCGCAAAATAAAACATTATCACCGGTCTTATTCTGCCAAATAAAAAACTTATTAAAAAGATTGCTCCGTATATCAAAACATCCGGATAAACCAACCTATGCAATTCCGTATCTACAACGGGAACAAAGCCAAAAGTTTTAAAATAAAAAAATATGGCAAGGGTAATTATTATAAGCCCGACGATTCTAAAAATATCCCCCATAAACTTTATTTCTAACTTTGAAACAATCTTTATCATTTTATCGTTCAATCTAAAACTTACTATTAAAGACCAATATCTGAAAGCTATATGGACAACATTGTACAACACAATGAATATTATCGGGGCTATCCATAAAAAATTAACACTGAACATATTCATGGATAATATTATCAACAATATAGCTATAAAAGAAACAAACGGTCTCCATGTTCCCCAGAAGAAAGAATCTCCTATTGCGGCAACCGGTCCCGCCAAAACGGATTTAATCATTTCCGGTTTTTTTATATTTTGTTCCTGTCCTGACGCAATATTGTTTTCGGCATTTATAACCATGGCAATTATTATGTTTGCCATATACGGATTTGTATTAAAAAATCCTATATGTCTAAGCAATACTTTTTTTCTTTCTTCTTTATCTTTATACAAACTTTTTATGACGGGATACAAAATATACAAAAAACCGATATTTTGTAATCTCTCAAAGTTCCATAAAGCTTGTAAAAAAAATGTTCTTAAAAAAATAAAATTTTTAATCATTTTGTTTCTTAATAAACGGTATTTTTATATTTTTAAAATTGTACAAAACAGCTCCAAAACCAAAAACAGGTAAATAATACCATGCTTTTTTAAACGAAATCATTATCTGAACAGGCAAATAAGAATAAATAGCTTTATATAACAAACCGCCCAAAAGCATCAATACTCCATACATAACCGCTGTTCTTATAAAGAAAAACAGTAATCCTAAATATATTCCTTTTGATATTCTGGTTTCATAACCTTTTTCAACACCATCTTCAACCCAATGCATTATTTTGGTATTAAAAAGTCTTCCTGCCAAATCAACTTCTTTATATAAATACGCAAACGGAACTGATAATGCCAATGCGAAAATTGCCGCCTCCTGACTTCCTTGAAAAAACGAACAAGACCAAATAACAGCTAAACTTGTCATCATCGTCAAATCTACAGGAACCGATACTCCCATCGGAATAGCGTTTATCCACATCATTTCAACTATCATTCCGAGCCACAATCCGGTATGAATATCGCCTAAAATATATCCGAATAACGGACCGCAAAAAATCGGTCTTGAAATCATAAATTGACCGAACATTGTTATATCGGCACTTAAAACTGCTCCTATTATTGAAAAAATTATTATGTGTTCCATAATTATTTGTTATTTAAAATTTCCGTTTTTATTTTAAAAGAAAAACTTTTATTTTTGTTCAAAACAAATTTATATACATTAACCAATGTTGTCCCCTGATACGTTTTTTCATAACCGTTTTCCGAGGTAGAAACAGTATTTATGGGAACTATCCAATTATCACAATTTTTAGAACTTGTAACTTTAACTTTTATTCCAAAATTTTCGTCTTGTCTTACCCAAACCTTTTTGTTTACAAATTCTTGTTTATCTTCCAATGTCATTTCCGAAAAAGCAAAAACTTGTTCGACACCGAATGTAAATTTCATTTCCGTATCGGAAAGATTTTTTATTTTATATTCTGCTTCATATCCGTTTTTCTTCAAAGGTTTAATAATTTTTTTAACTTCAACCGGTAAGTGTGCGTTTTCATACCAAACATGTCCTTGTCTTGTTAATTCCAAGTTTCCGGAAACTATTTTTGCATCATACTTACCCAAGATAAAATCACCTTCTTCTCTAAAATGCATGCCATATAATTGTTCGTACTTGGTATCGTTATTAAAGAAGTGATCAAGTAATGATGCTTTCCTGTACCAATCGTATATCAAATGATTTTCCAATCCTATCTCTTTTACCTTTACGGCATCAGTATGAATCGATGTAAATTCCTGAGAATCGGTTACTTTATTATTTTCTATAGCTTCTTTTAGTTTTTTGTGATAACCTTCATATCTTCTGATCAACACATTTATAAAATTATATTTTTTGTTCAAAATATCAAATTCAAAAATACTTCCGCCGTTTTGTGCAGCCACATAAATATCCTGATTAGGACTTTCATATAAAAACTCGTCGAGGCCATCACTGTCGAAATCTTGTTTTGTCCATACACTTTTTACATCAAACTTTTTATTATAAAGGTTTTCCGCTTCCAATAAAGAATCATAAATTGCATTTCTTAAATGAGGCAAATACAATCCTCCGAAAACGCCGTGCCAATATGCACAGTTACATTGACCGGCATACAAAGCTTTTTGTATCGGAGAATTTAACGGAACATTCTTATCGTGAATCTTTTTGCTCAATCTGATCATTTTTTTATGCATATTATTTGCTTCGTCGTATTTACTTAAAAAATTTCTCCAAAAACCGCCTCTTATGAAAGGTTTTAATTCCGGTTTAAACTCGTTTTGTTTAACAAAAGAATCAAAATCATTTTGAACCGCAGAAGGCAAAGTCCATTCCGACATTTCGAAATAAGAATTTGTCGGCAAATAAATTCTGCCTGACGGTTTCATAGTATTTAATACTTCCGAGAAAGTTACAGTTTCAACTATATCGGAATTTTCCTCTATTGCCGTTAAAAAGTTATCCAACCATCCGTTTTCATAAACATGTTTATATGTTCCGGGCCACATACCGAATTTTTCCCCGTCATCAGCCATAACTACGACGATATCTTTATCTTCGTTTGCAAGCTGTCTGAAATAATCGATACATACCGAGACATCCTGAAAAGGAATTAAATATCTTAATTTTTGACTTATCGGAAATACAGTTAATACTTTCCCCTGATCTTCTGTAGTATAAAAGCCTTTTAAATCGTTTTCTTTTAGCCCTGCAGCCATAAAATGAACATCGTCAAGTATTGTATACTTTATTCCGGTATCTGCAAGAGATTTTACCAACGAAGGTTCCCAAACTCTCTCTGCAACCCATGCACCTTTACAATCATACCCCAATGTATTCTTTATAAAGTCCGACAACTGTTTAATTTGACCTTCTCTGTCGTAGTCGGGAATAACGGATAATATAGGTTCGTAATAGCCCCCGGAAATAATTTCCAAATTACCTTTTAAAATCAAACTTTTTATTTTTTTTATGTAAGAAGGATGTTCTTTTATCATAAACTCCCACAACATCCCGCTCGAATGTAAATTCCATTTTATGTTTTTATGTTTTAACATCGTATCCAAAAACGGTTTATATGCAACATCATAACCTTTCTGAAAAACCCATTTAAAATTTCCTACCGGTTGATGATTATGTATTCCCAATACAAATTTAATCTTTTTCATTTTAAAAAATCCTTTATCTTTTTATTCCTAAAATTTCCGCCTCTTTTTGAATATCACTTACCGCATTATATCTGTCGTCTTGAGGCAAAGCTCTGGTTTCCAATTCTATTCCGCAATCTATAAGTTTTAAAAAAGAAATTACATCATTTTTATCCACGGATAAATTGGCCAACAACTGCTTTTTCCCGTGGGCAAAATGCATTCCGCCTATATTTATTGACTGAAACTTTATTCCGCTGTCTATCATTCTTACCACATCTTGCGGATTTGAAAACAAAATCATTAATTTATCTTGTTCATATACGTCATTTGAAATTTCGTAACTTGCATCTTTTACAGTATTTATTACAAGTTTTACGGAACTCGGAACAGCCATAGATAACAGAATTTTTTGCATTTCATCATTTGCAACTTCATCGGAAATAACCATTATCGTATCGATATCTATCGTTTTAAGCCAACCTTGAACTATTTGTCCGTGAATAAGTCTGTCATCAATTCTTACAATCTTGGTAGTCACAATATAACTCCTTTTATTTTAATCTTTCCATTAATAACTGTTTTGCATTAACAATACTCTTTTTACCGTCCGCCAACACTTTGTCTGCCAAATCTTTTGCCGTTTGTGCCGTTTTACTTGCAAAAATCGACGATAATATCATAGGTAAATTCACTCCGGTTAACACTTCAAGGTTATATTTTTTTGTAAGCAATACTGATGCATTACATGGAGTTCCGCCAAGCATATCGGTTAAAACAAGAGTACCTTTTTCATTGTTTATCTTTTGAAGAATTTCACTTATTTTTATCTGTAAACTTGCAAGATTTTCATTTTTTATATCCTGATCTATATAAAACAAATTTTCTTGCTTACCGGCAATTACCTCAGCTGTTTTTATTAATTCTTTTGTTAATTCACAATGAGAAAGTATTAAAATATTTATCATCTTATTTTACCTCTCAAAAAATTAAAAATTGCCTTTGATAATTTTATAAAATCGTGATGAGCATACTGACTTTCCGACACAAAATTTTTTTTAATTATTTTTATGTTTTTATATTTTAGTTTATCTATTTTAACCGGAACAGAGTTCAATTTCGCATATCTGTTCATAATAACATCATGTATTTTACCGTTATTAACAAATACAGCATCCAAAATTTCCGGATAAGAATGTTGTATTATTGCATCTATATGGTTACTCAATTTAAAATCGGATGTTTCTCCTACCTGGGTCATAATATTGGATATATAAATTTTTACAGCTCTAGATTTCTTTAATGCGGGAATAACACCATCAAACAATAAATTAACTATTACTGAAGTATATAACGATCCCGGTCCTAAAATAACACAATCTGCTTCAAGTATTGCATCAATAACACTTTTAGAAACTTTTGCATTCTTCGGCTCTATTTCGACCGTTTTAATGGCACTTTTACTTTTTGATATTTTAGATTCTCCGGTTACTTTCTCACCGTCTACGAGAGTTGCTTTCATTTTGACATTATCCAAAGATACCGGAAGTACTCTACCTTTTATAGCCAAAACATCACTTGCATTTAGTATCGCTTTATCAAATCCGCCGGAGACAGATGTAAGTGCCGTCAAAAACAAGTTCCCGAAAGAATGATTTGATAATCCTCCTCTTTTAGGAAATCTGTACTGAAATAATTTTGTTATTAGATTTTCTTCTTCGGCTAAAGCGACAAGACAATTTCTTATATCTCCGGGAGGAAGTACACCCAACTCTTTTCTTAATTTTCCCGAACTTCCGCCATCATCGGAAACGGTAACAACAGCCGTAATATCAACATCGTAAGCTTTTAATCCTCTTAACAACGTTGAAAGTCCGGTACCTCCGCCTATTGCAACTATCTTATATCTTAAATTTTTTTTATCCTGCACGAAGAATATCCCTGTGATACAATTTTACTTTATATTTGTTCTTTACAAAAAACTTAGCCAGTTTTTCTGCCATTGCTACGGAACGATGTCTGCCGCCCGTACAACCTACGGCAATAGTTAATTGACTTTTCCCTTCTTTTATATATCCCGGCATTAAAGATTTTAACAATGCGGATATTTTGTTAAAAAATGTTTTATATTCTTTTTGTTTCTCGACATATCTTACAACTTCCAAATCTTTACCTGTTTTTGTTTTAAGTCCGGTAACATAATTAGGATTCGGAATAAACCTTACATCAAAAACAATATCTGCTTCTGTTGCAATACCATACTTAAAACCGAAAGACATAATTGATAAAAGCAGTTGTCTGTTATTTGATGAAATACCTATTAATTGTGCGAGAGTATTTTTTAATTCCCCAATTGTCATGTTTGTGGTATCGATTTCCTGATCGGAAACTTTTCTGACAATCTCCATCATTTTTCTTTCGGCAACAATACCTTCCTTAACTATAGTTCCCAGCGGGTGTTTCCTTCTTGTTTCCGAATATCTTTTCAATAATGTCGCATTGTCCGCGTTCAAGAAAAAAACTTTACTTTTTATTTTTTCTTTCTTCAATGCGGAAAGTATTTGAGATATTTTGTTAATATTTTTACCTGCTCTTACATCAATACTCAATGCTATATTTTTATATTGCTTTCTGTCTTTTTTACACAATTGTATGAACTCAAAAACAAATTCCAACGGCATATTATCGACGCAAATAAAGCCGAAGTCTTCTAAAATGTTTAAGACTTGGCTTTTACCTGCTCCGGATATACCTGAAATAATTAAAAAATTATTTTTCATTTTTTGTGTTATTCATATGTTCCATCAATTTTTTACTCATTTCTAAAGCAGTGAAACATCCTTTATTTTTTAGTCTTTGATTTAAACTGGCGGTTTCAACAATGATAGCTAAATTTCTTCCCGGTGCAACCGGAATAGTAAGTTCGGGGACCCTAACCCCTAAAATATTAGCATAATACTCGTCTATTCCCAATCTTTCATATTTTTTTACTTCCATCCAATCAACAAGGTTTATAACAAGCTCTATTTTTGATTCATCGAGGATATTTGCTATACCGAACATATTTCTGATATCAATTATACCGACACCTCTTAATTCCATATGATGCTTTACTATGCCCGTACTTTTTCCCATTAAGATTCTGCCGGATCTTTTTGTTATTTCAACTGTGTCATCGGAAACAAGCATATGTCCTCTTTTAACAAGTTCAAGTGCACATTCGGATTTTCCAACACCGGACTTTCCTCTTATAAAAACTCCTAAACCATACACATTACATAACACACCGTGAACTCTTTCCATCGGGGCTAATTTCTCGTCTAAATAAAACAACAAATCTCCCAATAATTGTGCGGAAGACAAAGGTGTGCTTATTAGAGGAACGTTCAGTTTATTAAATATTTCAACCATCGATTTTGACGGTTCAAACGATCTTGTTATAATACAGCACGGAACTTGCGGCGGAGAAAAAATCTTCGTCAACAATTCACATTGCTTTTCATAGGATAAATTTGTAAGGTAAGTATGTTCGGCAATACCTATTATCTGAACTCTTTCATAAGGTAAATGCTCGAAATATCCCGTGAAAGCAAGCCCCGGTCTGTTGGTATCAGGAACAGTAATTACTTTATCCATTCCTCCGGAACCGGCAATCACGGTAAGTGATAAATCTTTTGCTTTTTCTTCAATTAAAGTGCCAACTGTTAGCACCGGCATTTTAATAGGCATCCTCTTGTTGAATAATTTTTATAACATCTTCTTTTGTTTCAGCATCTTTTATAGCTTGTCTTAAGAATTTATCTTTAAACAATCTGGATATTCTTGACAAAGCTTTTAAATGTTGTCCTGTAACTTCAACAGGTCCAACTAAAAGAAATATTATATAAACAGGTTCACCATCCAAAGAATTAAACTCTATACCTTTTTTTGAAATACCCAAAACACCAACTTGTTCGGAAAGAACATCTGTTTTTCCGTGAGGTATGGCAACGCCTTGACCAATACCGGTTGAACCGAGTTTTTCTCTTTCTAAAACAACATCAATAATTTCGTCTGTTTTCTTGATTTTTTTAGCATCTTTCAAAAGTTCTATTAATTCGATAATAGCATCCTTTTTGTTTTGTGCTTTCAAATCTACCGTAATGGCATCCTGACATAAGAAGTCCATAATATTCATTTTTTCCAAAGCCTCCTAATTTATTGGCATTTATATTTTTTATATATTACATTTCCGGCTCTAACATTACTAAAGAACCGCTGTCTTTTCTATACAAAACATTTATCTTTTCAGTAGAAGAATTTAAAAACATATAAACTCTATAGTTTAAAGAATCCATTTCATCTATAGCTTCTTCTATTGAAATAGGACGAATATCAAATCTTTTTATTTCAGAAATTTTAGTCCTTGAATCCTGCATTGTATCATAGGAAAAAACTTCTGCTTTTATTTTCTTTGATTTTGATACTTTTAAATTTGCTTTTCTGTGAATTTTAGAAATTTCTTTTTCTTTTCTAAGTTGTTTGGATAGTTTATCAATTGTTAAATCTATCGATGCATATAAATCTTCAGATTCTTCTTTTGCTCTAAAAGCTTTTCCGGCAATATAAAAAGTGACTTCCGTTATCTGTCTGTTTTTTTCGACGGATAAAATAACATGTGCCCATACATTATCTCCGTCAAAAAATTTTCCTGCCTTTGAAATCTTCTGTCTAACATAAGAATCAATAGCATCCGTCAACTTTAAATGCCTTGCCGTGATATTAATTTGCATAAGCCTCTCCTTTGGTTTATCTTATTTTTATATCATATTTTTACAAACAAAAGCAATTAATATAAACAATTTTTCTACGACCTAAATAAATTATAAATTAAAAATTTTTAATTTACAACATTTATTTTGGTTTTTGAGTCTTCCATCTTCTGTGAAACCAAAACCAATGAGACGGATATTTTTCTACATATTTCTGTAGAATTTTATTATATTCCGTCATTATTATCTCTATATCTTTTTCTTTATCTCCGGTATTAGGTAAAGGGATTTCTTCAAAAGTACATAAATACCTGCCATTAGGCTGCCTTACACAAAAAACAGTATACAAAGGACATTTTGCTTTTAATGCAAAAACAGCAGGACCTTTCGGAGTAGAAACTTCTCTATAAAAAAACGGAGTATATACTCCTTGATCGCCGGCATGTTGATCAGCTAAAATAGCGACAACTCCGTTTTTCTTCAAAGCTTTCATGACTCCTATAGGAGCGACATCTTTATAAATTGTTTTATATCCTCTTGTCGATCTTATCCCGTTTATAAGTTTATCGAAATAAGGATTTTCCTGTCTTGCAACTATAACGGATAAAGGATATCTTTTCCCTGCAGATATTGCAAGCATTTCCCAATTACCGAAATGTGCAGACATCACAACCAGACCTTTTCCTATTTTCTTTGCTTTTTCCATTAAATATATATTTTCAAAATTTACAGAATATTTCAGTTGTTCATCACTCATTTTATTTACAAAAACAATTTCAATAATTGTACAAACAAATTGTTTATAAACATCTTTTGTTATTGAAAGAATTTCCTGTTTAGATTTTTTAGGAAAAGATTTTGTTAAAGAATCCATAATATGTTTTTTTCTTACAGGAACACAAACAAAAGCTATATCGGCAAGAAGAAAGCCTATTTTTTTTGCAGTATCGATGGAAAACAAATGTAAGATTCCAATCAAAAACTTTAAAGCTATATATTCTATGTAATGTTGTATTTTTTTATTTTTTTTCATTTTTTTATAAAAAAACTTGCAATAAAACTTTCTTTTATTTCTATCGCCTTATGAAGACATAATTCATGACAACAAAAGCAGCCTATACACTTATCCTTTTGTATAACAGGTTTCGTTTTCTCATTTTCTTTTATTATTGCTTTTGCGGGACAAGATTTCATACATTGTAAACAGCCCACACACTTATCTTCAATTATATTAGGTTTTACCCAAAACAGTTTACCCGCATATTTAGCAACAAATCTTGCAAGCCACGACGGTAAAAGATTTAAAAAATTTGTAATTGGAAGTTTTGTCTTATCAAAATTAAAACAAGAAATCTTATCTCCCACATAAATCATATTTTGCAAATCCGTATCACCCAAATTTTTTTCTTTTAAAGGATTTAACAAAAGATTATTTTTTGTTTTTATTCCTAATTTGTTTAGAATAAAAGAATCCAACATAACCGTATCCTGACTACAGGCAATTATGTTATATTTTCTTTTTTGCCCGCTTAAACTCGGACCGTTACCTTCCAAACCTTCAACACCATCAACAATAGTGAATAAAAGTTTTTCTTTTACCATTCTATATATTTCAGATAATAAACAAGCAAATTCTCGCGGTGTAGGTGCAAGTTTATGATATTCAACTTTTCTTGCCCCCGGAATAATTCCGTAAAAATTTTTAACTCCGCAAGTAAACCCCATGAATGTATGTGTTTTCAGTTTAGGTAAGTTTATAATATAATCGCAATCCATTATTGCTTTGGTTACATAAATTTGTTTTACAGTAGGATGTTTTATGGATACTTCAACACAACCGCATGCTTCAAAATTTATAAGTTCTACATTTTCTTCCTTTGCAACCTGCAACATACCCGTTTTTTTCCAAATATTTTCAATACCGTTCATTAAATTTCCGGGACTATCCCCCATTACGGGAATTGCACCGGCTTTTTTAATTATTTTTATTATTGCTTTTGCTATTGACGGATGTGTCGTTATTGCCTGTTCCGGAGTATATGCACTTAACAAATTAAGTTTTATTAATACTTTTGAATTTGGTTTTATAATATCTGCAATATTACCAAATGATTTAACTACTTTTTCAACAATATTATAAACATTATTCTCATCATAATTATCACAATAATAAGCTGAAACTATTGTTTTTAACATAAATTAACCATTATTTTTTGATAATATTTGATCTATTTCTTTCTCACTGTCTTTATTCATTCTTACGGATATTATCTTTGAAACACCTTGTTGTTCCATTGTAACACCGTAAAGAGAATCTGCCATTTCCATTGTTCTTTTATTATGTGTAACAACCATAAATTGAGTTTTTTGAGCAAATTCTCTAATGATATTATTATATCTGCCAACATTTGCATCATCAAAAGGAGCATCAACCTCGTCAAGAATACAAAAAGGCGAAGGTTTTACCATGAAAAAAGAAAACAACAATGCAACCGCGGTAAAAGCTTTTTCGCCGCCGGAACATTGCATAATATTTTTAACATTTTTCCCCGGCGGCTGAGCTTTAATATCAACTCCGCTTTCCAACAAATTATTTTCGTCGGTTAAAATAAGATCTGCATCTCCGCCGCCAAAAACTTTTTTATATAAAGTTCTAAAATGTTCTCTTACTTCATCAAATGTTTTTTTGAAATTAACTATTGTCGTCTCATTGATTTTTTTGATTGTTTCTTCCAAATCCTGCTTTGCTTTTAACAAATCTTTTTGTTGGCTTTGAATAAAATTATATCTCTGAGATAAACTTTCATATTCTTCTTCCGCACTCCAATTAATAGCGCCGAAACTGTCTATTTTTTTCTTAAGTCTTGCTATTTCTTCTTTATCAACTTCAACACCTATATATTGTTCTTTTATTTCTTCATATGTTTTGCCGTAAGTTTCCATTATTTGTTTTTCTAAAAAATCTTTTTGCGTATTATATGTTCTTTGATCCGATTGTAATTTATTTACCTCATCGTTTAGTTGTGCAACTTTTGTTCTTGTTTCTGAAATAACAGCTTCTTTTGCATCTATTTCACCTTGTATTCTATCTTTATCACCCATAACGATTTGAAGTTCTGTTTCTTTTTGTATCTTTTCCTCTTCATATTTTTGAATATTTGCAGCTTCTTTTTCTTTACTTGTTTGAACATTTTGAAGTTCGGTTTCAATTTCCGAGGTTCTGTTTGTTTTCTGTTCTATTTGAGATTTTAAATTGTCTATATTGTCGGTAATATACTTTTGCCCGGTTGTTCTGTGTTCCAAATCACTTTTTCTTCTTTCATAACTATTTGATATATTTATATACTCTTGATTTGCCTGTTCTTCCTGATTTCTTAATGTGTCAATTTCTTGTTCAACTTTACTTAATGTTTCATTTAAAGTTACTGCTTCTGTTTCTATATCTGAAAGTTTCTGATCAATATTTTCAATCTTTTCGTTAATCGTATTAAGTAACAATTGTTTTTCTTCTTTTTCTTTTTTCAATTGTTCAATTTCATTTGCCGTATCGGAAATCTCCGTTTTTCTGTTAGTAATTTTTTCTTGAACAATCTCCGCCTGAGCTTGCACCGTCAACTTGGATTTTTCAACTTCTCTATCTTGAAAACTTATATTTAATTTTGATTCTTCTTTTGAATCTATTTCCTTATTCAAATTCTCAAGTTCTTTTTTTAACCCTTCTATTTCCTGCTGCATCTTCTTAATCTGTTCTTCAACAAGAACAGGTTTATCGGAAACATTTTTTGCTCCACCGGAAACAACAGCACTTGAATAAATTTTATCATTATTTATAAATATTCCATAAGATACATATTTACCTATTTTTTCATATTCAGGTAAACAATTTAATATCTTAAATAATTCAATCGCGCTGTCACTGCTTTGTTGAACTTGAATATCGTTAGGAATTTTCTCGGATACCACAAATGATAATTTACATAACTTGTTGTCCAACAAATATTTTATCGCATCTTCGGCTTGCTGCATTGTATCACAAATAAGATAATCTATTTTATCACCTAAAGCATTTGCAACAATATCTATTCTGTCTAAATCCGGAGAAATTATTTCCCCGACCGTATATTTAATATTTCCTAAACTTTTTACTGCATTTATTGCAACTTTTATCGGATTTTCCGCATCCATTTCTTTAATTGTACTTATCTTTGCTTCCAATCCCGCAATTTTTTTATTATATTCTATTTCTTTTTCTTTTAAGTTATCTATTTCCGTATCTATATTCAAAACCACTTGTTTACTTGCTTCAACTTTTGATTCTAATTCTTTTAATGAATTTTGTGTTTCCTTTAACTGCTGTTCAAAAGATTCTATTTCCTGATTTGCCGGAGCAATATCATTATTTAATCTTTCAATATTTCTGTCTATTGAAGAAACTGTTGCAGAAGCTTCGGCTTGTTCCTGTATTATTGATGTTTTTGAATTAATTAAAGTATCTTTATTTTGGTCAAGTTCAACAAGTTTTGATCTTGTATCATCTTCCGTCTTTTCCAAATCGGTAAGTTGTTGTTTTATTAAATTATATTTTTCAAATTTTTGTTCGGTATCCTGCTTTAATTTTTCAACTTCTCCATCTATACCATCATCTGCAGTATTTGCTTTTTTTAAATCTTCTTCATATTCTAATATTTTTTCTTTTGCATCTTCTATTTCCAGTCTTAATCTGTCCTGTTCTTGAACCAAATCGGCATCTTTTTGTTGCAAATTTTTAATATTGGCATCCGCAACCGCAGATTCCGCTTTTAATTCAGATACTGCAGCATTCAACGAAATATACTTTTCATCATTTTCCGTTTTAGTAAGCCTTAATTCCTGCTGTTCCGCTTCAAGCTGATGTAATGTAACATTTGTTGTCTCATATTCTCTTACTTTAGGTTCAATTTGAATCTTTAATTTTTCTATTTCTTCATATCCTCTTGCAAGATTATTAACAACTTCGGCTATTTCATATTTTGCAAGATCTTCTTTATATTTTTTACATTGTTTTGCTTTTTTTGCTTGTAAATCCAACTTTTTTATTTGTTCTCCGATTAGTTTTAAAGAATCATCTAATCTTGATAAATCCACTTCTATATTTTTAAGCCTGTGCAAAGTTTCTTCTCTTCTTACTTTATATTTGGCAACACCTGCAGCTTCTTCAAAGAATTCTCTTCTTGTTTCGGCATTTGCCATAACAAGTTCTTCAACTTTATTCTGCTCTATAATAGAATATCCGCCGGTACCGATACCTGTATCCAAAAACAAATCTATTATATCTTTAAGTCTGCATTGTGTTTTATTGATAAAATATTCACTTTCACCGCTTCTAAATAATTTTCTTGTAATTGCAACTTCAGAATAATCTATAGGAATCATGTTTTGCGAATTATCAAATGTTAATGTTACTTCGGCCATACCTGCCGCAGCTCTTTTTTTTGTTCCGCCAAAAATAACATCCTGCATAGCTTTGGTTCTCATGGATTTTGTTCTTTTTTCTCCAAGACACCAACGAATAGCATCGGATATATTAGATTTACCGCATCCGTTAGGTCCGATAATGGCAGACACACCTTTTTCAAAAGTTAAAACGGTTTTATCTGCAAAAGATTTAAATCCACAAAGTTCCAATTTTTTTAAATACATTATTTATTTTTCCTAAAGATTTTTATAATTGATATAGGTTGAATATCTATATCGCAGATAACAAACCACTATCATCTAATATAATTGTTTTTATTATTTTAATAAACAACACAAAAAGATAAAAAGTGATTTGTTATCTTACAAAGAATATAAATACTGTTATAGGTTTGCAATCTATTATAAGATTATGAAACCTTGCATTTTCTTATATCAGAAAGTTTTACAATTTTTCCGTCACTACCAACTATTCTTGCTGCAATAGTAACATTTCCTGATTTAAAATAATTCCAATCAAACCACCAATATCCTGATGCGAATCTGCATGGTAACCACTCACCGGAATTAAAAGAAACTTCAACATAACCGTCTGCTGATGCCCCTATTCTTAAAACATAGTTATCACTTGCGATTGTTTCGTTTTCAACAGGATAATCAACGATAACATAAGAATTAGGATTATTTTTTGCTTCGAGTTCTTTTTTTGATGCACAACTTGCTTTTTTTACAGGTGTCGATTTTGTTGCCGTAACTTTTTTCTTTGTGCTTACTTTTTTCTTTGCAACTGTTTTTACTGCTGAACTACTTTCTGTCTTTACAACTTTTTTTACTTTTTTTGTAGCCATTTTTCCTACACTCCTAAATAAATTTACTTATTCTATGCTAGTATGTTATATATTAAATATTATTTGATTTTACAAAAAATATAACATCAAAATCAATACAAAACAAAAAAAATAGTTATTGACAAACTAAAAAAAAATGATTATAATTTACGGATATTGAAGGAATCGCGGGGTGGAGCAGCCCGGTAGCTCGTCAGGCTCATAACCTGAAGGTCG
>JAFXOV010000001.1 GCA_017528425.1 Elusimicrobiota bacterium | reverse complement strand
TCCCTGGCTTTACGGGCTGCTGCCCTGGCCCGGGAAGCCATAACCGCTTTTTCAATTATTTTCTTTGCTTCACTGGGATGTTCTTCAAAGAATTCTTCCAGCTGGTCTGTTACCAGATTATCTACGATTCCGCGAATCTCGCTGTTACCCAGTTTTGTTTTTGTCTGCCCTTCAAACTGGGGTTCCTGCACTTTAATACTGATTACCGCGGTAATACCTTCCCGGCAGTCGTCGCCGCTGAGATTTTCGTCATTTTCTTTCAATAAATTGTTTTTACGGGCATAATCGTTAATGGAACGGGTCAGGGCCTGTTTGAACCCGCTTAAATGGGTTCCCCCTTCTTCCGTATTGATATTGTTAACGTAGCTGAAAATATTTTCCGTATAACTGTCAGTATATTCCATAGCTACTTCGACAATATTCGTATCTTTGACCCCTTCCACATAAATGGGTTCTGCGTTGATCTTGTCTTTGTTGGCGTCAACATATTTTACAAACTCAATAATGCCGCCTTTAAAATGGAATGTTTCACTGCGGCCGTCCCGTTTGTCTTCCAGGGAAATGGTAACGCCTTTATTTAAAAATGCCAGTTCCCGTAAACGCAGACGCAAAATATCATAATCATAAACCGTCTCCGTAAAAATCGTATTATCCGGTTTAAAATGTACCGTTGTACCGGTAGATTCCGCCTCGCCTATTTCATATAAGGGTCTGCTGGTCTTACCCCGCATGAATTCAATACCATATCGTTTCCCGTTACGGCGTACTTCTACTTCCATCTTTTCGGACAAAGCATTTACACAGGATACGCCAACACCATGGAGACCGCCGGAAACTTTGTAACCGCCGTCACCGAATTTACCGCCTGCATGAAGTACCGTCATAACCACTTCAACTGCCGGTTTTCCTGTTTTATGCATGTCCACCGGAATACCGCGTCCGTTATCTTCGACTGTTATACTGTTGTCTGTATTAATAGTAACCTGGATATTATCGCAAAAACCGGCAAGGGCTTCATCAATACTGTTATCAACAACTTCGGAAACCAGGTGGTGCAGACCGCGACTGGAAATACTTCCTATATACATACTGGGGCGCTTGCGAACTGCTTCCAGACCTTCCAGCACCTGGATCTGGCTGGCTCCGTACTGTCCTTCCACCCCTGTAGCTTCTTTAATTTCCTTTTCAATTTCTTCCTGTTTAGCAACTTCATCAATACGGATTTTTTCTGCATCTTCCGCATTCTGTATCACTGTTTCGTTTTTTTCAGCCATTCTTTCCTCCACTATGATAAATAAAATTTTTATTAATTTTTTCCAACATAAAAAAATATGTTATAACTTCCCTTTTTGCAGAAACCTTAAAATATTAACCTTTTCTTTTTCCCCGATTAAAGCATAGGGTTTTCCGGATTTTAACTGTATCGCAATCATTTCTTCCTTAACGTCAGCTGTTTTATTTCTTATTTTTTCGAAATAATAGGCTTTAACATCATTTTTTACAATATCAAATTCAAATTCATCACATTTAATAACTTTATTAGCTTCGTTCCACCCTATCCATGGTTCTTTTATTATTAATTTCCATATTTCTGTTTCCTTATTTTCCTGCCTTTTTCTTTCACATTCGAAGCATATATTTCTTTTATCTTTTATATAGGATCCGCATAAAGGACATTTTTTAATTTTACCTTCATTAAAAAGTCTTTCAAGCCCATATCTCTTTTCTTCTGCCTTAATAACAGCATTTCTGATTTTATCGTTTTGTATATGGGAAAACTTTATTTTTATTGCTTCCTTCTCGCTATCATTTAACGGAGGCAAATCAATTTTATCTTTATGGGTCTTAATATTTTTATTTATTTTTTTTATATGTATTTTTATATTTGACCCAACAATAAATTTTATATCTTTAACATAATCGACTCCCATAAACCTGTTTATTTTTTCTATAAACTGGATTTTATAATATAAAAACTGATTGGCCCATACGGAAGAATCAACTTTTAACGTTAAAATCCTTCGGTCCAGTTTAACAGGAATGCAATGATTTGCATTATTTTTACCTGCTATTTCAGACCAGCAGGCTTTCATTTTAAAAAGATTATACTGATTCTGACTGGCTTTTGTACCAATCATATTCAATAAAATTTTATCAACATCTTCCATATCATTCTTTTTTAATTTTACCCTTCTCAATTTCACAATAACGACTGGAAGGAAAATCCGGTATCAGTGATTTATCATTTACAGTGATAAATGTCTGTACTTTTTCGTTTATAAAACCTATCAGCTGGTTTCTTCTGTGACTGTCAAGTTCACTCATTACATCATCCAGCAAAAGTACGGGATATTCCCCTGAAATATTTTTTATATATTCTATCTGGGAAAGCTTTAAGGCAAGAGCGCAGCAACGCTGCTGTCCCTGAGAAGCAAACGATTTACTTTCCGCTCCGTTTATATAAATTTTCATGTCATCCCTGTGGATACCGATCCCTGTATTTCCCATAAGGATGTCCTTATACATTCTCTCCTGCAGATTTTTATTATAAAAATCTTTTAAGCTTTCAAAGGTCTCTTCCTCCGGATAAAATAGATTACCGTCGTTGCCTTTTATTTCATATTTAATATCCAGTGAATCGGATTTATCAGAAAGAACATTAAATGCCGGAATTAAAATATTCTTCAGCTTTTTTATATTTTCTAACCTTTTTACTAAAACCTGTGCATTTACATCTGATATTTCTTCATCCCATACTGATAACTGTTCCCTTGAATGGTTTTGATCCCGTATTATCTTTAATAAAGAATTACGCTGCCTTAAAAGCCTGCGATAACGTACAAGCAAATCGTAATAAACCGGATCTGTCTGGGATATTTCCATATCCATAAAACGACGGCGCAAGGAAGGATCTCCTTTTACTATCTGCAGATCCTCCGGTGAAAACATAACGGCATTAAAATAACCGTAATGATTTTTTGAAGAACTTTTTTTACCGTCAATGTTTATTTCCTTGTGTAATTTTCCGTTATCGACATATCTT
>JAFXOV010000030.1 GCA_017528425.1 Elusimicrobiota bacterium | reverse complement strand
TATGTTCTCCGGTGGAGCATTAAACAGAATGTCTGTTTTTTCAATGGGTATTATGCCTTACATCAACGCATCCATTATCATGAGTTTGATGCAGGGTGCCCATGTTATTCCTTATTTAGACAGATTAGCAAAAGAAGGCGAGCAGGGAAGAAAAAAACTTACCCAAATTACAAGATACGGAACACTTATTCTCGGTGCTATACAGTCTTTCGGTCTTACGATGGCTATAATGAGAATGCCTACCCCGAGCGGTATGCCTATAGTTTTGGATCCTACAATGTCTTGGATGGTTATGACAGTATTTACACTTGTAACCGGAACCGTTCTTATAATGTGGCTCGGTGAGCAGGTAACCGAAAGAGGTATCGGTAACGGTATTTCTTTAATCATTTTTGCAGGTATCGTTGAAAGACTTCCGTCGGCATGTTTAGGTGTTATAAAGCTTATACAAATGGAAGAACTTTCATTGCTTTTGGCAATAGTTTTGTTGGCTTTGGTTTTGGTTGTTTTAACACTCGTTGTTTGGGTAGAAACAGCACAAAGAAGAATTCCTATTAACTATGCAAAAAGAATGGTTGGAAGAAGAATGTACGGCGGACAAACATCGTTCTTACCTATTAAAGTTGATCAGTCCGGTGTTATCGCAGTTATCTTCGCAGTATCAATTTTGTCTGCACCTTTGACAATTGCACAGTTTGCTCCGGATTGGACAGTATGGGGAATTCCCGTATCAAAAACAATAACGGATTGGTTTAACAGAAGTTCATGGATATACAATTTGGTATATGCAGGTTTGGTAATATTCTTCTGTTACTTCTACAATTCAATTTCTTTCAATCCGAAAGATTTAGCGGAAAACATGAAAAAGTCGGGCGGATTTGTTCCTGGTATCAGACCGGGCGAACCGACGGCAGTATATATTCAAAAAGTTTTGGAAAGAGTTACATTGGGCGGCGCATTGTTCGTAGCATGTATAGCGGTTTTGCCTGATTATTTAAGAACAATGATGTCGGCTCCTTTCTTCTTCGGTGGAACTTCGTTGCTTATCGTTGTGGGTGTATCTTTGGATACTATCGGTCAGATAGAATCTCACTTGATAATGAGACATTATGAAGGTTTCATGAAAGAAGGAAGAATTAAAGGCAGATGGTTTAACATAAAATAATTTTAAGAGAAAAAACTATGAAACAATTTAATTTTATACTATTCGGACCTCCGGGAGCAGGAAAAGGAACACAGGCAAAAACAATAAGCAGCAAATTTAATGTTGTTCACCTTTCTACCGGTGATATGATAAGAGAAGCTAAAGATGATCCTATGTTTGCAAAATATTTGACTTCTGGACAGTTGGTTCCGGATAGTGTAATTGTTGACATGGTTGTAAAAAGATTACAAAAAGACGATTGTAAAAACGGATTTTTATTGGACGGTTTCCCGAGAACAATATTTCAAGCACAAGAACTTGATAAGTTTTTACAACAATTAAACAGAAAAATAGCAGCAGTTTTTTATATAGATATTGCACAGGAAGAAGTTATAAAAAGATTAGCAGGAAGAAGAGTTTGTCCTTCATGCGGCGGCAGTTTTAATATAGAATTAAAACCGCCTAAAAAAGAAGGAGTTTGCGATTTTTGCGGTGCTACACTTGTGCAAAGAAAAGATGATAATCCGGACACGATAAAAGAAAGATTGGTTGTTTATGAAAAACAAACAAAACCGTTGGCGGAATACTACGATAAAAGCGGTGTTGT
>JAFXOV010000029.1 GCA_017528425.1 Elusimicrobiota bacterium | reverse complement strand
CTTCAGGGTTGAAGATTATGGAAATTCCGTTAGTGTTCAAATCAGATATTTAGGCAAATGGAAAAACCCTTCACACGCTCGTTATGAGGAAGATTACGATTGGCAGGAACTTAAATCATCAAGCGGAAAGCAGATTGATAAGGTAATTAAAAAATTATCCAAACAGTCAGGTCGTAAAATCACTTGGGGAGCAAGTGAAAAGAATTGGATTGATATAGATATACCAAAAATGAAAGGAGACTAATCGATGGGCGGTCGTGGTTCAGCAGGTGGTCGTGGCGGAGGCGGTGCAAGTAAATCTGCATCTATATCCAAAGAGACAGAAGATAAAATTAATCAATTATTAAATCTCTCATATAAAAACGATGACTTTGCTTATGAAAAGAAACAACAAGCAAGAATGGAACTTGCAATGGCAGAAGGACTCCGAAAAAATGGGAAAATAGAACAAGCCAAGAAATATGAAAACTATGCAAGACAATCTATGAAATCAGCAGTTAAAGCAGAGAATGATGCAAAAGAATATGTTAAAAAAGCAAATCAGCTTGCACCTCAAAAAGTTGTAAATATTCCTCGGTCATATAGTTACAAAGGCGAAGAAGGTTCAAGAAGTGTTTATAAAAGCCTTCAAACAGCCAAACAACATTGGAAAGAGAGAAATGCAACAAATGTAAGTACGGCTAATATGGATGCTCCAACTATTGTTATTGCACCAACCGGCGGTTATAGTGTTATGCCTCGTAAAATTGCAAGAATAAATAAATTAACTGAAATCAGTCCTTATCGAATTAAAGATACCGATTAATTGTGTCTGAATGATACAAAACTTCGCTCAATGACTTTAATTAAAGCCTGTTTAGAGTGATGAATGTGTTTGTACACATTAAAAAGGAGGTCATTATGACTACAATCACAGCAGAACAAGCTCTAAAGAGCAAACAAAATTTCACAGAGTATTTAGCAGATAATACTCCGGCATTGGTAACTTCTACCATAGCGAATTATCAAAGCAAAAGTGGGAAAGTTGTAGTTACAATCGCAGAATTAACACAAAACTTTGAAACTTTTGTTAATGCGGTAAACGAACCGACAGTTTTAGAATTACCTCAAAAACCATATTTCGCATGGATAGTTACGAGTCCCAAAGACCGAATTATGAATGTTTTAAAGGTGGTCAATGAAAGTTCAACAGGCGATTTAGGAATTTTTGTTTTTAAGGCTTTTTTGAACGGCGATAAAATGGACTTTGAATGCCTTTTGAAACCTGAATTAAGAGAAAAGCAAAAGCGAGAAAAGACAATAACTAAAACAGGCGGTATTCAATACGATTATTGGAAAGTTTATTCGGAAGTATGCGATGAAATGGGCGAGGGCGATTATCAAATAAAGCCGGCATCACAACATTACCAAAATATACCGATTGGACTCAAAGGTGCTTACATCAAGCAAACAATAAGTGTAAAAGATAATTATGTCGCATCGGAATTATTTATCGGAGATAATAAGAAACTTTTCGCAGACCTAAAAGAACACGAAAAAGAAATCGAAAAAGAACTCGGAGCAATGACTTGGGATTGTAAGGATTCAAATAAAAGTTGCTTTATAAGAAGAACGATATTTGTAGATTTTACAAACCCTGAAAGATATCAGGAATACGCAAAACAACAAATTGAATTAGCCATAAAAGTCAGAGAAACATTTTTTAAATACATATAAATCGCAGGGGTTATCCCCTGCTTTTTAGACACTTGGGTAATTTACAGGAACAATTTATATAATATAGGATAATAAAAATGAGCAGAAAAATAATTATAAAAAATAGACAGAATCACGAAGAACAGTTGGAATTGACTTTGGAAGAATTCAAAGCCAAATTTAACATTGAATTAAGACAAGCTATAAATACTTATAAAGCACATGAAGAAAGCAAAAACTTCCTGCCGCCTCATATAAAACCAACCCCGGATTATGAGCAGGATTTTTATTTTGACTTGCGTTGGAACTTCAATAATAACGCCCAAACGCAATATTACATCGCTCAATAGATATGTGTTGAAATGATACAAAATCACGAGGCTTTAGTTGAACTATCCTTATTTGCAATTTAATGTTTGTGGTGAAGAAAGGAGTAAAATTATGACAAATGACAAAAAATTTTTGATTCGTTTTTTAGCCAATGTTGAAATTTTAGGTGTGGCTGAAATGAATGCCGAATCAAAAGAAGATGCCGAAACAAAAGCAAAGAATTTTTTAGAAATGCATCTTCAAACCGTTGATGTTGATTTAGATTTAGACAAAAATGTAT
>JAFXOV010000028.1 GCA_017528425.1 Elusimicrobiota bacterium | reverse complement strand
GTCTTCGGCGATATCGATGGAGTCGATGCTGGTGCCGAGAATCTTGACACCTTCGTCGCTCAAAGCGCGGGCGATGTTCAGCGGGGTCTGGCCACCGAACTGCACGATAACGCCGGCCGGTTTTTGACGCCTACGGCGTCCGCCGCTACGCCTCGGTCATAAAAATATGCAAGCATATTTTTGCGACACTCGGCTTGCAGGCTTTTCCTTGTGACAAATCTGGAGAACGTTGCCTAATCATTTGGGCGTTCCCGCACATATATGTGCGGTCGGGCTATATTTTAGGGGCGACCACCTTCGCTTCGCTCGTTACTCGCCTCCTAAAACGAAGCCTTGCTCCCGAAAACATCAAGACAAAACTGCCCGCAAGTCTTCGCCCCAAGGGGTCACTATCCCTAACGCGAATGTGGCAGGTAACGCGAATTTAACGTAAAATAGGCATTTTCAAACATTTTCAATCGAAGTATTCCGTCAATCTTGCATCATTAGCCAAAGGAGTGTTTCGAAAGCGTAAAATCGGACAAAAGGTTTATCTCTTCTGATTTCCAGAAATGGCGACCATATCGTAACGGATTACCTTTGCCAAGAAGACATTCCCAAAGCCGCTCGTTTCGAAGAACAAGATGTCAAAAGACGAGAACTTAAAGTCAAAATGAAAGAAGACCTAGCAGAAATAACGAAATGTATTGAAAAACCCTACAGAAAATACTTTGTTACTAAGTGACCTCATTATAAACCAAGCAAAAATGACTACACAGACAAAACAACTCTTCTACAAATTTCCAATGGCAAAATACAATCCTATCACAAGCAAAAGAAAACTAATTTAATATAACTAGACAAGCAGACCGTCCTACTATTTTTCGAAATAAGAACACAATAATTGATTCTAAATAAACTTAACTAAAAAACGATCCTACCGAATCTTCAAAAATTAACTTTGGGTATACTAATATATCATCATTAATGTATATTAAGAAAAATACAAATTCAATCTATCAAAAAAGGAGAACTATATGAACTTAAAAAAAATTATAATAGAAAATTTTAGGACCTATAAAAATCGTACAGAAATCGAGTTCAACAACCTAACTGCTTTTATCGGAAAAAACGACTGTGGAAAGTCAACCATATTAGAAGCTCTAGATATTTTTTTTAATTCTGGAAACGGCATTATCAAATTGGATTCAGAAGATATAAACAAAGAAAATAAAAATCAAGGAAATGAGGACATCTTCATAACAGCCATATTTGACAACTTCCCGTCATCCATAACAATAGACGCAACAAACCCAACTAGCCTGCAAAATGAATATTTATTGAACAAAGATGGATTTTTAGAGATTATCAAAAAATATCCCAAAGCAGGCAAAGAAAAAGTTTTCATAAAAGCAAATCACCCAACAAATCCAAAATGTTCCGACCTACTAACAAAGAAAATTGCAGACTTAAAAAAAGACCTTGGCAATATAGAATGTGATGATAAGACGAAAAGCGCTTCCATTAGAAAGGCCATTTGGAACCATTATCACGATGATTTACAATTAAACGAAATAGAAATCGATGTTTCAAAGGAAGACGCAAAAAACATTTGGGATCAACTAAAATTCTACATGCCCATCTATGCTCTTTTTCAATCCGATCGGAAAAACAGCGACAGCGATGACGAAGTACAAGATCCGCTAAAAGCTGCAGTAAGTCAAATCCTAAACGACGACAGCATCAAAAGTAAACTTCAAGAAATTTCTCAAACCGTTGAAGAAAAACTGAAGGAAGTGTCAACCAGAACTTTAGAAAAACTTCGAGAAATGGATCCAGAAGTAGCAAACAGCCTTAACCCAATCATTCCAAAAGGTAATGAATTAAAATGGACCGATGTATTTAAGAGAGTTTCTATCTCTGGAGATAACAATATCCCTATAAACAAACGTGGAAGCGGTATCAAAAGATTAATTCTTATAAATTTTTTCAGAGCCGAAGCAGACAGAAGAAAAACAGAGCGCAATGTTCCAAACATAATTTACGCCATCGAGGAACCAGAAACCGCACAGCACCCCGATTACCAGCGAAAATTAATAGAAGCTTTTAAAGAACTGTCTATGCAAGCAAACACACAAATAATCATAACAACACATAGTCCTTATGTTGTGAAACAATTAGATTTTGACAATCTCAGATTGATTATAGGAAACGGCGAAAGAATTTCAGTAGAGAACGTAAATAGAAATGATTTGCCTTATCCATCTCTCAATGAAATTAATTACGTAGCATTTAATGAAGCCGATGAAGAATACCATAATGAACTCTATGGTTTTATCGAGAGTGAAGGCAAACTAGGCCAATTCAAAAACGGGAAACCGACAAGAACATATTTGAAAGAAAACAGAGATAGACGAACGCAAAATTTAAACGTAACGACTTTGGATTTGCCCCTAAGTGAGTACATAAGACATCAAATCCATCATCCCGAAAATCAAAGAAATACAAGATATACAAGGGAAGAATTAAATACATCGATAGAATTAATGAGAGATTTCATTAGAAATGAAATTCGAACCTAAATACAGAATTTTTTAAGGTTTCGCTATTCTTACCACAATAAGTCGGACGTTGCGGATGCAACATCCGTGCATCCGCAATAGAAGTGAAGAGCGACGAAGTACAAATCAAGGAGAGTTCTCCCCCATCATATACAAAAAGACCGTAACATTTTACTATTACGGTCTTTAATGTTAAAAAAAATTCGCCCCCAAAGGGGAGAGAACTCTTCCCCCAGACACTGATTCAAATTATTCCTTTGACTGTCGGCTTGATCGAGTCAATCTTCTAGCTTGCATTTGACGCCAGACAGAACGAGCTTCTGCAACAACATTCTTTTCCACATTCAAGTAATCACATAGAATCTGTTCATCAACAATATCTAAAGCCAGTTCAACATTTTCTGCATTTCGAATAATTTCATCAACTTGTTTTAAAATTTGACGAACTTTTCTTATTGGAACAGAATCTAATACAGGCACATAAATATTTCCTACCTCTCCCGGCAGAATTTCTAGTACGCCACCACCATAACTACGTCCACAAATTTCTGCAAATGCAAAAGAAATACTATTATAATAAGACAGCACAACACGTTCAGGAGCAATACCTTTAAGAAACTTCATTCTATGCATAGTATCCGTGGAAATCGCCCCACAGCAATTCAACACAAACTTTGGATAGAGATTATTTCTCCGCAGAAAAAACGCATCTGGAATCCATATAGAAGGAATCCTATACCATTTCTCTCGAATAGAACACTTATATCCCTTATTTAATCCCTGAATTTCACCAAGTTGAATATATTCTTTCTGCTTTTTCGAATATTTTTCATAGTCCTTTTCAGGGAAATTAACAAGATAGGCAAGCTTTTTTTCATGAACATTTATTTCCCAATCAGATCTATTAAAATAAACGCTATTGGCATGAGAACTTCGTCCAATAAGGGGTAGCGCAATTCTCTTTAAATCGAACTTTTCAGCCGTATCATCATCAACCGAGAAATATTTATTGTTACCTGTAGTCACCCCAACATTGATTAACGCACAATCTGAAAGCTTTTGAAAACGAACGTCTTTTTTTATCTTCGTAAGAGCATCCGTATCTCCTTTTGATGAAAAATATCTCACCCATTTTTCTTGAGTATTTGAAAGAGGCTGGAATTCAATTTTTTTTATACTTTCAACATCCAAATCGTCCAAATTTTGAAATTGTACTATGCGAATACCTTTTTTTTCCGATTTTTTTTCGCCTATAAATACAACAACCTCTTGTTCAATATTTGGAAAGACTAAATCCTTAAAGGCGATGATTGTGATATTCGCTAAATTTTTTGAAAGATAATAACGCAAATCAGCGGCATACGCAACTTGAAGAATCTCTGCAGGAATAACAAACGCTATTTTCCCTTTATCCGAAAGCATATGAACACAGGCAACAACAAAAGCGACCCATGTATTTATAAGTTTATTTGACTTCATCTTGTGCGAAACAAGAATTTCCGACATTTCATTCCGTTGTTCCTCAGTAAGATATTGATAACGAATATACGGAGGATTTCCAAGAATAAGATCATATCGAGAAGATTCTTGTTCTCGCTTATAGAAATCAAAAAAATCACACTTTAGGACTTCTAGATTCTTATAGGACGATAATTTCTGAGAAAGTTTTTTTACCTCTTTTTTTTCTACTTCAATTCCAGTAAGCCTGTCAAATTTTTCTATTTCTTTTCGATTTATCAAAGCATCAAAGAAAACGCCATCACCGCAGCTTGGTTCTAGCATCGTTTTAAGAGAACTATTTCCTTTAAAAAGATCTACTATTTTTTCAGCAAGTAAAAGAGGCGTATAATAAGCCCCACGAAGTTTCTGCTGACTACTGTTTCTTTTCAAAATCATTTATTTACCTTAGAAACTCATTTCGTATACTTTCGTGATTCTACTTTCAATTTGACAAACAAGTCGTTTTTTTTCATTTTCCAAAACACTTCTTGTTGCTTTATCAATGTTTCTTTTTAATTGCAAACTCACCTTTCGCACCTGTTTCGAAAACTCCACAACTTCATCATGAATTTCTTTTTGTTTTTTCTTTGAAAAATCCAATTCCACAAAAGGAAGCTTCTTTAGTAAAAAAGTTCCCCTTGCAACAAAATCACCTTCAAAGTCGCTACCAAGAACTCTGATTAATTTTTCGGTATAAGGATGATTAAGCCATGCCTGAATGTAAAACAAATCATATTTTGAATTTTCTCTTGTACTTACAGCACAATATCCAGCTGTACCTCCCGAAGCTATAAATGTATCCTTGTCATCATACGCATACATTGGAATTTTACTCAAGATCTTTACAATAAGTTTTGGTCTATTTATAAAACATGTGAGTGCCTGAGTTCTACCATATTGATACCATGTCTTAGCAGTTGCATTTTTTATATCTCGTCCTTTACCATTATTTAAGCATGCAGGAACAAGTTTATCATAATGGTCAGAAAAATACTTATATATGCCCGCATATTTAGATTTCATTGTACGAATATCGATTAACTCTCCATTGCTATCATATGGGAAAATTATTCGTTTATCTGTTTCAATAATCGAATATGTATCTCCGCCCTTTTCTTCCTTTTGCGTCGGTTTAAAATATGGGCGCAACAATTCTTTTTCGATACTATAATTGGAACCAAATTTATTTATACAAACAATTTCTGAGGTTTCACGAACAACTTCGTCTTGAGCAAACCAATATATTGGCGGACGTTCAGCGCTAGTTTGTATACCATTATAAACATCCACAACATTATCTAATTTCGTATCACAATTTTCAAGTATTCGAAGCAAATGAGGATCAGTCGTCAAAGCCCATAGATTTTCATTTAGTTTGACAGTAGAGAAACTTTTTTTATCAAGAGAACCTCCAACCCACAATCTTACAGGAGAATCGACCTCTGTATATACAAGTTTATCCGATTTTTTCGAGAATGTAAGAATGCAGCTATAAATTGTTTTATCAGGGAAAAGCTGTAAAGATCCAAAATCATCGAGTTTCTCCACTTTCTTTGAAAGCAATTTACGCAATTCCTTTCCCGCATCTATTTTATAAAATTTATTTGGTATAATATAACAGACTCTGCCATCATTCGTAATTTTACTTAAAGCAAGTTCCAAGAAAAGGAAGTATTTATCAAATTGCTTGTATGCAGAGACATATTTATTCTTGTAAACTTCAAACTCTTCCTTCGTCTCAAGTTTATGAATTTCTTCTGTCGCAACATACGGAGGATTTCCTAAAATTGCATCAAAGGGTTTTCCTCCATTAATATTATCCCAGTCAAAGGGTTTTACATTTTTCAACAAATCCAATGAAGAAGACTGCAAATCGTTACGGCAAATAAGAGAATTGCCGTTTCTTATATTTTCACTTAAATCTGGTAAAATTGGAGTAGAATCATATACCGAGAACTTATTTTCATTTTCAATCAACTTTATCAACAACGAAAATTTACATACTTCTGTAGCATGATAATCTATATCTATTCCAAAAATACAGTTTTCTAGAATTGCCTTTTTTTCTTCAAAAGGCAATTTTCTTTTTCCATTGGAGAGTTCAATTAAATGTGACGGATCATTTTCTAGGTACCAATCAATACAACTATTCAGAAGATATTCAAACGCCTCTTCAAGAAAAACTCCCGAACCACAAGCTATATCCGCAATTCTCAATTTTAGAATTTCCTGCGGAGTTTTCTTTTTACAAAGTGGCCCCAGCGTATTTTTAACCATGTATTTTACGATTTCTATTGGAGTTGATACTATTGAACGGTTTTCAAACTCTTTTTTACGAGCCAGCTTAATACTACTTTTGTCTTTTACAAGACGTTCTGTTAGGAATGATTCATAAATCATTCCTAAAATATTTGGTTCTATAATATTAAAAAGGTACGGGCTCTGAGGATAATACAAACAACATATCATCTCAAAAATAACATCGTTATTCAAATCAAAGATGATATTTTCACCAGCAAAGAGTTTTGAATTATAACGCTTATCTGCTTCGCGGAATAGCTTTGTAAGAGATTTCTTCAAATCATCGCATGTTTCAGCAACGTCTTTTAATTTTTTATATAGAGGCAAATTTCTATCTTCACAAATTCGTAAAAATATAATTTGATTTATGAATTCCTGCACAACATCGTTCAACAGTTCGACATTACGATATTTTTTATAATTTTCAAATAGATTTTTTCCTATTTGAAGTCGCCAACTATTTAATTGCAACAAAAATTGTTCGTCAATTTTAGACGTTGTCCGGTTTTTACTCTGAAAATTTGCAGATGTAAATTCATCAAAAGCACCAGAATAAACACTATTCCGCGAAATTAAGTCAGATATTTCTTTAAATTTGTCTACATATTCAGAACAATGATACTTTCTATAAACCGAAACAGATGCTGCATCTTGCTTTTCAGGTTTGTTTGTGACATCATAAATAACAAGGTCTTCAAAATTCGTAAGAACCGAAATTTTATGTCCCGCATTCCACCCATATGAACGAGTTTGGTACGCAGTCTTTTTATCTGATAGAATATTTACAGAGGGCTTTTTCGCTTCTACAAAAATTTTACCAAGTCCATTTAATGTAAGCGTGTAATCAGGACGTTCCTTTTTACTAGAATATTTTTCCACCACAACTTCTTTATATTGAGGAGAAGCGCCTTTTTCGTTCTGAACATCCCATCCCAAACATTCCAAAAAAGGTCCAATAAATTCATCACGGCACTCTTGTTCATTATACTGTTCACTATTCTTATAAGTAGCACAATTGCGAATATATTGGTTTACAAGCCGTTTCAAATGCATTTTTTTACCTCTTTGGGTAATATAAAATTTATTTGTGTCAATAAAATGACATTTAAAGCATCATAACAAAAATCTTTATTTTTTTCAAAAAAAGTGGTTTGTGTAACAACACTCACCACTACATTTTTGACCTATAAAAAAGCCCTCGGTCAAAGCCGAGGGCTTTCTACTACACTTCTTCAATGCTTGCGTGGTATTCCTGGAGGCTCTTCACGGCGCCATGACCATTACGAGCTGCGGCGATGCCCTTCACGGTGTTGTAGGCACCGGCGAGGGTCGTGATGTACGGGACCTTGTACTTGATGGCGGCCTTGCGGATAGCGCTTTCGTCCTTGATGGCGTCGCGCTTTGCCCACGGCGTATTGATGATGAGGTTCACCTGCTTGTTCAGGATGACATCAAGAACGTTCGGGCGGCCTTCAGCAATCTTGTTCACCACTTCGCACTTGACACCGGCTGCTTCGTAGAACTTGGCGGTACCTTCGGTAGCGTAAATTTTGAAGCCGAGCTTCTGGAATTCCTTGCCGATTTCGATGGCCTGTTCAGACAAGTTAACCTTGTCGGAAAGGCTAATCAGCACGGCACCTTCGTTCGGGAGGAAGGAACCT
>JAFXOV010000003.1 GCA_017528425.1 Elusimicrobiota bacterium | reverse complement strand
GGAATGGAATGAAAACAATTTTGATGTTAATTGTTGCGATTATACAAGAGAGGCATATCAAGCAAAACAGTATGCGTTTGTGTCTGATGTTGCAAGGTTGCATGCTTTAATAAATTATGGCGGAATCTATATGGATATCGACCATGAAATACTGAAACCGATAGATTCTTTTTTGGAATACGAGGCTTTTTGCGGTTTTGCTACGGAAGAAGATATAGGTTTTGGTATTTTGGGTTGCACCAAAAATGCTGAAATATTTAAGGAGTTTTTATCTGTTTATAATAATATACATTTTGTAAAACAAGACGGTAAAAACGATATTACTATCGTCAATGTCAGATTTCAGGCGTTTTGTGAAAAATACGGTTTTGTTAATAATAATACCTTTCAAAAAATCGGCAGTTTGTCTGTTTTTCCGTCGGAATACTTTTATGCTAAGAGTTTTAGGACACAAAAAACAAAAATAACCAAAAACACATACTCCATACATCATTGTTACGGTTCTTGGAACACTCCAAAAGTAAGAATTCAAAACTTTTTATTAAAAGTTTTCGGAAGAAATATTACCGATAAAATAGTAAAATTGAAGAAGAAAATTATAGGATGAAATTTAGAAAGAATAAAATATTTTCGTATAAGATCTTCGAAATGTTTTCAAAACAAATGCGGTTATCTTGTATAACCTGATATGATTTAAGAAAAATTTAAAAATCAATATTACAAACTTATCCGATATGCCAAGTCCATAGTGCTTTTCGGAAAACAAAAATCTTTTTACGGAAAACAGAAGATTTTTCATTTTTTTCGTCGAGAATGAGCTGAATGTCAAACAGTATGCAATATATGTAAAAGCATATATATGAAATATTGTACAATATTCGTTATAAAGTTTTTTTTCATTCAATGTCTTGTAAATTCCTTTTATCAAATTAATTATGTGGTATGTTCTGAAATATAAAGAAGCGGTTAAAGATGTTTCTCTTCCTATTCTGTAAAAATAAATAGGTTCTTCTTTAAATATTATCTTAGGTTTTAAAAGTACGAGTCTGTAAAAGAAGAAACAATCTTCACAACTTTTTAAAGTAAAGAACAAGTTGTTATTTAATAAAAAATCTTTTTTGTATATTTTGCTCCACGGACCGCAATTTATGCTCGGAAACAAAATTAAAGACTTGTTATTTGTGCTTTTTGTTGTGAGAAAAGAGTATTTTTCACGGGTATATTTTGAAGTTTTGTTATGATAAGATACAAAACCTTCGGAAAAAACGTCACAATTATATTTTTCTATGTTATTGAATAAAAGTTCTACATAATCTTCTCTAACCCAGTCATCGGAATCCACAAAAACTATGTATTTGCTTTTTGCAATTTTCATTCCCTCGTTTCTTGCATTACTTAAACCTTTATTTTCAGGTAAGTTTAGTAAAATAATTCTTGAATCTTTTTTCTGATATTCTTTGATAATTTGTAAAGAATTATCGGGGGAACAATCATTGATAATTATTATTTCGATATCTTTGAATGTTTGGTTTACAATACTATCAAGACATTGTCTAAGATATTTTTCTACCTTATATACGGGTAATATTATTGAAACTTGAGCCATATAACTTTTTACCTAAAAATTAATCCTTTCTTTTTCAACAACGAGAGGCCTGTTTTGAACTTGTGTAAGTATCGCATTCAAGTATTCTCCTAAAACACCTATAAAAAACAGTTGTACGGAAAAAAAGAAAAATACCGATATTAGAATAGGTGCTATACCTACAGGAAGATGATACCAAAACAACAATTTAAATATTAAATAAAATATTGCCAAACAAAAACTTAATATAGATAAAATAAAACCGAACATAGTTGCAACTCTTAAAGGAACTTTCGAATAGTTTGTAAATGCTAACATTGCCATATCGTAAAGTGTATAAAAAGTATTTTTTGTTTTTCCTTTTTCTCTTTTATTTTGACAATATTGAACGCACGCTAACTCATATCCCAATTCACAAACAAGACCTCTAAGGTAAGGATAAGGTTCGTTTAAGTTTCTTAGCTTGTCGATAACTTCCTTATCATACAAACCGAACCCCGTGCAATGTTCCAATAATTTTGCTCCGGAATCGTTAAATAAATTTAACAATCTGTAATAAAGAGTTCTTATGAAAAACATTAATTTGTTTTCTTTACTGGAAGTCTTTTGTCCTAAAACAACCTTATAACCCTGCTCCCACTGTTTTATAAAATCGATTATCAATTCGGGCGGATCCTGTAAGTCGGAAGCTATAGATATGACAATATCTCCTTTTGCTTGTAACATAGCATAATAAGGTGAACGAATATGCCCGAAATTTCTTGTGTTTATTATAACTTTTATATGATTGTCTATTGCTGCAAGATCTCTTAGTGCCTGTGTGGTGTTATCGGTGGAAGCATTATCTATTATTATCAATTCATAATCATATTTTTCCTGAATTTTTTCACAAGTTTGTTTTATTTGTGTGCAAAGATTTTCAATATTATCTTGTTCGTTAAATGTACTGGCAACAACAGATATTAGTTTTTTCATTGTTTGCTCCACGAAATTTTGTATTATTTTATCATTAAATTAATATAACTTTCAACTTTTTTATAAATAATTAAAATGCTATAATTTACGAAAATATAAATTTTTATTATGACAGGTATAAAAATGGATTTAAAAATAAATTTAAAAACATTAAATCAAGTATCAATAGTTTATATTGCTCTTCCTCTGTTGGTATTTTTGTTGACTTGGTTAAAAACTTATATTGCCGTAATATCGTTTGTTTTGTTTTTGTATGCAATATATTGCGGATACTTCAAAAATAAAACTTTCAATTTAAGAAGTTTGTTGAACAGCAAGAATGTGCTTATAACACTTTTAATAATATCTTTTGTTTGGTGCTATTTTGCCGGTATAGGCGGGCTTTGGTATCAAAGTAATGATCATCATTGGAGAAATGCTATTTTTAGAGATTTACTAAGTTACAGTTGGCCGGTTTATTACAGGAGTATAGATGTTGCATTGGTATATTACATAGGTATTTGGTTGCCATCGGCAATAGTTGTAAAAATATTGTCTTTCTTTTTGTCTTCTTTCCCGAAATTTCCGCAACACTTTTATTTTTTTATAGGGAACGAGTTAATGTTGGTATATAGTGCTTTGGGCATTTTTTTAACTTTTATGCATATATTGGTTGCTGCAAAAGTAAGAAAATACAGTAAAGTTTTGTTGGCGGTTCTTGTTTTTGTTTTCTTTTCCGGTATGGATATAGTTGGAACAATGTATGCGTTCTTTTATGATGCGACGTTTATTTTTAACGATTTACATTTGGAATGGTGGTCTCCTTTTATAGGGCAATACAGTTCAAACACAACAGTTTTATTTTGGGTATATAATCAGGGATTGCCGGCGTGGTTGTTAACACTTATGTTTTACAATAACAGAAAAAACATTGAAAATTACGGGATAATTGCTCTTTTATGCTTTTTCTGTGCACCGTTACCGTTTATGGGGTTGTCCGTACTTTTAATAATGTTCTTTATGAAAAATCTTTTTACGGAATACAGAAGAAAGAAAATTCTTGATTATATAAAGAGAACTTTTTCGGTTCAAAATATTATAACAATAATATTTATTACTCCCATCATTTTCTTATATTTAACTTCAAATGTGGTGGCTTCCGGAACAAACGGAGCAGGTATAACAAGCGGAGGTGCGCACTTAAGTAATGGTCCTGTATTTAAGGGTTGGGTGTTATTTGCTATGTTCGTATATTTTGTATTGTTGGAAGCTTTAATATATTTAATGCTTATTTATAAACAGTACAAAAAAACATTTTTGTATTATCTCATATTCGTTATTTTGACACTATGCCCGATACTGACGAGGAATATGAAAGTTGATTATTGTATGAGAACAACAATCCCGATAATATCAATATTAGCTTTAATGATAATATGCTTTTTAGTCAGAAGTTATAATTTTAAACGAAACAAAATAAAATATTTGGTTCTGTGTTTTTGCTTGGCATTGGGCAGTATAACTCCGGCATTTGAATTTGCAAGAGGTTTAGATTTTGTTATTACAAAGCACAGACTGTTTGAAAGTGCGGATTATTTTAAAGGATTGGATAATTGTTTGGAATATAACAGTTACGGACATATTGTAAACGGTAATTTCGTTGCCGAATTTCCGAAAGAAAAAATCTTCTTCAAATATTTGGCAAGGAAATAACAATATTCATAGCTTTTTAATTGACTTTTTGGTATAATACCATAAATATTTTAAAAGTAAGAACTGCTGCCATCGTCTAGCGGTTTAGGACATCGCCCTCTCAAGGCGGGGATCACGAGTTCGAATCTCGTTGGCAGCGTTCTAATTTTTTGTAGAGGGAAAAATGTTAGATATTAAATTATTCAGAGACAATATCGATGTTGTAAAAGAAGGTTTAAAGAAAAGAAATCAGGATATTAATTTAGATCAATTGATGGATTGGGATAATACAAGAAGAGCGGTAATTACCGAGATAGAACAGTTCAGATTAAAAAGAAATACAGATTCCGAAACAGTGGGAAAGTTAAAAAGAGAAGGAAAAGAGCCAGAAAAGGCATTGTTGGAAGAATTGGAACAATTGAGAACAAGAATACAGGAAAAAGAAAAATTCTTGCTTAATATAGAAAACCAAATAGAAGATTTTTTAATGAGAATACCGAATATTCCCGACGAAACAACTCCGATTGGAAAAAGTGATAAAGATAATGTTGTTGTTAGAGTAGTAGGTGAACCTCCGAAGTTTTCGTTCAAACCGAAACATCATTGGGAAATAGGTGAAAAGCTCGGAATATTGGATTTTGAAAGAGCTTCAAAAATTTCGGGTTCGAGATTTTCATTGTTAAAGAATGAAGGTTGTGCTTTGGAAAGAGCAATAATTACATTTTTCTTGGATACTCATAAACAAAACGGGTATCAGGAAGTAATGACTCCGTATTTGGTAAACAGAGCATCTATGAGAGGAACGGGACAATTACCGAAATTCGAAGAAGATTTGTTTAGATGTCCGGATGATGAATTATATTTGATACCTACAGCGGAAGTTTCTGTTACAAATTTACACAGAGATGAAGTGTTGGATGATAAACAACTTCCGATAAAATATGCTTCTTATTCTGCATGTTTTAGAAGAGAGGCCGGTTCATACGGTAAAGACACAAAAGGTTTGATAAGAAATCATCAGTTCAATAAAGTTGAGTTGGTAAAATTTGTTAAACCGGAAGATTCCGCAAAAGAGTTGGAACTTTTAACTAACGATGCGGAAAAGGTTTTACAACTGTTGGGTATTCCTTACAGAGTTATGGCTTTGTGCAGCGGAGACATCGGTTTCAGCTCTACAAAAACTTACGATTTGGAAGCTTGGATGGCCGGTGAAAATATGTACAGAGAAATTTCTTCTTGTTCGAACTTTAAAGATTTTCAGGCAAGAAGAATGAATTGCAAATATAAAAATGCTGCAACCAAAAAGAGAGAATTTGTTCATACGTTGAACGGATCCGGTGTGGCGGTCGGCAGAACATTTGCAACAATTCTTGAAAACTATCAACAGGAAGACGGTTCTGTTGTAATTCCTGAAGTTTTAAGAAAGTACACCGGTTTTGATATTATAAAACCCAAAAAATAACACATATGTTTAAGAATAAAAAAGGGCAAGCTTTTACGGAAGCCATTTTTATATTTCCCGTAATAATTGTCTTAATTTTTTCTGTTGTTTGGTTTGGAAGAGTTCTTTTAACATGGCAACAATTAGTTTCCGCAACAAGATATGGGACAGATATGATAGCAAATACTAATTTATCTCGCGATGATATAGAAAAAGACATCAAAAATTATTTGACCAACAAAATGATAGAAGGCAGAAGATTGGATGTCGATAAAATAAAAGATATAACGGTAGATATTAAAGATTATAAAGGTATTGACTACAATATAACGGATTTATCGAATATTTCAAATTTTGTTCAGGGGTTGTTTATACCTTCAAATGAGTTGTCTACGGTGTCGATATCATATTCTTATGACTTGCCGAAAATAATGAATGTTGTAGGTATGGAAGAATTTATAATAAAAACAAAGTTGTCTGTTCTTGCGGGCAGCGGTTGTAAAAATAAAATACATAAAAGAAAATAATTTAATATTGGGGGAAAAAATGTTAAGAAACAATAAAGGTCAGGGAATGGTAGAGTATATTCTTATAATTGTTTTGGTTGTTATTGTTGTGATTGCAGGTGTAAAAATGTTCGGCGGTAAAGTAAACAATATGTTCCAAGATTCAACACAAAAAATATCCACCGAAGCTAACGTAAAATAAAATGAAAAAGAATATTATATTGATAGTCGTATTGGCATTGTTTTCCGCAATGTTTGCGACTTTATATTTATACGATGTCGGACAGCAAAATAAAAGTATGTCCGAAAAAGTAGCGGTTGTTGTTGCAAATCAAAGAATAGAACAGGGACAAATTATAACGGATTCGATGATAAAACAAAAAATAGTTCCGAAACAGTATGCTCAACCTAACTACATATCGGAAATAAAAGATTTTTATATTGACGGAAATCCTGCATATATATCCATAGTTCCTTTTGAAGAAGGGGAGCAAATAACTTCATCCAAAATGTCTTCCGTAATATCCGGATTCGGTTTGGCAAACACAATACCGGATAACAAAAAAGCAATAACCATACTTTTTAACAATCAGGAAGTAAACGGAATAATTACTTCCGGAAGCAAAGTTGATTTGATATCTATTATAGAATATGAAAATAAGAATCAAAGATTAGAAGAAGCAGCTTGTGTTGTCGCACAAAATCTTTTGGTGTTGGCGGTCGGTAACGATATTATAGGTTCCGCGAAAAAAACCGAGGATGAAATGACTGTTTCCGTTAATATTCCCGTAACGGTGGCTGTTTCCATGGAAGAAGCGCAAAAAATAGTTTTAGCACAAGAGAAAGGAATATTGAAAATTGTTTTGAGAGCTGCATCCGACGATAAAATTCAGCAAAATAAAATAATTAAAATAAACGATATTTGTGAAAATGCAGTTGCAAATACAAAAGCACAATCCGTAAAACAAACAAATTCCGAATTTCAAAAAAGGCAAAAAGAATTAAACGAAATAATAAATAAATATTCTCAAAAACAATGAAAAAATCCAAAATAATATCAATTTTACAAACAGATAATTCTTTGTATACAAATTCTTTAATAAGAGGTTTATTGACAGTAAATTCTTATGCCGGCAAGAAAAATATAACCATAGATGTAAGACAAAACAGTAATATAATTTGGTCTTATTACGGTAAGAAGAACATAAAATATTTGGACGATATTTTAAATGTTGTAGTAAATGTTAATATGTCAATGTTGAAATCTTATTTCGATACGAACAATGATGTTATATGTGTAAAAGATATAACAAAGATATCGGAAGAAAATTTCAATTTTATAATAAATTCTTTATCGGAAATTTACGATAATGTTTTTATTGTTTGTGATAAAAGTAAGTATATTTTCGATTTTATGCATGTATCGGATATAATATTGTGTCCTTTTGAGAAAGAACCTGTAGCATTATCAAATTATCAAAAAATATATTCGAACATTATAATTAATAAAATTAAAGATGTAATTGTTTTGCCTGTAATATTTAAGAGAGATATTGATTTTAACATAGACGAACAGGAAGAAAATTTTATTCCGAAGAATTCAATAATTATAAATTTTGATTCTAAAATTGAAGAGGCAGTCATAAGTAAAAATTTTATGTTTAACGATGCCAATAACGATTTTGTTACAGGAATAAAAAAGATTGCAGACGAGATTTCTTGTGGCAGAGTAAATAATGTTGTTATGGATGAAATATTGCCGGATTCAAACAAATATATCTTGTTGAAAGAAAGGTTGCATAAAGATTTAGTTGAGAAAATGAAAGAGTATTCGAATGAACAAGATAAAAACGTGTTATCGAATATAATTAAAGTTAAAATTCAAGAGCTTCTTTCTGTGTACGGAATAAAAGTCGGTGTATCTATACAAGATAAAATTTCTAAAGAACTGATTGATGATATAGTCGGGCTTGGTATACTTGAAGATTTGTTGTCGGATGAAAGCGTTACGGAAATAATGGTAAACGGTTGCAACAATATTTATATTGAAAAAAACGGTAAAGTGGAAAAAACGGATATAAAGTTTACAAACGTTGAAAAATTAAAAACCGTTATTAACAGAATAGTTGCTCCGATAGGCAGACATATTGACGAATCTTCGCCGATAGTTGATGCAAGATTAAAAGACGGTTCAAGAGTAAATGTTGTTATTTCGCCTATATCATTGGAAGGACCTGTATTAACAATAAGAAAGTTTGCAAAACATAAACTTTCCGGTCGGGAACTTATTAATTACGGTTCATTGAATGAGGAAATGTTGAACTTTTTGGAAACTGCCGTTTCAAGCAAGAAAAATATCTTGATTTCCGGAGGAACAGGTTCGGGTAAAACAACATTGCTGAATATTATTTCTTCTTTTATCGGATCACAAGAAAGAATCGTGACAATAGAAGATTCCGCCGAACTTCAGTTGCAACAAGAACATGTTGTAAGACTGGAATCAAGACCTAAATCTTTGGAAGGATCTTCGGAAATTACAATAAGACAACTTGTTATAAATTCTCTTAGAATGAGACCGGACAGAATTATAGTGGGGGAATGCAGGGCGGGGGAAACCTTGGATATGTTACAGGCAATGAATACCGGTCATAGCGGTTCGATGACTACCGTTCATTCCAATTCTTGTTCGGATGCAATATCAAGACTTGTTGTTATGTGTTTAATGGCAGGTTTTGAGTTGCCCGAAAAATCAATAATTTCAATGATAGTATCCGCAATAGATATTATAATTCAAATAAAAAGATTTTCCGACGGTTCAAGAAAAATATCGGAAATTTCTTTTTTACAAAAATCCGAAAACAGTAAATATAACTTGGTTCCCGTGTTTGTATATGACCAAACACGGAAAAACTTTGTGAAAAAAATATGACATTAAATAATGTTTGGTTATTACTTTTTTTGATATCATTTTTTTTGCTTGTTTTTTATGCCTGTTTTGTTTTTAAAGAACAAAAGACAAATATAAAAAACAAGAAACGCAATAAGAACAAAATAAATTTTTTGTTTGTTGTAATTTTATTTCTTTTGATATCAATAGTTTTCAATGTAATATATGCAATAATAGTAACAATTGTATTGATATATTATTTATGGTTGTTTTTGGAAAACAAAAAACAAAAATATAAAAAAGAGATAGACAAACAAATCTTGGAAATAATAAGGTTGTTTAGAAGTTCGGTTTCTTCGGGAGAAAATATTGTTCAAGCTATAGATTCAATATCCGAACAAATAAAAGAGCCGTTAGCTTCGGAGTTTAAAGAAGTATCCGATAAAATTAAGTTGGGTATAAGTTTAGATGAAGCTTTAAAAGATTCCGTATTAAAGGTTCAAAACGAACAGTATAAATTTTTTATGGATTCGTTACGATTATCGTATTCCACCGGAATAAAAATATCGGATCTCCTTTCAAAAATAGAAGTTATGGTTGCACAAAAACTTTCTTTAACAACGAAAGTGGATGTTCTTACTTCACAAGTTCGTTTTTCCGGAATGGTTATAAGCATAATTCCGTTTTTGATAGTCTTTTTGATTTATTTAGTTGAACCTGAAACAGTATCTGTTTTATTTACATCTTTGTTCGGTAATGTGATATTACTTGTTTGTGTGATTATGATACTTTCCGGATCGTTTATTATGAAAAAAATTGCGGACATAAAATTATGATATATTTAATACTGACTTTTATTTTATTATCACTTTTATTCTTCATACTGTATATGCTGATTAGTACCGTTATGTCGAGTTTTTATGCGAAGCGTAATTTTTACGGAAGCATTGATACGAGAAGAAATATATTCTTTTTCTATTTAGTAAAGTTTTTGAATACGTTTTCACATGTATTAAAATTTATCAGATTAAAAATTTTTATTGATTATATTGATAAAACAGATAAAATGTTAAATGTTTTTGATTTAAGTGATATAAAAATAAATCCGTACACGTTTGTTTTTATACAGATACTGTCTATGCTTGTAGGGTGTTTTATATCAATATTTATTTTCGGTTTTGATATTTTATTTATGTTTTGTTTCGGCCTTTTGTTTTTGATATTGCCGTATTTGAAAATATACGAACAATACAACAAAACAATTAACGAAATAGTAAAACAAATACCGGACGTTTCAAGTCTGCTGGCTGTAATGCTTTCATCCGGAATTGACTTTAACGGTTCGTTAAATAAAATAATAACGATTTTGGATGGTTGTTTGATAAAAGAACTGAAAAATATCATAAAAAAAATGTCATTAGGTGTTAATATAAAAACAGCTTTTGAAGAAATGGCTGAAAAGTATAACATAGTTCAGTTGGATACTTTTGTTAAAACAATAACGATGTCTTTGGAAACGGGAACAGGGTTTGCCGACAGTTTAAATAAAATATCCAAACAAATTTCCGATGATAATGTTGCAATAGCCGAAAAAAAAGCACATGAAGCGCCGGTAAAAATGTTGCTACCTATGACAATTTTGATATTGCCGACCATTTTTATTTTGTTGTTTGCACCGTTTGTTATATCATTTTTTAAATCGGGAACACTTTTCTAGTGCTTGTTATATTGCTAAATTTTATATATAATTTAACAATTACAGTATAAGGAGTTATGATGAAAATTGCTGTTGCGGGAACAGGATATGTTGGGTTGTCTATGGCGGTGTTGTTGTCACAACAAAATGAAGTTTTTGCTGTTGATATCATTTCGGATAAAGTAAAAAAAATAAACAATAAAATATCTCCTATAGCTGACAAAGAAATACAATCTTATCTTTCAGAGAAAAATTTAAATCTTAAGGCTACAACCGATGATGTTTCAGCGTACAAAGATGCAGATTTCGTTGTAGTCTCAACCCCGACAAACTATGATGAGAAGAAAAACTACTTTGATACAACATCCGTAGAATCCGTAATAAAAAAAGTTGTTGAAATAAACCCGAATGCCGTTATCGTTATAAAATCCACAATTCCTATTGGTTTTTCAAAGAAAATGAAAGAAAAATATTCTACCGAGAATATTTTGTTCAGCCCTGAGTTCTTAAGAGAAGGAAAAGCCTTGTACGATAATTTATATCCCAGTCGTATTATAGTGGGAACGGATTTGAATAATGAGCAACTTGTAGACAAGGCAAAAGTTTTTGCCGATTTGTTGAAAAGTGCCGCTATTAAGGAAAATATTGAGTTACGAATAATGAATACAACCGAAGCCGAGACGGTAAAGCTTTTTGCTAATGCCTATTTGGCATTGAGAGTTTCTTTTTTTAATGAATTAGATACGTTTTCTTCTTTTTACGGTTTAAATACAAAAGATATTATCAAAGGTGTTTGTACTGATCCCAGAATAGGGGATTATTATAATAATCCGTCTTTCGGATATGGCGGATATTGTTTGCCGAAAGATACAAAACAATTACTTGCGAATTACAAAGGTGTTCCTCAAAATATAATTTCTGCCGTGGTTGCCGCCAATAAAACCAGAAAAGATTTTGTTGCCAAACAAATTATTTCCAAACAGCCAAAAACCGTAGGAATTTATCGTTTGACAATGAAAACCGGTTCCGATAATTTCAGGCAAAGTTCGATACAAGGAATAATTAAGAGGCTGAAAGCCAAAGATATTGAAGTTGTTATATATGAACCTACTATAGCGGAAAAAATGTTTTTGGATAGTGTAATAATAAAAAATATAAATACCTTTAAACAAGTATCCGATGTTATAATTGCTAACCGTTATGATGGATGTCTTGCCGATGTTAAAGAGAAGGTATATACACGAGATTTGTTCTTTAGAGATTAATATATACTTTATATAGAGAAAAAATTGTTGACAAAAAGCACTTATTCTTCTATAATTTATAAGTGTGAAAAAAATGTGAAAATTTGTTGTTTTTCGTTTGTTTTTTTTAAGATAATAAAAGGAGTTTCGGATGGTATTGGAAGTTTTAAAGAAAAAGTATCTGGGGGAAGTCCTTTTAAGTAAGCAATATGTAACAAAAGATCAGCTGGCCGAATGTTTAAAAGAGTCTTTGGAAAAGAAAAAAAAGATAGGAGCTGTTCTTTTAGAAAAAAATTATGTTACCGAAGCTCAATTGTTTGAATGTCTGTCCATAACTTTGGGAGTCGAATATCGCGACTTGTCCGGAATTGAAGTAGAGCAAAAAATTGTTGATATAATTCAAGAAAAAATAGCAAGAAAATATATGGCGGTTCCTTTGGAAATTAACGGAGAACTTCTTGTTATTGCAATGTCGGATCCCGCAAATGTTGTTTATAAAGATGAACTTTCAAGAATTACGGGAAAAAGACTCTCTGTAGTTTTAGCTTCGGAAAAAGATATTTTGTATTACATAGAAAAGTTTTATGTCAGAAGTTCTTTGAGCAAGGAAATAGGTGAACATGATGTTCAGGAAGCGGAAGATGAAGAAGAAGAATTGACGGATGATATCGATGATACGGAATCTGCTCCTGTTATCAAGTATGTGAATTCAATATTTTTTGATGCTATAACAAAGAAAGCCAGTGATATTCATTTGGAGCCTTTTGAAAAAGAAATTTATTTGAGAATGAGAATCGATGGTATTTTACAACAAATGCCGGCTCCTTCCAAAAAATATTATCCCGCTATCGTTTCCAGAATTAAAATTATGTCAGACCTTGATATATCGGAAAGAAGATTGCCGCAAGACGGTAAATGCAGAATAAAAATTTCCGATCAGAAGATTGATATAAGAGTCTCGATAATACCGACTATATGGGGCGAAAAGATAGTACTGAGAGTTCTTGCAAAAAATGTTTTCGGCTTGGATATAGAAAGAGTCGGTTTCAGCCCTCAGGAATTAACGTTCTTTAAAGAAGCAATTACCGCTCCTTACGGAATGATACTTGTTACGGGACCTACATCAAGCGGTAAAACGACCACTCTTTATTCGGCTTTGGGGCATATTAATACTGCGGATATAAATATTATGACCGCGGAAGACCCTGTTGAATACGAATTGAAGGGTATTAACCAGTGTCATGTCAGAACGGATATCGGTTTGGACTTTGCAAGAATTTTAAGAACATTCATGAGACAAGACCCTGATGTTATACTCGTAGGAGAAATCAGAGATACCGAAACAGCCCAAATAGCAATTCAGGCTGCATTGACGGGACATCTTGTGTTTTCGACTTTGCATACTAACGATACCGTAAGTACTATCTCGAGAATGGCGTTTATGGGTGTAGAATCTTACCTTATGGCAGATGCTTTGAATTTGATTATAGCACAAAGATTGGTTAGAACGATTTGCCCGAATTGTAAAAAAGAAATTACTCTTTCGGATGAAATATATAATAAGTTAGGACTTGATAAGTCCAATAAAGTTTATGAAGGACAAGGTTGTAAATTTTGCGATAATACGGGATATAAAGGCAGAACAGCTATTTTTGAAATGTTAAGAATTACAAAAGATTTGAAAGATGCAATAGCAAGAGGCGCTACCGATGTTGAGCTGAGAGAATTGGCGGCAAAACAGGGTATCGTTTCATTGAGAAAAGCCGCTATTGCAAAGTTGTTGGAAGGAAGAACAACGGTAGAAGAAGTATTTAATGTAAGTATGGCCGATAAATAATAGTGAGGTATAATAAAGAGTATGCCAAGTTTTAAGTATAGTGCTCATAATTCTATAGGAATGAAAGTTTCCGGTTCTGTTAATGCACCTTCGGAAAATGCTGCCATGGCAGAATTAAGGATGAAAGGTTTTACTCAAATATCGTTATCTCAAGGCGGCGGTTTTTTTGCCGATTTGGATGCAAAGTTAAGAAAGGGTACCTCAAAAACAAAAGTTTCTTTATCTGAGTTGGCTATAGTTTCAAGACAATTATCTACGTTGGTTAATGCAGGTGTTAATGTCTTGGAAGCAGTATCCGATGTTGCTGTTATGGTTCAAAATGCATATTTCAGCAGTGTATTGTTAAAAATTGCCGAAGATGTTAGAGGCGGCGCAAACTTTTCCGATTCTCTTGCCAAATATCCGAAAATATTCGATAACACTTTTGTATCCATGATTGCGGTAGGTGAAAAATCCGGTAAATTGGCTAAAGTTTTGGCGGATTTGGCTACCCATATTGAAAATTCGGTAAAGTTAAGAAGAAAAATTAAAGCGGCTGCATCGTATCCTATGTTCGTAGGTATTTTCTTTGTAATTGTTTTTTGCGGTATAGTTTTTATACTTATACCTAAGTTCGAAGATATGTTTGCGTCATTTGGTGCGGCATTGCCTTGGCCGACACAGGTAGTTATAGATGTTAGCCATTTTATAATTGGAAGAATGCCATATATCATTGGCTTTTGTATATTGCTTTATATAGCGTTTAGAATATGGACCAAAAATCCGGAAGGCTTAAGGCAATGGCATAAGTTGTATTTTAAAGTTCCAAGGTTTTCTCCTATATATACAAAAATGGTTTTTGCCAATTTTTTCCAGACATTATCTACACTTATAAAGAGCGGTGTTGATATTGTTTCTTCCATACAAATAGCATCAAATACGGTAAACAATACATACTTGAGATCGATTTTAGAAAAGATAAGAACCGCTATTGTAGGAGGAAGTTTCTTTTCTACCGAAATGGATAAGTTTGAACTTTTTCCTAAGATGGTTGTAAGAATGACGGCAGTAGGTGAAAAAACCGGTCAAATGGAAGATATGTTCTTGAAAATTACCGACTATTATCAAGACGAAGTGGATGCTGCAGTTGCTAGTATAAGCGCTATTATTGAGCCGGTACTTATTGTAGGTTTGGGTTTTATGGTGGGTATATGTGTTATAGCATTATATCTGCCGATATTTAATATGGCTAATGCTATGGTGAACCAAAATGTTTAAAAAAGGTGAAATTTTTATGAAATCAAACATAAAAGGCTTTACTTTTATAGAAGTTATGATTGTTGTTGTTATAATTGCCATTTTGGCTGTGGTAGGTTTTTATTCCGGTAAAGGACATGTTAAAATTGCGATGGCTACCGAAGCAAGAGCATTTATCGAAAAAATTGTTGCACAAGAGAAAATGCATTTTGTTAGAAACTCGGATTTTTATTTGACGGGAGAATATAACAAAGTGTCTTCTGCTAAGGAATTGCAAATTGATTCTTCTCAAAATAAATATTTTAAGTTTTTTACGGTTGTTTCAGGCGCGGCTGCGACAGGTTCATCTGCTGTTGCTTTGACGGTAAGAACTTTTGCTGTAAAAGATATTGAAGATTTATCTGGAGTTAGTGTTGTAGGAAAATATAATTTGGAGACCGGAAACCTTGAATATGAAGAAATTTTTTAGTATGAAATTTTTTAAGTTCAAAAAAAGTAAGGGGACGACCATAGTGGAAGTTTTGGTCTCCGTTATAATTATCGGCATTGTAAGTATGTACGGATTGTCGTTTTTTTCTTCTTCCTACAGATTTGCTACGGATAGTGAAGAATATAATTCAATTCTGCAAGGCTTGATAAACAGAATAGAAATAGCTAAAGCTTCCGTTTATCAAACGGATAATACTAATTTTGACACAAGATATAGAACGAGAAAAAAATATGATTATCCTTACGGAATCAACGGTACGAATGCTGCAAATTTTGGTTTTAAAAAAGAAGAGCAACTTAGAACAGGTTGTACGGTAGTTTATTCTTATACGGCATACGAGAATGCTTATCCTAATACCGGCGCCATCACAGAAAGGTTTTACGGCAGTACAAAAATGGTATTTAAGGCGGAGTGGCCGAAAGGATCCGGTTTTAAAAATAAAATAGAAGTGGTAACTTATGTTGCTAATGTTTGGGAGAGGGCGTCATAACAATGATTTTTAACAATGAAAAAGCCTTTACTTTAATAGAATTGGTGGTGTCATTAATGTTGTCAGCCATTATTGTGTTTTTTTCATACACAATGATGACGACCTCATATAAAATGTTTTCGGGATTACATAGAACTTCATATAATCTTAATAATACAAGATTTTTTGAAGAAGCAATGAGAAGATCCATAGCCAGTGCTCGTTGGAACGATGTTTATAATCATACCAGCTATAATAAACCTATTGAGTTTATTAGTAGCGACAGACGTCTTGTAGTTAGAAGATTTGATTCGGTTAAGGGTTGGGTTAAAGATACTTATTATTTTTCAAATAATGCCCAGTTTAAAAAGGATGTAAGTAATAATTATGATACTCGTCCCGAAAATATAAAAACTTTGTCACCTGGTACCAATTTAATGTTGAATGTGGAAAAAGAAGGAACCGGTGAGGGAACAGATATATTGTTGTTAAGAAATGTTAGAGCTTGTTATTATAGAAAAAACAGAATCACAGGTACAGGTACGGAAGATAACTTAATGAATATAACATTCGGTATCGTTTATGACGACGATTCGTCTAAAGTTATGAAAAGAAAAAACAAATCGTTCTGTTTTACGATAAGGAGTATAGGTAAAGATGATTTCTAATCCTATTATAAAAAACAATAAAGGCGGAATTCTTGTCATTACTATTGTATCGATGATGATACTAACCATTATCGGGTATGTAACATTAAAGATGTTGTCTAAACAAAATGTTATAGATGCTTATGATCAGGCAAAAATGAAAACGGATTATTATGCTGAAGGAATAGTAGAACGAGCAAGAGGTTATATCGATTATGTTGTGGAGAAGAATATGGAGCCGAGTCCAAATGGTGATGATGCTTATGGTGATTTAGGTGATAAATATGCAGGACATTATGCAGGATATTTATATACAGCGGTTTCTAAAAGTCCCGATAATCATTGGGAACTTTTTAATGAAACTGCGGCAAGTCAGCCAACAGATCCAAATTATCGTGTAGATGCCGAATATGGTGCTGTTAATAAACATACTCCGGTTGATAATAGTTATCCCAGAGTGTACGCTAATGTTTATTGTGAATTTTTAGAAGATTATGATGATGATGGTGATGTTTGGCCTAAAAAATTTGATCCTGTGGCCGGTAGTGAAGTTCAAACATATAAACTTGTTGGTGTTGCTTCCACAACCATAGGTGTTGCAGGCGGTACTTTAGTGATTTCAACGGTAACATATTACTTTGAAACCAGGAGAACCGCATCGGGAGGTGCTGCTGATCCTTACGGATATGCAGCAAAAAAACTTGATAAGTCTGTATCTGATAAATTTTTATTTGTGCCATCTTTAGGAAAAGGAGCTACATCGGGAGAAACGTCGGGATCTTCCGGAACTTATTATACAAACAAAAGATACTTAATCGGGTGGAGGAGATCTTGATAGGCATAGATTTGGGTGGCAAGTTTGTAAAGATTTGTAAAATTTTAAATTTAGAAAAGAAAACAAATGAATATTCGATAATTTCTGCGGTAATAGATATATCAAAATCTACAGAAATAGAAAGAGCCGATAAACTTTCAGCCGTACTAAAAAAAATGGCTTGTTTGAATGATTCGGCTTATTTGGCTGTTGGCGGTAAAGATATAATCAACAGAGATTTGACTTTGAAAAGAAATAATGCTATCAGCCTGAAGGAACAGATTAACAATGAGGCTTTAAACAGTATTCCTGAAGATTTGGGTAAAATGTACACTTCTTTTGCAATAATGAAAAATGATTCCGATAAAGAATACAACGTCATTTTTTCCGCAGCACCGATGGAAAAGGTTAATGCAAAATTTTCTTTTATAAATACGGTGGAGACGCTTTCCGTTGCCGGTGTTACATTGGAAGATTTTGCACTTGCGAATGCTTTTATTGAATTTGGTCCTAAATACAAAAATAATGAAAATATAATTTTAATAAATATAGGATATAGCGTTTCCAATGTTATAGTTTTAAACAGTAAAGATTTGGTTTTTATTAAAGATATAGATTTCGGCGGGCAGGATATAACCAGAGATATTTCAGCTTTCTTTTCAATTCCGGAAAGATTGTCGGAAGAACTGAAAAGAAGGGACGATTTAAGACAAAACATTAATTTCAATATGAAAAATGTTTTGAAAAAAAATGTTGCTGTTTTAATAGAAACTTTATTTAGAACCATAGAACATTGTATAACAAGACAATTTATTGTTTCCGTTGACAGAATTGTTCTTACAGGCGGAGGGGCTATGACGGAAGGAATAGATAACTTTATTCAAGATACATTGGGAATACCTACGGAAAAATGGAACCCGTTGGATAATAATAAATTTGTCGGTTATATCAATAAACCGCAAGGCTTTTTTTTACCTGTTGCTCTCGGCTTAGCTCTTGAAAAGGAGAAAAAAGCAAATGTATAGTTTTAATTATATTGAAGGTGTTATTACAAAAGAGAAATATAGTAATGTTCTTGTAAGAGTAATAAAGCTTGCAAACTTTTTGGTACATGTACTTATAGTTTTAATTATTTTGTTTGCTATATTGAAGGGTGTTGAAACAGGTACTTATAACTCAAAAATAGCACAGGCAAAAAATAATATTGAGAACAAAAGGTCTGCAAGTCAAATTGTAGAAATAGAAAAAGAGTGGGAAAATTGCTATTATAAGATAATGGCTGTTAAGGAACAATTGAAAGAAAGTACGACTTACGGTTCCGTATTAAAAGATTTCGGCACATATTTGCCGGACTATGATGCTATAACCAAACTTTCAATGGAAGCGAATACCGCTAATTTAGAGTTGTTTGTAAATAGGGATAAATTGAAAAAAATGACAAGTTTTTATGATTATGCCCCTGTTTTAAGTTCTTCTTTTGAAAAGAGCGAATATATTAAAAATAAAATGTTGATAGAAACAATGGAAAGACAGAAAATACATAGCAAAGAATTGGGCATCATGAAGATAAAAGCGGAAATAAAGGAAAAGAAATAGGGCATTATTAGGATATAATTTATGAACCAGAATAAGAGAGCTTTGATTTTTATATTAAATTTGGTAGTTTCATTAGTAGTTGCATATTTTGTATATGATTTTGTTTATGTTAAGGCCAAAAAGGAATGTAACGACAGAAAAGCTGTTTATGAAAGATTTAATAACATAAGCACACAAATAGATGATTTTGGCAGTATACAAATTAAGATGGATGAGTTAAAAGATTCTTTGTCGGAAATGTTTGCTATTTATAAAGATACTTTTTATTCCAACGAACAAAATGTTAATGCATATAAAGTAAGAATTTTAGATCTTTTGAAAGAAACGGAAATTTCGGTAAAAGAAGATGATGTTGTTCAGGAAAACAAAGATAATACCGTGGAAATAACATTAAAATTAAAGACGACTTATCAAAAAATTTGTAAGTTTTTGTTTGAGTTGGAAAGATATTCAAAAGTTTTATCTTTTACAATGGATTATGAAAACAAGATTGAGATGAAAATAACACCGATATTATTTTCTACCGAAGTAAATGACAGCTTTAGCGGAAGAAATACTATTGATTTTATAGATGATGATGTTAGAAAAGCCGGATATTTTAAAGAAATTTCCGATAAAATATTCGGTAAAGTGAAAGAAGTAGGTTATATACAGACTTGGAGAGATTTTGAACCGATACCCGAAACACCTTTTTATTTCTATGTTCAAGAGAAAAAAGTTAGAAGTACGGCTCCTGTAGCAGTTACGAAACCGACAATCGTTATAGACGGTATAATGTATGAAAAACAAAAACCTATGGTTATTATAGAAGGTAAGTTTTATTATGTCGGTGATGTTTACAACGGTTCCAAGATTGTGCAAATAAATGTAAACAACATAAAAGTTAATACAAGTGGTACTATATTTACAATAAAAATGGAGAATTAAAAAGGAGAAAAAATGAAAAAAATTTTATTGACAGTCCTTGCTGTTTCTTTATTGTTTACGACTTCTTATTCGGCGCCTGAAGGAGAAGGTGGCGGATTACATTCTACAAATTTAATTTCTATCGACTTTCAGGGAACATCTTTGTATACGGTTTTGAATGTTTTAAGTATGAAAACCGGTATGAAATTGATATCCGACACGACGTTGTATCAAAAAAAGATAATGTTGTCGTTGCAGGATGTTACCGCGGAAGAAGCACTTAACGCTTTGCTTGATACTTACGATTTGTATTATGTTAAACAGGGTGATGCGAATATCTACGTTATCAAAAGTAAAGCCGACGGAAGCCATATTACGGTTTCCAGAGTAGTTTTCTGTAATTATGCAAAGGCGGCGGATTTGGAAAAGATTTTGTCTACCAGATTGTCTAAAGGCGGAAAAATTGTTTCCGATGAAAGAACAAACTCTTTGATTATAACCGATTTGGCAGATAGTTTGGATAAAATGGAAGGTCTTATAAGATCGTTGGATGTTCCTACACAACAAGTTTTGCTTGAAGCTAAAATCGTTGATATAAACTTATCTCACGGAACAGCAATAGGTACGAGATGGAATGAAACTTACAGAGACGGTTTGGTTAATCCTACGGTTGATCCGTCCGTTATGAATAACAAAAATTTTGTTTATGATACTCCGGTTGGTTCGGTTATGGGATTAGGTTTAACAAAATCATTTGCAAGAGTAGGTGTTTCTATTCTTGAAGGCGATGATTGGAGTATTAATGCAACATTTGAAGCCGGTATTGAAGATAAAGATGCAAAAGTGTTATCAAATCCTAAACTTCTTGTTTTGAATAACCAAGAAGCTTCAATTGATATTGTTGAAGAAATTCCTTATTTGGAAAGTAAAACAACTTCTCCTGAAGGATATACAACAGGAACAATGGCATTTAAAGATGCCGGTATAAAATTGAAAGTAAAACCTCAGATAAACAGAGACGGTTCAATAGTGTTATCAATATCGCCGGAGCAAAGTTACAGAACCGGTGAAACAATAGGAGAAGAAAATACTCCTGTTATCAATACCAGCAAGTCAACAACCACTTTGATGTTAAGAAGCGGTGAAACGGCGGCTATCGGCGGTTTAATAAGAGAAACCGAAGATACAACGGTAAATAAAGTTCCGTTATTGGGAGATATTCCTATATTGGGATATTTGTTTAAGAGCGAAACAAAGAATAAAACAAGATATGAACTTACAATATTCATAACGGCAAAAATTGTTAACTAATGTTTGTTGAGGGAAATATAATATAATGGATAACGAAAATTTAAATAACGGTGAGAATATAGAAAATAAAGGCCCGGAAACGACCATAGTTAATCCGGAAAGTACTGATGCAGGTAATATCGGCACTGACGAAAATGTTAATTTAAGTACCGAAAACCAAAATTCTGCCGTTATAGAAAATAATTTTAATGTCGATAATGATTCCGAAAAAGTTACGGAAATAAATATCGATAATAATATCGCTGCAAACAACAACGAAACTGCTGTCACCGAAAAAACTGCTGATGTTAACGGTAGCGCTGATAGCGGTAATGCAAGTGCAAATAAAAAGGGAGTTTTTGCAAGCGCACTGGATGCCGTTAATAATGCGGAAAAAGAGAAAGAACAAGAAGAAAAGCAAGAGGAAAATATCCCGGAAGAGCCGCAAAATGTTGTTCATAAAGTATTGATAATTGAAGACAATGAAGCGGAAAGGAATTCTTTAAGAGCAGCATTGGAAGCTGAATCTTTTGTTGTTGAGGCTGTGGAAAGCGGATTTGATGCGGAAAATCTTGTTCGTGTTTCAATATTTGATGTTGCGATAGTTGATTACAGGTTGCCGGATATAGACGGACTTAATTTGATAAAAAAATTAAAGATATCTATACCGGAATTGATGTCTTTGGTTGTAACTGCCCACAGTTCTGTTGAAATAGCAGTTGAGGCACTAAGAATGGGTGCTTACGATTATATTACCAAACCGTTAAATATTCCTGCCTTGGCGAAGACAATTTCAACAATGATTGAAGAAAGAGATATTGCTGTTGCAAGCAGAAAAAAGTTGATAGAGTTGCAGTCAAAGGGCGGAATAACCTATAAGTATAATGATGAACTTGTTTCGGTAATAACAACGCCGAATCCCGATATGTTGGTTACCGGAGAAGCTAAAGTCGGACTTGGGAAAAAAATAAAAAGAGCAGTAGAAGCTGTTAAAAATTTTTATTGGGGATCATAAAATGATAAAAAAAGTATTGATTTGTTTTTCTTTAATTGTTTTTTTGTCGTCTTTTTGTACTGCCATAACGAAGAGTAGTTCGAATAGCAAAGAAAATAAGAAAGTAGAAAAAACTGCTTACTACAGAGATTTGCAAAAAGCAAGAAGTTATTATTGTGAGGGAGATTTCGCTGAAGCAGAAAAAACTTTGGATAAAATTTTTGAAGTTTCTATTGATAACGAAAAAGCTACCGAATTAAGAAATAAAATCTTGTTGTTGAAAGAAAAGGAATCTTACTATAAAAAAACATTGGTTAATGATTTGGTTGTAGAACTTAGAAGAACGATTAAAGAGGGAAATTGTTATGAGGGCTTTTTGTTTATAAAGAAGATAGAAGAATTGTCTCCGGAAGAACCCATATCCAGTTTTCGTCAGAGATTAGAAAATGAAAAAGATTTACTTTTATATTCCATAGAAGATGTTAGTGATAAGCATCTCTTTTTAGATTCTATAGATTACTTTGTTAATGAAAAATTTGAAAAATCATCAGAGTGTATATATAAGCTTTACCAAAAATATCCTAAGTTTGTTAATTATGTTGGTATGAACAGATACTATGTTTTACAGGAAACGAACAAAAAAAGAGTAAAAGACTTTTTTAATAAAGCAGTTAAAAGTTTTAAAGCAACAAGGTTAGGTGAAGCAAAGGATTATGCTGAATTAGCTTATAATTTGGATCCTAATAATCTTAAGTTAAGAGTTTTGTTGGAACAGATTAACATGGATATTTTGTAATAAATACATATTGTTAAAAACAAATCAATATTATCTGCATCGGTTATGTTTGACCGGTGCAGATTTTTTTAATTCTATATTTATCGTCGATAAAAAATAAAAGCTTGACATTTTTTTTACACTGTGTTATAATTAGCACTTGTAAGATTTGAGCGCTAATATTAACAAAGTGCTAATTTAGAAAACCTTAAAAAAATAATAAAAAATTACGAAGTAATTTTTAGAGGTCTGTATGAGACAAATATCCGAAAGTATTTTACAGGAAAGAAAGGCCAGAGTTTTATATGCCGTTATTCACGAGTATATAAAAACGGGTAAACCTGTCGGTTCAAGCGTTTTGGAACAAAAATACAAATTTAATTTATCTCCTGCGACATTAAGAAATTTGATGGCAGAACTTGAAAAAGACGGCTTTTTAACGCATCCTCACACATCTGCGGGAAGGATACCTACGGATGCAGGTTACAAAGCTTATGTTAATTCGTTGGTTGAATTACAAAGATTGGCTGTTGAAGAAGAAGAAAGAATTAAAAAAGAGTATGAAAAAAAGACAAAAGAAATAGATAGTCTTTTGGCTCAAACTTCTAAAATATTGTCGGGACTTTCTAATTATACGGGTTTTATTACGGCACCTAAAGCTAAAGTTAACGAGATAAGAAATATAGAACTTATGCAGGTTTCAAAAAGTCAGGTTATGGTTATACTTTTAACTAAAACCGGTATGGTTAAACATAAGATGATAAATTTAAGTGTCGATAGTGAAGAATTATATGAATTGAAAAAATTCTTAAATAATAAGTTAAGAGGTTTAACCGTTGAAGAAGCTTCCAAGAGATTAATCGTTGAAGTTGAGAAATATCAAAATAAACAAAACGATATGTTACAAATAGCGGAACAAATATGTAATGTTATAGACAGTATTCAGGAAGATATTTATGTCGACGGAACTTCAAACGTGTTATCGGTTCCGGATTTTACGGATTTTGAGTCGGCAAAAAGTTTAATGAAACTAAACGAAGATAAAGACAGATTAATAGAAATTATAGGTAAAGATTTGGACGAAGCAACGGTAAATGTAAAAATAGGCGGTCAGGATTTAACCGAATTAAAAAATTTAAGTGTAGTAAAAACATCTTATTCGTACGGAGATAAAATTGTAGGTGTTTTGGGAATAATAGGGCCTAAAAGAATGGATTATGACAAAATGATGGCATTGGTAAATTCTGTTTCAAATATAGTTAACGGATTTTTGTTAAAAATGGGAGATGAAGAAGATGAAGAGTAAAGAAAAAGAAGAACAAAAGATAGAAGCGAAAGCAGAAAAAATTGCAGAAGAAAAAATCGAAAAAGCCGAAGAAAAAGTTGAAGATATAGCAAGAGAAGAAAAACTTTCTGAACTTGATATTTTGAAACAGTCTTTGGAAGAAAAGCAAAAACAAGCAGATGAATATAAAGCGGAATATTTAAGAAGTGTTGCCGAATATCAAACTTTAAGAAACAGAACGGAAAAAGAAAAAGGTGAATATATAAATTTCGGTAAAGCAAAAATATTGGAAAGAAATATAAGTATATACGATGTGTTTGAACAGGCAATGATTAGTGTCAGAGCAGGACAAGATTTAAAAAGTATTAAAGTCGGTCTTGAAATGATATACAACGAATTCAGTAAGATGTTAAAAGAAGAAGGTGTGGAAAAAATAGAGTGTTTGAATAAAAAGTTTGATCATAATGTTTGCGAAGCATTGGATCAGGTTGAAACAGACGAAGCAGAAGAAGGAACAGTTCTTGCTGTTTATCAGAACGGATACAAATTAAACGGTAAACTTATGAGACCTGCAAGAGTTAAAGTAGCAAAAGCAAAGCAAAAAGAAGAAGAAAATAAAGAAGAAGTACAAGAAGAAAAATAAAAAGTAAAAAAATATAAATTAGGAGGACAAGAAAATGTCTAAGATTATTGGAATTGATTTAGGTACATCGAACTCGGCAGCGGCGGTTATGGAAGGTGGTAAAGTAACACTTATCCCTTCAGCGGAAGGAACAACTTTGGGAGGAAAAGCATTTCCTTCTTATGTAGCATTTACAAAAGACGGTCAATTGCTGGTTGGTGAACCTGCAAGAAGACAGGCTGTAACAAATCCTGAAGGAACAGTTTCCGCATTTAAAAGAAGGATGGGAGAAGACTACAAATACAAAATTAACGGTAAAGAGTTTACTCCTCAACAACTTTCAGGTTTTATTTTACAGAAGATAAAAAAAGATGCGGAAGCATATTTGGGAACAACAGTAGATAAAGCTGTTATTACTGTTCCTGCATACTTTAACGATCACCAAAGACAAGCAACAAAAGATGCAGGTGCAATTGCAGGTTTGGAAGTTGTAAGACTTGTTAACGAACCTACGGCAGCATCTCTTGCCTACGGTATAGATAAAGTAGGTAAAGAACAAAAAATATTGGTATTCGATCTCGGCGGCGGAACTTTGGATTGTACAATAATGGAAATGGGATCTGAAGGAACATTTGAAGTATTGTCTACATCCGGAGATACAAAACTCGGCGGAACCGATATGGATAAAGCAGTTATCGACTATATTGCCGAAACATTTAAGAAAGAAAACGGTATCGATTTAAGAAACGATAAAATGGCTGTTCAGAGATTACAGGAAGCTGCAGAAAAAGCAAAAATCGAGCTTTCCAATATTCTTGAAACGGATATCAATTTGCCGTTTATTACAGCAGATGCTACAGGCCCGAAACATTTGGCAATGAAACTTACAAGAGCAACACTTGAAAACTTGGTAGATCCTATAGTTCAAAGATGTAAAGCATCTATCGACCAGGCAATAAGTGATGCAAAACTTACAAGTGCGGATTTGACAAAAGTTATTCTCGTAGGTGGTCCTACAAGAATGCCTATAGTTCAAAAATTTGTTGAAAACTATGTAGGTAAAATTGTTGAAAGAGGAATTGACCCGATGGAATGTGTTTCCAACGGTGCAGCAGTTCAAGCAGCTGTTTTAACCGGTGATGTAAAAGATATTCTTTTACTCGATGTTACACCTTTAACGTTAGGTCTTGAAACTTTGGGAAATGTCAGAACACCTATCATCGACAGAAATACAACAATTCCTGTAAAGAAATCTCAAGTATTTTCTACCGCACAAGATAATCAGCCGGGAGTGGAAATACATATTTTGCAAGGTGAAAGACCTATGGCAAAAGATAACGTTTCTTTGGGAAGATTTACTCTTGACGGAATACCACCTGCTCCGAGAGGAGTTCCTCAAATTGAAGTTACATTCGATATAGATGCAAGCGGTATTTTGCACGTATCTGCAAAAGATTTGGGAACAGGTAAAGAGCAGTCAATTAAGATTACTTCTTCAACAAAACTTTCTAAAGAAGATATAGACAAATATGTTAAAGAAGCAGAACAATATGCTGCAGATGATAAAAAGAAAAAAGAAGAAATCGAAGCTAAAAACGAAGCCGACAATTTAGTTTATGCAACAGAAAAGAGTTTGAAAGAACATGGCGACAAGATTTCTCAAGATGAAAGATTGAAAATCGAACAAGCTATCAACGACACAAAAGAAGCAATTAAAGGTGGCGATATAGCAAAGATTAAAGAAGCTAAAGATAAACTCTCGGATGCTTCACATAAATTAGCGGAAGAAGTTTATAAAGCTGCACAACAACAGCAACAAGCTAATGCACAAGGTGCTCAAGCAAATGCAGGAGCACAGGCAAATAATAATGCCGGTGGAAATAATGACGACAATGTTGTGGATGCAGAAGTTGTCGATGACAAAAAATAAGCAACCGAAATATTTTAGCTGCGACTTTGAGTTTTCCAATCTCACATACTAGTTTCGTATGCTTCGGTTGGAAAACTCTTCGTCTCGCAGAAAATCTTTCTAGTTGCTCAAAAATTGCAAAGCAATTTTTGATTGGAATAGAAGGTGTTTGAAAAATTAGAACTATCAACAGGCAAAATGCCTGTTGGTAGTTTCGCAAGTTTAAAAAGAAGTATATTGTCATACCGCACTTGATGCGGTATCTCGTAGTTAAAAGATAAAATTTTTAAAGAGTATAAAAAGATATTTTTTAATGATTTTATAACTATATTACTGGAGAAAAATAAATGAGTATACAAATAAAAGATTTTAATTTTGAAACAACTTCAAATATAAATAAAGTTTTATTAATTGGTGAAGAAAATAAAGAATTACAAAAAAATGTATTTCCTATATCAACGACAAACATAAAAAAACTGTTAGAAAACAATAAAATTTCTGTTGGTTATAATTGTGATGAAAGTAGTATTTGTTATGAAGATAATAGAGCTATTGAGTATATTATTCCGATAATGTATATATCAACTCAGGTTCAGATATTACTCCCAATAGTGATAAATTTAATATCTAATTACCTATATGATTTATTTAAAGGTAGAGAAAATAATAATGTATCTTTTCGTTTAGTAATAAAAGAAAAAAGTAAAATGATTGAATATGAAGGACCTATAAGTGGAATGAAAGAGATTACAAATATTATAAAGGATAAATTAAAATAAAATATGAGAAATAAATTTGAAGAAAAAGTCAGGAATATTAGTGCTTATGATGTCTTTACTGTTGACTCGCAATTACAAAAAAAGGTAATAGATGATTTAGTGCTTTTTTTAAAGACAATAAAGACAGAAAAAAATAAAGCTAAACAAAAACAAGATGAAAAGACTGCCAATAATTTGTTTTATATGCAATGTTTTATTAATGCAATAAGATGTTCTTTAAAAATGTGGATTTATTTAAAAGAACAGAAATATGTTGACGCTTGGCATAGTTTAGTTGATGCACAAGAATATATGTATTATTCATTAAAAGCTGGAAAAGATATAGAAAAGTCTAAGTTGTATTTATACAAATTAAAGGAAAGAGAACAAGTAATTTTTCCTAAATTTAAATTTGTATCATCAGGAAGTATAATTGAAGGCGGAAAATGTTCAATTTGTGGTAGGGATTTCAATAATTGTGAACATATAGAAGAAAATCTTTATTGTGGAAGTATATGTAAAAGAATAGATTACAAGAGACTAGAATTCACTCATTTGGCATTAGTTGAAAATCCAAAAGATCGTGGTTGTATTATTGAAGAATTTGAATTAGATAAAAAAATTTACGATTGGTTTACTTTGAAATTTAAAAGAAATACAAACAATATAAAAGAAATGGAAATTAAAGTTTGTGCCTATCGTGTTCAGCAATTGGATATTTTTTAAATTAAGTTTATGTTAAAAAAGATATTAATATACTTATTATTAGCTATTGTTGTTGTATTTTTAGTAATTTTTGGCTTTGGCAATATATATCATGCTTATAATCTTCCATATCGCCCAAATGAAATAGATGATAGTGCCGGTTTGTTAAATTCGTTTTTTTCAGGAATAGCATTGATATTGGTTATTATTACTATATTTATACAGAAAAAAGACCTTAATTTACAACAAGAAGAACTAAAATCTACAAGAAAAGAACTTTCAAAACAAAGGTTTGAAAATACTTTTTTTAATATGTTAAGAACTCAAGATAAAATAATTTATAATCTTGAAATTGGTATGGAAGGATGTGATAGTTATAGAGCAGGCATAAGAGTTTTTAAAGAATTGTATGATATTTTAACAAAGGCTTTAGTTCCTTTTTTTCTTTATCCACCTTTTACAAAAGAAAATATAGTATCTGCATATGCTAGTTGTACAGAATTAAAGATATTAGATCATTATTTTAGACATATGTATAGAATTGTAAAGTTTGTTAATGAAACAGATTTCTCTTTTTGTTTAGATGATGAAGAAGATAAAAATAAAATTAAAGAGGAAAAGATAAAAAAAATAAAACATGAAAAATATCAATATACTTCTATTTTAAGGGCAACATTATCTCCTTACGAATTGGTTTTATTATTTTATAATTGTTTAAATGAAGAAAATAAGTTTAGACCTTTAATTGAAGAATATTGTCTTTTACAAAACATAAGATCTGAATTCTTAAAGAAAGATATTTTGGCTTTTTATAAAAATAATGCTTATGGTAATAAATACGAAGACATAAAACAAGAATTAGAAAATAAAGTATAAAATATAAAAAAATTGCGAAGTAAAATATGTTGTTCTTTGCTTTTAAAGACTTCTTAGATTTTAAATTTTAACGAAGTATTTACCGAATGAAGTGTACAAAAAGAAAGCGATAGCGGTTGGTACTCGATTGAGGTAAATACGAAGTTAAAATTAAAAAGATGAAGTCGCTTCGCTCAAATATAAGAGGGAAAAAATGAAAAAAGATTTTTATGAAGTGCTTGGTGTTCAACGAGGAGCATCGGCCGACGAAATAAAAAAAGCATACAGACATTTGGCAATAAAATATCATCCGGACAGAAACCCGGGAAATAAAGAAGCTGAGGAGAAATTTAAGGAAATAAACGAAGCTTACGATGTTTTGTCTAATCCGCAAAAGAAACAACAATATGATGCTTTCGGTCACGAAGGTATGAACGGTATGGGCGGAGCCGGTGCGGGCGGTTTCGGCAATATGGGTGATATGGGTGACATATTCGGTGATATTTTCGGTGATATATTCGGCGGTGGCAGAGCGGGAAGATCGTCGGGCGGAGCACAAAGACAATACAGAAAAGGTGCAGATTTAAGATATGATTTAGATATATCAATGCTTGATGCAATGACAGGTAAAGAAGTAGCATTGGATGTTACAAAAAGAGATACTTGTCAAACTTGCGGAGGAACGGGAGCAAAAGCAGGAACAACTCCAAAAACATGTCCGCAATGTAAAGGCAGAGGCCAGGTTAGAGTAAGCCAAGGATTTTTCTCTTTCAGTCAAACATGTCCCAAATGTCACGGTGAAGGTCAGATTATAGATAATCCTTGTCCTACTTGCAGGGGAACAGGTACAATAAGAACGAACAAAACAATAAAAGTAAGAATACCGCAGGGTGTTAATGACGGAAGTACATTAAGAGTTTCAGGTGCAGGTGATGCAGGACCTAAAGGTGCACAACCGGGAGATTTGTATGTCGTTATACATTTGAAAAAGCAACCCGGTTTTGTAAGAGAGGGCGACGATTTGCATACAGAAATAAGACTTACATTTGCACAGGCATCGTTAGGTATGGAATACGAAGTTCCTGTATTGGACGGAAAAGTTAAAGTCAAAATAGCTCCGGGAACACAGCCCGGAACAACATTAAGAGTTAGAGATCAAGGTTTCCCTAAACTCGGCAGGAGAGGTGTAAGGGGAGATTTATATGTTAAAGTAAATATAAATGTTCCGAAAAGTTTAAATTCCGAACAGAAAAAAGCATTGTTTGAATTTGCGAAAACTATGGGCGAAGTTCCAAAAGATGCAGTTCAGAAAAACGACAGTTTCTTTAAAAAGTTTTTCAGTTAATAGTATTTTGTTATACAAAATGGTAAAATAATCAAAACCTTAAAAAGAGAGAATGATGAAAAAAATATTAAGTTTAACAATTGCAATTTTATTTTGTTTCGAAAGCGCAGTTTTTGCTAACTATAGCGGGTATAAATCTTATATAAAAGGTTTGCTTGCATTAAAAAACGGTAAAACGGATGTTGCTGTTTCCGAATATGAAAGAACTTTATCTTACGATCCGGATGCAACAACCGTATATAAAGATTTGGCTCTCGTTTATTTGCAACAAGGAGATGTTACAAAAGCATTAGAAAGTGCAAAAAAACTTCAAGAACTTGAAAAAGATAATGTTAAAACACAAATGTTTTTAGGTTCGTTTTATCTTTCAATAAACGAAATGTTATTGGCAAAATTATGTTGGGAAAGAGTTTTGGAACTTGAACCTGCAAACGAAACAGCAACGGTTTATTTGGCAGCATACTATTATTCGGATAATAAATTGAAAGAATCAATCGACTACTGGACAAAATTTTTGGAACAACAACCCGAATCTGCGGAAGGATATTTTCAGCTCGGTTTAACACAGGAAAAATTAGGTATGCTTGATGAAGCATTGGAATCATATAAAAAAGTAAATGAAATAAAATCCGAAGCTCAGGAAGGATATTTGGCAAGAGCAAGAATTTATGAAAATAAAAAAGAATATAAACTGGCAATAGAAGAATACAAAGAATATGCGAAACATTTTTCCGGCAATGTTGCAATATTAACATATCTCGGTAAATGTTATTTTGAAGAAAAAAAATACGATGAAGCCGAAGAAGTTGTTCTGAAAGCAAAAGAAACAGCGCCGAACAATGTTATAGTAAATTATCTTTTGGGAATGATTTATGAGAAGCAAGGTAAGATAGATGATGCTATAGATGTTTTTGAATATATAATAAAGTTGGAACCTACCGCTGCAAACTATACCAGATTAGGTTACTATTATGCATTAAAACAAAATTATAAATCAGCAGAAAAACAGTTTGATAAAGCATTGGAAAAAGAACCTTTAAATTCCGAGATATTGTATTTGGCGGGATTAAATTATATAGATTCAAAAAAATATGAAAAAGCCAGAGAAGTTTTGGAACAGTCGTTATATTTAAGACCTGATTACTTGGATTCAAAATTTTATTTAGCTCTTTGTTACGATAAATTGAAAAATTTCAATAAGACGGAGCAACTTCTAAAAGAAATAATAGAGGCAGATCCGAATAACGTAAAAGCATTAAATTATTTGGCCTACAGTTATACGGAAAAAATGATACATTTGGATCAAGCTGAAAAAATGCTTACAATTGTTTTAAAATTGCAACCTAATGTTCCTGCGTATTTAGATTCTATGGGTTGGTTGCATTATAAAAAAAGAAATTATGCTTTGGCGGAAAGATATATATTTGCTGCAATAAATACAACACCTAAAGATTTTGATAAAGATTTATACGAACATTTGGGTGATATAAGTATAGAACTGAAAAAGTTGTCACAATCTTGGTTGGCTTATGCCGTTGCATGCGATTTAGGTTCTACAACCGCAAAGAAAAAAATAAATCTTTTGGATAAAAAGTTTGCACAAGAAAAAGATTTGCAACAGGAAAAATTCAAAGTTGTTGCGGAAAGAGCAATATTGAATTATCACAGAATAGCCACTTTAAAAGCAGGGTATAAAATAAATATAAAAATGAGTGCTGCTTCCGTATCGTCTTATACAACAATTTCTTTTGCAAGAATGATGGGAATGAATTTTGATTTTCCTCCAAAGTTGTCTTTCCAGGGCGGATCTGTTTTTGTAAGTGAAGATAAAGTTGAGTTTTCTCCGCAAGCAATGAAAGATAATATTCCGGAAGAATTTATGTCGATGTTTGATTTCGCACAACTTATTTTATCTAAAGATTTTGTGACTAAGTTGATGTCATCGACGAAATCGCAAAAAGGCAATGAAGTTATTTATAAAAGTGATGACGGGTACATATTCAAAATCGATTCTAAAACAGGAATGTTTAAAGAATTTTCAAAAGAAAAAAGTTTTGTTTTGAAATTAGGCTCATACAAAAAATATAATGATATATCGAAAATTCCTTCAAGTGTAACCTTCGAAGCGGAACAAACAAGATTTAAGGCTGTATGTAATTTAAATAAATCGTCGATATTGTCAGCTCCTGAAATACAAAAATTGTTAAGGCAAGCAAAAAATGATAGTGAAAGCTCCGGCCAAGATTAACCTATATCTTGAAATCATAAATAAAAGGCCCGACGGATATCACAATATAGAATCCGTTATGCACACTGTTTCTTTGTTTGATATTTTGGAGTTTACCGAACTTCAAGAAGATAAGATAGAACTTGTTTGTGATAATGCTGATTTGTTTGATAGTAAAAAAAATCTTGTTTATAAAGCAGCGAAAAAGGTTAAAGAAAAATACAACATAACAACCGGAGTAAAAATAAAACTTACAAAAAATATTCCGATGGGCGCAGGTTTGGGTGGCGGTTCATCCGATGCTGCGGCAACAATTGTTGCTTTAAATAAGATATGGAAAATAAATGATGATATAAAAAATTTGGAGTTATTGGGTGCAACTCTAGGTGCGGATGTTCCTTTTTTTATGACGGGGGGAACTGCAAAAATTTCCGGTATAGGTGATGTTGTCGAGAAGATAAATACAAATTTAAATTACGATTTTGTGTTGGTAAAACCGAATTTCGGAGTATCAACTCCGTATGCATATTCCAAGGTAAAATTCCCATTGACAAACCCACGTAAAATTAGTAAGATTATTGGAACTCTTGAAAGAGGGTTGGGTTTTGAAGAAGCAAAAGTTCTTTTTTTTAATAGGTTTGAAGATTTTATATTTGATGAATATCAAGAAATAAAACAAATTAGGAAAGTTCTTGAAAATTTAGGCTGTGCGAGTTTGATGTCGGGTTCCGGGGCTACTGTTTTTGGTTTAGTTCAAGATAAAGGAAATATAGATTTTATTTTAAATGAATTAAAAAAATACTCCTGGAATGTGTGGCTTGCGAGCTCGTTCGAAATCGAAAGGCAAAAATAAACGGAGGCGTTTATGAAAATAACAGAAGTTAGAATTTTCCCAAAAGCAGAAGAAAAATTAAAAGCCTATGCAGCGATTACTTTCGATAGTGTATTTGTTGTTCACAATTTGAGAATTGTTAAAGGTGAAAAAGGTTTGATGGTTTGTATGCCTTCAAGAAAAAAGAACGATGGAACTTTCAAAGATATAGCTCATCCTATAACAAACGAGTTTAGAAGTGAGTTGGAAAAAGTTGTTTTGGATGCTTATGAAAAGAAATTAGCGGAAGCACCGGCAACAGAAAACCAAACAATATAATTTAATTCCGAGATAGTGTAATGGTAGCACAAGGGAATTTGGATCCCTTCGTCTAGGTTCGAATCCTGGTCTCGGAGTTTCTATATGAATGAAAAGAAACATTTTTTTATAAAATTGTTTCTTTTTTTATGTATATAAAAAATTATTGAGTTTTTAGTAAAAAAAATATATAATTATTCAGTTAGTTATTATTATATGTTTTTGAGGTATTTATGGCAGATTGTCTCTTTTGTAAAATTATAGCAGGTGAAATACCTACCAATAAAGTTTATGAAGATGATAAAGTTTTAGCTTTCGGTGATATAAATCCTCAGGCTCCTGTTCATATTTTGATTATTCCTAAGAAACATATTAAAAGTCTTGACGATGTTTCAGGTGAAGATATTGAATTGTTGGGCCACATACAACTTGTTGCAAGCAAGTTGGCTAAAGAAAACAATTTGGTTGACGGTTACAGACTTGTAAATAATTGCGGAGTAGACGGCGGGCAAACAGTTGCTCATATTCATTATCATTTGCTTGGCGGCAGAACTTTCGGTTGGCCTCCGGGTTAGAATATTTAAGACGGAAAAAAAGGTGGTGTAAAAAATCAATGGTCAGTGTTAAAGTAAGAGATGGCGAATCAATAGAAGAAGCTATCAGAAGATTCAAAAGAGAATGCGAAAGAAACGGAATAATGCAAGAGATTAAAAAAAGAGAATTTTATAAATCTCCTAGTGTTATAAAAAAAGAAAAACTTGCTGAAGCTAGAAGAAAAATTCGTCGCAAAATGATGAAGGACAACAATTGGTCAAGATAATCAATAGTTGATAAGTTTATTGAATTTTTATTAAAAAGGGGGATATTCGGCAGTATCGTGAATGTCCCCTTTTGTTTACATTTTTGTTAAAGAGAGGTTTATTATGAATTTAAGGCAAATGTATGAGTTTTTTGTACAGGCAGGAATAGAAAATGATCCTCGCGGCAAAGATGAAGTTACCACAAGATTAAAAGAAATAAACGAAAAATATAAAAATTCCGATAAACAAACAAAAGAAGAATTTGATGTCGATTTGTTAACGAATCCATATGCCGATTCAAGAATAATTTTCGGAACCGGTGAAGAAGAAATAAAAACCGTTATGGTCGGCATAGATATTGAAGCTCCGGAACTTTTAATTGCTAACCAGTTAAGACTTTCCGGTAAGAAAATAGATGTCGTTTTAGGACATCATCCGAAAGGAAAAGCATTTTCTACTTTTTATCAGGTTATAGGTATGCAGGCGGAAATAAATGAAGTGCAGGGTGTTCCCATAAATGTTTCCGAAAAACTTATATGTTCACGAGCAGACGAGGTAGGAAGAAGTGTTGCGGGAAGCAATCATCAAAGAGTATATGATGCCGCAAAACTTTTAAATATTCCTATGATGACTGCACACACTGTTGCCGATAATCATGTAGTAAAATATTTGCAAACTAACATAGATAAGTTAAAACCGAGATATTTGAAAGATATAATGGACTTTTTAAAAGACATTCCCGAATATAAATATGCAAAAACATTCGGAAACGGTCCGTCAATATTGTGCGGAAGTAAAGATTCAAAGTGCGGTAAAGTTTTTGTAGATATGACCGGCGGAACCGAAGGTCCTGTAGAAATGATAGAAAAACTTGCAAATGCAGGCGTAGGGACAATTGTAGGTATGCATTTCAGTGAAAAGCATTATAAAGAAATGGGTAAATATAAAATAAATGCCATAGTGGCAGGCCATATTTCGTCGGATAATCTCGGTATTAATTTGATGCTTGACGGATTGGAAAAGAAGTATGGTCAGTTAGAATTTATAGAATGCTCGGGATTTAGAAGATTTAGAAGATAATGGCTATACCGGATCAAGTAATAGAACAAATAAGAACGGCCTCCGATATTGTTTCTGTAATAGGAGATTATGTTCCCGACTTAAAAAAGGCCGGAAGAAATTTTAAATGTTGTTGTCCTTTTCATACGGAAAAGACACCATCGTTTATCGTTAGTCCTGAAAAAGGAATTTTCAGGTGTTTCGGTTGCGGAGTAGCCGGTGATGTTTTTAAGTTTGTTATGCTCATTGAAAATATTTCGTGGATAGAAAGTGTAAAAAAACTTGCGGAAAAAAGCGGAATAACAATACAGGAAACTTTTAACGAAAAGTATTCCGTGTCCGAAAAAACAAAAATTTTCGAATTGTTGGAAATGACTGCAAAGTTTTATAACAGGTGTCTTTTGGAAACAAAGGCTGCATCTTTTGCAAGAGACTATGTTAAACAAAGAGGAATGACCGACGCAACTATCGAAAAATTTATGATAGGTTATGCTCCGAAAGGAAAACTCCTTGAATCTGCGAAAAAAAAGGGCTATGCTTATGACATACTTTCAAAAGCCGGACTTTTTACCAAAACCGATTTTGGAAGTGTTTTTGAATATATGTCCGAGAGACTTGTATTTCCTATATTGGATATACAAGGCAGGGTTGTTGCATTTGGCGGAAGAACGTTAGCCGACAGTAAAGCAAAATATTTGAATACACCCGAAACAATTGTGTATTCAAAGTCGTCTAATTTGTACGGGCTTTATCAAACCTTGCCGGAATTAAGGAAAGAGAAGTCTATATTTGTAGTTGAAGGATATATGGATGTTGTTCTTTCTCAACAGTACGGAGTTTCGGGCGCGGTTGCTCCGTTGGGAACCGCATTTACAACGCAACAGGCAAAACTGATAAACAGGTATGCCGATAATGTTACATTATTGTTCGATCCCGACGATGCCGGAAGAACTGCGACACAAAGAGCGTTGGAAATTTGTGCCGAAAACAATATGGCGGTAAAAACTTCCAGTTTGCCCGAAGGGGTAGATCCCGACGAATATTTGTTGGCAAACGGGAAAGATAAATTTTTTAGTTTGGTAAATTCCAATTCTAAAACGGCAATAGAGTTTGTTGTAGACAGAGTTTTATCGCAAATAGATATTAGTACGGCACAAAACAAAGCAAAAGCGGTATCCGTATTATTGGATTTTGTTGAAAAGAATAAAAATGTAATTGTGCAAAGAGAATATGTTAAATTCATTGCACAAAAATTAAATATTGAAGAAGATGTTATTTGGCAGGAGTTTAAAAGAAAAACCGTTTTCAAGACGAATATACAGGAAGATAAGTTTGTAGAGAAAAACGATTTCAAACAAAAAACATCTTTGGAAGAAAAGTTATTAAGATTTTTGTTGGATATAAGTAACAGACAATATATAAAGAAAGTAAAAAAAGATTTTTTCAGTGATAGTAATTGTATTACTATATACAATATGCTGTTAGAGAATGAGAATATCTCAATACCGCAAATCTTGTCTAAAATAAACGATAAAAAGCAAGAACAGTGGTTCTCTAAAATAGCAATTGTAAATGAACAAACAGCGGCCGAAGACGGCAATAGAAAAGATGAAAGTTCTATAGAGCTCTACGAAACTTTTAATATTTTGTGTAGAGATATAGAATTGGAAAAGTTGAAAAAAGAAAGAAAGTTACTTGAAAAAGAAGTATTGCTGATGACTGAAGGTAAAATTGCATCCGATAAGGATAAAATAAAAAGATATCTTCAGCTAACATCTCAAATTAAGGGTTCGGGGAAAAAGTAATGGCTAGAAAAGAAATGTTTAAAGATTTAGTATCAATGGGTAAAAAACAAGGGTATATCACTTACGATCAGATAAATGAAAAATTATCTGAAAAAGATGTAAGTCCTGATAAACTTGATAATTTTTATATTAGACTTGCGGAGTTGGGCATAAAGATGGTAGATAAAAGTTCTTCCGTTACGGTAACAACAAATACATCTTCGAAAAAAGAGAAAAATACGCCTGAAACCGCAGATATTGTCGTAAAAAGCAATGAAGATGAAGAAATTAATCCCGTAAGAATGTATCTTACGGAAATGGCAAAAGTTCCTTTGCTTGAAAGAAATGTTGAAGTTGAACTTGCAAAAAATGTAAAAGAGAACGAGAAAAAACTTACACATATAGTTTTGGAATCTCCTTTAATAATTAAAGAAATAAAAAGCTGGGATACATTGATAGAACAGGAAGAAATGACTCCTAAAGAGCTTATGCCAAGAGGAAGAAAATCTACTACTCAGCTTAGAAATATGAGAATAAAAGTTAAACAAACCGTTCAAAGGATAGGACAGCTTGAAAAAAATATTGCAAAGATAGATTTGAAAGCAAAACAAAGGGGTTTGTCACAAAAAGAAAAATTAAAACTTGAAACCAAAAGACAAGCAATAAGAGCAGAAATAATTTCTTTGATAGTAGGTCTTAACCTTAATCAGGATAAGATAAAAAGACTTATAAATAAAATAAAGACAACCGCAAACAAATTGAACGAAATAAATTCCGAACTCGAAAGAATGGAAAGAAAGTATAAGATGCCTGTATCAAAGTTACAGACATTGTACAGACAGTATGTTTCCGGAAAAATAACCGCTGCAAATTTCAAAAAAATGACAGGCGGACTTGTAGCAGTGAATATGGCGGAAAATATCGAACATATTCAAAGTTTGGTTTCAAAACAAACGCATATTAAAGAAGGAATTTCCATAACTCCGAAAGAGTTGATAGAAACAGACAGAAAAATAAGAGATTTGGAAGAGTTAATTCACAGAGATAAAATGAAATTGATAGAAGCAAATTTCAGATTGGTTGTTTCCATAGCAAAAAAACATGTCGGAATAAGCAATTTGGAGCTTTCAGACTTGATACAGGAAGGAAATTTAGGTTTGTCAAAAGCTGTTGAAAAGTTCGAATGGAAAAGAGGTTTTAAATTTTCAACTTATGCCACATGGTGGATAAGACAATCCATTAACAGAGCAATCGCAGATCAGGCAAGAACAATAAGAATTCCTGTTCATATGAAAGAATTAATTTCAAAATTAACGAAATTAAAGAAAAAATTCCAACAGGAACAGGGTAGAGAACCGTTAATAGAAGAGTACAGTAAATTCTTGAAAATGTCTACCGACAGAGTAAGAAAGATTTTGAAAATGATGCAGGAACCTGTATCTCTTGCTACACCTGTAGGAGAGGAAGAGGATTCTAAGTTGGAAGATTTTATAGAAGATCAAAACAGTCCGAATCCCGTAACTAAAACATATCAGTACAGATTACAGTTGGAATTGGAAAAAGTTCTGAATACTTTAACACCGAGAGAATCCGAAATAATAAGATTAAGATACGGTATAGGAATAGGTTATCCTTCCACTCTTGAAGAAGTAGGTAAAAAGTTCGGTGTTACAAGGGAAAGAGTAAGACAAATCGAAGCAAAAGCTATAAGAAAGCTCAGACATCCGAGCAAATGTAAGTCGTTAAAGGAATATTTAAGCTAATTTTACGGATAATATTTAAGGGGAGATGATTATAAAAATCATCTCCCTTTTTTTGTTTTATTTTTGAAACTTTTATGTATCCTGTTTTGTCTAACAAATATATGTAATTTTATAAGGATAATCTTTATTGATTATTTAGTTATTTTTTAATAAAATTAATAGAATATCTATATATTGATTTTAATAGGATTTTAATCATGATTAAAAAAGTTTTAATGTCTATATTGGCTGTAATTTTTTGTGCACCTTTTGTTTTTGCGGATGATGATACTATTTTTAGAATAAAAGATGTTGTTTTCGATGGATTGCAAAATGTAAAACCGAAAACAGTCCGTTCCGAAATTCAATTGAAAAAGGGTAAGGTGTATGCTACATCCATAGCGAGAGAAGATTTAAGAACTGTTTTAGGACTGGGATATTTTGATAATGCTGAAATTTCCGTAGATAAAGAAAATAAAATAGTTAAGTTTACTGTAGTGGAAAAACCATATATTAAGAGAATAGTTTTTAAAGGCAATAAACAATTTTCCGAAAACAAGTTGAAAGGGGAACTTACCTTAAAAGAAAAAGATTTCTATAATTTTATTGACCTTGAAGAATCAAAAAGAAAAATTATTACTTTATATAAAGACAAAGGATATGCCGATTGCCAAATGGAAGTGTATCCTACCACCGATGAAGATACCAATACAATGACGATAACTTTCCTTATTACCGAAAACAATAAAGTTTTGGTGGGAGATTTGTTTGTTGAAGGTGTAAGAAGTTTTAAAAACAAAAAAATTAAAAAGTTAGCTAAAACAAAAAAGAAAAAAGTTTTCAAAGAAGAAACTTTGAAAAGCGATATGGCTTCAATAAAGAGATTTTATGTTAATCGCGGTTTTATGGACTTTTCGGTTGATGAACCCGAAATAACATACAATGAAGCAAGAACCAAGATGTTTATTACTTTAAGAGTAAATGAGGGTGTGAGATATAAAATGGGAGATATAGGCTTTGAAGGTAATTCGGTAATATCATCCAAGGAATTATCAAAACATTCCACAATAAAAAGAAATGAAATATTCAATCAAGAAAAGATACTTGAACTTTTAAATAAAGTTTATGATGATTATTCAAACAGAGGTTATTTACATTCTTATATCGAACCGGATTTTTCAAAAAGTACCGATAACTTAATGCAGGAAGAACTCGGCTCCAAAAAAACGGAAAAAGAAATTGTAATACAAGATGATATTGATACTATTGACGAGCAAATAGAAACAAAAGTAAACAGAACTGCCGCTAATAAAAAAATTAAAAAATTAAACAGAAAACTTGAAAGAACAAAATATAAAACAAGAAACAGAGAAAACGAAGTTTTAAACCAAAATGCTAAAGAGCAAAGTATAAAAGATAAAATAGCTGTTGTAGACCAGAATTTGGAATATAGAGAATATAAAGAAGAAAAATATGTTGCAAAACTTGAAAAGAAAAGAGCTAAATTAGAAAAGAAATTGGCAAAAGCACATAAAGAATTGGAAAAGAGAGAAAGAAAAGTTACGGAACAAAAAAGCAAAGAGCAAATTGTACAAAATGATATAGATGAAGTTAATCAGAAAATAGAAGATGGCGAAATTTTTGTTCTTACCGAAAAACAGGCAAAAAAGCTCGAAAAGAAAAAAGTTAAGCTAGAAAAGAAGTTGGCAAAAGAAGAAAAAAACAAAGAAAAACTTGTTGCCAAAGAGGAAAAGAAAGTAAAAAAACAGGAAAAGAAATTAGAAAAACAGAACAAGAAAGAAGAAAAATTACAGACAAAATTGGATGAAGTTAAACAACAATTAACAGATCTTGGTGCCGGTGATATGTCTGAAATGCAAATAGAAATAGACGGTAACGAAAGTGAAGAACAAGGTCTTAAATATGAAGAAATTAAAAAGCTTGAAAAGAAAAAGACCAAATTAGAAAACAAAATGGCCAAACTTCAAACGAAAAAGATAATAGATAATGTTGTTAATGTTGATTTTAACATTCAGGAAAACAATATTGTTTATGTCGGTGATCTTTACATAGATGGTTTAACACACACGAAAGATAATACCATAAGAAGGGAAATCTTACTTAGACCGGGCGATGTTTTCTCTTCCGGTAAAGTAAGAAGGAGTATGGAAAAAATTTATAATTTAGGCTTTATTGACGGGGCAGAACCGAATATTTCCCCTACGGGGCAACCTGATATTATGAATTTGGCTTTTTCCATAACTGAAGGTAAGCCCGGTATGATAACTGCCGGTGCGGGTTATTCTTCCGTAGATAAGTTTGTAGGTTCAATTCAGTTACAACATATGAATTTGTTCGGAAGAGCACAGAAATTGAATTTGTTGTGGGAGTTCGGTGCAAGAAGACAAAATTATGAATTGGATTGGACTGAACCTTGGTTCTTGGGAAAAGCCATGAGTTTAGGATTGTCGGTATATAACATAGAAAGATTAAGAGATTATCATAATACAAGTGATGCTTACAGGGAAGGAAGACTCGGAGGCTCGGTATCAATAAGTCCGAGAGTGGCAGATAAAATAGCGTTGTTGTTCGGTTATACTTACGAACATGTCAGAATTTTTGATATAGACGATGACGAACTTAAAGAAGACATTATGAACGATCCCGATTTGGCAAAAGACAGAACATCAAGTGTCAGAGCTCAAATAGTTTATGATACAAGGGATTATATTTATGATGCATCAAAGGGAGTCAGATATTCTTACGGAATAAGTGTTGCCGGCGGACCGTTAGGCGGTAATGTTAATTATGTAAGAAATTCAGTCAGGGGAACATGGTTCTTCCCTACATTCTGGAAATTTGTTTTGTCGATAAATATTAATACGGGTTGGATAGAAAGTTACGGAGACTCTTCGGATGTTCCTTTGTATGAAAAATATTATGTCGGCGGAGCAGACACAATAAGAGGTTATAAATACAGAACGGAAGTAGGTCCTTATAACGGCGGTAAAGTAATGGCTGTAGCAAATGTTGAATATAAGTTCCCTATCGTTCAAGAAAACAAGAGAACAATATTGCAAGGTGCGTTCTTCTACGATATCGGAGGAACTTGGAAAGATATAAATCATGTTAATTTCTCTTTTGGAACGGATAATGACGATACAAACTCATATTATTTAAAATCCGGTTTCGGTTTCGGTATAAGATTTGCAACGCCGGTATTCCCGTTGAGACTTGATTGGGGATACGGTTTGAATCATAAAAGAGGCGAAGATTTACAACAATTCTATTTTACTATAGGAAATGTTTTTTAATATAAGAGGACAAAATGAATTTAACTTTAAAAGAAATTGCTGGTATTGTTAACGGAAAACTTATAGGGCAGGAAGATTTTGTAGTTGTCGGTGTCGGCGCAATTCAGGATGCCGTAAGCGGACAAATTTCTTTTTTAGGTAATAAAAAATATACACATTTTTTGAAAGACACTAAGGCAAGTGCAATATTCGTCGGTGAAGATATAAATGTTGAAGAGTATAAAGATAAAAATCTTATAGTTGTAAAAGATCCGCAACTTGCTTTTTCAAAGATGTTGGTGATAATAGATAAACAAAGATTAGATAAAATAAAACCGGGAATAAGTCCAAAAGCAACAATAGAACCAAATGTTGTTTTGGGTAAAGATATTACTATCGGACATAATGTAGTTGTTGAAGAAAATACAAAGATTGGTGACAATACAAAAATATTGGCTAACACTTTCGTAGGAAGTGATGTTGTTATCGGTAAAAATTGTTTAATCTATCCTAATGTTACTATAAGAGAAAAAACAATAATAGGTGACAATTGTATAATTCATCCGGGAGTCGTTCTCGGCGGAGACGGTTTTGGTTTTGCCGCTACCGGAGAAAAAATTCCGCAAATAGGTCATGTTGAATTAGGAAACAATGTCGAAATAGGATCCAATACCACAATCGACAGAGCTGCAATAGGAAAAACTTCCATAGGAAATAATACGAAAATAGATAATTTGGTAATGATTGCACATAATGTTCAAGTCGGAGAAAATACCATAATAGTATCTCAGGTAGGTATTGCAGGTTCTACGAAAATAGGTAACAGAGTTACTCTCGGCGGTCAGGTTGGCATTGTAGGACATATAACCGTCGGAGATAATGTAATGGTCGGTGCAAAAAGCGGTATAAGCGGAAATTTGGAAAATAATCAAATAGTTTCCGGTTATCCTATACAACCGCTCAGAAAACATTTGGAATCTTTAGCTTTGATAAAGAAGTTACCGGAATTGTTTTCAAAAATCAGAAAAATATCAAAAAAGTTAAATATAGAGGAATAGTCATGATAAAACAAACTACTATTGAAAAAGAATTCACTATCGAGGGAGTAGGTTTACATACCGGAAACAAAAGTAAAATGGTATTTAAACCTGCAGAAAAAAATACGGGCATACATTTTGTTAGAGTAGATTTACCGAACAAACCCGACATAAAAGCAGATTGGAACAGCTTGTCCAGCGGTGTTGCTATAAGAGGAACAACCATTCAGTCCGGAGATGTTCAAATTCATACCATAGAACATATTTTGTCTGCATGTTTTGCTTTGGGAGTAGATAATTTAATAATAGAAATAGATAATAACGAACCTCCCATCATGGACGGAAGTGCAAAAGTTATTGCACAGAAAATATTGGAGTCGGGTATAAAAGAACTGGATGCAGAAAAAGAATTTTATACAATAAAAGAACCTGTTACATTTATATCGGGTAACACAAAAATTGTTGCATATCCCAGTGACAAATTGGAAATAGATTGTACAATAGGTTACGATCATCCTTTCTTATCAAATCAACAAGCAACATTTGAAATAACGAAAGAATCTTATCTTAACGATATTGCACCTGCAAGAACATTTTGTTTCGATTTTGAGATTGAAGCTTTGCAGTCGAACGGCCTTGCAAAAGGCGGAAGCTTGGATAATGCAATAGTTATAGGTCCTAACGGAATATACAATAAAGAACCGTTAAGATTTGATAATGAATTTGTAAGGCATAAAATATTGGATTTAATCGGTGATATTTCTTTGGCAGGTAAACCGATAAGAGCAAGACTTGTTGCGGAAAAGCCGGGACACAAAAGTAATGTCAGCTTTGTAAAAGAGTTTGTTTCTAAAGCTGTTATAGATAAAGGAGAAACAAAAGTGAAAGTTGCAGAAGAGAAAAAAGAGACGAATGTTTCCGAGGAAGAAGTAAAAGTTTATAATTGTGCTGAAATTCAACAAATTATCCCTCACAGATTTCCGATTTTAATGATAGATAGAGTTAAATTGTTCGGTGCGGGAGATAAAAAGGCAACAGGTTATAAATGTGTAAGCGGTAATGAACCTTTCTTTCAAGGTCATTTTCCGGGACAACCTATTATGCCGGGAGTTTTAATTGTTGAAGCTATGGCACAAACATCTTGTGTTATGTTTTTATCAAGACCGACACTAAGAAATTGTTTAGCATATTTTATGGGAATAGATAAAGTTAAATTCAGAAAAACCGTTATTCCCGGCGATATGTTGGAATTAAAGGTTGAGGTTATAAGAGACAGCGGAAGAAAAGGTAAAGTAAGAGGAGAAGCTTTTGTTGAAGGTAAACTTGTAGCAGAAGCAGAATTTATGTTTATTATAGTAGATAGGGAGAAATAATATGATACATAGCACAGCAATAATAGATAAATCTGCAGTAATCGGACAAAATGTAGAAATAGGTCCTTATGTTGTAATAGGAGAAAATGTTACAATCGGTGACGGAACGGTTATCTGTGCTCATGCAACTATAGAATGTGCAAAGATAGGCCAAAATTGTAGAATATTTTCTCATGCATCAATAGGTGCACCTCCTCAAGATTTAAAATATGCCGGAGAAAAAACAATTGCAATAATAGGTGACGGAACAACCGTTAGAGAGTTTGCAACAATTAACAGAGGAACAAGTGCAAGCGGACAAACGGTTGTCGGTAAAAATTGTCTTATTATGACATGTGCACATGTTGCTCACGATTGTATTTTGGGAGATAATTGTATAATTGCAAACTGTTGTGCAATTGCAGGACACGTTGAAGTCGGTGACGGAGTTGTTATGGGTGGACTTACCGCAGTTCATCAGTTTGTTAAAATCGGTAAAAATGTTGTTACCGGTGGCGGATCAATGGTAAGTATGGATATAATTCCTTACATGCAGGCACAAGGAGACAGAGCAACATTGTTCGGTTTAAATTTGGTAGGTCTTAAGAGAAAAAGAGTACCTATTGCTGAAATAGAAAATATAAAACATGCTTACAAAATCTTGTTTGCATCTCATTTGACGTTAAATGATGCCGTAGCAAAAATAGAGGAAGAATTAGGCAATTCACTTTATGTTCGAGATATAATAGATTTTATTAAGAAATCTCAAAGAGGAATTTGCAGACCTAAATAATTATGAAAAATATAGGAATGATTGCAGGTAACGGAAGATTTCCTTTTCTTGTCGCTCAAGAAATAAAAAAACAGGGAGACAAGGTTATTACCGTTGCTTTAAAAGAAGAAGCCGATAAAGATATTGAAAAATTTTGTGATGAAACAGTATGGCTTTCCGTCGGCAAAATTCAAAAAATTATAGATGCTTTTAAAAGCAGAAACGTAGATACTGCCATAATGGTAGGACAGGTTAAACATGCAAAAATTTATTCTGCAATAACCATGGATTTAAGAGCTCTTAAAATAATGACATCGTTAGTGAACAAAAAAACAGATACAATTTTAGGAGCTGTAGTGAAAGAATTCGAAAAAGACGGTATAAAATTTTTACCTTCGCACATATATTTGCAGCATTTGCTTGCGCAAAAGGGTGTTATCGTCGGTAAAAAATTAAATTCCGATGAAGATAAAGATGCGCAATTCGGTTTTAAAATGGCAAAAGCTATTGCGGGACTTGATATCGGTCAAACGGTGGTTGTTAAAGACAAATCCGTGTTGGCGGTAGAATCTATAGAAGGAACCGATGAATGTATAAAAAGAGCGTATTCTTTGGGCGGGGAAAATGCAATAGTCGTAAAAGTTGCAAAACCGAACCAGGATTTCAGATTTGATGTTCCCGTAATAGGAACAAGAACAATAGATACTTTAAAGAACAATAAAATAAGAGCAATGATAATAGAAGCAGGTTCCACTTTGATATTGGATAAAGAAGATGTAATATTAAAAGCAAAACAAGCGGGTGTTACGATTATTGCAATGTAGTTTGAATTTTTTTCAATATTTTGGAGTTAAAGAGATATATTATATAAATATAATATATCTCTTTTTTTTGCAAGAATAAGCCTAAAATTAGTAAAATATAATATTAAGCTATGATAAAAAAATATCAAATATTATTCTTAATATTTTTGTCGTATATTGTGATATTATCTTTTTATCCATCGATTACATCCGGCTTTATAAATCTCGATGATACCGCTATGGTTGTGAATAATCAGGATATTAGAAGCTTATCTTTGGATAACATAAAGCGTATATTTTCTTCTTATCAATATGGCTTATATAACCCTATGGTTATACTGTCTTATGCAATAGAATATTCGATTTGCAAAATAGATCCGTATTTATATCATGTGGATAATATTATTTTACATTTGCTGAATACGTTGTTGGTGTTTTATATAATAAAACTACTGTCGAAATCTTTCTTTGTGGGATTTTTTACCGCATTTGTTTTTGCATTGCATCCGGTTCATGTCGAACCTGTAGCTTGGGTTACGGCAAGAAAAGATACTTTGTTTTCGTTCTTTTTCTTATCGTCTCTTCTTGTCTATATAAAATCTTATGAAATAAAAAAAGGGAAAAATTTATATTATTTATCGATAATTCTTTTTATTTTCTCTTGCTTGTCTAAACCTACGGCAGTAACTTTACCGATAATTCTTATGTTGGTTGATTTTTATAATAACAAGCTCAAAGTTACGACAACTTTTTTGAGAAAATATATACCGTTTTTTGTCATAATGCTTATTTTTTCGTATGTTGCTGTTTCCGGACATTATTCCGAGCAGGAAAAAGCAATTACTACAATTTTTGTAAGATGTATGAATTTCTTCGATGCTCATTTTTATTGCTTATTTTATATATACAAATTTTTCTTGCCTATAAATTTATCGTGTCTGTATCCTAATTTTTATAATCATAATACACTTACTCCGGCTTTTATATTTTTTTCGGCAACGATATTATATTTGTTGATTCTTTTTGTTACATTGAGTTTGAAAATAAACAAAAAAATATTTTTTGGTTTCTTTTTCTTTTTAATAACATTATTGCCTTCAAGCGGTATTTTGTCTACCGGAATTGCTCCGGTAGCAGACAGATATACTTATATTCCGTATATAGGTTTGTCTTTTATGGTTGCTGAATTGTTGTTTAGTATGTATAAGAGAAACAAAATTTTAAAAATAATCGTTTGTTTTGCTTTATTTGTTATAGGGTCAAGTTTTGTATATTTAACTTATCAAAGAAGTATATTGTGGTCGGATAACGAAAAATTAATAACGGAAGCCGTAAATTATGCTCCGGATAGTGCATCCGAGGCTTATTTGTTGAGAGGTATTATATATAAAAACCAAGGTAAGTTTAATTTAGCCGAAAAAGATATAGAAAAGAGTTATTCGTTAAATAAAATTAATGCATATACCGTTTTTCGGCTTGGACAGTTAAAACAAGAACAAAAAGAATATTTGCAGGCAAAAAAATATTATTCTTGTATTCCGTATACAAATGTTAACTATATAGCCGCAATAAATAACATTGGTATCATATTGGATATTGAAGGTAAAACGCAAAAAGCATTATCTTTTATGGAGAAGAAAAAAGAAAAAGCAAGTTTTTTTGTTCCGGGATATTTTTTTGCCACATTGGCACAGCTCTATTATAAAGAAAACAATATCTATAAAGCAATAGAAAACATGAAACAAGCTGTGACATTGAATCCTTTTGAAGAAACATATTATATTCAGTTGATGACGATATATGAGAAAAATAAGGATTTTGTAAATTTTGAAAAGACTGCATTTGAAGGGCTGCAAAATGCAGATAACAAAACAGATATACTTAACAAATTAGCAGCATATTTTTTTGAAAATGAAAGATATGATGATGTACAAAATTTGTTAGTTTCTAATTTTGATTATTTCGACAGTTTTAGTTATTTTTTGTTGGGAAATGTTTTTGCGTTGGAAGAGTATTATGAGAAAGCATTAATGTGTTATACGATGGCTACTACACTAAATAGAGATAACGGGGAGTATTATTTTAAAAGATCAGCTGTGTGGTATTTGTTAAATAAATATGATTTAGCAAAAAAAGATGTTGAAAAAGCAGAGAAGTATAATTTTGTTGTAGATAAAGATTTTAAAAAAAATTTAGAAAGAGTATAAAAGGGGGAATAAAATGAAAAAACTTGTGTTGTTTTTTGTATTGTGCAGTTTGTTTTGTATTGTCGGAACTAATAAAATTTATGCGGAAGAATTATCTGTTACTCAAAAAATAGAAAGAGCATACGATAAATTTATGCATAAACCGGCAGTTGTAAGATTTACAACATCGGTGAAAGCGGGTTGGACGAAATTTAAAAATTGGTTCAATAATTTGCCCGGAATAAAACAGTATAACAATTCCGTTTATTCAAGTAAAAATTGGAAAGCCGCGATGCATGATATGGGTGGTGAATATAATCCTCACTTGAAAAAAGATGGGGTAAGTGCCAACATGTTAAGAGAAGGAAAACAAAAATGGAGCAAGTTATAAAATATAATGAAGTTAAAAAAATTTATTTTTTTATTGTTTTTCTCGGTCTTGCTGTTATCTTGTAATAACGAAAATAAATTGACCGACTATACCGATAATACAGTCTCAAAAGATATGTATGTTGTGTCTTCTATAGGGGATGCAATATTCTTGAATCCGGTTTTAGCTTCGGATTCTGCATCCTCGTCGGTTAATTCTTACATATATAACGGACTGTTGAAATACGATAAAGATTTAAATTTGGTTTGCGATTTGGCGGAAAGTTATCAGGTGTCACAAGACGGATTACAGATAAAGTTTAACTTAAAGAAAAATATATTTTGGCACGACGGGGAACCGTTTACCGTTAAAGATGTTAAATTTACGTTTGATAAATTGACAGATCCGAATACAAGAACACCTTTTTCTTCCGACTATTTGATGGTAAAGAATTTCGAAGTGTTAGATGATTATTCTTTTATTGTCACTTACGAACAACCTTTTGCTCCGATACTTGAAAGTTGGTGTATAGGTATAATTCCGGAACATATTTTCAGAAATGAAGATATAAATACGTCCGAATATAACAGAAAACCGGTAGGTACGGGGCCATATATTTTCAAAAAGTGGGTGACAGACCAAAAAATAGTTTTGGAAGCTAATCCCAATTATTATGAAGGTGTTCCAAAAATAAAAGTTTGTTTGTTTAGAGTAATACCGGACCAATCGGTTCAATTTTTGGAGTTAAGAACAGAAACTATCGATGAACTTTCTTTAACTCCGGATCAATGGAATGCGTATGATTCTTTCTTCAAAAATTATGATAAGTATCGTTATCCGTCTTTCGGGTTCACTTTTTTAGGATTTAATTTGGAAAAAGAACCTTACAATAATATCAAGTTCAGACAAGCAGTATCTTATGCAATAGATAAAAAAGATATCATAAAGGGAGTATTATCCGATATGGCAAAAACCGCATGGGGAATATTTCCGCCGCAGTCTTGGGCATATAAAGAAGTAGAACCTTATGAGTATAATCCCGAAAAAGCTTTGGAACTTTTGCTCTCTATAGGTTTCAGCAAATCTCCGGACGATAAATTACTTTATAATAATAAAGATTTTGAAATAAACATAATTACCAATCAAGGTAACAAATCAAGAGAGTTAACGGCTCAAATCATACAGGAACAATTGAAAAAAATAGGTCTTACGGTTAATATAAGAATTTTGGAATGGAGCACATTCTTAAACCAATATGTGAACAAAAAGAATTTTGATGCTCTTATTTTAGGGTGGAATACTGCAATTGATCCCGACCAGTTTTCCTTGTGGCATTCTTCGCAATGCGGGTTAGGGCAATACAATTTTATGTCTTACAAAAATAACGAAGTTGATGATTTGTTGGTAAAAGCAAGGACAACATTTGATAAAGAAGAAAGAATCAGATGTTACCATAAAATTCAAGACATTATGAGAGAAGATCCGCCGTGCATATTTTTATATTATCCGGAAAACCTTGTTTGTGTTCATAAAAGGTTTAATAATGTAGAACTTGCTCCGGCAGGTATAGGATGGAATTTTTATCAGTGGTTTGTAAATGAAAAAGATATAAAATACAAAAATGCAAAAGTTTTGGCTCAATAGTTAATAATGAAAAAAATATTTTTGATAATTATTTTTCTGTTTTGTTCGGTATACATGTTTGCGGAAGATGTTGTTTCCGTAAGCAGTGAAACCGCAACGGATAATACAAATTCTCAAATTGTAACTTCTACCGACACGGTAAATATTTCCACAAATACATCACAAGTAAATATATCTACAGACACAATAAGTGTTTCTACGGATACGGCACAAGTAAACATATCTACGGATACAGTAAATGTTTCAAGTAATACACAAGCTATTGATATTACCAAACCTTTAAAATACAAGGAAGTAAAAGAAAATAAAGATATTGTTGTTTCTTCGATGACCGTTATTCCGGATGAAAACGATTTGGGGACATATTATTCTTCGGGTGCAATTGTTGAAAAGCCGCAAAATACAGCAAATTATGATTTGAATTTGCCTACAACAACAGCAATGGGTATTGCAGGAGAAAAAGTTTTAGACAAATTAAATCTTAATAAATCTACCGATACGGCAGCCGATGTTAATCAATCAACAACAACGGCAACTGTTGAGCCTGTTTCAAAAAAAGAAGAGAATAAAGGAAAACAAGAAACGGAAGAAAAACAAAAAGAAGACGATAAGGCAAAATCTTTTGCAAAAAAAATGATGGATAAATTACCTTTTGATTCTAAGTTGTTGTTATCCGGAAGAAAAATGATAGGCGTAAATTATTCCGGAACGATTTATGATAATGAAGAGTCCGGTAAAAGATCAAATTCTTCGGACTTTTCCATGGAACAAGAATTGCAAATGAAAATAAAAGGTACTGTCGGAGACAGGCTTGAATTAAATGTTGATTTCGATGATACACAAGAAGATAAAAAAGATATTTATATTCTTTATAAGGGAAAAGGAAACGAATTTGTAAGAGAAGCCGCTTTCGGTGATATTAATGTTGATTTGCCGAGTACCGAATTTTCGGGATATTCAAAAGAATTGTTCGGTGCTAAAGTTGATACTCAATATAAGGGATTAAAAACGAAATTCTTTTTCTCTAAAACAAAGGGTTATTCCGAAAGCAAACAGTTTAAAGGAAGCAGTAAAATGGAGAAAAAAATTATATCCGATACTTCGTATATAAAATATAAATATTATTCCATTATCAGTGATCCTTCTAAAAAAATAAAAAATGATTCCGCAAAAGTGTATTTGGATAAAATAAAAACTACCATCAGTGATTATGTCGTAATAAGAGACGATACGGAATTGCATTATATGAAAGATTTGTCCAAAGTATATAAAGGTAATTTTATTAAACTTACGGCAGGAACGGACTATACCATAGATTATACTACCGGTATAATTACATTTAAAAATACTTTATCTAATCAGTATGTTGTTGCTATCGATTACCAATATACGGATGGCACTTGGTTGTCGGATTCAACAGGGGGAAATCCTCAAGTAATTAAGGATACGGATAATACCGATGCTCTATCTACGGAAGTGCATACTTTTTACAGCATAGGCAACTATCAAATTACAAAATATAACGGCAGAGATAATTTTATATTGGAAGTCAGAGATTTAAATGATACGATTCCTTCTTCCATAGAAGGAGGAAAACATGTTCCGAAATTTCCGAATATAGACGGATATGATTCAAATATTATCGTAGATTTTGATAACGGTGTATTCAATTTGCAACCTATAACAGGTAAACCGTTACACGATGATTTATATACATCAAATACACATAAATACAACTTTGTTGTTCAATACGAGTATAAAATTAAAATTTTTAATTTAAGAACAGGTATTGTTCCTATGTCGGAAAAAGTTGTTGCAAACGGTAAAACTTTGAAGATAAATGAAGACTATATGCTGGATTACGATGTCGGTATATTGACGATTTTAAAAGATGAATATATTAACAACGATACCGTTATAGATGTTTCTTACGATTATTCTCCGTTGGGAGGAGCATCGTCAGGCTCGACTCTTGTAGGAGTGAGATCTCAATATGATTTTACGGATAATATTTCTTTGGGAGGAAGTTTTATTTATGAGTTTGCCGCAGAAGATACAAAACTTCCGGATATATATTCCGCTCCGTCAAGTACGCTTGTAGGTGAAGTTGATGCAAAAGTAAAAAATGTAAAAATAACGGATAGCTTAAGCATATCCGCAAATGCGGAATATGCTATGAGTAAATATATTCAAAACACTACAGGTAAAGCAATAATAGAATCTATGGAAAGTGCAAAACAGGATGACAGTTTTTCTTTGATAGACGATAATTGGTTTTATGCATCAACACCTAACGGTATATATGCAGAATATGATACGAATGCAATAACTTGGAGAAACTACGATATAGAAAAAAAAGATATAGACAAAAATTTGGAAATTATATCGGGCGAAAAACAGCAGGTTATGGATATAAATTATGATATGTCTGTTTGTGATTATGCCTCTATAGGTCAAGTCGTATCTGTGGCAGGTTACGATTTTTCAAAAAAGTTGTATTTGGAAATTTGGATAAAAGCAAACTTTGCACAGGTAAATGTTCGTCTTGATTTAGCTTCTGCAATGAATGAAGATTCCGATCAGAACTATGTTTTGGATACAGAAGATAAAAACGGAGACGGAATAATAAGTCCCTGGGAAGATATAGGTAGAGATTTTACAAACAAAACTGCCGCTTACGGAATATCTAAAATCGGTGCAAATAACGGCAGACTCGATACTGAAGATTTAAACGGTAACAATCGTTTGGATTTGGCTGATGTAAATCTTACAAACTTTAATTTGGAAGAGTATGCCGATATTACAAAAACCGGTTGGCAAAGAATACAAATTCCGTTGGATATTACATCCGATGCCGACAAAGAAAAGTGGAAAAACATAAGAGTTACAAGATTAACTGTTAACAGAGTATCTGGTTTTTATGATAAAGGTAAAATGACGATAGGTAAAATTGCCGTTGTCGGAAATAAGTGGACTAAAGAACAAAGTGATTCTTTTAGCACCAGTGAAATATTTTCTATAGGAAGAGATAACCCGCAATATGTTTCCCTTTTAACGAACTCATATTATAGAGATTTGTACGATATAGACAGTGACTCTAAAAGAGATGAACAAGCATTAGCCATAAGTTACGATTCGAGTACAGGCGGCGACGAATTTTTTGCGAGAACAACTTATAGTTCCGGATTTGATTTATCAAATTATGAAAAGTTTAAATTCTTCTTGTATATTGCAAGTACTACCGCGGTAAGTCCGGAAGAAAGTAATTTCATAATGAGAGTCGGTGGAGACGAAAACAATTATTTCGAATATTCTATTCCGATAACTGATGATATGAAAGGAAAATGGAACGTCTTGGAAATTAAACAGAAAGGGTATGGAGCAACAACGGAATGGGTTGCTGTTGATCCGAGAGCTACAATCATACCGAAAGGTGAACCGAGTCTGCAAAAAGTTGCGTTCATTGAAACCGGTGTAAAAACAAACGGAGCAGACACAGGTGAAATTTGGGTGAACGAAATTCATGTTACAGATGCAAAAAGTAAAGACGGTAATGCCTGGAAAACAGATTTTAGTATAAACTGGGCAGGCAGGGGAGCAATTGGTGCTTTAAATGTTAATTTGCATAGGAAGGGAATAGATAAAGATTTTGAAACTTTCGCACCTGGAACTTACGACAGAGAATTATTGGAAGATTATGCAGACCTTGAATTTAAAGGTATCGAAATAGCAGGAACACAAGTTTTACCGATTAATGCATCGTTAACAAAAACAAAAACCGTTACACCTCTTGCATTACAAAATACATCCGACCAAGTTTCTGTTTTGGATGAAGGTAAAGTTATTTCGTATAGCGGAAATGTTAATACCGTTTTATCCGCGGGAACGGATTTACCTAAATTCACATTGGAATATAACAGGTTCATTAAAGACACGGAAAATATAGAACGACTTGAAGATAAAGAAACTATTTCCGCTAACATGGTTTATTTAAATCCGATAGATTTTGATTTCTTACCTACAAGTCTTGTGGGAGATTACAGAATAAGTAATTCCGCATACAAAATTTATCCGACGGAAAAAATAGAAGATACTAATGCTTTCTTAGATTTGGATACAATGAGAAAATATATGGAAGTGGAAGATTTCTTAACGTTGGAAAAAACCGAAACTTGGGGCCTTAAAGCACCGTTCTCTTTCTATGATAAAGTTATATTTTCTCCTGCTTACGTTATTACAAGAGTTAATGAAAAAAATAAAGAATATTTTGAAAACGAAGAAATTTTTTATGATAAATCTTTAAATCAGGATATCGGTGCAAGTTTGAATTTTAAAGTCGCAAAATGGTTTCAACCGAATATTATTTACAGTTTGAATACCGTGGAAACTTATGATTTAACTTATAGCAGTGCATCTGTAAATAAAGTTTATCCTGGAGAAAAAAAGGCAATAGACAGAGTCGGGACAACGGAATTTACATGGAATCTTCAGGCAAGAGATATCTTTAACAGCAAATATTTAAGAAGTTTAACCTTCACTACGTCTTACAGAATGCAGGATTCCGATTCTTATACCAATGTGGAAAAAGGCTTTTCTTCCGTAGGTATTGCCACCAATAAATTATGGATAAGAGATAACCTTTTAAAAGAAATACAGCCGGTATATTCAACGTCATCTTATACTGTTAAAACGGTATTAAAAAGAGACGATAGAAGAATTATAGGAAGATATAATCCGTTTGAAGCGTTCGATTTTAAAGGTAAACTTATGCCGATAAAAACAATGACCATGAGCTTTACATTTACCGACGGAGAAGAAGAATCGTATAATACCGGAACCACAAAGGATTCTTATACAAAAACTTGGCCGGATATCCTTATCGGTATGAGCAGATTTGAAAAATTGTTCGGACAAAGTTGGATGAGCGATACACAACTTAATTTAAAATACAATAAGAAAACTACTACGGTTGCAGGTGTTTCGTACGGTGACAGCATTATGTTCGGCGGAGATTATAAGTTAAAAGTTATCAAAAAGTATGATTTGTTTTTATCCGCGGATGTTACAAAAAATCAGGAATACGATAAGGAAGAAAATGTTTTAAAACAGGAAGGTCAGATAACCAATTGGGCTGTTCAGATTGCTACAAATGTTAAGCAGTGGAGATTCAGTTTGAGATACGACAATTCTCAAAATTGGTCCAAAAATTCTGAAGGTAATCTTGCATCACAAGTTTTCTCTAACGCAGTTAACGGTCAAGCAACTTCGGATTTGTTGTTCCCGACTGGCATAAAACTTCCTTTGATAGGAAATATACCGTTGAAAAACAGATTATTGTTTGAATCCAATGTGTTTTACAATACTCAAAGTTCTGCGGTAGATGTAGAAGCTGCAAACTATCAAAATTTCGGGTTTAAATTGGCGGGAGATTACGAAATATCCAAGAACTTCAGATTTGCGTTAGGAACGAGTTTTTCAAGATATTTATACACTTATGTTCCCGAACAAAATTATACAAATATAGAACTTTCAAGTAAGTTGACGATACAATTCTAAAATGAAAAAAATTTTAAATTTTATTACATCAATCTTGTTCCCGAGAACGTGTTCATTGTGCGGGAAAACGCTGCCGTTTTCTTCGGAACAAAACATTTGTAATAATTGTTTGGAAAACATTCCTAAATTGGAAGGATTGATTTGTCATAAATGTTCGTTGCCGTTACCCGACGGGGGAGCAACCTGTTCGGATTGTAAAAGCAACAAAGATATTTATTTTGAAGTTTTAAAAGCACCTTACACTTATTCGACTCAAATGAAAAAGTTGATAAAGAATTTAAAATATTCGAGAAAACAATTTTTGGCAAAAGATTTGGCTGCGGAACTTGCAAAATTTATAGTAAAAGAGAGTATCGATAAAGATATAGATGTTGTCGTTCCTGTTCCGATGCATTGGTTTAAAAAGTGGAGAAGGGGATACAATCAAGCGGAATTGTTGGCGGAAAATGTTGCAAAAATTATCAATAAATCGATGTGTAATGCTTTGATTAGAACAAAATATACTAAACCGCAATTTAACCTTAGAAAAGGACAGAGAAAAGAAAATTTGGAAGATATATTTAAGATAAATAAAAAGTATGTGGATACGATAAAGAATAAGAGAATTCTTTTGATTGATGATATTGCAACGACGTGTAGCACTGCGAATCAATGCGCAAAAGTACTAAAAAATTTAAAAAGTAAGTGTATAGTGGTAACGTTAGCGAGAGCTACTTTTTAAATTCTTTCTAAAATTTTGTAGGTTTTGATTTTTGAAAAACCGGTTTGGTCGAGTTCCAACGGAGTAACCGATATGTATCCCTGTTCTATGGCATCAATATCAGACTTTTTATTCTTTTTACCGGAAATGAATCTTCCGGCAAGTTTAAAGTATGTTCCTTTTTTTGTTTTCTTTTCTATAACACTTTCATCGTAGCATCTTATTCCCAAAGGAACAACCTTTATTCCCTTATAATTGGGGGGAATATTAATATTTAAACATAATGCAGGTCTGCCCCCCTTCTTTTCTTTCTTTAATACTGTTTTTGCTATTTTTAAAGCAGCTTTGGCTGTTTGTTCATAACAAGGGTTTTGTTCGTCGCTTGCCGAAACAGACATTGACGGTATTCCCAAATATGCCCCTTCTCTTGCGGCAGCAACCGTTCCAGAATAAACAACGTCTTGTGCAAGGTTCGCACACGTATTTATTCCGGCTACAACCAAATCTATTTTATCCTTAAAAAAAGAATATAGCGCATATTTTACACAGTCTGCAGGTGTTCCGCCTACAAGAATATAAATATTATTTTTGTTTTTTTCGAGTTTTAACCATTTCTTCAAATGTATCGAATGGCTTGTTCCCGACATTTCGTGTTTTGGAACAATAACATAAATATTTGCGAAAGAAGATAACTCTTTCATCAAAGGTTTTAAGCCCGGTCCGTTTATTCCGTCGTCGTTTGATATTAAAATATTATATTTTTTCATTTGCTAATTTTATAACCTCTTTAGCCAATATTTCCTGAGGGAAATATTCCGGAGTAACTACTCTGGTAACATCTATGACATTAGATATGTATTGTTCGATAAATTTTATTATTTCTTGTTCGGTAATATTTTTTTCTTCTATAACAATTCTGAAATTCGGTATTTCTACCGATTTTGCATTGAAGTATTGATGATTGTCGGTAGCATAAGGGAAAGGTATAAACAGTGCCGGCAAATTGTAATTTTCTACTTCTTTTACCGTTCCCGCTCCTGCTCTGCAAACCAACAAATCGCTGCAGGCATAAGCATTTCCTATATCGTTCATATATTTTGTTATAAACTTTTTTGTATTAAGTTTTTTGTATTTGTTATCTAATGATTCGAAATCGTTGTTTCCCGTAATATGTATAAATTGTATTTTACCTTTATGTCGATTAAATAAATATTCGTTAACATTGAACATAATATTGTTCAGCTTTGTTGCGCCTAAACTTCCGCCGAAAATAAAAATTGTGAAAATATCGGCATCAAGATTTAATTTGTTTGCCGCTTCAGTTCTTGAAATATTAAAAATGTCTTTTCTTATCGGGTTAGAAGTAAATATTGTTTTCTTTTTGTTGAAATATTTTTCGGATCCTTGAAAACTTACGGCAACTTTTGTAACTATCTTAGATAATAATTTGTTTGCGAGTCCCGGAATGGAATTTTGTTCGTGAATAAGTGTAGGTATCTTTTTTATTTTTGCTATAAGTAATATAGGGAAGGATAAGTATGCGCCCATCCCTACCGCTGCCACGGGCGAAAACTTGTTCAATATTTTTTTTGCCGCAAACAATGTTTTAATAAGTTTGAACGGGAACAAAAATAAATCCAGCGATATTTTTCTCGGAGGAGCTTTAAAATCCAACAGTTCATAATCGTAACCGGAATTGCTCACAATTTGTAATGATACACCGTTCTTATTATTGTTCACTATAAAAACAGGATGATATCCTGCTTGTTTCAATTCATAAGCGAGTGCTATTCCGGGATAAACGTGTCCGCCTGTACCACTGACTGCAATAAGTATATTTTTCATAATAATCTGCTGTTGCTCCTTGCAATATTAACGAGTATTCCTACCATATAACAATTTATAAGCATTGCCGAACCTCCGTAAGAAATAAAAGGCAGAGGTATTCCCTTAGACGGTAAAATGCCTGTAGTCATACCCATATTGATGATAGCTTGTCCGGTTATGGTTAAAATTATTCCTAAAGATAAATATTTCCCAAACTCATCTTTACATTTACTGTTAATATTCAGAGCCGTTTTTGTGAACATAATAAAAAGAAAGACGGTAAGTAATGTTCCTATAAGGCCGTGCTCTTCGCCTATAATAGGAAAAATATAGTCGGTATGTTTTTCAGGTAAGTATCTCAATTTTGTATCGCTCTTGCCCGCACCTTTGCCTGTTAAACCGCCGGATCCGAAGGCTGCAAAAGCTATATCGGAATTATATGAATCGGAATTTTTAATTTTTTCTGCCTTTGATTGCGGAGTTTCCGCAGTATTTGTTTTCATAACATATTGAATGACAGGTTTGATATAAGTTAACACTCTTTTTCTTCTGTAAGGTTTTATTGCTATTGCTACAGCTAAAGCCAATACACAAGCTAAAACAATTAAAAGCATTCGTTTTACATCTATTTTGGCTACAATCAAAAGTGATGACCATATAGCAAAAAGTAAGAAAGCCGTTCCTAAATCACTTTGCATAATAAAAATAATAAAACAAAATACACCTAAATATACGCACGGAAAAACGTTTGCGTTCCAAGTGTTTATATGATGTTTGTGTCTGGTAAGAAAGTCCGACATTAGTATTATCATTACAAGTTTTGCCATTTCCGACGGTTGAAAATTAAAAAATCCGAGATTTATCCATCTGTGAGCACCGTTTATTTCTCTGAAAAAAATAGTGGATAACAATAATACCGTTGTTAATATAAAAAGGAAAAAAGAAAATTTTCTGTATTTTGTGTAATCAAAAAAAGAAGCAATAATAAAAAGACCGAACCCTAAACCTATATTCATAAGATGTTTTGAAATACAGTCGAACGGAGAATTTATGCTTACCATGGCACTGCATGACGCAACGGCTAAAACACCTATAACAATCAGGCCAGAAGTCCAATATGAAAGAAATCTCGCATCTTTATTTTTCTTTAATCCGTTTATGATTTTGTTATTAAAAAAGAAGTTAGTCATTTTATTTTATAGCTAAAACAAATTTTTTAAATTCTCTGCCTCTATGTTCAAAATCGTTAAATTGGTCGAACGATGCACATGCGGGGGAAAATAAAACAATGTCACCTTTCTGTGCTACCGAATATATTTTTTTTATTGCGTTCGATAAAGTTTTACAATCTACCATAGGTGCGGAACCTTTAAGTTGTTTTTTTATTATATCTGCTGCTTCACCGATTAAAAATATATTTTTTACTTTTTTCTTTATTAGATTAACAATAGGTTTATACGGGCTTCCTTTATCTTGCCCGCCGAGTATAAGTTGAATATTTTTGTCGAACGATTCAAGTGCAACTTTTGTGGAATCGACATTTGTTCCTTTAGAATCGTTATAATATTTTACACCGTTTATTTCTTTTACAAATTCTATCCTGTGTTCCACACCTTTAAATCCGGATATAACTTTTTCAATTACGGATTTTTTTGTGCCTGCAAGAAAACTTGCAGCAACGGAAGCAAGTATGTTATCTATGTTATGTTTTCCCGGAATATTTATTTTAGGATTAAGTTTTACGGTTTTGTTATTTTTCTTTAAATAAATTGTTCCGTCTTTAAAACAAATACAGTTTTTAGTTTTGTTGTTATTAAATTCAAACTTTACCGCTTTTGTTTTTAGAATGGATTTTTTTAAATATTTGTCTTCATAGTTGTATATTGCAAAATCTTGTTTATTTTGATTTATAAACACGTTTGCTTTAGCTTTTACATAGTTTGCCATTGTGTGATGATGTTTTAAGTGGTCGGGAGTAATGTTCATGCTGACACTTATATTCGGCCTAAAAAGAGGGGAATCTTCAAGTTGATAAGAAGACAGTTCCAAAACCAAAACAGATTTTGAGTTTAGTTTTGTTACAACTTCTGATATCGGAAACCCTATATTTCCTGCAACAAATGTGTTTTTGTATCCTTTTTTGATTATTTCGTAAATTAAGGTTGTTGTGGTAGTTTTACCGTTAGTTCCCGTAACTGCAATTATTTTTTTAGGTTTTGCGAAGTTTAATGCAAAATCGAGTTCGCTTAAAACGGGTATTTCTTGTTTTCTTGCCTGTTTAAGAATTTCAAGCTCGTTAGGTAATCCCGGGCTTTTTACTATTATGTCACTTTCAAGAACTTTTAAAGAATGTTTACCGAACTCAACTTCAACTTTCTTGTTTAATTTCATTTGTTTGTGAGTTCTTACTTTGCCGCTGTCACTTGCAAAAACAGTATAACCTTTTGATATTGCCAAGTTTGCACATGCAATTCCGGACTTTCCCAAACCTAACACTGTTATTTTGATGCCGTTGTTTTTTGCCATTTTTTATCTCAATTTGAGAGAAGCTATTGATATAATAGCAAGGACAATTCCTATTATCCAAAATCTTATCGTTACTTTTGTTTCGGCAAGACCGCCCAACTCAAAGTGGTGATGTAAAGGTGCCATTCTAAAAACTCTTTTTTGTGTTCTCTTGAAAACGGAAACCTGTATCATGACCGATAATGCTTCTGCTACAAATATTCCTCCTAATATAAAAAGAATAAGTTCTTGTTTAATAAATACAGCTGTCAATCCTAAAAGACCGCCAAGGCATAAGCTCCCGGTATCACCCATAAAGATTTCTGCAGGGTATGAGTTGTACCATAAAAAGCCGAGTCCGGAACCGAATAATGCCATCAAAAATACCGAAATTTCACCGGCACCTGCTACATAAGAAACTTTCAAGTAAGAACTTATATGCGAATGCCCTATAAGATAAGAAAATATTGCAAGTGTTACCGCTGCAATTATAATATTACCGGTTGCAAGTCCGTCGAGCCCGTCAGTTAAGTTTACCGCGTTTGAACTTCCGACGATAACAAGAAATATTAATACAAAATATAAGAAAGATAATTCTACGAAAGTTGTTTTTAAGTATGGAATATTTAATGAAGTTGCAAACTGTTCGTTTGTCGGATAAAAATATAAGTATGCTATTACACCTATGGCGAAAACAGATTGAAACAATAATTTTTTCTTTGCGGACAAACCTTTAGGATTTTTCTTTACCAACTTTAAATAATCGTCGAAAAAGCCTATCATACCGAAATATATTGTTGCTGCTATTAACCATAAAATAAAATGGTTATCTAATCTTGCCCATAAAACTGTCGATACAAGTAAGGATAACAAAATTATTATTCCGCCCATCGTTGTTGTTCCGGCTTTTATTTGATGAGTTTTCGGTCCATCGCTTCTTACTACCTGACCGATTTTATATTTTTTTAAGTTTCTTATAATTGCGGGAGCAATTAGAAATGTTATTATTAAACTTGTTAAAATTGCACCACCTGCTCTAAACGTGATGTATTGGAAAAGGTTTATGTTTAGTAATGTGTAAAAAATATGGTAGAACATATTATTTTATACCCCTTTTAATTTTATCTGCCGTAATTATCTCGTTGTAAATTTCATCAAGTTTCATACCTCTTGAACCTTTTATGAATACCAATGAATTTTCTTTTATATCTTCCATTATTTCTTCGCAAAGAATAGTTTTTGATATAAAATATTTTGATTGCTTGTCGGTAAGTTCTCTCTTTAAATGATTAACCAAATCTCCAAACAAATAAACTGATTTAATGTTTGGTAAAGTGTTTATGTACTTACCGAGTTCTGCATGATAATCTGCTGTTTTTTCACCTAATTCCAACATATCTCCCAAAACTAAAATTACTTCTCTGTTCGGATAAGATTGTGAAAGACTTTTTATTGATGTTTGCATTGATGTAGGGTTTGCATTGTAAGCATCGTTTACCATAACAGCGCCGTTACCCAACGTGTAAGGTTGCATTCTCATTTTCGGCGGAGTGCAAGTTGCAAGCCCTTCTTTTATTTCTTGAAGAGAAAAACCCAACCCGTATGCAACTGCGGCTGCTCCCAAAGCATTGAAAATATTAAATTTACCTTTTATCGGAAGTTCTATTGTTTCTTTTTCTCCGTCGATATACATGTCAAAAAGAGGTTTGTCTAACCATAACTTTATGTTTTTGGCATAAACATCAGCTCCGTTATATAAACCGAAAGTAATAACTTTTTTTGTTGCTTGCGGAATTATTGATTTTAAATACGGGTTTTCATTGTTCAATACTATAAAACCGTCATCGTCTATACCGTCTATTAAAGTTCTTTTTTCTTTTAAAACGTTTTCCGGAGTTTTAAAAAATTCCAAATGAGAACTGCCGATATTTGTTATTATTCCGCAATGTGGAGCTATGATATCGGTTAAAGCTTTTATTTCTCCGAATTCTGACGTTCCTATTTCGATTGCAGCATATTCGGTATCGCTGGTAAGATTAAACACCGTTAAAGGAACACCTATTCTGTTATTAAAGTTTCCCTGGTTGGATAAAGTTTTACCTTTTTGCCTGAATATGGATGCCAACATTTCTTTTGTTGTTGTTTTACCGTTTGAGCCGGTAATTGCAACACATTGTAAAAGATTAAACCTTTTTCTGTATGCTTTGGCTAATTGTTCCAAAGCAACGGATGTGTCTTGAACTTTCACCAATGACGGTAATGTAGGGAACAAATTTTCAAAATTTATATCGTCTCTTGAATATACGATTGCCGAAACTTTTTTTTCTATAGCTTCTCTTATATAATCGTGTCCGTCTAAACTTTTACCTTTTATTGCAAAAAACAAAGAATCTTGTTTTATTGTTCTTGTATCTATTCCTACTTCTCCTATAGGTAAGTGGGGATTACCCAATACAAAAGAACCGTTTACCGCATTTATTAAGTCCATTAAATAAAAATTTTCCATTTTATATTACCTGAAATTTTTTAATATTTCCGAAGCTGTTTCTCTGTCGTCAAAATGAATTTTTGTTCTTCCTATTATTTGATAATTTTCGTGTCCTTTGCCTGCTATTAAAACTACATCGTTTTTGTTTGCACTGATAATTGCTTCTTTTATTGCTTCTTTTCTGTCAACGACAACTTTATAATTTGTTTTGTTTATTTCTTTTGCTCCGGCTTCAACATCTTCAACTATTTCTACGGGATTTTCTTCTCTGGGGTTATCGGAAGTAATAAAAACAAAATCGCTCATGCTGCAGGCAACTTTTGCCATTTTCGGTCTTTTAGTTTTATCTCTGTTACCGCCGCATCCGAATACCGTAATAATTTTTGCCGGATTTAAACTCTTTATTGCGGATAATACATTTTTTAAAGCATCGTCCGTATGCGCATAATCAACTATAACCGAAAAATCTTTGCTGCCGTTTACTCTTTCGAGTCTTCCGGGAGCACCGGATATGTTTTTTAAACATTCGACAACTTTATTGAAATCAAGCCCTATTGCCATACAAATGCCGAATACCGCAAGAATGTTGTATATGTTATGCATACCGACATGATTTGTTTTTATTTGTGCATTACCGAAAGCAGATTCCAAATTAAAAGAACTATATTCGCTGTTTAACGAAACATCTTTTGCAAAACAATACAAATTTCCGTATTTTGAACAAGTCGAATAAGAAACTTTTGTTGCCGTAATATCGGTATCTTCCAAAAGTTTTTTACCGTAAAAATCGTCAGAGTTAATTATAGCAAACTTTTTATTGTTTTTTAAATTAGTTGATAACGAAGAAAACAGCATTTTTTTTGCATTAAAATAGTTATCCATGCTTTTATGAAAATCGAGATGATCTTGCGTTAAATTTGTGAAAACAGCCACATCGAATTCTATACCGGAAACCCTGCCCAATACGAGAGAATGAGAAGAAACTTCCATTATTAAATATTTTATGTTTCGTTTTACCATTTCCGCCATCATCTTATACAAATCTAAAGATTGGGGGGTAGTATTGGGGGCATCGATAACAACATCTCCATATCTGTAACTGATGGTTCCTATTACACCTATATCTGTATTTAGTTTTTTGAATATTGATTCGGTCATATATGTTATGGATGTTTTGCCGTTAGTTCCCGTAACACCGATAACGGTTAACTTTTTATCGGGATAGTCGTAAAACTTTGCACTGATTTTTGCCATCGTGTCTAAAATATCATCAACAATTATGTTTGTGCAATTACAATCGTTTATTTTTGTTTCGGAAACAACACATACCGCACCTTTTTCAATTGCTTGTTTTGCAAATTCTGTTCCGTCGGTATGAGCACCTTTCATTGCAAAAAATATATTCCCTTGCGAAATTTTTCTGGAATCGTAAGATAATCCTGTTATATCTATATCCGTATTTCCGAAAATCTCTTTAACTTTTATTGTGTCGATTAAATTTTTTAAGTTCATTTTTTTGTTCCTTTTTTTGTTTTTTTCTCGACTAACTCTTCGGGCTTATCCGGTTTTATATTAAGATATTCAGCTGCTCTTTGTGCTATTTTTGAAAACACGGGAGCAGCAACCGTAGATGCATAATATTCGTCTCCGTAAGGTTCATCATACACGACAAGAATTACTATTTCCGGGTCCATTGCCGGCAACATTCCGCAGAATGATGCCAAATAATTTTTCTTTGAATATTTTCTCAGTTGTTGATCAAATTTTTGTGCGGTTCCCGTTTTTCCGCCTACCGTATATCCGGGAACACGAGCAGATTTGCCTGTTCCGTCTTTTACGACACCGGCCAATGCTTGCTTTACTTTATAAGCGGTATCTTCACTTATTACATTTCTTCTTACCACTTCTTTTTCCGGACACTCTTTATCTGCAATAGATTTTATTATTTTAGGTTTTAAAAGTGTTCCGCCGTTGGCTATGGTTGAATATGCGCCTATTGTTTGTAACGGAGTAACAAATAATTCCTGTCCGAACGATAAAGAACAAGGACTTATTTTACTCCATTTTTTTACGGGAGAAACAATACCTTTTTCTTCTCCGGTTAATTCTATTCCCGTGCGGGAATTGAAACCGAAATCTAAAATGTATTTATAAAAGACTTCGTTATCTGTTTTTAATGCAAGTTTGGATGTGCCGACATTTGAAGATTGTTCCAATATTTGTTGAACGGTGATAGTTTTTTGTTTGTCGTGATCGTGTATTGTTGCACCGAAAATTTTAAAGTTTCCGTTTTCGCAATAAACTTTATCGGTTAACTTGAAAATACCTCTATCAAGCACTGTAGACAGTATAACGATTTTAAAAGTAGAGCCCGGTTCTGCGGTCATGCTTATTGCATTATTTCTTAAATATTCCTGCTTTCCTACTTTCTCTTCGGGATTGTAAGTAGGAAGAGATGCCATTGCAAGAATTTCTCCGTTATGCGGATTTTGTATTATTGCAACGCCTCTTTTTGATTTTGTTCTTATTAAACCTTTTTCAAGTTCGTCTTCGGCAATAAATTGAAGTTTTCTGTCTATAGTTAAAGTCACGTTGTTGGATTGTTCTATGTTTTCATCGTCTAAAGAGTCCATATACACACTTTTGTAATTGTTGATTACCATTTTTGATCTTTTTATGTTTTCACCGTTAAGCTGTTCTTCACAAGCTTTTTCTATTCCGTTTGTTCCTACATTTTCGGAATTTACTTTTCCTATAACATGTGCGGCAAGTTCTTTTTCCGGATAAACTCGTTTATATTTGCTTTCTATTTTTATACAAACAAATTTATCTTCTTTTATACTGTTAAGTTCGGCAATACACTGTTCTTGTTTTTCTTTGTCTTTTTTATAAAGTTTTTTGTCTTTTTTTAATTGCCGTATTCTTTCTTTTATTTTCTTTCTTTCCGTTGCAATATCTTGTTTTATTTCAAGTATTGTAAGTTCGGAAATATTATTTTTTATGGGAATATATCTTTTTTTTGCTTCTATCGATTTATAATGGGACGGGTTTAAATAAATGTCGTGTCTTGACAACAAATCTTCTATTGCTTTGATATCCGGCATCATTTTTGCATCGAGAGATATAGTGTAGGTTTTTACACTCATTGCCAAAGTATCTTTATTTCTGTCGAAAATAAAACCCCTTTGTTGAAGTTCTTCGCTTTCCTTATATGCCATACTGTTTACAAATTGATCTTGATCGGAATGTTGAAATACCTGTAAGTTAATAAGCTTTATTATTATTAAGGCAAAAAAGAAGAACAAAAAACCTATAATAATTTTTTGTCTTGCCGAAGAAGAAAACGGATTTGCATTTAAATATTTCTTTAATGTTGCAAAGCTAAAAAATGGTGGTTTTTGTTTACTCTTCTTTATCTTTATCATTTTGTATTATTATTTTTTGTTCTTTTGTCGGTTTATTAAAATTTTTTTCTTTGGCAATTTTTTCAAGATTTTTTATGGAAAGCAATGCTTTTATTTCTGCTTTCATGGCATTGGATTTGTTTTCCAATATATCGTAATTTTCTTTAAGATCGGTAATCTTTATTCTTAAGCTTACCAATTTATTATTCATTTGTCCGATGACAATAAAATAACAAATGAAACAAACTAACGTAAGTATAAACAGTTTTTTTAATTGTGTTCCGTTCATAATATTTTTTCCGCTACTCTTAATTTTGCACTTCTGCTTCTCGGATTTGTTTTTATTTCTTCTTCACAGGCAGTTATAACTTTTTTGTTTATTATTTTTAAGTTTTCGTCTTCTTTAAAAGATTGTTTAACAAGCCTGTCTTCCAAAGAGTGATAAGTTAAAAATGCCGCTCTTGCTCCGATATCTAAAACATCTGAAATACTGTTTAACAAATCTTGCAGACTTCCAAGTTCATCGTTTACAAAAATTCTTAAAGCTTGAAAGATTTGTGTTGCCGGATTAATTTTACCTTTAGACCATTTAACTTTACAAATTATATCTTTTAATTGGTTACAGGTTTTTATGTTACCCTTTAATCTTTCTTCGACTATTTTTTGCGCAATTTGTTTTGAAAAACTTTCTTCGCCGTATTTAAAAAAAATGTCCTGCAATTTATCTTTGCTGAAAGTGTTTACAACATCATAAGCTGTTAAATCTTGTTCTTTGTTCATTCTCATATCGAGAAAATCATCGGAATTAAAAGAAAAACCTCTTGTTTTATCGTCAAGCTGTTTTGACGATACACCCAAATCCGCAAGTAATCCGTTAACTTTTTCTATATTCAATTTTTGTAAATTTTCTTTAATGTTTCTGAAATTATCGTGACAAAAAATAATTCTGTCTTTAAATTTTTGTAAATCGGAATTTTCGTTAAATCTTTTTAGAGAATCGGTATCTTGGTCAAAAGCAATAATTTTAATGTTTTTGTATTTGTTGAGGACAAACAAACTGTGTCCTCCGCCTCCAAAAGTGCAATCGACATAAAATCCCGTATCTTTAGTTATGAGATACTGATCTATTTCGTTTACCATAACCGGCAGATGATAAAAGTTTTTATCCATTTTTGGAGTGTTTATTTAAAGAATAACAAAACAGACGGCTATACACCGAATTCTGTATGTTTACAAGTAAACATTGTGGTCATTTCTCTGCCATATAAATTGCTCTATATGGTCAAGCGATAATAACTGCTATCTTGCTTTCCGGTAAGGATTTAGCCGTTTCACCTCTTACCTTGGTTATAGTAAGAGCTATTCCTTTTTCAAGGAACATTTTTCCTTTTCAGGAAAAATCGTCTCTGCTCGCACCTCTATCCTTGCGGACTGCGGGAGTTGCCCGCTACCGTTTTTCTCCCGAAGGAGAGTAAAGTTCGGACTTTCCTCTTTACAACAAGTGTAAAGCGACCACGAACCGTCTGCTATGTTATTCTTGAATACCTTTTTTATTAAATAATATTCGGGAACAGTTATCACAATATACTAATTCTTTACATTTTGTAGCTTGAACTATTAACTGCGGTCTTAAAACCATATTGCAACCGCTGCAACTTTCACCGTCGATTGTTGCTATTCCCTGTCCGTTTCTGCTTTCTCTTATTCTTTCATATTGTGACAAAATGTTCTTATCTATTGTTTTAGAAAATTCGTCTCTTTCTTTTTGTATAGTTTCAATATTTTCTTTAGCTTTTTCTATTGTTTGCTTTGCATCGGCAATTTCTTTATTAATTTCAGCTTCTTTTACTTTTGTTTCTTCTTCATATTTCTTTAAATTTACTATTTCTTTATCAATGTCTTCCATAAGTTGAAGGATTTCGTCTTCTACAACACTTTTGTCCGCCTTTGCTTTTTCTATTTCAAGTAAACAATTTTTATACATATCGTTTGCTTTAATTGTATTCAAATCGGAAGTATGTTTTGCTATCGAAGCTTCTTTTGTTGCAAGCAAAGCTTCTTTTTCTTTTTTCAAAGAATTTAGTCTTACATATTCCGCTTTTTTATTTTCAAAACTTGCTTTCACATCGGCAATTTTTTTCTGTTTTTCGTCTATAAGATTCGGCAATTTAGTAAGGTTTTCTTTTAATTCAAAAATTTTTACGTCTTTTTCTTGTAATTGATATAAAAGCTCTAAAGTTTCTTTTAAATTTTCCATTGTATCTCCAATATGAACTATAAGATTGATTAATTATAGCAAGTTTAAAAATATTAGACAATACAAAATAATTATAAGAAAACAATTTACTTTGACACTATATAGCATTTTTTTATAGAATTTTAAGATATATGAAACATAAAAAAGCTGTTTTTATTACCATAGAAGGTTGTGAAGGGTGCGGTAAAACGACACAATCCGAACTGTTAAAAAAATATTTGGAATCTAAAGGGTTAACTGTTGTTTTAACAAGAGAACCCGGAGGAAGTGTTGTTGCCGAGCAAGTAAGAAATATTTTGCTTAATCCGGATTTTGTTGTTGATCCTTATTGCGAACTTATGTTGTATGAAGCATCAAGAGCACAACATTTGAAAGATATAATAAAGCCGAATTTGGAAAAAGGTAATATCGTTATTTGTGACAGGTTTACCGATTCCACACTTGCTTATCAGGGTTATGCAAGGGGAATAGATAAAGAGATAATAAAAAAATTAAATAATATTGCTACATCCGGCTTAAAACCCGATTTAACCATATATTTGGATATAAATCCGAATAAAGGCATAAAAAAAGCAAAAACGGTTAATAAAGGAAAACTTACCGGCGGGGACAGAATCGAAAGAGAAAGTTTAAAATTTCATAACAATGTAAGAAAAGGGTTTATTGAACTTGCAAAAAAGTATCCTAACAGAATAAAGAAAGTTAAGACCAGTGAAATAATAGAAAAAACTCAAAAAGAAATAAATAAAGAAATAGATAAATTTTTTAAGAAGAAAAAAATATATGTTTGAAAAAATAATAGCACAAGACAGAGCAAAGAAAATCCTTTCCGAACAAATAAAAAACAATAAGATTCCGCATGCTTATATTTTTATGGGTGAAGAAGGAACCGGTAAAATGTTAACTGCAATAGAGTTTGCAAAAACGTTAAATTGTATGATTAACGATTATACTAAAACGGATGCCGGTCCGTGCAACCATTGTTTATCATGCGAACATATAGATAAAGGAACATTTCCCGATTTACATATAATAAATTTCGAAAAACAAGACGAAATTGCCGAAAAAGAAAGTGAAAAGGGAAAAACCAAGCTTGGTATAAGACTTATAAGATATATGCAGGACAAAGTTTATATTAAAGCAACCGACGGAAAATGGAAGTTCTTTATTATAGAGCCCGCAGAAAAGATGACAATAGAAGCTTTTAACTGTTTGTTAAAAACTTTGGAAGAACCGCCTGACAATACGATAATTATATTGATAGCAAAACATAAAGAAACGATTCCCGTTACTATTGTATCCAGAGTTCAAACTGTTTTCTTTCAACCTTTACGAACAGAAGAAGTGTCAAAATATTTGCAGGAAAAACATTTCTTGTCGCAGGATAAAGCAGATAATATTGCCGAAATGGCTGACGGTTCCATAGAAAAGGCGGAAACGTTGATGTTAAATACACAAAACGAATATTCTACTTTGTGGAGTGAATTAACAAGCAAGAAATTGGCGGTTGCGGATATTCTTATAAAAAGTAAGTCTGTTGCCAAAGATAGAGATAGTGCAATTGAAGCGGTTACAATTCTTACGGAAAGTGCAACAAAATTTTTTAGACAAAATCCCGGAAAGTATGCTAATATTATTGAGCAATTGTCTGAAAGTAAAAAATATTTAGAACGAAATGCCAACCCTACAAATGTGTTGGACAATTTGTTTTTATATATAAATTCTAAAATAAACGGAGATATAAAGTTATGCCAATGGTAGTGGGAGTAATAGTCAGAAGAATTAAAGATAAAGTTTATGCTCAAACGGGTAAATATACTGTAAATTTAAACGATAAAGTTATACTTGAAACAGAGCACGGAACAGAATTCGGTGTAGTTTGCGAAAAAGAAAAAAATATACAACCTGCAAAGGATATGTATATCGGTAAAATTTTAAGAATAGCAACCGAAAATGATTTGAAAAGACTTGTTAACAATGAAAACAAAAATGCACAGGCAAGAATAACTGTTTCAAAAAAAGTCCAGGAACATAAACTCGATATGAAATTGACATGTGTTCAATATACTTTCGACAGAACAAAACTTTTTATTTATTACACATCTGAAACCAGAGTTGATTTCAGAGAACTTATAAAAGATTTGGCTCATGTATTAAAAACAAGAATACAGATGGTTCAAATCGGTGTTAGAGACGAGTCTAAAATTGTAGGCGGAGTGGGAGTTTGCGGTAAACAGTTGTGTTGCCAAATATTTTTAAAAGATTTTTCGTCGGTAACGATAGATATGGCAAAAGATCAGGATTTATCTTTAAACACTTCAAAACTTTCCGGACTTTGCGGGAGATTGATGTGTTGTTTGGCTTACGAATACGATAATTATGTTTGTTTTAAAAACAAACATCCGAAAGTCGGGGAAACGGTAATCACTCCCAACGGAAAGGGGAAAATCGTTTCTGTTGATTGTATAAAAGAAACTTTTAATGTTGAACTTTCGGAGAACAATATAAAGACTTTCAAAGCATCACAAATAAAAAAGGCTTAAAAGTTTGAATATTGTTGGTCAATTTGATAAAATAACCAATTAGTATTTTGTTGCTTTTAAGGAGAATAATTTATGAAAATAGTTAAAGAAGGGTATCCTTTTATTTTAGGATTTTTTATAGTAGGTATTATTTTTCATTTTGTTTTTCCGCCGTTAGCCATCATTTGTTATCTTATGGCAGTAGGTTGTTTAATGTTTTTTAGAGATCCCAACTTAACTATAAATGCAGATGAAAAATTTATTTTGTCACCATGTAACGGAACGGTAATGAATGTTATAGAAGGGGAAAACGGGCAAACAGAAGTTAGAGTTTTTATGTCTGTTGCTAATGTTCATTTACAAAGATCTCCTATTTCCGGAACGGTAAAATCGGTTGAACATAAACCGGGCAAATTTTTGAAAGCACATTTACCTGAAGCATATATAGAAAACGAACAAAATGTTATTACAATAGAAAATGAGAACGGAACTTATATAGTAAAACAAATTGCCGGTATTCTTGCAAGAAGATGTGTTGCTTGGGTAAAACCCGGTGATGTTGTAAAGCAAGGTGATAAAATCGGTGTTATTAAGTTCAGTTCCCAGGTGGATTTGATTATGCCTGCAGGTTACGATGTAAGAGTAAAAGTAGGGGATAAAGTAACATCCGGGCTTAGTATATTTGCAATAATAAAATAAAATTGCAGAGCGATTTTTTATAATGGAGAAAAAGATGCCTTCTTTAAGAAAAGGGTTATATGTTTTACCGAGTATGTTTACTGCCGGTAACTTGGCTTCCGGTTTTATTTCGGTTATATGTGCAATAAACGGAAATTTCAATGCGGCTGCATGGTTTATAATACTTGCAATCGCTTTTGATATGAGCGACGGCAGAGTTGCAAGACTTACCAAAACAATGAGCAAGTTCGGTATGGAATTTGATTCTTTGTGCGATTTGGTATCGTTCGGTGTTGCCCCGGCGGTTTTAATGTACCAATTAGTATTAAATACTATGGGAAACGTAGGAATTGCAATTGCTGTTATTTTTGTTGTCGCAAGTGCTACAAGACTTGCTAAGTTTAACGTTAAAGCAATGGAACCGCCCGATGAAAACAAAGCCAAAAGTGATACTTTTTCGGGACTTCCTACACCTGCGTCGGCAGGCCTTATTGCATCTTTTGTTTTAAGTTATGAAATATTCGACGGAACAGTTTTGAATTTTAAAACTATTCCTTTACTTATGAAGAAAATGCCGTTTTTCTTTAATGCTATGCCTGTAATAATGGTTGTTTTGGCATTCTTGATGGTATCTACAGTTCCTTACGGAGCATTTAAACATATTAAATGGACAAGACCGAAATCCATACAGGTATTTTTCTTGGCGGTTGTGTTTGTTGCTTTAATTTGTACATATCCGCAAAACACGATTTTTATAATATTTTTACTCTATATACTTTCCGGATTTATAGTTCTTTTGGTTAGAGGTTATAAAATAAGAAAAGCAATATCTAAAAATAAAAAAGAAAATAAAAATGAAAACTAATAAAATTATATTAAAAATATTACATATCGGTTTTTTAGGAAATTGGCGATTACAATAGCTGATTATTTATTTGTTTGTATAACAAAAAATTGATGAGCTGAAAAAAATAAATAATTAGAGGAAATAAAAATGGCAAAGAAAAATAAAAAAGATACAGTAGTTTTTTTTGATACAACATTAAGAGACGGAGAACAGTCACCGGGAGCAAGTTTAACTTTTCAGGAAAAGTTATTGGTTGCACAACAACTTGCCGCTATGAATGTGGATATTATAGAAGCAGGTTTTCCTATATCGAGTCAAGGAGATTTTGATTCCGTAAAATCAATAGCACAACAGGTTAAAGGTCCTGTAATTTGCGGACTTTGCAGAGCAAACACAAAAGATATTACAACTTGTTGGAATGCAATAAAATATTCAAAAAAACCGAGGATTCATACATTTATTGCAACATCTGATTTGCATATAGAAAAGAAATTACAAAAGACAAGACAACAAGTTTTCGATATGGCTGTTAATGCCGTAAAACTTGCAAAAAGTTTTTGTGACGATGTGGAATTTTCCGCGGAAGATGCAAGCAGAAGTGATGTGGATTATTTGTGTTCAATAATAGAAGCAGTTATTGCAACAGGAGCAACAACAGTAAATATTCCCGATACCGTAGGTTATGCAATTCCTTCGGAATTCGGTAATTTAATCGCAACAATTAAACAAAGAGTAAAAAATATAGAAAAGGCTGTTATAAGTGTTCATTGTCATAACGATTTGGGATTGGGTGTTGCAAATTCTTTGGCAGCAATAGAAAACGGTGCAAGACAGATAGAATGTACGGTTAACGGTATAGGTGAAAGAGCAGGTAATGCCGCAATAGAAGAAATTGTAATGGCAATAAAAACAAAACCTATGTTTTATCCTGTAAATTATAATATCAAGACAAAAGAAATATATAAATCGAGTAAGTTGGTTTCTAATTTAACGGGAATTACGGTTCAACCTAACAAAGCTATTGTCGGTATAAATGCTTTTGCGCATGAGTCAGGTATTCACCAGGACGGAATGTTAAAAGATAAAAGAACTTACGAAATTATGTCTCCGCAAGATGTTGGAGTTCCTGAAAGTTTGTTGGTATTGGGAAAACATTCCGGAAGACATGCTTTCTTTAAGAGATTAAAAGATTTGGGATACAACAAATTGCAACCTGAAGTTATGGAACAATTATTTGAAAAATTTAAACTTTTGGCAGATAAGAAAAAATGTGTGTTTGACGATGATATAAATTCATTGGTGGAACAGTCCGTATCCGGAGTTAAAGAAGTTTATACCATAGATTATGTAAACGTTACTTCAGGTGTCGGTGTAATTCCTACGGCGACAATAAGACTTGTTAAAACAATTAAAAATAAAAAAGAAATTATACAAGAAGCAGCTTGCGGATCGGGACCTGTAGATGCCGCATATAAAGCTATAGATAAAATTACAGGTATAACCGTAGATTTGGAAGACTATACTTTAAGAGCAATTTCAAGCGGTGAAGATGCTCAAGGTGAAGTAAATGTTAAAGTAAAATATAACGGGGCTAAATATATCGGTAAAGGTATGTCTACCGATATTGTTGAAGCAAGTATAAATGCTTACATTCATGCCGTAAACAAAATAGTTATAATGCAATTCGGAGGAAAGAAATAAAATGGGTCAAACAATAACAGAAAAAATATTGGCAGCTCATTGCGGTAAAAAAGCTGTTGTTCCGGGCGAATTTATAGAACCGAAAGTTGATATATCGTTATCTAACGATGTTACCGCACCTCTTGCAATAAAAGAATATTTAAAAACGGGCAAAAAGCATGTTTTTGATAAAAATAAAATAGCTTTGGTTATGGACCATTTTACCCCTAACAAAGATATTAAATCGGCAGAAAATGTTAAGTTTGTCAGAGAATTTGCCAAAAAAGAAAAAATAAAACATTATTATGAAGGCGGTAATGTTGGTATAGAACACGCATTGCTTCCGGAAAAAGGAATAGTTGTTCCCGGTGATATTGTCATCGGAGCAGACTCTCATACTTGTACTTACGGAGCTTTAGGTGCATTTTCAACAGGTGTAGGTTCAACCGATGTAGGTGCTTCTCTTGCGACAGGTAAAGTTTGGTTAAAAGTTCCTCAATCAATAAAGTTTGTATATAAAGGAAAATTAAACAAATTCGTCAGCGGTAAAGATTTGATTCTTTACACGATAGGAAAAATCGGTGTTGACGGTGCATTATATCAGACAATGGAATTTACCGGTGAAACAGTAAAAAATTTAAAAATGGCCGACAGACTTACAATGGCTAACATGGCTATTGAAGCCGGCGGAAAATCCGGAATTTTCCCTGTAGACAAAATTACATTGGATTATGTTTCAAAAAGAGCTTTAAGAAAATTTAAAGTTTATGAAAGCGATAAAGATGCAAAATATGCAAATATTATAGAAATAGATTGTTCTAAAATATATCCGCAGGTTTCGTTACCGTTTTTACCCGAGAATGCAAAAGCCGCAAAATCGGTTAAAAAAACTTATATAGATCAGGTTGTTATAGGTTCTTGTACTAACGGCAGAATTGAAGATTTAAGAGTTGCCGCGGCAATTTTAAAAGGTAAAAAAGTTAACAGTAATGTAAGAACTATTATTATACCTGCAACTCCTCAAGTTTATGCTGATGCATTAAAAGAAGGTTTGTTAAAAATATTCATAGAAGCAGGTGCAATAATTTCCGCACCTACTTGCGGTCCGTGTTTGGGCGGGCACATGGGTATTCTTGCAAACGGGGAAAAATGTGTTTCTACTACAAACAGAAATTTTGTAGGAAGAATGGGAAATACAAAATCCGAACTCTTTTTGGCAAGTCCGGCGGTTGCTGCAGCCTCTGCAATTAAAGGATATATTGCAGACCCTACAACAATAAAATAAATTTTGTGTAAGTTTTTATTGGAGGTAAAATTATGGGCTTAGGTTTTTCTGAAATAGTTGTAATTCTTATAGTAATAGTAATTTTGTTCTTCGGTGCAAAAAAGATTCCGGAATTGGTAAAAGCGATAGCAAGAGCCGGTCACGAATATAAAAAAGCAAAAGAAATGTTAAAAAAAGAGTCCGATGAAATAGCAAAAGCGGAATCCGGTGATACAACTTCGGAAAAGCAACAAATTACAGATACAAAGTCGGAAGAAAAAACAGATAAGTAAATTAAATGGCGGATTTAGATCAGGAAACTTTAACTTATCATTTATCCGAACTAAGAAAAACAATCATTTCAATAGTTGTTTGTTTAGTCGTTTTATTTCCTATAGGTTATTTTTTAGCTCCATATTGTATCGATTGGTTGGTACAGTGGAGCTTTCCTGTTGATAATGCACAATTGAATTTTTTCTCTCCGATGGAAGTTTTTATTCTAAATTTGAAAATAGGTTTTGTGCTTGCTCTTGTTTTAGGATTTCCCTATATAATTTATAAAATATGGCAATTTTTGCTTCCCGCATTATACGATAAAGAAAAAAAATTTGTAAAAACGGCAGTATTTTGTTCAACTTTCCTTTTTGTTTTGGGTGCGGCAATGTGTATTGGTTTTGTGTTGCCGTTGATAATGAAGTTTTCTATGAGCTTTGCAACCGAACAAATTAAACCTATTTTGGGTATAAGCAACTTTGTAGTTCTTTCCGGTTGGCTTATGTTGGCATTCGGTTTAATGTTCCAATTTCCTATAGCAATATACTTTTTGGTAAGATTCGATATAATATCATTGGAAAGTTTAAAAAATAAAAGGCCTTATGTTGTAGTAATACTTCTTTTCCTTGCGGCAATTCTTACTCCGCCCGACGTTGTTTCTCAAATTTTGTTGTTTATTCCTACGTATCTTTTGTTTGAGTTGGGACTCTTTTTTGCGAAGTTTCCGAAACAAAAATAATTGCCTTTTTAAACCTTTAATCTTTAATATAAAAATAGTAAAATATTAACAATAAACTATTAGGATTTTATTATGTTAAAAGTTATAGCTGGAACAGCAAGGGGAAGGCAACTAAAAACGTTACCTAAAGAGGATTTTTCCATAAGACCGATGCTCGGTATGATGAAAAAGTCCGTGTTTGATATTATTACACCTATATTACCGGACAGTTTGTTTCTTGATTTGTATGCGGGGGTAGGTTCTGTAGGTATAGAAGCTCTTTCCAGAGGTGCAAAGAGGGTTGTTTTTGCCGAAATCAGCGATAAATCGATAGCTCTTGTAAAATACAATTTAAAAATGCTCGGTTTTGAAGATAAAGCCGACATAGTAAAATGTGACGTAGTAAAAGGGTTTCCGAAATTTCAAAACAAATACGATATTATTTTTATGGGACCGCCTTATAAAGACGGAGACAAAAAAGCATTGGCTTTAACATATCCCACACTGAAAAATGTTGTTTTATTTTCTATGCTTAAAGAAAACGGAATAGTTATTTCTCAAAGGCATATGAAAGAACCGGTAGGAGATGTTGCAGGATTAAACAATTACAGAACAGAAAAGTACGGTGATACCGTAGTTGCTTTTTACAGGATGATATAACAGTGAGAGATAATTCTTTTAAAATCAGTTATTCGAGAATAAATACATATTTATTCTGTCCGCACAAATATAAATTGATATATTTGGAAAATAAATATATTCCTTTAAACGGAGATATTTCTTTCGGAAACTCGGTTCACAAAACATTGGACTGTTTTTATAAAAACGGAGTTTATTCTTACGAAGCTCTTTTAGACAGTTTAAATACCTGTTGGGAAAGCAGCGGGTATGAAAATCATCAGGAAGCATACGTTGCTTATTTGAGAGCAGTAGATGTTTTAAAAAATTTTTGGGAAACGTACGGGAAATATCCTCCTAAAAAAATATCTACCGAACACAATTTTAAATCCGAAATAGGAAAATATTCTTTTATAGGAATAATCGACAGAATTGACGAATATGAGGACGGAACAAGAGAGTTGGTGGATTATAAAACTCATAGAGTTATATGGGAACAGGAAAAAGTAGATAATGATTTGCAATTAAGTTTGTATTGTTATGCATGCAAAGTTGCACTCGGGTTTATTCCCGACAGAATAGCAATATATTTTTTGTCCCATAACAAAAAAATTTATACTGCCAGAAACGAAGAACAAATAAAGAGTGCATTGAATTTATCTTTACAGGTCGCTGAAAAAATTAATAATAACGAGTTTGATCCTAATACGGATAAATGCAGTTTATGTGATTTTAAATCTTCTTGCAAATATAGCAGCTTGAAAACAAGAGAAGATGATTTTAAAGTAACGATTGCAGATCTTATATAAGGGGATAATTTTATGAAAGTTATTTTATTTATAATCATGATGTTATTAAGTGTCCCTTGCTTTTGCGAGGATGACGGCTTTCAGGAAGAGTTTATAGATTTTGAACCTAAAGAGTTTAAAACGGAAAGAGTAAAAGAAGATGAAGAATTGTCAGAAGACGAACAGGCTCTTGAAAAAGAAAATGAACTTAAAGCTCTTGAAGAACAAAACAAAAAAGACATTAGAAAATTACAAAGAATTTTTGATTCGGAAGAAGACGGTATAAAAAGAATAGAAATAGAAAATCAGATTAAAGCAAAAGAAATAGAATATAAAGCAAAAAAGTATATGATTGATTGGCCGGATGTAACGACAGACAATTCCATTCAAAAAATATTAAAAGAAGCTACAGAAATAAAAAAAGAGACGGAAAATTTATTGAATGAGTTCGAATCTTTGTTGGAAGCGGACAACGAGAGATTTTTGGAAAGTGATACCGGACTTGATTTTATACAATACGGTGCTTCGGATCGTTCCGAGGAACTAAATAAAAAAGGCAGTAAATATAAAGTGTTGGCTTTAATGTCGGAAACGATGAATCCGTATATCGAAAGATTACAGTTTTTTCAAAAAAATTATTTTAGAAGCGAAGGTAACGAAAAAGCAAAAGTAGTTGCTTTAAGCAAAGTTAACAATAAATACATGATAATAAAAATAATATATACGGGAGAACTGACAGTTGTTCATAATTTAAAATATGATTGTTCAAATATGAGTAAGGAAGATTTTGCTGCTACGAACAAAGCCGGATTGAAAATAAGTCCTCAATTTTCCGTAGCACAAAATAATAACGGAACTTTAGCAAAGATGTTGACGGGATTTTATGTGAGAAATACGAATACAGACGATGGTAAAATTATAAAAATTTCGGCAAATGTAGACGAAATTTATGAAATTGTAAGATATAGAAAAATAATTAAGCAATATAATACGGATAAGCAATAACCTTTTTTGGGGGATTAGATGAACGATATTACGGTAATCAAGTTCGGCGGAAGTTTAACAAAAAACAAGGATGCTCAGAAAAAATTTATAAAAGAGTTGGCGGAAATTTCCAAAACGCAAAAAATAGTTCTTGTTCACGGCGGTGGGCCGGAAATAAATAATTTGCTTTCAAGATTAAACATAGAGTCTAAATTTGTAAACGGTTTAAGATATACCGATGAACAAACGTTGGAAGCCGTGGAAATGGCTTTAAGCGGAAAAGTAAACAAAATGTTAACGGCAGAACTTATAAGTTGCGGTGTTAAAGCGGTTGGAATATCGGCAAGAGACGGTGCAATTGCCGTTTGCGACGTGAAAAAAGAGTTGGGCTTTGTAGGTGAACCGGTAAAAATAAATATAAATTTGATAGAAACATTAATAAACGGCGGATTTTTCCCGGTTATTTCTTCGGTAGGTATGGCGGAAGATACACGTGCATTAAACATAAATGCCGATACGTTGGCAACAAATATTGCTATATCTTTTAAAGCTGCAAAACTTATTTTTTTAACCGATGTTGCCGGTGTTCTCGATAAAGATAAAAAAACTATACAGGAAATAAAAATAAATGAAGTTGATAATCTTATAAAAACGGAAGTTATTACAGGCGGAATGATACCGAAAATAAACAGTTGTAAACAAGCGGTGGAAAAAGGTGTTAAAGAAGTTTTAATTGTTGATGGTGTAAGCGGTATAAAAAAACTTAACGGAACAGTTATAAAAAATTAATAAAAATGATATAATATTTCAGTTATGATAGATTTACATACGCACACATTATTTTCTGATGGAGTTTTGTTGCCAAGTGAGTTGGTATACAGAGCAAAGTTTAAAGGATATAAAACTATTGCTTTGACCGACCATGTTGACTATTCGACTTACGATTATGTTATACCGAGAATAATAAAAGTTGCTGCAATTTTGCAGGAACAATATGATCTTCAGGTTCTTCCCGGTGTGGAAATAACTTATGTTCCTCCGAAACTTATAAAAGATATGGCAGACAAATGTAAAAGTTTGGGAGCGCAAATTATTGTGGTTCATGGTGAAACCGTTGCGGAAACAGTACCACCTACAACAAACCATTATGCCGTTCAAGCGGGAATAGACATTCTTGCTCACCCGGGACATATAACAAAAGAAGATGTTATGCTTGCAAAAGAGAATAATGTTTGTTTGGAAATTACTACAAGATGCGGACATAATGCAACAAACAAAGAAGTTGCATCTTTGGCATTGGAGTGCGGAGCAAAACTTATTTTAAATACAGATTCTCATGAACCTGAAAACTTGATGGATAAAACAAAAATAGAAAATACTTTAAAACAATCCGGTTTGGATTTGGAATATTTTAATATTATGCAACAAAATTCTTACGATATTGTTGCTTCAAAAAACAGAGGATAAAAAATGGAAATGGAAAAACAGGAAAATTCGGCAATTGTTGATGTTATTAATTGGATTAAAAGAAATAAAAATCCTTTTTTTGGTACTATCATAAGTGTAATAGTGGTAGCTTTGATAATAACTTTTGTTTGTGTAAGAATACAAATGGTAAGAGCTGCCGCATCCGACAAATTGGATACGGCTACAAAAATAATTGCTTCCGGAAATTTAGAACAAGGACTCTCTTTAATAAACGATATTATTATAACATATCGTAATACACCCGCGGCATTTAGGGCGATTATAATTAAAGCAAGTAATTTGTTGTTCGACAAAAAATATGAAGAGGCTGAAGCTTTGTTGAAATTTTATATAGAAAGAGCGGTACCGGTTTCCGTAAGACCTATAGGATATCCTTTATTGATTTCTTTGTATGATGATAACAATAATGTGGAACAAGCGATTACCCTTTCAAAAGATTTCTTGGCAAAATATCCAGATAACTATTTAGTTCCTTCTGTGATGGAAAATTTAGCAAGATTGTACGAATTAGCCGGAAAGCAAGATGAAGCTAAAGAGGTATATGGAGAATTGTTAACGAAATATCCTCAAAGATTAAAAGCCGATCAAACAGAACAGACAGAACAAGCAGAACAGACAGAAGAAAAAGCAAATTAAACTGGTTTTGGGGTTTTTTAATGAAGAAAGTATATTTAGCTTTTTTATGGCATCAACATCAGCCGATATATAAGAATCCGTTAAATAATACTTACGAATTACCGTGGGTAAGACTTCACGCAACCAAAGATTATTACGATATGGTTGCGATTTTAGAAGATTATCCGAGAGTAAAAGCAAATATTAATTTGGTTCCGTCTTTGTTGGTTCAACTTGACGAATATTCCAAAGGTATAGCTAAAGATAAATTTTTAGATTTAACATTGAAGCCGGTTTTGGAATTGTCCGACGATGAAAAAGTTTTTATTCTTATGAATTTTTTCATGGCAAACTGGGAAACTATGGTTTTTCCGTATAACAGATATTATCAGTTATTGGAAAAAAGAGGAAAACAAACCAGTGAAGCTGACGTTAGAAGAATATTGAATTACTTTAAAAATGAAGATATAAGAGATTTGCAAGTGTGGTTTAATTTATCTTGGTTTGATCCTTATTGGAGGCAACAAGACGAATATATTAACTATTTGTATGTGAAAGGAAGAGATTTTACCGAAGATGAAAAACATAAATTGATAGAAAAACAACTTGAGATTTGCGGAAAAATAGTTTCTAAACATAAAGAATTACAGGATAAGGGACAAATAGAAGTTTCCGTAACACCTTTTTATCATCCTATACTTCCTTTGTTATGCGATACAAACAATGCTTTGGATGCAACACCTAACATTGTTTTGCCTAAAAAAAGATTTTCTCACAGAGAAGATGCCGTATGGCAAGTTCAATCAGCTATTGAATATTATGAAAAACTATTCGGAAGAAAGCCTACGGGAATGTGGCCTTCCGAAGGATCTGTTTGTGATGAAGTTGTAAAAATAGTATCCGATAACGGAATAAGATGGATAGCAACCGATGAAGCAATATTGAGCGGAAGTTCCGGAAGAGCTTGTGAAAACAGAAGAAGTTTGTTCAGACCTTACAATGTGACGGTTGACGGTAAACATACAAACATTATTTTCAGAGATCATGGTTTATCTGATTCTATAGGATTTGTTTATTCTAAATGGAATCCAGATGATGCCGTGAGAGATTTTGTGACTAAAATAAAAAATATAGGTAATTATGCTTCGGAGGAATATGAACATCCGTTGGTTTCCGTAATACTCGACGGGGAAAATTGTTGGGAATATTATAGAAACGACGGTAGAGATTTCTTGTCTAAACTGTACGCCGCATTGAACAGCGATAATGAAATTGAAACAGTAACCATAACTGATTATTTAAACAGATTTCCGCCCAGAGATACTCTGACACATTTGATGGCAGGCTCTTGGATAAACGGAAATTTCGGTATATGGATTGGGCACAACGAAGATAATACTTCTTGGCAATATGTAGGACAAACAAGGGACTTTATAGTTGAATATACAAAAAATCATCCTGAGTTTGCAGGTAGCGACTTGGAAAAACAAGTATGGAAAATTTTGTATGCCGCGGAAGGGTCAGACTGGAACTGGTGGTATGGAGACGATCATTCTTCCGGTAATGACGGAATGTTTGATTTATTGTTTAGAAAACATTTAATGGCAATATATTCTTTATTAAACGAAAAAATCCCTGACTATTTGCATAAAGCTATTAAAGGTCAGCAACACATGTCAAATAGTCGTAGCGGTAATTTTATAATGCCGACGTCTTTGATAACTCCTGTTATAGACGGAGAAATCACAAATTTCTTCGAATGGAAAAGAGCTGGTTTGTATATAGTAGGTCAAACCGGCGGTTCGATGCATCAGGTTGCCAGTACGATAAAATCGTTTAATTTCGGTTTTGATTTGGGAAATATATATTTGGCATTAGAACTAAACATCGAACAAAAGTCTAAAGAAATAGAAAATTTTAGTTTCAATATTAACTTTTTAGAACCTGCAAAAACTAAAGTTTCTTTTAAATTTGATATAGAACATAATGTGACGGGATTTGATGTTTATTATGAAGGCAGAAAAGAAAAGAAGGAATTGCCGATAGATAATATAAAATTTAATTCGATAATAGAACTGAAAATTCCTTTGGAAATTTTGGAATTTCCTAAAGATTATAACAATATGGAATTTACGGTTAGTGTAGATAAGGATAGTATGGAAGTTGAAAGATGGCCGTACCAATCTTCGGTTATTTTACCTAAACCGGTTAAGAATTTTAATGTTTTGTCGTGGACAGTGTAAAATTGTTTTGTAATAAAATATAAAAAAGTAACAAAGTAAGTAATGGGATAGTCTAAAAAATATATTAAGGAAAATTTAGATGGTAACGAAAGAAATAAAAGTAAAGAATACGGTTTTTAAGGGCATAGAATTAGATTTGTGTGATGAGACTAAATTGTTGGTTATTACCGGTAAAAAAGGTTATATTATGTGCGGTTATTTGAATATAAATACGGCTCAAAAGAGAAATGATGTTGCTTGTATCGTTACGGGAGTAAAAACGATAGAAGATATTCTTAATTCGAATGTTGTTGCTATTACGGCAAAAGCTCAAGAACTTGGTATAAGTATGAATATGCCTGTAAAAAAAGTTCTTGAAATATTGGCCGGATAAATATAGTCATCGATGCTTTAAAATTTTAATTAATATGCAATATAGAGAGGTGGAGAGTTAAAATGGCAGAAAGTATTGATATTAAAAGTTTAAACGAGAAGGTAAAACAGCAATCTTTGTCCATAATGGGACTTTTAAGTGAAGTGTCAAAAGTTATTGTCGGACAAACCTATATTCTTGAAAGAATGTTGGTAGGCTTGCTATCCGACGGACATATTTTGTTGGAAGGTGTTCCGGGGCTGGCAAAGACTTTAGCTGTAAATACAATGGCAAAGGCGGTATCGGGAGATTTTAAAAGAATACAATTTACTCCGGATTTATTACCTTCTGATTTAACGGGAACTCTTATATACGATTCAAAACAGGGAGATTTTAATGTAAAAAAAGGCCCTGTTTTTTCAAATTTTATATTGGCAGACGAAATTAACAGAGCACCGGCAAAAGTTCAAAGTGCCTTTTTGGAAGCTATGCAGGAAAAACAAGTTACAATAGGAGATGTAACATATCCGTTACCGAATCCTTTTTTGGTTTTGGCAACACAAAACCCTATAGAACAGGAAGGAACATATCCGTTGGCGGAAGCTCAAGTTGACAGATTTATGCTTAAGTTAAAGTTGGATTATCCGACAGAACAGGAAGAAAGAGCAATTTTAGACAGATATTCCACAAGAAAAAAGATAGAAGTAAATCAGGTTATAACATTAAAAGATTTAGAGGAAGCAAAGCAGGCTGTTGATGAAATATATGTTGATGAGAAAGTAAAAAATTATATAGTCGATATTGTTATTGCAACAAGAAAACCGGAAAAATACGGTCTTGAAAATTTAAAAAATCTTATAGCTTTCGGAGCATCTCCAAGAGCTACGATTAATTTGAACAGAGCAGGAAAAGCTCTGGCATTTTTAAAAGGAAGAGGATTTGTAACGCCGGAAGATATTAAAGATATAGGTCCGGATGTTTTAAGGCACAGAGTTCTTACAACTTATGATGCGGATGCACAGGAATTGACGAGTGATGATATAATAAAACAAATTTTTGACGGTGTTGAAGTACCGTAAAATTATAGATGACGATAGTGGCTGAAGAGTAATTAAATTAAGGATAATAAGATTGTTAAAATCAGAAATATTATCAAAAATAAAAAAAATAGAACTCAGATCAAAAAAACTTGTTGATGATGTTTTCTCGGGGAAATACCATAGTGTTTTTAAAGGTCAGGGTTTGGAATTCAGTGAAGTAAGAGAATATGTTCCCGGTGATGATGTAAGAAGAATTTCTTGGAATGTTACAGCCAGAAGAAATAAACCTTACATAAAAAAATATGACGAAGAAAGGGAACAGACAGTAATGTTTGTTGTTGATTTAAGTGCTTCGGGACAGTTTGGAAGCAAAACTGTTACAAAAAACGATTTGATTGCGGAGCTTACTGCTGTGCTTGCTTTTTCGGCACTTAAAAACAGTGACAGAGCAGGTCTTTTGACTTTTACGGACGAGGTTGAGCAGTACATAAAACCTAAAAAAAACAAAAAACATATTTTGCGACTAATAGATATAATTTTGAGTTATAAACCGCAAAACGATAAAACGAGTATTGAAAATGCGTTGAAGTCTTTGAACAGACTTTGTAAAAGAAAAGCTTTAATTTTCTTAATATCTGATTTCTATGATGAGAATTTTGATAGAATGTTAAAAGTTACCGCGAAAAAACATGATTTGGTTTGTATAAAAATTTCGGATCCCAAAGAACAAAATATTCCGGAAAAGGGGATTTTCGGGATACAAGATGCAGAAACCGGATTGTTTACGGATATAGATTTTTCGTCTAAAGATGTTAGAAATGAATATTATAAAAATTTAAGATTACACGAAAATTATTTGGATGAAACATTTAAAGCGGCAAAAACAGACGTAATGAATATATATACGGATAAACCCTATATATCGGAATTAATAAAGTTTTTTAAATATAGACAAGAAAAAGCATTAAAACATTATTAAAATAATATATTTTTGGAGGAAGTATGAAAAAATTGGTCAGTTTGATTATGGTTGCACTTTTGTCCGGTGTTACTTATGTTATGGCAGCGGTTGTTAACGAAAACGAAAAGAATGCCAGTTCGCAGTATGAGATAGGAATGCAATATCTTCACGGCGAAGGAGTAGGACAAAATTATGTTCAAGCATATGAGTGGTTTAAAAAAGCCGCTCAACAGGGACATGCTCAGGCACAATATGAATTAGCAGGTTTATGTGCCAGCGGTTCGGGCAATGTTCATCAAAGTGATAAAGAAGCTTTTAAATGGTATCAAAAAGCATCGGAGCAAGGTGTGGGAGAAGCAAAGTTTTATCTCGGTGAAATGTATGAAAATGCAAGAGCTACAACCAAAGACGACGAAAAAGCTTTGAAATATTATGAAGAATCCGCAGCATACGGATTTTATGAAGCACAATATTATCTCGGAGATTTGTATTATAACGGAAGATTGGTACAAAAAGATTATGAAAAAGCATATAAATGGTATTTGAAAGCGGCAGAACAGGGAGATAAAAGAGCTCAGTTTTGTTTAGCCGAAATGTATAGAAAGGGACAGGGAACTCCTAAAAATGAAGAAAAAGCTTTGCAATATTATAAAGAATCAGCTAACCAAGGATATGCGAAGGCAGAAAACGAGTTAGGTAATTATTATTATGACAGGGAAAATTATAAAGCAGCATTAAAATGGTATGATGAAGCGGCAAATCAGGGAAATGCCGACGCCGAATATTCATTAGGACTTATTTACTATAAAGGTGAAACCGGAAAAATAGATTTGGTTGCATCTTTGGAATATTTCAGAAGAGCAATGGTTAACGGTAATGACGATGCCATTTATATGTTGGGAGAAATGTATTATAACGGATATGAAGTAGAAAAAGATTATAAAGAAGCTATGGATTATTATCTGGAATATAACAGATTAAAGAAAGATCCGGATGCACAATATATGATAGGATTTATGTATGCTGAAGGTCAGGGTGTAAAACAAGATTTAAATGAAGCAAAAAAATGGTTTAAAATGGCAGCAGATCAAGGACATGAGTTGGCTGCAACGAAATTAAAAGAATTAAACAGTGATGCTTTCGGTGAAACAATCGGCATGGATGCATCTTTGGAACCTATAAAATCATTGAAAAAAGATAAGTCGGATGTTTCAACCGAGGTAAAAACATCTTCGGGTGTCGTAGTTGCAGATATAAAAGATAATGCCGAAGCAACCGAAGCAAATGTTAAAGAAGAAATAAAAGAAACCAAAGATGAAATTGTTAAAAATGAGCAAGCAATAAAAGAAGATGCAGAAAAGAAAGAAAATGATGTAAAAGAACAAGTAAGTGCGGAAAAAGAAAAAATAGAAACTGCAGTAAAGACGGAAGAAGAGAATATCAAAAACGAGATAGCCGAGAAAGAAAACGAGATAAAAGAAGAAGCTGCAAGTACTGAACAGGCTGTTAAAGAAGATGCGAAGACTGCAAAAGAGAAAGCTAAAGCAGCCGAAAAGGAAGCAAAAGAAAAAGCAAAAACCGAAAAAGAAAAGCTAAAGGCTGAACAGGCTGCAAAAGCAAAAGAGTTAAAAGAACAAGAAAAGAAAATAAAAGCAGAACAAGCTGCAAAGGCAAAAGAAGAAAAAGAAAAAGTTAAAGCTGCCGAAAAAGCTGCAAAAGAAAAAGAAAAGGCTATAGAAAAACAAGCAAAAGACAAAGCAAAAGCTGAGGCAAAAATTGCTCAAGAAAAAGTAAAAACAGCAGAAAGACAAGCAAACGAGAAAGCAAAAGCTCAAGCAAAAGCCGAGATTGAAAAAATAAAGGTAGCAGAAAAAACAGAAAATGATAAAGCAAAAGCTCAAGCAAATGCAGAGATTGAAAAATTAAAAACAATACAAAAACAAAAAGAAGATGCAGCAAAAGCAGAGACAAAAAGACTTATGGCAGAGAAAAAAGCAGCAGATAAACAAGCAGCCAAAGAAGATGCAAAGAAAATTAAAGACGCTGTTAAAGATGCAGAAAATAAAATGAAAGATCAGATAAAAGCCGAAAAAGAACAGGCAGCTATGTTCGAAGCTTCACAAGCAAAAACGGCGGAACAGATAAGAGCCGAAGAAGAGAAATTGAAAGCTGAAATGGCAGCAAGAGAAGGTTTATCAAAAGAGGAATTAAAGAAACTTGAAGCCGAAGAAAAGGCGGCAGCAAAAAAACTCCAAGCAGAGAAAAAAGCAGCTGAAAAATTAGCGGCAAAAGAAGAAGCAAAAAGAATAGAAGCAGCAAAGAAAGAAGCGGAAAAAGAAATAACGGAAAAAATAAAAGCTGAAAGAAAGTTGGCATCACAAAAGGAAGAAGAAAGAATTAAGGCCATAGAAAAAGAAGCAATAGCAAAGGCATCGAATGAGTTTAAAGCCGAAGAAGCAAAAATAAAAGCGGCGGAAAAGGAAGCAAATAATAAAGCAAGAGCTCATGCAAATGCCGAAATAGAAAAAGTAAAATTAGCGGAAAAGCATGCAAACGATAAAGCAAAAACAGAAGCAAAAATCGAGCAGGAAAAAATAAAAGCTGCACAGGCGGAAAAAGAAAAAGCATTAAAAGAAGAATTGAAAAAGATTGAAGAAGATGCGAACAAACAGGAAAGCAAATAAGGAAAACAATCTTTCAGTTTGTTTCTTGCGAGCAAGAACAAATGTTTTTATATAAAAAAGCATTAGCAGTTGTAATATTATTTGTATCAGTTGTCGGATTATATGCATTTGAACAAACTTTATCACCGCAAAATGATATAACAGTCGGTGATAAAGTTGTTCTTAATATAAAAGCCGAAGGGTTAACCGTTGATTCTTTGGATAAAGAAAAACTTGCCGAAGCAAATTTCGGAGATTTTGAACTTCTAAATGTTCAACCGACACAAGACGGTAGTGTAGATTTGGTTTTATCCGTTTATAAAGCAGGGAAGACAGAACTTTTATCGGTTGAGATTCCTTACACTTATGTTGATCAAAAAAAATTCGTAAAAACAAATGCATTGCCTATAGAAGTAAAAAGTGTGTTGGATCCTAAAAATCCGCCGACGGATATTTTAGATATAAAAGGTATCATTAAATTTCATCATGGCTTATTATGGTATTTACCGTTTTTGATAGCATTAATAATTTTAAGCTTGGCAATATACTTCATTTACAGGTATATTAAAAAGAAAAACAGAAAACCCACACCGGAAGAAATAATACAATCTATTCCTCCGAAAGAATATGCATTAAAACAATTGGATGAATTACAGACTCTTAGTTTAATAGAGAAAGGTCATGTAAAAGAATATTACGATAGATTATCGGATATTATCAGATTTTACATATCAAGAACTTATTCCGTTGACGGAATGGAAAAAACAACAACAGAGTTTTATTCTATGTTGAAAAATAAAATTGCACCGGAACACAACAGAGAATTAAAAAATTATTTGATTAATTGTGATTTCGTTAAATTTGCAAAACTTATACCGTCATCGGAAGAAATAGAAAAAGATTTTGAAACAGCAAAAGGTTTTATAGAAAAACTATGAGATTTTTATATGTTTATTTATTATCTTTAATTCCTTTAATTTTAATATTTTTCTTTTTTAAGAAAAAATATTATTCCAAGCGATTATTGAAATTTTCTTCATTATCCTTTTTCGGTAATAAAAAAGGTCTTAGAACAAAATTATTGATAATTCCCGACATATTGATATTATTGGGAATATGTCTTGTTATTTGTGCTCTTGCAAGACCTCAAAGTTCGTCTAAATATGAAACTTTTCAAGCAAACGGTATAGATATAATGCTTGTTATGGATACATCTACAAGTATGGAAGCTATAGATCCTACAGTTAATGTTTCAAGAATACAAAATGCAAAAAACAGGGCAAAAGAATTTGTTCTAAAAAGAGTAAATGACAGGATGGGAATTGTAGTTTTCAGCTCGATAGCATTTACACAATGTCCATTGACATTAGACAAAGATGCGTTGGTGAATTTTATTGATTTAATAAATACACAAATAACAAAAGCCGACGGAACAGCAATAGGAGATGCACTTGCAACGGCAGTTAACAGGCTTTCAAAAGTTGACAGTAAAAGTAAGATTGTTGTTTTGCTTACCGACGGAGCAAATAACAGGGGAGAAATCAGCCCTATGACGGCAGCACAGCTTGCAAAAGATAACGGTATAAAAGTTTATACGGTAGGAGTCGGAAGTGAAAGAGATTATTATGAGATAGACGATTTGTTTTGGGGGAAAAGAAAGGTTCAAGCTCAAGGAAACGATTTAGATGAGAATTTGTTGAAAGAAATTGCAGCAAAAACCGACGGGGAATATTTTTCCGCACAAACATCAAAAGATTTATATAAAGCGTTTTCAAGTATAGACGATCTTGAAAAAACTACAATAGAGCATACGAAATCGGTAAATTATAATGAACAATTTATGAAATTTTTGTTTCCCGGCTTTTGGATTTTAATATTAGGATTTTTATTTAAAATTACAATTTTGAAAAGGTTGCCGTAATAATGTTTGAAAATGTAAATAATTTATTATTTTTAACAGTTGTTTTGGGCGTATTAATAATATTTTTGATTTCTTTTAAGTTGTCCAAAAAGAGAATAAATGATTTTACGAACTCTTGTTTATGGAAAAATTTACTGAATGTAGACTTCTTAAAAGTGTTTATAAAAAATACGGCTTTTATTTTGGCATTGTTCTTTATAGTTGTTGCTCTTGCAAGACCTAAATGGGGATTAAAACAAGTTGAAGCGAAATCTTTATCGAGTGATATAGTTGTTGCCATAGATGTATCAAAAAGTATGTTGGCACAAGATTTAAAACCTGACAGAATTACAAGAGCAAAAATTGTTTTTAAAGATTTGTCCGAAAAATTAAAAGGACAGAGAATAGGTTTGATTGCTTTTGCAGGTCAGGCTTATTGGCAGTGCCCGTTAACATCGGATATAAAAGCTTTTGAAATGTTTTTATCTTTGCTTGATACGGATGCTGTTCCTTTTTACGGGACAAATATTGCAGCACCGATAGAGTTGGCTTGTGAGAGCTTGAAAAAAGTTCCTTCAAATGCAAAAGCTCTTGTTGTTATTACCGACGGTGAAAGTTTTGACGGGGATTTGAAACAAGCATTAGAACTTGCAAAAGAAAGTCAAACAAAAATATTTTGTGTGGGTATAGGAACGGAAAAAGGTGAGCCTATCCCTACATATGAAAACGGACAATTTAAAGAATATTTGAAAGATGAAAAAGGCAAGACGGTTGTGACAAAGCTTGATTCTTCTACCTTGGAACAAATAGCATTAGCTACCGGCGGAAGATATTATAATATGAATCAAAATCCGTCTTTAAGCAGTCTTATTGACAGATTGAACAAACTCGATAAAATTGAAGGAACGGCAAATATTTTTAATAATTTGGAAGACAGATTTTATTATCCTTTGGCTGTGGCATTGCTGTTTTTGTTAATATATTTGTTTATGCCGACAACGAAAAAACGTAAGGACGGAAGAATATAAGAGAATGATGAAAAAAATATTAAGCTCAATTTTTATAATGTTTTTGTTTTCTGTATTTTCTTATGCAAATGAAAATATGGTTAAGGGGAATAAACAATATCAAAAAAATAATTTTGATAAAGCAATAGAATATTACGAAAAAGCAAAAGAGAGTAATAGTGAAGATGCTATGATTAATTATAATTTGGCAAATGCTTATTACAGAAAAGGCGAGTACGATAAAGCAATGGAAAATTATAAAACTGTTTTAAATAATACGAAGGACATTAATTTGAGAAGTGCGACATTATATAATATGGGAAATACCGCATACAGGAAACAAGATAAAGATTCGGCTTTAAATTACTATAAAGAATGTTTAAAATTGGATAGTTCTGATATGGCAGCAAAACAAAATATAGAGTTTTTGCAACAGGAACAACAACAAAATAAAGATAATAATAAAGATAATAAAAACGATAAAAATAAAGATAATAAACAACAAGATAATCAAAACAAAGATAATCAAGATAATAAAGACAATAACGATAAAGATAAACAGAATCAAAACAATGAAAATAAAGATAATCAACAAGATAAAAAAGATAATCAGGATAAAAAGGACAAAGATAATCAAGACAAAGATAAAAATAATCAGAATGATAAAGATAATAATCAACAAGATAAACAAAAAGATCAAGATAAACAGGACGACAGCAAACAACAGGATAAAGACGATAAACAAAATAATCAGAAACAGAATCCCAATCAACATCTTTTAGATTATTTTGATAAACAAGATAAGCAAAATCTTGATAATGCTAAAGATGGTGGTAAAGCTGTTCGGAAAATAGGAAGAAGCGGGAAAACATGGTAAAAATTATGAAAAGATTCAGACAGTTATTTTATGCTTTAACAATTTGTTTTATTTCAACAGCATTTGTATATGCAAATAAAATTGAAATGTATTCTTCGGTGAACAAAACATCTGTTGCGTTAAATGAAACTTTGCAGCTTACAATTTCAATAACAGGCGATTCAAAAAGTTTACCTTATTTTTCTGCGCCGACATTAAAAGATTTCAATACTTACGGTTCTTCGCAGTCCAAAAGTATGTCTATTATTAACGGGCAGGTAACAAATACCGTAAGTTATATATACACATTAAGCCCTAAAAAAGAAGGTGAATATGAAATTCCTTCTTTTAAACTTGATTATGACGGCCAAACATATGAAACAGATCCTATAAAAATAACTGTTTCACCGGCGCAAACGGTAAGTTCCGTATCTGTTCAAAATACCCAAATACCGCAACAGAAACAATCTTCGCAAGTTTATAATTTTGATACATCAAAGGCTGTTTTTGTTGAAGCAAAAGTTAATAAAAAAACAGCGTATATCAATGAAAAAATAATATATACTTTTTCTTTTTATACATCGATTAATTTATTGTCTAATCCTTCTTATCAGGGACCGAGCTTTATCGGCTTTTTTACCGGTAATACGACACAAAATAATTACAGGACACAAATTAACGGCAGAGATTATGTCGTTACCGAAGTTTCAACCGAACTGTATCCTCAACAAGAAGGTAACATAAAAATAGATAAATCAACATTAATGGTATCTATAGAAGATTTTTCCAAGAACTACGATGATTTTTTTGCCAGTTTTTTCAGAAGAAGTAAAAACGTTGAATTGGTAACCGACGAAATAAATATAAAAGTTTCAAAAGTTCCTCAAAATATCGGTATGGTCGGTAATTTTAAAATGTCTGCAACCGTAGATAAAAAAGATAAAAAAGAAAATGAACCGTTTGATTTAAAAATAACAATATCCGGGGACGGTAATATTAGAACAATTCAAGAACCGGAAATTATGCTTTCCGATAATTTAAAGAAATATGAGACATCCGAAAAAATAATAAAGCAAGGTGATAAAGAAACGGGAAAAGAATTTACAACTTTAATAATGCCTTTAAGTTCAGGTGAGGGAGAAATAAAAATCCTTTCTCAAAAATATTTTGATATACAGATGAAACAAGTAAAAAATTTGCCTGCAAAAAGTATAAAAGTTAATGTATTGGAAGATTTATCAGTTAAAAAAAGTTCTGATATTGCAAATGGTATTGTGGAAAATAATAAAGATTTTCATGGGGATAAGGATATCACAGGTCAAGTTCAACCGAACATAGACATATCTGTTTTTATTAAAATTTATGAGTTTATAAAGAAGCCTGTATTGTGGATAATTTTAGGTTCGTTATTACTTTTATATATTTTGGCAAGATTGATTATTAAGTATATTGAATACATAAATAAAGACCAACAGAAATTAAAAAATAAAAAAGCATACAAAAAATCAAAAAAATATTTCCAAAAGGCAAAGAAAACAAAAGTTGCAACCGAATTTTATGAATACATGTACAAAGGATTATTGGAATATTTTGCATCGGTTTTGGGACAGTCTGCGGATGGTTTGACAGCTTACAAAATAAGAAAAGAGTTGGAACAAAAGTCTGTTAATGCTGATTTGATAAAACAAATAGAAGAAATTATAGACGATTGTTCTATCGTATTATATTCTCAAAATTCTTCAAATAATGAAACAAATTTAAGAGAGTTTTATAACAAAACTTTTGATGTCCTTAAACAATTAGATATTTAATCTTTTTCAATATAAATTTTTCACAAAAATTTAACAAGTCTTTTATTATGAATTCCTATATAATATATATATACTACATTAGGTACTCTTCTTTTTATTTATAAAAAATCAGAGGTGAATCTCTTGAATACAAAATTAAAAAATAAGATGATGATTTTATTTAATAAAGCCATAAGTTTATTTGTGGTTCTATGTTTTATTTTAAGTATAGCTAATTTACCGGTATATGCTAAAAGTGACAGACGAGCAAAAGATAATAAAGAAAAAAATGAACAGGTTATAAAAACAGGGAAGACGGATACGAGTGAAATTGGTTTGACGACATCGGAAGAAGCAATGAGGACAGGAAGCGGTGAAGGTGTGAATACGATGAACAGAATAGGAAACATGAGTGAAGAAGAAGTTGATAGCATAATAGAGATAGACGAACAAGCCGGAGTAGTGAAGGATAAGAAAAAGAATAAAGTAGTAGCTGTATATAATGCAGAAAAAGAACAAGTATTAGGATATGCTGGCCAAAGTGATATTGTATATTATCAAGCTCTTGTAAACAGAAAAAAATCGTTTGAAAAAGGAGAAACTGAAAAGAAGAAGATAGGAAAGATAGAGAAGATAGGTGAAACAGAAAGACAGGAAGTAAAAGCAGAAAAAAATGCAGAGGAAGAAATAAAAGAAGAAACAATAAATAAAAAAGAAGATGAAGAAAAAGCGGACATAAAAGGAATAGAGGGAGAAAACAAAGAGCAATTGGATGTTAATCAGGAATATAACAGAATAATAAGTGAATTATCAAAACAGAGCGGAGTAAGTAAAGAAGATGTTACTAAAGGATTAGAAGACGTCTTGGCAGGCAAAACAGAAAAAGAAAAGGAAGAAGTAATAGGATTACTAGCAAATTTCTTAGCACAGGGAGGAAGTATAATTAACTGTGCAGTATCTGCGTTGAAAGAAGTTTTAAATGTGACAAGTAAAGGTGTGTTGGGATTACAAGCGCTATTGGTAGAAATATCTACCGGTTTATTTGTTAAGAATAACAAGGATTTAATAAATGCAGGTGAGACGCAATTAATGACGAGTATGTTAACCATTCAAAGTGTATCGGAACAGTTCGGACAGGAGACATTGGGATATGCAGTTGATATGGATTCTTTTGCGGAAGGTTTAATGCCCGGAGAGAGTGCTATAGTATGGGTAAACGGTGATCATTATATAACGGTAAGTAAGTTAGAGAACGGAAACTTCACGATAAGTGATCCTAATGTAAGGAACGGAGATAAGGTAGAGTATAGTGTACAAGTATTAAAAGCGATATTAAGCGGAAAGGAAGGAAGAGATATAGACGGACAGGAAGTAGGAGTAAGTTATAAAGCAGAAGGGAAAGATGGAAAAATAAGGGTTTTAAGTGCAAGTGAGGGCTTACAAGAACAGGTAAAAGAAGGTAGGTCTGAAAAATTAAGTATAGAAGATATGAAAGAAATAACCGGAGCAAAGACGGTAACAAAAACGGTAACCAGAACAGTAACCGTAGAGAAAACAAAGACCGTGACGGTACAAAAGACAAGAACGGTAACAAAAACAGCCACGGCAACAGATGTGGATGAAAACGGTAACAAATATACGTATGAATACACGTATGAAGAAGAAGAAACATACGAAGATACCGAAGAAGTAACATATACGGAAGAAGAAGAAGTTACAGAAACAATAACGGAAGAAGTTCCTGATGATACGGACGAAGAAGAATGGGGTGCAAAGAAAGAAGAAGAATGGAATAAACAAATTGATGAACTAACGGATCCTGAAACCGGCAAGATAAAAGGCGAAGATTTGGATAAAGCATTGGAAGGAAAAGATGTAGAAAGAAAAGTTTTAAGTAGCGATGAAGAAGAAAAAACTCAGGAAGGAATAGATAAATGTAATGAAAGATTGGCAAAGTACGATAAAATGAGTGATGCGGAGTTTATAGCAGCAATGGAGTCCGGAGAGGTAAATGTAGTAAGCAGTAAAGTAATAAAAGTAAACAGTATAAGTGTAAACGGAGAGAAAGCAGACAGCGGATTTGTAGCACAAGTAAATAAGAATTTGGATAATAGTAGCGGAGAAAGTGCAATAGAAGTAATAAACAATGCAATAAATAATACGATAAACAATGTATCAACAGAACAGATAACCAAAACAGGTCTAAGCATTACTGATAACAGCCAAGGAACAACAGCCACGATAACAGCAACCATTGAAGAAAAAAATGTATCTGAACAACAAACCACCCTAAGCTATGCAGATGAAAATGGAAAAGTTATTACCATAGATGGAGATGCAAAACCTATAACTTGGGAAGAATTTATGAACCCGGATGAACAACAAGAATTCCAAAAAGATGAAGAAGAACCGATACAAGAGTTCCAAATATATGAACAAGAGCCGGAAGTAATAAGTTATTTCGATTTTAGTGTTAGACAAATAAATCCCGATTTTTCTTTTGATGAATACAAGGATGAATTTATAAATGCCGTTAATAACGGAACTTTAGCTGAGTTTGTTGCGGGTAATGACGTAGACTATGGTATGTTTACCAATGAATTGGAGAATGATTCAGAAAAAAGTAATGCTTTACTTAATGAATTGGGTATTGACGGATTGGGAAAAATGCATGAGGCTTACAATAGTAATCCGGATGTTTCAGATATGTTTTCTGCTCTTGAAAGCAACGTTGATTTTGATACATACAATTCATTGTTGAAAGATGCAAAAGAACAGGATAAAATAAATTTATTGTTTAATTGTATTGATCATAAATGTCAAAATATAGAAGAATTTTGTAAGAATGAAGGCCAAAGAAATGCAATACTTGATACATTGGGAGTCGAAGGTGTATCAAAATTGTTTGCTATGTTTGATAAAAGTGGCCATACAAAAGACAGAGTCATTTTAGAATTTGAATTTGCACAAAATGAAGCGTTTAGAGCAAAAGCAGAAGCAGAAGGCAGTCAAGATTTATTTAAACATTATGATACGGGAAATTTAACCAAGACAGAATCCGGTTTGAAATATACATTTGATAATTTAACGCCGGAAGAACAAGAAGCTCTTAACTTTATTAGCAATTATATAGAAGATAACAATTATACTAAACATGCAGATACTTCATATGAGGATATTATTTCAAATCTTACTGATTTTGGTGAAAACGAAACAATTTTTAAAGTTTTGACAAACGATACATTTGATCAAATTTTTGGTAGTAATAATGAAACAAGATATCAAATGGCAGTAGCCGTTACAGAATATATAAATGCATATTGTAAACACTGCGGATTAGAAAATCCTTCGGAAATGTCTTCCGAAGATTTGAATAATATGATAGAAGTTGTAACAACGGCATATGATAATTATATACAGAATGTTTCTTCTAATGTAATGCTTGATGAAAACACCATAGTTCTATCGTTGGCAGGTGATATCAATAGAGGTTATAGTCATGAGCCATTCAGCACGACGGGCTTTGTTGATTTATTGACTAAAATAGGTCAAGATGAAAATTTAAGAACATTTTTTAATTATGGAAATCAAGATAGTGAAGAAATAAAAACAAATTTCTTAAATGCGATATCAAATCTTACCGTAGACGATCCAAATCAGAGAGTATTTATAAATATACAAGCTCATGGTGCAAAAAATCTATTTGAGATAGAAGAAGGAGTATATGTTACAGTTGAAGAACTGGCAGATGCTTTTGTGCAAATGCATGGTAATGGTGTTGATTTGTCGAATGTTTGTATAGGTATTACTTCTTGTGAAGGGTATTATTCAATGACTGATTTTTATAATCGCCTTGAGGGTGCAGGAATAGACTCGTTGCCGACCATTTATGCGGAAGCCGGTCTTGAAACGGAAACAGCATATGTTTACTATCTTGATAATGGTAACAAGAGAAATATAGAAGATTCGAGATTTTATCAAGGATTATTATCCGTTGTATCTGATGGAGAAAATGTAACTATCGGTGACTTTTATGAAGTTAACAATACATCAACAGACTCAAATGCAACTATGTTTGTTCCTCTTAATGACAATATGTTTGAACGGATAAATGATGAAATGCAATCAATAGTTTCTAATTATGTTGATGCTTCATCAATACCGGAAGATAATTTTACGAAATATACGAATTCCAAAGGAAAGGTTGTATATAGTAATACTTCTTTCCCGATAGATATTTTTGCCTATAGTATCTTCAGTAAAGAACAAAGTGAAGAACTAAACGAGAAAGCGGCGGTATGGGAAGAGGTTGTATTTAGAGCAGTACCGAGTATTGTTGCCGCATTATACGATAAAGAAGGCGGACAGGAAACATTCAGTGCATATCAGGAAGCTTTTGTGTATGCACATGCATTATCTAAATGGATAAGCAATGACGGAAATGTAAGAGATGAAATGAGTTTTAGCGAACTTGTTGATTCTACCAGACAGGAAATGGGAAAAGGCACGGAAGTATTGGCGGGAATATATGAAGAAGCAATAGAAACGGCAAAAGGATTAACCGGTGATGAAGCAAGAGAAGTAATAATAAATGCAACATTAGAGGCGATAGGATTGCATCAAGCATATAACAGAGGAATGATAAGTAAAGAAGAGTTTGAGAACGGAACTTACAGTGACGGAATAATAGATGCGGCATTGGCGACATTAGGCGTTGACAGGGGAACAGTAGAAAACTTGGTGGATCAAAGTTTATATATATTGGGATATAGTGATACCGAGGTAGATAGTCAATATATGGATATGGCACAAACTTATAAAAAAACTGATGATTTGTTGCAAGGAAATAATCCCGGAGGTATGAAAGCATTATCTATTCAAAAAACAGTTTCGGATGTTGTAATGCCGGAGGTAACTGGAACAACGGGAACATATTTGGCAAAAACGACTGATTTGGTGTCGTCATTGTTTGCTAATACATCTAATAAAGATGTACAAGTTGGAAAGGATGCACAAGAATTGTTTGATTATTTGCAGACCACAAATATGGCATATTCACCTGATACACCAGAAGAATGTCAACAATCAATAGATTTTTCAAATACTTCGGAAGTTTTGGAGCAAGTTCAACAAGCATTGGAAATGTATGGTGAAACTTTTGGTGTGGAAGTTGATTCCGATACTCAAATTGTACTTATGTCCGGGACAAAAGTGGATGTGGTTGCAGCTTGTGCATGCTCTGAAATGAATACGATAATTATTCCGGTTGATAATTTTGATAGTGTTCCTGATGCAGGATATCTTTTCACAAAAATTGCACACGAATATACACATATATTGAATTCTCCTAAAGTTCAAAGCGGAGAGATGACGGTTATGGAAGATGAAGTTATGGCTACGGAAAGGGGAATTATTGCAGATACAGATCCCGATCATCCAAAAAATCTTACAATTCAAACAATGTATAACGGAGAACAAACCGTTAATTTTGTAGCCGGTATGGAATTGTCTTGCTTTTACTCGATTATGAATAATTATGAAGAAGCAGTAGATATGTTTAAGCAATTGACGGGTAACGATAATATACAATTCAGTGATATATATTATTACGATGTTATATATGGCGAAAATAAATTTGGTATTCCTACTTCAGAAAAAGTAGGTGAAACAGAAGTTGGAATTACGTTGGAATATAACGGAATAAAAATACTTTATATTACCGATACGGGAATGAATGTTAATGGAACTTATGAAAATATATCTGTAGACGGTGAAGTATCGCATAGAGTTGAACTTTTAGGTATGGTTGCCGATAAAGATATAATAGAAACCACTATGGGATACTACACAAACGGAACGTTTACTCACGATGACATTATTGATTCCTTTGAACTGGTAACAGTTTCAGAAGCATTAATTGGCGCTTGCGGCAGAGAATTTGGTTTTAGTATGGATTCTTTACAATATGTTTGTTATGATTTCCCGACAGATAGTGTATATGAAGAAAACGGTGATATTATAAGATTTTATTTGTTGGATGAAAACACAAATAATACTTATACTGTTGATGTGAAAAAAGATATGGGAATTGTTCAATTGGCTGATGCTACAAATGGTGAAACAATTTGGAGTGCAAGAGAAAGTCTTTCAAAACCTTTTGAACAACAAAGTTCAGGAGTATCAAGTGATAATGGTGGACGTGTAATGTTATCTTCTACTATTATGTCAACAATACCACAAGTTTCCAATTATGAATATATTCATAATTTATCAAGTGCGGATTTACAAAATATAGTTGATGATTCCGATGTTGATGTGACAACCAGATATTTGGCTTTCTTGGAACTAAAAGAACAAGGTGAAAGTGTAATTGTTCCTGACGATATGAAAGATGCGGCAAAAGAGTATCTTGCAAGTTTAATGACGGGAGAAGAAATTTTGATTACAGATGAAGAATCGGAAAATGGTTTATATGAAAACGCTACCGATAAATTAAAAGCAGCATTAGCAATGGTTTATGATATTATGTTGGATTCTTATATTGGAGAATTTAATATTGATGATGAGGTTATTGAACAAATTTGGAGTGATATTTATAACAACACCTCAATTAAAGATTATCAAGATGGTTTTGCTGTTTCAACTTTTTCTTTCCAGGTAGAAGCAATGATGCCGGATATTATGGCTCATGAAATAATGCATAATATTACCGATGAATATTTGGGTGAAGATAAGAACATGTCAGAAAGAGCTTTCGGTGAGTTTTCATCTGATGTTGCAAGATTAATTCTCTGTGAACAGTTGGGAGTTGATCTTACACAGGATGTAAAAGATGAATATAAAGAAGATGCCGGGTATATGAGAGTAGGAGCTACACCGATAGAAGAACATTATATGGCAAGAGGAGTATTAGGTATACTTATAGAAACTTCCATAAAATTAGAAATCAGTATGGATTGGGATGGTATGATGAGTGCGGTTGCTCAATGTTTGCAAACCGAAAGCTTCAGGGATAATATGGATAATAATGATTACAGCCAGGCTATGGCACAACTTTTGACTCAATATGTTGCCGTAAGTACAGGTAATCATTCTGCAGTAATAGTTTCTACAAAAAATGAAACATCGGAATTGTGTCAAAACATACTGAAGATGTTTAATTTCGCTCAATTCTGACGGAGATTATGAAAAATTATAAAAAAGCAGATGATTTTTATCATCTGCTTTTTTTGTTTTAAATTAATATTTATTTGATTTTTATTAAGAACCTAATCTGGGTCTTGATCCTTCAGTTCTTTTTGATTGCCTTTTATTTTGCCTCTGTCTTCGATCTCTTCTATGCCTTTGTTGCTGTCCATAATCCGGGGGATATCCTTTTTCTCGCATTTCTATTTCTCTTAAATGTCTTTGATGTTGTTCCTCAGGGGTTTCATCTTTATATCTGCCTCTTTTTATTCTCTCCGGATGCGTAATTCTTTGCCTTATTCCCGGTTCTTCCACTTGCACTTGCGGTCTTTGCTCCGGTTGTTGTGACTTTTCAATATTTTTTTTGGAAACTTTTTTTGGAGCATAAATAGAAGGTCTTGAAATATATTGTTCTGCCTTTTTACTGTTGCCGCCTAAAAACAAAAGCAATAAAAGTACTATCAAAAAACACAGAAAAGAACAAAGTATGATAATTAATGTTTTCTTATTAAAAGATGTACTTAAAAATGCAGGTTTTTTATCATTGCTTGAAGTTGTTTTCTGCAAATCTTCTTCCATTGTTCCCTCCGTTTTATAAAAGTTTTATACCGAAAATATTATATAAATTTGTTGTTTTAAAAATCAATTTCTTGTAAATATTCGGGGTTGTTTTCTTTTATGTCTTCAATATTTACGGCATCTTTTAATTTGTATTTTCCGATTTCTTCTCTGACTAAGTTAATTAAAACGGTATCGGTATTTAATTTAGTTCCGATATCTTCCGATAATGTTCTTATATATGTCCCGCTCGAACATTTTACTCTTATAGAAAATGTATCTTCTTTGAAATCTACCAGCTCTATATCATAAATTGTTATCTCTCTGGGTTTTCTTTCAATAGTAATTCCTTTTCTTGCAAGTTCATACAATTTTTGTCCGTTAACCTTTAATGCGGAATACATTGGGGGAATTTGCTCGATTTTACCTATAAAAGTTTTGCATGCATTTTCTATGGAATCTTTTGTTACGTGAGAAGAGTCGGACCGAGAAATTATTTTCCCGTCGAGATCTCCGCTATCTGTTTTTATACCGAGTTTTATGGTAGCATAATAAACTTTATCCTGTTTCATGAATTTATCTTGAAGTTTTGTGTATTTTCCGATAAGGACAATCATTAAACCGCTTGCTAACGGATCTAATGTTCCGCAGTGTCCTGCTTTTTTTACATTGAATTTTTTTTTGATTATATGTACAAGTTTAAAAGATGTGATTCCTACAGGTTTGTTTACTAATAAGAGTCCTGAAAAATCGTTGTATTGCACTTATAGTTTACCTTTAAAAGCATTAATGATTTTTTTTGTTGCCGTGTTTATATCTGCATTTATGGTACATCCTGCAGCATTTTTATGACCGCCGCCGTTAAAAAGTCTGACTATATGCAGCAGATTAAATTTTTCTATAGAGCGAAAACTTAGCTTTGTTGTATTTTTGTCGGTTTCTTTAAGTAAACATCCTACAACCGCTTTCGGTGCAGAAATACAATAATTTATTATACCGTCCGTATCCGTATCTAAAGCTTTTGCTTTGTTAAACATTTCTTTTGTTAATTTTATGTATACAAGTTTATCGTTATAAGCTGTTTCAATATTGGACAAAGCGAAACCATACAATCTCATTTTTGAAATTTCCATTGTTAAGAATAATTGCTTGCAAAGTTTGTTAGAATTAACTCCGAGTTTTAATAACTCTGCAACAACTAAATGAGAATTTGCGTTTGTGTTCAATTGTTGAAAACGTCCGGTATCGGTAACAATTCCTACATATAAGTTTTCTGCTTCTTGTTTCGTAGGAGTCTTTTTTAAATTTATAAAGATATCATAGATTAATTCCGATACGGAAGACGATGTAGGAACAATATAATTAACATCACCGAAATTTGTATGTGCCAAATGATGATCTATATTAATTATTTTTTTTGCTTGAGAAGGGGAGATAATATCACCCATTCTTTCGAAACTTATGCATTCCAAAATAATTGCACAATCAAATTTTTTGGATACTTTATTTGTTATTTTTATAGTTTTTGAACCTTTCATGAAAGTCATATCCTGAGGAACAGGATCTAACGAACAATGAGTAACTTTTTTGCCCAATCTCCTTAATAAAGATGAAAGAGCCAATCCCGAACCGAGTGCATCTCCGTCGGGTTTTGTATGCCCTGCAATAAAGAAAGTGTTTGATTGTTTTATAATTTTTGATATAGCATCAAGAATTTCTTTTTTTGAACTATTTTGTAATGATAAATTATTCTTTGTTATCTTTTTCATGTTCTATTTTATCTAAAATTTCAAATATTCTTTCTGCTTTTTCTCCGGAATCATCGTATTTAAAATCTATAGTAGGTGTTCTTCTTAATTCCATGTTTTGTGCAAGATTATATCTTATTTGTTTAAGATTTTCCGCTAAAACTTTTTCCGCATTTCTTTTATCTTCTTCACTGCCGATAACGGAATAAAATATTCTGCATGTTTGTAAATCGTCGGTAAGTCTAACACTTGTTACCGTCACTAAACCTTTGTTTAGTTCTTTTATATCTCTCAATATTTCTGCAACATTTTTTTGTATTAATTCCGCAACTCTGGTTGCTCTTTTATATGCCTTCATATGTTTACCCTTAATTATTCCGACATTTTGTCGTTGTCTTTTCAGTTTCTGTCGTTAATTATACATTATGCATTGTAAATTATAAATTGTCGTTATCAGTTTTCACTCACTAATTTTCTTGCGATTTTTTCTATTGTAAAGAATTCCATAACATCGGAAACTTTTATGTCTGAAAAATTTTCAAGAGAAATACCGCACTCGTATCCTTTATCAACTTCTTTGACATCATCTTTAAATCTTTTTATTGCCGAAGTATTTCCTTCAAATATAATAACATTATCTCTTAAAAGTCTTACTTTAACATTTCTTTGAGCTTTACCTTCTGTTACGGTACAACCTGCTACCGTTCCCGCGGAAGATAACTTAAATACTTGTTTAACAATAGCTTTTCCCGTAATTTTTTCCTGTGTATCCGGGTCAAGCAAACCTTCCATAGCAGCCTTAATATCTGCAATAAGGTCATAAATTATTCTGTAAACATTTATGCTTACACCTTCTGTTTCTGCTAATTTTTCTACGGCAGCATCAGGTCTTATGTTAAAACCTACGATTAAGGCATCGGAAGCTGCTGCTAAAACGACATCGGATTCAGTAATAGAACCGGCACCTTTATGTATTATTTCGAGATTTATTTCCGAATTGGACATTCTTTCAAGAGCATCACATAATGCACCTAAAGAACCTTGAACATCGGTTTTTAAAATAATTTTAAGATGTTTTGCTTTACCTGCATTCAAATCCAACAAAGAAACGTGTTGTTTTGGTCTTAAAGCATCAGCTTTTGCTTTTTCTTTTCTTGCATTGGCAATTTCTCTTACTTGAGATTCGTGTTCCAATACAATAAATTTATCACCTGCCTGAGGAGGTTCATTTAAACCTAAAATTTCAACAGGCATACTGGGTATTGCTTTGTCGAATCTTTTTCCGTATTCGTCAATCATTGCTCTTACTTTACCGAAAGTTGTTCCTACAACCAAATTGTCTCCTACATGGAGAGTTCCGCTTTGAACAAGAACTGTGGCTACGGCACCTCTTTTAGGATCTAATTTTGCTTCTATAACAATACCTTCGGCGTGTTTATTAGGGTTAGCTTTTAATTCCATCATTTCCGCTTTAAGTTGAACCAATTCCAATAAAGAATCTATGTTTAACTTTTGTTTTGCTGATATATCAACCATTATGGTATCACCGCCCCATTCTTCCGGGAGTAAACCGTAATTGCTTATTTCTTGTCTTATTTTTTCAGGACTTGCCGTAGGTAAATCTATTTTGTTAACAGCAACTATAATAGGCACATTTGCTGCTTTTGCGTGGTTTATAGCTTCAATTGTTTGAGGCATAACACCGTCTGCCGCGGAAACAACCAATATAACAATATCTGTTGCCTGAGCACCTCTTGATCTCATAGCTGTAAAAGCTTCATGTCCGGGTGTATCCAAAAATGTTATTTCTCCCGTAGAGGTTTTTACTCTGTAAGCACCTATGTGCTGTGTTATTCCGCCGGCTTCTCCGGCAATAACATTACTGTGTCTTATTGCATCGAGTAAAGATGTTTTACCGTGATCAACGTGTCCCATTATGGTTACAATAGGGGATCTTGGTTGTAAGTTTGCTTTATCGTCTTCTTTAGATTCTTCCGTAATATTTTCTTCTTCGTATAACGAAGATAATTTTGCATCAAATCCAAATTCATTTGCAAGTAATATTGCCGTGTCTGTATCAAGTCTTTGATTAATTGTGGCAAGAGTTCCAAGTGCCATCAATTTTCTTAATATATCACCGACTTTTAAATTCATCTTTTCGGCAAGATCTTTTACTGTTATAAGTTCGTTTATTGTTATTGTAGGTAATTTTGGCTTTTTTGTTTCCTCTTCAGCTCGTCTTCTTTCTTCTTCGGCCTTCTTTCTTGCTTCTTCTTCCGCCTTTCTTTTTCTTTCTTCTTCTTCAAATTTTCTTCTTGCTTCTTCTTCGGCTTTTCTTTTTTCTTCTTCAAGTCTTTTCTGCTCTTCTAAAAGTTTTTGTTTTTCTATTGCTATTTGTTCTTCTGTTTTTTTTGTGTCCGTAACTTTTTTTACGGCAGCAGTTTTTTTTGAACCAGAAGATTTTTTTGCGGAAGATGATTTCTTTGTATCGACAGCTGCCGATTTTGTTTTATGAGCAGTTGTTTTCTTTTCTGCTTTTTCTTTTGTTTTAGAAGATTTAGGAGTTTTCTTTTCTGTTTTAGACACAGTTGCAGAAGTTGAACCGGCGGCTTTAGTTTTCTTCGCAGACGATTTTGAAGCGCTGCCTGTTGTTGCTTTCTTTGCCTTTTTTACTTTAGTTTCTTCCGTGCTTTCTTTTTTTACGGTTGTTTTTTTTGTTGTTGTAGCCATTTATTCATCAACTCCTTCTTCTAAAATCTTCTAAATTACTTAATTGCTTCTTTTGCAGCTTCAATAATTTTTTCAGCTGTCTTTTCTCCTATTCCCGGCAAGGTTGTCAAATCTTCAACTTTTAATTCTGCTATTTTATTTATATTTGTAAATCCTGCCTGAACTAACAATTCTATAGTTTTATCACTAACACCTTTTAATTGTTCCAATTCGGAAGTTTTGTTGGCAATTTTTTGTTCTGTTTCTTGTTTTTTCTGCTCTTCCGATTTTACATCTATATGCCAACCTGTAAGTCTTGCGGCAAGTCTTACATTATGTCCTGATTTACCTATTGCCAGTGATAACATATCGTTTGCAACTATAACTTCAGCTTTCTTTTCTTCTTCGGAAATTATTGCAACCGTTAAAACTTTCGCGGGGGAAAGTGCTGCAGTTATATATTTTACCGGATCATTTGAAAAAGGTATTAAGTCTATTCTTTCTCCTCTGAGTTCGTCTATTATAGGTTTTATCCTCGCACCTTTTACACCTACACAAGCTCCTACAGGATCAACTTTTGAATTGTGAGAAATAACTGAGATTTTTGTTCTTAATCCCGGTTCTCTTACTATATTTACTATATCAACAACTTTTTCGTATATTTCGGGAACTTCAAGTTCAAATAATACTTTAACTAAATCCGGATGTGTTCTGGAAAGAACTATATTAGGACCTTTTGCATTTTTTTCGGCTTTAATTATCAAAGCTCTGATATGTTGTCCAACCGAAAAAGTTTCTTTCGGTGCTTGTTCGGATACAGGAAGGATAGCCTCGGTTCTGCCCAAATCAACTATTATATTTCTGTTTGCTATTTTATAAATAGAACCGTTTATCATTTCTCCTATTTTACCTTTCATTTCTTCATATAAAGAATCTCTTTCGGATTCTCTGATTTTTTGCACTATAACCTGTTTTGCGGTTTGTGCTGCTATTCTGGAAAAATCATCCGTATCCAAAGGAATTTTTATTTCTTCATCAACCTTTGCCGATTTTGAAACTTTTTTTGCATCCTGAAGACTTACTTCCAATAAAGGATTGGAAACTTCTTCCACAACTTTTTTTATTACACATGCGGACATAGCTCCTGTTTCGGGGTTAACCTTAGCTTCTACATTTACAGCTTTACCCACATGTTTTTTATATGCTGATACTAAAGCATTTTCTATAACATGTAAAATTTCCTCTTTTGAAATCTTCTTCTCTTTTTGTATTGTTTCGAGTGCATTTATAAGTTCACTTGACATACTTCCTTCCTCCATTAATTTTCTGAATCTACTTGTGCTCTTACTATATTTAATATTTCTATTTCAACTATTCCGTTGGTTACATCATCAACAACTATTTTATTATTTGCAACAGCAACCAATTGTCCTTTAAAATGCTTTTGGTTGTTTATTGCTTTTGCGGTTGTAACTTTTATACAAAAACCTTTAAATCTTAAAAAGTCTTTTTCTTTTTTCAAAATTCTGTCTATTCCAGGAGATGAAATTTCCAAAATATAATGATCTTTTATAGGATCATTTTTATCTATTTCGTTTCCGAAAAGATGACTCATTTTAGTACATAAATCAAGATTTACACCATCGGGACTATCTATGTAAATTCTCAAAATGTTTTCTCCGTTTTCTCTTACGTACTCAACATCAACTATTTCAACGGTTTCTTTTTCCGCCAAAGGCAAAATAATCTTTTCTATTTGTTCAGGTATATTCATAAAACTCCCTATAAAAACTAAAGGTGACCAACATCGGCCACCTTTGAACTTCGTTAATTATACTAAATTAAATTAAAATATTGCAAATAAATGTGAAACTAAATTTTGTTAATACTTCCATTGATATTGATTTTAATGCTATAATTTTTGTAAAATCAATGGAAGTTTAAAATAAACATAGTTTATGTTAGTTAAAAAAACTATATTAGGAGTGTAGCAAAATGGCCACAAAAAAAGTAAAAAAAGTTGTAAAATCAGAAAGTTCATCAGCAGTAAAACCTGTTGCAAAGAAAAAAGTTGTTGCAAAGAAAAAATCAGTTTCTAAAGCAGTTTCAACAAAAAAAGTAAATTCTTCTGCAAAGAGTAAAGAATTGGAAGCAAAGAAGAATTCTTATGTTATAGTTGATTATCCGGTTGAAAATGAAACAATTGCAGGTAATAATTATGTGTTAAGAATTGGTGCATCAACAGACGGATATGTTGAAGTATCTTTTAATTCAGGTGAATGGTTACCATGCAGATTTGCATCAGGATATTGGTGGTTCGATTGGAATTATTTTAAATCAGGAAATGTAACAATTGCAGCAAGAATAGTTGGAAGTGACGGAAAAGTTGTAAAACTTTCAGATATAAGAAAGTGCAAAGTTTCTTAATCTTTGAGAAAAAAATAGCAAACCTATAATATACTCTTGTTAAGATAATTGCATCATTTTCGGCGGTTGTTTTATTACATTGCAAAATAAGACAACTTTATGATTATGGTGCATTATCTTCAAAGTATTGTCAAAAAAAACAAATTCGGGAAAATAAATAATGTACTTAAAAAAATTGGAACTCTGCGGATTTAAATCTTTTGCGGACAAAACCGTTTTAACATTTGAAAAGGGTGTGTCTGCTATCATAGGACCTAACGGGTGCGGTAAATCAAATATATCCGATTCTATTCGTTGGTGTCTTGGTGAAAAGAGAACGAAATCCATGAGAACCAAAGCTATGCAGGATGTTATTTTCGGCGGAACAAAAACAAGGTCTGCCGCAGGCATGGCGGAAGTAACTTTGACTTTTGATAATTCTCAAAATATGATTCCTATAGATTTTTCCGAAGTTGCAATCACAAGAAAATTATTCAGAAGCGGTGAAAGCGAATATTTCATAAATAAAACACAATGCAGACTTAAAGATATAATAGATTTGTTTTTGGATACCGGTATAGGAACCGGCGGATACTCTATTATAGAACAGAATAAAGTTGAAGAACTTGTTATGGCAAATCCCGAAACAAGAAGAGAATTCTTTGAAGAAGCTGCGGGTGTTGCGAAATATAAAGTAAGAAGAGAAGATACTTTACACAGATTAAAAAATATAGAAATTGATTTGTCCAGATTGGAAGACTCTTTAAAAATATTTGAAGGGCAAATAAAACAGTTGGATCAACAAGCAAGAAAAGCAAAACAGTGTAAAAAGTATAAAGAAGATCTTGCAAAATATGAAATAGCGGAAGTTGTTAATAATCTTGCCAGAGGATACGGAGAGCTGGAAAAATTAAAGTCTCAAATCGAGCCTAAAGAAAGAGAGTATGAAACGGTAAATGTTACATTGCACCAGCTTGAAGCCGAACAACAGGATTTAAGACTTGCACAAACGGAAAACAACGAAAAATATGTTGAATTAAATTCCGAAATGTCGGAATTAAAAACAGAATCCGCATTAGCAGATAACAACATTAAAAACTTAATACAAAAAGATTCCGATTTAATTCAAGAACAAGACAGATTAAGGATAGAAATAGAAGATGCTCAAGAAAAAATATTAAAGTATGAAGAAGATTTAAAAAATGTAAATACCGCGGATGACGGTATAGAAAAAGAAGTTGAAAGTTTAAAAAAAGATACGGAAGAAAAGTTTGAAAAATATAATTCTATAAAACAAAAAGTTGTTGATTTGGAAACACAAGAAGACCAATCAAGAACTAAACTCGACGATATCGATCAAAAAAGAAATTCGTTAATAAATTCAAAAACGTCAATAATTCAAGAACAAGCCGAAGCAGGTGCGACGGTTGCTTCAATAGAAAGAAACATTGAAAGATTAAATAATGATGTTGCTCCGGCAAATCAGGAAATAGAATCATTTGAACAAAAATTACAAGAAGCACAGAATTCATTAAAAGAGCTTGAAACAAAAGTTGAAGCAAGCAAGCAGGTAGTTTTAAATATAGATACTGAAATTGATAACTTAAAAGATAAAGAAATAGAATACAACAAAAAAATTGCGGGATTGGAAGCAAAGATAAGTACAATTAAAGAAATGGATGCTGAAAATCCTATAAAAGTTGCAATAAACGCGGTAAAAAGTTTAGGCTATATTAAATATAGTGTAGGGGAAATAATTTCTCCGGATTTAGACAGAATAGAAATCGTTGCAAATGCTTTGGGAGATAAAATCGATTATCTTATTTGTGATACTATGCAACATGCCGAAGATGCAATAAAATATTTGCTGGATAATAATTTGTGTAAGTTATCTTTTTTGGTGTCTGAAAACATTCCTAAAGATATTAAAGTTCAAAAAAGTACCGACACTGCCGTAGAATTGTTTGAAATGCTTAATTGCTTACCGGAATATGAGACGGTTGGGAAATTTATATCCGACGGTATATTTATAAATAATGATAAGATATATTCTAAGGCTGTAGTATCCGGCGGAGCAAAAAATGTTTCCGATAAGCCTGTTCTTGTCGGAGAACAAATAAAGAAAATACAAAAAGATATAGATGAAACAAAAAAAGATTTGGAAAATTTAAGTAAAGAGATAGATAATAAAGAAGATACGAAATTAAATATAAGTTTTGATAACCAAAATAATTCTAATTTAAGAATTAGAATTGATGCACAAATAGAAAATCTTCAAGAAACTATAAAACAGAGAAAAGCCGACATTTCCGATACTGCAACGGAAATTGAAAATTTAAGGAAAGAAAAAGATGAAAAGCAACAGCTTCTTGATACGGTAAATGAAAAAGTTGCAAACATAGATCAACAGCTTTCCGATATTGAAACGGAATCAGTAACTTTAAATGAGACATTGAATAAAATCGAACAAGAAATTGATGCTCTGAGAAATCAGGAAGAATAGGCAAATCAGGAATATATAGATATTTCAAATAATTATGAAAGAAGGAAAAGCGATTTGGAACACAGAGCTACAGGACAAAAGTACATTACCGATAATATAGATAATTTAAAAGCACAGATAGAACAAAAAACAAACAGAACGGCAGAAATTGAAACCGAACTTCAAAATATTCAAACAAGTAAGGAATCGGAATCTGCCAATATTCAAAAGTATGGTGAGCAGGCGACACAAAAGGAAACGGAATTACAAATAGTTATCGGTGACAGAGACAGAATTCAAGGTGAAATAGATGCAAAAGAATCACTTATCGTCGAAACAAGAACAAAGTTGACACAGTTAAACGATGAAATTAATTCTTTGCAAGCAGACCAAAAAGGTTATATTGCGCAAAAAAATATTTTGGAAAATCAAATACAGGAAACTTACGGCAAAACTTATGAAGAAATAAAAGATCAGTATTTAGGTGTCGAAGTAAACAAAGAAGAAATTGCTAAATTAAGAAAGAAGATAGAAAGTTTCGGAGCAATTAACTGGAGTGCCGAAGAAGAATACGAAAACTTATCTCAAAGATATAACTTTATACAAAGTCAGCAAAAAGATTTGTTAAAGGCAAAACAAGATTTGGAAGAAACAATCAAAAAAATAAACGAAACAACAATCGTTAATTTTAAGAAAACATTTGATGCCGTAAGAGAAAATTTCAGAACATTATACAAAAAGGTTTTTGGCGGCGGAGATGCGGATCTTATTTTAACCGATGAGAACAATTTGTTGGAAAGCGGTGTTGATATTAAAGCTCAGCCTCCGGGGAAAAATGTTAAAAATATTATGCAATGTTCCGGAGGAGAAAAAGCTTTTACCGCTGTTGCGCTTTTGTTCTCGTTCTTTATGGTAAAACCTTCACCGTTTTGTATACTCGACGAAGTAGATGCTCCTTTTGATGATGCAAATGTGGGGAGATACAACAATATCATAAGAGAGTTTGCACAAAAAACTCAATTTATGGTCGTTACACATAACAAGAGAACAATGGAAATGGCTGATACCTTATATGGTGTCACCATGGAACAGCAAGGTGTTTCAAAAATAATATCTGTCAGAATGAACAAAGACAGTGAAAAAGAAATAGATGAAATTTTGTCAAAAAATAATGGTTAAAAAATGGTAAAAACAATAGTTTCAGCTTATCATTGTAACAATTATGATAGAAATAATGTTTACAATATTGTTGAAAAAATTGTGAAGTCTTTCGGTAATATAAACGATATTATAAAACCGAATTCGAAAGTTTTAATAAAACTTAATTTGTTAAGTGCATATACTCCCGATCAAGCAATAACAACACATCCCGAAGTGGTCAGAGCCGTTATAAACATAATCAAAAAGGCCGGTGCTGTTCCCGTGATGGGGGATAGTCCCGGAAATTTGATGCACGGTATTGAGAATATTTGGAAAAAAACGGGTATGTTACAGCTTTCCAAAGAAGAGAATGTTGAACTCGTAAATTTTGAAGCTTGCGGTTGCGTGGAAGTATCAATTCAGCATCCTACAATAAAACAAATTTATGTAACCAAAGCGATAATGGATTATGATGCCATAATAAATATACCTAAGTTAAAAACCCATACGTTTATGGGCTTTACCTGCGGTGTTAAAAATTTCTATGGTATTATACCCGGAGAAAGAAAAGCAGAATATCATAAACTTGCTCCTACCCCGAAAGATTTTTCTTGCTTGTTATCCGAAATTTACAGAATGGTGAAAGAAAAGTTGTTGTTTACAATCGTAGACGGTGTATGGGGATTGGAAGGTAACGGACCGAGCTTGAGCGGGCAAAAAAGGAATTACAGTATAATCGCAGGCAGTCAGGATACGGTAATGTTAGATGCATTTATTCTTGATAAATTGGGAATTAAATCAAGAAATAATATTTTGTTGAAACCGTTAAGAGAAAAAAAATTAGGGAATACCGACTTGCAAAATATGATTTATGTCGGTGATTCCGCAACTGAGTTTAATTTTACTAAAACAAAACTTCCGATTACTAAATTTTTGAATCTTTTACCTTCATCTCTTGCAAGATTTGTTACAAAATATGCAGGCAGACTCTTCTGGGTAAAACCTTACATAATGGAAGACAAATGTGTAGGCTGTTTGCAGTGTATGAAATCTTGTCCCGCAAAAGCAATTGTGAAATATGACGATGATAAAAAGCCGATTATAAACAAAGATAAATGTATAGGTTGTTTTTGCTGTCATGAGCTATGTCTTCAAAAGGCAATAGAAATAAGGGAAAGTTTTATAGCAGGTTTTTTTATAAAAAATGAAAAAAAATAAAAAAATACAACACAAAATAGAATATGTGGCTTTAAAAATGTTAATTTCTTTTTTGCATTTGTTTTCAATCAACACTGCAAAAAAAATAGGATTTTTTCTTGCCGATGTTGCTTTTGTTCTTGTTCCGATAAGAAAAAAACATATTATCGATTCTTTAACAAAATCTTTTCCTTCAAAATCCGAGCAGGAAATAAAAAAAATCGCGAAAGATGTATACAAACAGTTTGTTTGCACTGTAGTTGAAATTATTTTTGTGAGCAAAATGACGGACGAACAGATAAAAAACAGTGTTAATTTTCAAAATATATATCTTATAGAAAAGGCATTGAAAAACGGAAAAGGCGGAGTTATAATGTCCGCACATTTCGGTAATTGGGAAATGTTGGCATTATCTTTCGGGAAAAGATATCCGTTGTCTGTTATAGTTGCAAAACAGGAAAATCCTTACTTTGATAAGATTATAAACGGTATAAGATCAACTCGCGGGTACAAAACTATTTATAAAGAATTTGCACCGCTTGGTGTTTTAAAAGCATTAAAGAGGAATGAATTCGTTGCTATTCTGGCCGATCAACATGCCGGAGTACAGGGCGTTTATACTCCGTTTTTTTACAGAGAAGTTTCTACGCCTAAAGGACCGGCAGTTTTTGCTTTAAGAGCAAAATGTCCTTTGTATACAGGTTTTTGTGCAAGACAACCGGATGGCAGATATTTGGTAAATTTTGAGGAAATTGCTTTGCCTGATACAGGTGATGATGAAAAGAATGTAGAGATAATAATGACGGAATATAACAGAATATTGCAGAGACATATTGAGGAAAATCCGTCATTTTGGTTTTGGTTCCACAGAAGATGGAAATCACAAAAACCAAAATAAAGGTTGTAAATTAAAAATTTTTAATTTATAATTTATTTAAGTCATAAAAGTGTTGTCTAAGTTAATTGCTTTTGTTTGTAAAAATATGGTATAAAAATAAGATAAATCAAAGGAGATGGCTTATGCAAATTAATATCACAGCAAGGCATTTAAAGTTGACAGATGCTATTGATTCTTATGTCAGACAAAAGATTTCAAAGGCAGGTAAATATTTTGACGGGGATAATGTTTGGGCACATGTTATTTTATCCGTCGAAAAAAACAGACAGATAACAGAAGTAACTTTTTATATCGCAGGAAAAGCTTTTAGAGCAAAAGAAGAATCGGAAGATTTGTATGCTTCCATAGACTTAACAATAGATAAACTTTCCAAACAGCTCAGAAAAGAAAAAGAAATTTCAAAAATTCACAGAAAAGCAAATTTAAAAGTAGCAAAATCCAAAAAGATAAAAACGGAAGTTTTTTCTTATGACTCAATGGAAGATTCCAGAACGAAAATTTCCGAAATAAAAAGATTTGATATTCGTCCTATATCGATAGAAGAGGCCATTGAAGAAATGGATTCTTTGAATTACAGAGTTTATATGTTTTTAAATTCTTCTACCGAAAAAATAAATGTTTTGTACAGAAAAGATAGCGGTTCTTTGGTAATGTTAGAGCCGGAGATGTAATATAAGCAGTATTTAATATAAAATTAAAAAATGCCAAATAAATTAGGAGGCTTTAGAAAAAATGAACATTATGGACTTCTTATGTCAGGATGCTATTACGGTAGATTTGAAAGCTCAAAATAAGAAAGATGCTATCATAGAATTGATTGAGCTTTTAAAAGATGCTAAAAAGATTAAAAAGACGGACGAAATTATTGATGTTGTTTTAGAAAGAGAAAAACTCGGTTCTACCGGTATTGGTCAAGGTGTTGCCATACCTCACGGAAAGACAGATGTTCTTTCAGAACAAGTTGGAGTTTTGGGTATATCCAAAAAAGGTATAGAATTTAATTCTTTAGACGGTGAACCGGTATATATAATATTCCTTTTGGTAGGTCCTGTTGAAGTTACAGGTCAGCATTTGAAAGCTTTGTCGAGAATATCAAGATTGTTTAAAGATAAATTCTTAAGACAAGCTATAAAAGATGCAGAAACAAAAGAAGATGTTATAAAAATTATTCAGCAAGAGGATGCCTATTAAAATGCCGGTGCTAACTGTAGGCACTTTAATTGAAGAAAAATCAAAAGACTTATCATTAACCTTAATTGCAGGTTCCGGTGGTTTGGGAAGACATATTACCGTGCCGGATACAAATAGACCGGGACTTGCATTCACAGGATATTTTGAGCATTTACCTTACGAAAGAGTTCAAATAATAGGTATTGCAGAACATACTTACCTTACAAATTTATCTTATGAAAAACAATGCGAAATGTTGACAAAGATTTTTTCTCCGTCACAAGTTCCGTGTTGTATTATTACGAGATCTTTTGAACCGTCAAAATCGATGGTTGAAATATTTAACAAATTAAATGTTCCTTTAATAAGTACACCTTTATCTTCTGCTCAACTGTTAGGAGATTTGTTATTTTATTTGGATGAAAAATTGGCACCAATGGAAAGAGTTCACGGTGTTTTATGTAATGTTTATGGTTTAGGTGTTTTTATTAGAGGAAAATCAGGTGTCGGAAAATCCGAATGTGCACTTGAACTTGTAAAAAGAGGGCATATGCTTGTTTCCGATGATACCGTTGAAATAACAAAAAGATCTGGAAGAATTTTAATGGGTAAAAGTACCGGAATAGTAAAACATCATATGGAATTAAGAGGTGTCGGTATAATTGATATAAGAAATATGTTTGGTATTGCAAATATCCTTGATGAATCGAAAATCGAACTTGTTATTAATTTGGTAGATTGGCTTGAAGTAAAAAAATATGAAAGATTAGGTATTGATGAATATTATGCAAATATTTTGGGAGTAAAAGTTCCTGAACTTACTATTCCTGTTGCACCCGGTCGAAATTTGGCAATTATTGTTGAAACTGCAAGTTTGAACCAAAGATTAAAAAATAAAGGTTGTTTTACCGCATTGGAAATGAGTAAGAAGTTAATGGAACACATGAATAACAAAAAAAATGAAGAATAATTTTTTTATCGTTTCAGGTATATCCGGAGCAGGCAAAAGCCAAGTCTTAAACATATTAGAAGACTTTGGCTTTATTTGTATTGATAATATGCCTTTAGAATTTGTTTTTGAGTTTATACAATTATGCAAAAAAAACAGAAACAAATATAAAAATATTGCTTTAAGTATAGATGTAAGAGCAGGAAAAAATATTAATAAAATATCGGAAATACTTACCGTATTGAAGAAAGAAAAAATAAAAAGTAAAGTTTTTTTCTTGAATGCGGATAATGCAACTTTACTAAAAAGATATTCGGAAACAAGAAGGAAACATCCGTTGGGTATGATTGTTAAGGAAGGTATTGTCGAAGAAAGAAAAATGATGGAAATTGTTAGAAAAGTTGCCGATTTGGAAATAGATACTACCAATTTAACAATAGGAGAATTAAAAAATACTCTTGCACAGCTTATAGGTATTTCATCAGATAACAGACAGTTGCTTTTATCTATAATGTCATTCGGATTTAAATATGGTATTGCTGCTGAAGCAGATATTGTTTTTGATGTAAGATTTATACCGAATCCTAATTATGTTACCGGCCTTAAAACTAAAACAGGTAAAGATTTGGAAGTCGTAAGATACGTTGAAAAACAAAAAGAGTATAAAGAATTTTTTTATAAAATTTCTAATTTGTTAAAATCTTTAATGCCCGGGTATATAAAAGAAGGTAAGAGTCAATTGACGATTGCTATAGGTTGTACAGGCGGTCGACACAGATCGGTAGCTACCGCAGAAAAGTTAGCTAAATTTTTTATTAAAAATAAATATAAAGTAAAATTATATCACAGGGATATTCTTCGTGCAGGATAATAAAAATTCAAAATATAAAATAGTTGCAATAGGCGGAGGTACCGGGCTTTCAACATTGTTAAGAGGTTTAAAAGCTTATGATGTTGATATTACTGCTGTTGTTACTGTCTCTGATGATGGAGGAAGTTCCGGAAAATTAAGAAAAGAGTTAGGTGTTCTTCCGCCCGGTGATATAAGAAACTGTCTTGTTGCATTGGCAGAAGAAGAAAATTTAATAACAAAGTTATTTCAATACAGATTCCCCAGAAAAGGCGGTTTATCTAATCATTCTTTCGGTAATTTGTTTCTGACAGCGCTTACATCGGTTTCCGGCGGTTTTGACAAAGCAATATTAAATGCGAGTGATGTGTTGGCAATAAAAGGAAAAGTTCTTCCTGTTTCTTTGGATAATGTTAAATTAAGAGCTACACTTGTTGACGGAGAGAAAGTTGTTGGTGAATCAAAAATATCAAAAAGTAAAAGTGCAATAAAAACCGTTGAAATAGAACCTAAAAATGCAAAAGTTTCTCAAAGTGTTCTTGATTCAATATCAAGTGCGGATTGCATTATTTTAGGACCGGGGTCATTATATACTTCGGTAATAGTTAATTTGCTTTTTGACGGTGTGCTTGTTGCAATAAAGAAATCAAAAGCCGTAAAAATTTATGTTTCTAATATTATGACACAAGTAGGTGAAACTTCAAATTTTACGCTTAGTAATCATATAGATGCAATAATTCAACATTCATATCCCGAGATATTGGATGCGGTATTTGTTAATAACGGTAAAATTCCTAATTATATTGTAGAAAGATATGCAAAACAGGATTCCGTTCCTGTAAAAATAGACAGATTAAAATATAAAAATATAAAAATAATAAAGAAAAATTTTGTATCGAAAAGTCAGTATGCTCATCATGATTTTATAAAATTATCAAGAGCAATTTTTAATTTTTTGAGAGGGGAAATAAGATGATAAATATTTTAATACTTTCTCACTGTGAATTAACTAAAGAATTGATAAAAACGGCGGAAGTAATTGCCGGCAAACAAGAAAATTTATTTTATATCGATCAGGATATAAAAAATGAAAATCTTGTAAGTTTACAGGATAAAATCAGCGAAATTCTCAAAAAAATAAATAATGATAAAGGAACACTTATTTTAACCGATATGCTTGGAGGAACACCTTGTAATGCTTCTGTTTTGTTAACCAAAAATTTTAACATAGAAGTTTTAACCGGTGTAAATTTACCGATGATTTTGTCTGCTATTTTTACAAGCAGAACAGTTCAAACGGCAAAAGAATTGGCAGATAAAGTTTTAGCTGACGGTAAAAAAAGTATTGTAAATGCAAAACAATTGTTGTTGGAAAGAATGAAATAAAAAAGGAGTTAAATTGTGACTATTAAAATAGTAAGAATAGACGACAGACTTATTCACGGCCAAATAGTTCAAGGTTGGCTTAAAACAATAGATGTTGATAAAATACTTATCGTTTCCGATGAAGTTGCAAATGATGAAATGCAACAGGTTTTGTTATCTATGGCAGTTCCGAGTTCGATAAAACTTATAATAAAAAATATAAAAGATGCATGTTATGAAATTACAAACGAAGTATATGAAAATGATAATCTTATGATTTTATTTTCAAATCCGCAGGATATAGTAAAAATGATAGATAACGGTATAAAGTTTCAGTCGATAAATATAGGCGGAATGCATTATGCTCACGGCAAAAAACAATTGTTAGCTAATTTATCAGTCGATAAGAGTGATGTTACGGCTTTTTTAAAACTTATCAGTTGCGGAATAGAATTGGAAACAAGAGCATTACCGCAAGATGACAGATATAATGCCGTAACGGATATTCAAAAAGAAGCGGAAATTTTAGGAATAAAATAGGTAAAGGTATATGGTAAAATGAAAAAAATTAAATTCGTATTAGGAATACATAATCATCAACCGGTTGGAAATTTTAAATGGGTATTTGAAAAAGGTTATGATGTTGCATATAAACCTTTTTTGGAAGTGATGTTAAAACATAAAAATATAAAGTGGAATTTACATTCGAGCGGAATGTTGTGGGAGTTTATGTTAAATGAACATCCGGATTATATAAAAAATATTAAAGATTTAATTTCAAAGGGTAATTTGGAGATAATTTCCGGGGGATATTATGAGCCGATTTTGTCGGTAATTCCCGATTATGACAGGAAAGGACAAATAAATCAATTATCCGATTTTATAAAAAAAAAATTAGGTTATGACTGTAAAGGTGCATGGGTTGCTGAAAGAGTTTGGGAACCGTCATTAGTAAAATCACTTGCAGACACAGGTATAAAATATACTATACTCGACGATGTTCATTTTATGGCAGCAGGTTTAAAAGAAAATGATTTAAAAGGTTTTTATACAACCGAAGATCAAGGTAAAGTCTTGTCTGTTTTTCCTATAAGTCAAAGATTAAGATATTTAATTCCGTTTCAAGATGTAAATGTTTGTATCGATTATTTCAGACAACTTGCAAATGAAGATAAAGACATAGTTGTTGTTATGGCCGATGACGGGGAAAAATTCGGTATGTGGCCCGGAACAAACAAACATGTTTATGAAAACGGATGGTTGGACAGATTTTTAACTGCATTAGATGAAAACTCTGATATTGTTGAAACAACAACTTTCTCGGAAGTGCTTGATACTATGAAACCGTCGGGAAGAATTTATTTGCCTACGAATTCTTATTTTGAAATGGCTGAATGGACTTTACCGTCAAGTGTTCAAAACGATTTTGATACTTTCGTTAAACAGAACGAACATAATGTACAAGTAAAACCTTTTATAAGAGGCGGTTTTTGGAGAAATTTTTTAAATAAATATGATGAATCAAATAATATGCACAAGAAGATGATTAGATTGAGTAATAAAATTTATAATAAAAAAGTGTTAACCAATTCTGATATTCAAAAAGCTTTGTATGCAGGGCAATGCAATTGTGCATATTGGCATGGCGTTTTCGGGGGATTATATTTACCTCATTTAAGAAATGCAATATACGAATCTTTGTTAGAGTCCGAAAATTTATATAATAAAAAATTTGGAATTAAAAATTCGTGGATAAAAGATGACTTTGACTGTGATACAACAGATGAGTTTTTATATGAAAGTTTAAATCAAGATATTTATGTTGATGCACAAAACGGCGGCAGTATTTTTGAGTTTGATATTTTAAATAAAAAATATAATTTGTCAAATGTATTAACAAGAAGATATGAAGGTTATCATAAGAAATTAAAAGAAGCAATAGAAAATAATAAAGTTACGGATTCCCAGGAACTTACTTCTATTCATACTGATGCCGTAAAAGTAAAAGAAATCGGATTGGAAAATCATTTGGTATACGATTGGTACAGGAAAACTTCTTTGCTTGATCATTTCTTTAATAATGATACAAAATACGAGCAATTATATGGTATGCACTTTAGAGAAGAAGGCGATTTTGTATTGGGTAAATACGATGCAAAAATCATTTCAGGCAAACTTGAATTAAAAAGACAAGGTCACGTTTGGTATAACAATTCTCATTTACCGGTAGAAGT
>JAFXOV010000027.1 GCA_017528425.1 Elusimicrobiota bacterium | reverse complement strand
CAACATTGTTATTTCATTATTGTTTGTTCCGCCGGTGAATGTTAATGTTCCGTTATTCTCTATTCCTTCTTCTGTTGTTATATCGTTTGCACTTGTCTTAAATCCGTTTCCGCTTGTTATTGCTATTGCTGTTTGGCTTATTGCTGTTCCCGTTGAATTTTCTATCGTTCCGTCTATCGTTAAGTTTCCTGCTCCGTCTATAACATTGTTGTTTGTTCCTTCTCCCGTGTATACCAATAATCCTTCGTTTGCTATCTTTCCCGTTGCTACTATGTTATTTACATCCCCTGTCAATACTGAGTCCGCATCCGCTATCGTTATCGTGCTTTGTTTGATGCTCGCTGTGTTCTCTATATATGTTCCGTTTTCTATTACCAATTGCCCGATTCCGTTTATCTCGTTGCTATTGCTATCATTTTCTAAACCGGAATTAAATTTTAATATTCCGTCATTCTTTATGTTCGCCGTTATTATACTTGCCGTTGATTCAAATACTGCCGATTCTTCTATTGTTATTTTTGTTTGTTTTATTCCGGCCTCGTTGTGTACCGTTGTTCCCGACGATATCAGTAAGTTTCCGGTTCCATCTATTTTATTCTTGTTATTTACATCTTCAGCTGTTATATTTAACAAACCGTTGTTTGTTATTTGTCCGCCATTGCTCCACGTATCTATTTCGTTATTTGCTATAAAAGTTGCTCCTTCATATATGTTCAAACCTTCCGATCCTGTTGTGGTCAACTTTTGATTATTTTCAAATATTCCTGCTTTTACATCAACTTTATTTTGTTTTATATTAGCATTGTTTATTAAGCTGTCTTCCACTGTTAAGTTTCCGTTACCGCCTATTTCATTATTATTTGTTCCGCCCAAAAATATTAATTCACCGTTATTTGTTATTCCGCTTCCCGTTTTCACGGAATTCGCATTTGTTGTTAAACTGCCTTTTTCTTCTATAACCATTGCATCTGTTGTTACAATTACATCATCATTTATATTTTTGTTAATTAGTGTTCCGTTTATTAATATTCCCGATTGTTCTATTTTTCCTGTCTCACTATTTGTTACTTTCGTTCCGACATCTATCTCCGTTTTTCCTGTTCCTGAAATTCCTCTGTCCAAAACCGTTTCATCTCCGGTCAACAATAAACTATAATCATTTAATATATCTGTAGTTACACCGTTATTTTCAAAAGTTACACCGGAAAGAGTTGTCTTCCCTTCATTTGTTATTACTGCATTTCCTACATTATTTTTAAATATTACATTCGTTATTACAAGTGATCCTCCATCTGATACGGTCAATGCATTATTAAATCCGGAAAACTCTTTTAATTTTTCAATTTCCAATGTATGTGTATTAACATCTATACCGCTTACTCCGGTTGTACTTGTAAGCACTCTATCGTTTCCGCTTATTTTTAAATTCTCTTTTAGAAAATTATTCCTTATTCCTACCGGATCTTCTATCCATTCCGTAACATAATCAAAATCTTCCGTTAACGAATAACCTTCCGCAGCATCATATACGGCTTGAGGTAATCCGCCGTAACCATATGCTTCTATATCCAAATAAGTTTTACCGTCTTCTTCTCTTGTAGTTACTTTGTATCTGATGTTTGTAGTATAAATCTCCGGATTTGCTGTTGCATTTATATATGCATCGGCTATTTGAATTGATGTCATTTGTGCTTTATCCGACAAAATGTTCAAATTACTTATTGTTGCTTGGCTGCTGCCATCTGTTGAAACATTTATTAAATTATCAGCAGATTCACCTGCCAAATCTACATCTATTTGTAAATTCCATTGTGCTCCTTCTGCTATCTTTATTCCGTTTGTCGTTATTGCTCCGGTACTATTATTTATACTGTTTAACGTTGCTCCGTTTTCTATCGTTAAAGTCGAATCTTTTATATTATTTTCTTCGTCTTCCAAAATAAGTATCGATCCTAAATTTATATTATTTTTTTCTATATAACTACCCTCTTTTATCGTTACCTCTTCTTCTCGAATATTTACATTTCCTGTATTGTTTCCCGTAACATTATAAGTTACAGATCCTCCGGTTATATTGTATATTCCGCTATTTGAAACTTCAGCTAATATTCCTTCCGCTTTTGATGTTATTTCTCCGCTATTTGTAAATGTCGTCGCTGTTATCGTTTCATTATTTGTTAATTTACCGGTTACATTTACTTCTTTCTGTGTTACATCTGCAGAGTTTATTACATTGCCTGCTATCTCTAATTTTCCGGTATCTCCGGTTATCTCATTTGAGTTCGTTCCATCAAACAATTTTAATGTTCCTGAATTGACTATTCCGTCTGTTGTCGTTATCAAACTTGCACTTGATGTTAATACTGCATTTTCTGCTATTGTTACTTTCTTTTGTTCTATGCTACCTTGTTTTCCGTTTATTTCGGTATTATCAAATGTTCCCGCCGATATTTTTAATTCTCCGTTTCCGGTTATTTTGTTTGCACTCTGAGCATCACCGCTTACTGCAACTTCCAATGTTCCTTCGTTTGCAATTTCTCCATCGTTTGTATATGTATCTATTAAACCGTGTGTTATTAAAGTCGCTCCGGCTGCTATCTCTACTCCGTCTCCGCTTGTTACTATACTTGCATCTTCGTTATTTTCTGTTGCCCCTACACTTATTATTACTTTCCCTTGTTCTATGTTTGCATTATTTTCTAAATCGTTTTGTATTGTTAAGTTTCCTTCTCCTGTTATTTTGTTATCATTTACCATCATATCCGCGCCGAGAGTATCAAATATTAAATTACCGTTATTTACTATATCTGCATTTAAATCGTTTACATTAGCTGTGAATTTTCCTTCACTTGTTACGGTTATCGTACTTTGATTTATTGTTTTTCCTTCCGTGTTATTTACTGCACCGGCTACATTCAACTCACCACCTCCGAGTATAATATTTTCATTTGTTCCGCCGGTAAATATTATGTTTCCATGATTTGCTATTTCATTAACCACTGCTAATGCACTTGCATTTGTTACTAATGTTCCATCGGTATTGATATACATATCATTCGATGTTATAGCTTCTTCGCTTTCATTATTATTCATTAATGTTCCTGATATTTCTATCATTTTTTGATCTGTTTTGCTGTTTTCTCCGTTTACAAGCGTTGCATCTTTTTCTACATTTGTTGAACCTGTTTGACCGCTTATTCCGTTCTCTAATATCGTTGATTCTGTTCCGTCTATAATTAATATTCCACTGTTTGCTATATCTGCTGTTACATCATTTTGTTCAAATGTCACATTCGAAAGAGTTGTTCTTCCTTCATTCGTTATTACCGCTGTTCCGGTATTACCTGTAAATGTTACCGTTGATACATTTAGATTTCCTTCTTCGCTATCTGTTTTCTGTACTGTCAATGCATTTTCAAATCCGGAAAATTCCGCTAAATTTTCAACTGTTAATGAATGTGTACTTACATCTATTCCTGTTACTCCCGTAGTACTGGTTAACACATAACCGTTCCCGCTTATTGTTAAATCTTCTTTTAAGAAATTGTTATCAACACCTTCGGGATCTTCTATCCATTCCGTAACATAATCAATATCTTCCGTAACCGAGTAAAGATTTATACCGTTGTATACTGCTCTGGCAAGTCCTCCGCCGGCACCGCCGCTGACAACCTGTAACCATGAAGAATCTTCTCTGTTGTCTGCGGTTATTGTATATTCCGAAGTTGTTGTATAAAGTTGAATGGTGTCACTGTCAACAACAGCATTTATATTTGCATCCGCTATTTGGAGGAAATATTCACCGTCTCTATCTTTTATTATATTTATTCCTTTTATGTTAGCCGTGCTTCCTGATTCGGCATTTACATTAGACAACATATCTGCTTTCAAACTTTCCAAATCCATATCAAAAGACCAATTCCAATTTGCACCGGATGCTATTGTTATTGCCTCGGCAGCGATATCTCTTGTTTTATCGTTTATGGTATTTAATTCTGCTCCGTCTTCTATGTTTAATGTTGATGTTCTTAAACTTGTATCTTCTCCTAAATTAAGAGTTGCGGCTAAATTTATATTGTTTTGACTTATGTAACTGTCTGCCGAGAGAGTAACTTCACCATCTTTAATATTTACTGTTCCGTTCGTTATACCGCCTTTTATTTTATATGATACAGTCCCGCCCGTAATATTGTATTCTCCTTCATTAAATACTGAGTCGGCTACAATATCACTTGCATTCGATGTTAATGTTCCGCTGTTAACAACATTTTGTGCGGTTATCGTACTTAAATTTATTGTCTCTCCTTCATTTGTAAATAAATTATTTGCCGTTATTGTTTTATTATTTGTAAACAATCCGCTTTCAACAGTTACATTGTTTTGTGTTATAGCGGCATTATTTTCTAAATTACCTTTAACTGTTAAATTGCCGTATTTTGTTTCGGATTCGCCGGATATTCCATCTATAACATAATCATTTGTCATATCTGTAGTGCCGACAAATATTAAATCTCCTGCATTTTGTATTTGCGAATTCGTGATAGACAAATCATTTACATTTGCGGAAAAAGAACCTGTTTCGGTTACGATTAATTCATTTTGTTCAATATTTGTTCCTTCGATATTTTCTACTTCACCCGTTATTTGTAAAGTTCCTGTTCCCGTTATTGCAACTTCGTTTGTGCCGCCTGAAAATTCTGTCATTCCGTTATTTACAAAATCGTGCAACATACTGCTTGCGTTAGCTGTAAATGTTCCAGCATGCACCGTAAATTTTTCTGTATCAAAAAACTTATATCCGTTTTTGTCATAATCGGCATTCATTTCCAAAGTTCCGCCATAAAGGTTAACATTACCTTTATAACCGCTCATATCTTCGTTTAAAACTATTTTTCCTGTTCCGGAAGATTCGGTAATTTGCAATACATTTGTCACTATTTGCCATTGCCCGTCGATGTATTCATATGTTTGATATTCTATTCCTATTATTGAATTAATATTTATTGTACTTGTTGTCCTTACAACGCCTTGTTCGGCAGATGCTATTTTATCATTAAAAACTATACTCTTATCGTCACCTGCCCACAAATTTATTGTTCCATGATCGTCGTATATTGCATTAGATTCTCCGTTTGCGGTGTTTCCGGTAAATTCCATATCATTTTCTTTTGCCAACAAATTTAAATATGCTACACCATTTACAATACCGGATGGAAGATTATAATCCGATTTATTATAAATTGCTCCTCCGTCTTCTGTTGCTGAGTTATAAAGGAAAGATCCCCCATCTTCTACCGTCGTAATAAAAGCACTGTTATAAATTGCTCCTCCGGTTTTTGCGGTATTAGAACTTAAATTAATATTTTTTCCTATTACCAAATATCCGGCATCGTTATAAATTGCACCGCCCCTTCCGTGTTCTCCGACTCCCAAAGCGGAATTATAATTGAACGAAGCATTTTCTCCTATATATGTGTCTCCCCAGGAAGTATAAATTGCTCCTCCGGATCTATTTGCTGTATTGGAAGAAAAAACAATATTATTCCCGATTGTCATTTCTCCGCCATCATTAACAATCGCTCCGCCAACTCCGGTAGCCTTATTATGAACAAAAGTATTATCATTACCTATTGTTATTTCTCCGTAAGAACTGTAAATTGCACCGCCATCTCCGGCAGTATTGGAATTAAATGTAACATCATCTTTTATGTTTGACGTTCCGGAATTAAACAAAACTCCGCCATAATAGTTTTTTGCAAACAAAGAAAATTCCACATCAGTTATCGTTGCGGTTTTTCCGGAACCGACACTCATTCCGCTGTTACCATTACCATTTACGGTAAAGCTATTGCCATTTATTGTAAGATTGTTTGAAGCTTGTGAACCCAGATCACCTGCCCCAATATCAGCTGTTATGTCGGTACCAACATCTATTGTTGTTATACTCCCGTCGGATATTGCATTTTTTAATTCCGTAAAAGTAAATACTTCCGCACCGTAACTTAACGGTGTAAATGCCAATGTTGCCGTAAGTAACACCGCAAAAAACTTGCTTGTTTTCTTTATAAAATTGTTAAACATTTGTCCTCCAAAATAATATTTATTTTTTATATTGTTTATCGATATAAAAAACACAAATTCATATTTATAAATTTAAAATCATTTATAAACCGAACACTAATGCTATTGTATAATATTATATAAAATATTATTCAATATTAAACAAAAAAGACAGGTGATTTTTTTCACCTGTCTTTTTATATTTCTATGTTTCTGTTTATTATTCGGCTGTCGTGAGTATTATTTCCACTCTTCTGTTTTGTGCTCTACCTGCTTCGGTTTCGTTGGATGCTATAGGTTCTTTTTCTCCTTTACCGATTACCGAAATGTTATTTTTTACTCCGTATTCTACATTCAATGTTCTTGCTATAGCGGCAGCTCTTTTTTCGGATATTTTTTGGTTTACACTATCGCTTCCTACGCTGTCAGTATGTCCTTCTATTAAAACATCTGCATCCGGATAATTTTCCAACTCTTTTGCAACTTCTTTTAAACTTTCTTTACCTTTTTTATCCAATTTATCTGTTCCGAAAATAAATGTAGGTTTATTTTTCAATTTAATGTTCTTTATTGTTTTCTCTTTCATTTTCTGAGCTTCTTGTTCACTTACAACCTTTGCTTCATATTCATCTATTCTCTTTTGTAATTCTTTCTCTCTGTTCATTGCATCGTTCAATTCTTGTTCTTTTTGTTGTATTTCTTTCTCTTTGTTTTTCAGTTCTTGTTCTTTGTTTATTAACTCCTGTTCTTTATTCTGTAGTTCTTCATTGCTTAATTTTTTCATTTTAGAAAGCTCTTCATCTTTTTCTTTTAATTCGTTTTTAACAACTTGCAAATATTGTTTTGTTTCATTTTCTCTCTTGGATTTATTATTTGCACATCCGAATTTATATATTATTCCGATGTTGCCATAATAGTTGTTAGATTTATCTGCAAAACTTGCAAGACCGTTTGCAAATATATTCCAATTTTCAGATAAGTCATAATCCGCTCCTAATCCTCCTCCGTATGAGAACTTATCCAATTCCGCACTTCTTATCTTCATCTTTGTTAAATCTTGATAATCTAACAACGATGATTCTATTTCATTATAATCTTCGGTTAAATATTGTCTTACTCCTGCTTTTGCATACCAACCGAACTTCTTTAATTTTCCGTTTATTCCGATTCCGGCTCTTGCTTGAGCTGTCATTTCATTGTAGTCTTCTACTTTCAAATTCAATGAATCAGCTCCTTTTTCTTCAAAACCTTCGTTCATAATACAACTTCCGGTTATTCCTATAAACGGTTTCAAATACATCTTATGTTTTGCCTGTTCATCTTTATTCAATTTTATCTTATAACCCAATTCCAAATCTAATGCTGCATTGTATCCGTTATATTCACTGTTTGCGATTCTTTGCTCATCCATAAATCCGATCGTTCTTGTTGTCTCATACTGTTCATATCCGCCTAACAACATACCTTTAAACAACCACTTATCCGTTTCATATCCGCCATAGAATCCAAAATTTATATCGTTCATTGTTGTCTTGTCTTTCTTTTCTTTTAACTCACTTGTTCCGTATCCGCCCATTATTCCCAATGTCAAATTCTTTGCAGATATCATATCGAATCCTACCAAGAATCCGTTTACATTAGTATCAAATTCCGGTGAATTTTCATTCTCTTTTACATTGTACGTATTATAATAATACTCTGCCCAAATCTTATCGTGTGCCTTATCACATATCAACAAATCTTTTGTTCTTTCCTGTACTTTATCGTACACATGTTCTATCTTAGCATTAGTAAATGTTAACATTGTTGAATTTGCATGTATTACACCTGCTATATCGTTCAATGCGGCTTTCAATCCGTCTATATCATATGTCGATTCATAATAATACATCTTTTCCATAGCATCTAACGGATTTGTTATCTCTCCATCGTGTCCTGTTGATATGGAATCTATAGCGTTTGCTGCTTCTTGTTGGTTGTGACTTCTGGTAAATTCCAACGAATCCGCATAATCACTCTTCTTTCTTTGCAATTCAAGTTTCAAAGCATTTCCTTCGGTATATACTCTTGTCGAAATTCTTGTATCATAACCTTCTCTCAAATCTCTTGCATCGTTATCGTTAAATACTATGTTGCCTTCTTTATATTCGTATCCGTCTTCCAATGTTCCGGCATTTATTAAATCTATTGTTTCTTTTACATAATATTTTCCTTCCAAGTTGTTCAATGTTAACGTTGCATCTTCTCCGATCGTTGTTGTTCCGGTTACTTGTGTATTATCGTTATAATGACCTTCCGAATCCATATCGAATTGTCCGAATTCTACATCGTAGTTTCCGTTATCTTCAAATATTAAATTACCGTCTACTTTAAATGTTGTTGTTGAATTACCCGGTGCGAGTGATGCATCTTTTCCGATTATCAAATCACCTGTCTTTATATCTCCGTAACCTTTCAACAATGCATTTTCTACTCTCATTTCGTTTGTTACTTCAAATGTACTTCCGCTTCCACCCATTTCAGCATCATTGTTTATTATAAATGTTCCGTTTGTAATGTTTGCATTCAATGCTTTGAAGTTTTCTATTACTGTCATTGTTGCGGCACCGGTCTTTTCGAATGTTCCGATATAATTTTCAGTATCGAATTCGTTCAATGTAACTTCACCTTCTCCGTCGTAGAATTCAACTATTGAATATTCATCTCCGCTGCCGATTACCTTTCCGTTAATATTCTTTGTTGTTCCTATTACGGTTCCGCTGCTTATTATCGTGTCTCCCGCATATCCGTTTGTCTCCATCTGCAAGTTCAATACTCCTTCTCCGGTCTTTACTAAATCTTCATTTCCGTATATCGTTCCTGTCATTGTCGTTGTGCTTCCTGCTACTGCTACTTCTATATTTACATCATTATGATCCGTTCCCATTATCTCGTTGCCTAACTCTACTTCTTCATCTCCGTTTACTATTAACTTTCCGCCATCCATATATATTGTATTTTCACTTATTCCGTCTGCCGCTAATATCTCTATTGCTCCGCCGCTTATTGTCGTTGTTCCGGTATAATCATTTTCACCGCTTAATGTTACCGTTCCTTCACCTTCTTTTACTATCTTTCCTGCTCCGGTTATTGTTGTTTCTATCTCTGCAGCTTCTTCGTCTTTCAAGTTCAATACTGTCTCTTCTCCGCTTAATGTTATAGTGTCGCTTATATCCAAATCTAATGCATCCGTTATTAATGTTGAACCGTCTGCTACTGTTATTGTATCTGCCGTTATTGAACTCGTTCTTACGTTTTCAAAGTCGCCGCCGGTTATATTTATCTCTTTCTGTTCTATGTTTGCCTGGTTCGTTAAATCATTTTCTACTATCAATACTCCTTCACCGTCTTCTTCCATTGTTATTTCGTTGTTGTTTGTTCCGCCTATAAATGTTAATGTTCCGTTATTTTCTATTCCTTCCGTTGTCGTTATATCATCTGCCCTTGTCTTAAATCCGTTTCCGCTCGTTATTGCTATTGCATTTTGACTTATTGCCGTTCCCGTTGAATTTTCTATTGTTCCGGCTATTGTCAAGTTTCCTTCTCCGGTTATTTCAGTCTTGTTTGTTCCTTCTCCGGTATATGTAAACTCACCCTCGTTTGTTATTTTATCCAAAATGGTTAAGTTTGCAATATCCGTTTCAAATCCGGAGTCTGCATCTGCTACTGTTAATGTCTTTTGTGATATTGTTCCTTCATTTACAAAGTTTGTAGAAGATATTATTAAATCACCGTTACCTATTATGTCATTTTTATTTTCAACATTATCCGCTTCACCTTCAGATGTTAATACATTTACATTTAATGTTCCGTCATTGGTTATTTGACCGCCGTTTTCCCATGTATTCAATTCTCCGTGTGTTATTAATGTTGAACCTTTCGTTATTTCTATTCCTTCGCCTGTTGTAACTATCGTTCCATTATTTTCCGTAACTCCGCTTGTTATAGATACTAATGCTTGTTCAATATCACCATTATTTGTTAAATCCCCGGTTACTGTTAAATTACCTTCTCCTGTTATATCGTTGTTGTTTGTTCCGTCGGTAAATACCAATTCTCCTACGTTCGTTATTCCTACCGTTGTTTCTATATCATCCGCACTTGTTGTTAATCTTGCATCATCTGATATCGTTACGGTACTTTGTTTAATACTTGCACTGTTTATAACATCTCCGGCAATATTAGTTTCTCCGGTTCCGGTTATTTCGTTATAGTTTGTTCCGCCGGTAAATGAAATCATTCCGGAATTGTCTATTGCATTTTCGGATCTTACAGCGCTTGCATCCGTTACCAACGATCCGTCTTCACCTATTGTTATATCGTTTGCCGTTATAGCTTCGAGCGTGTCATTTTCGTTTATTAATGATCCGTTTACTGTTATAGAACTTTGATTTATCATGCTGTTATTTCCGTTTGTTAACATTGCACCTTCGTTTATCGTGGTATTTCCTTCTCCGGTTATACCTTTTTCCAATACCGTTTCTTGATCTGCTCCGGCTATTATCAATTCTCCGTTATTTGCTATATCAATATCTGTTTTGTTACCGCTGAATGTTACGGATGATAATGTTACCGTTCCTTCGTTTGTTATTACCGCATCTCCGGTACTATTTGTAAATGTTACATTCGATGCAACCAAAGCACCGTCTTCTTCATCTACATTTACAGCATTATTGAATCCCGAGAATTCTTTCAAATCATTCATCGTTAATGTGTATGTGCTTGTATTTATTCCGTCAACACTTGTTGTACTTGTTAATACCTTATCATTTCCGTTTATCGTTAAATCGCCTTTTAAGGTATTATTTATTGTTCCTATCGGATCTTCTATCCAAGCTGTTAAATAATCAGTACCTTCGGTTATATCGTAAGTTTGTGCTCCGTCATATACTGCATTTGCTAATCCGCCGTAACCGCATGCTTCAATGTCCAAATATGTTTTACCGTCTTCTTCTCTTGTAGTTACTTTATATCTGATGTTTGTGGTATAAACATCAGGATTTGTAAATGCATTTATATATGCATCTGCTATTTGAATTGATGTCAATTGTGCTTTATCCGATAATATGTTCAAATTGTTTATTGTTGCTTGGCTGTTTTCTCCTACACTTGTAACATTTATTAAATTATCTGCAGATTCACCTGCTAAATCTACATCAAGTTGTAAATTCCATTTTGCACCCGATGCTACCGTTATTGCGTTCGTTGTTACAGCAGCGGTACTGTTATTTATTGTATTTAATGTTGCACCATCTTCTATCGCCAATTGTGAACCGGTCAAATAATCTTCTTGTTTCAAGTTCAACAATGTTCCTAAATTTACAGTATTTCCCGTTATCGTTGTCTCTACTGTTACTTCATTGTTTCTAATATTTATTGTTCCTTCTGTTCCGGTTATACTATAAGTTATCGTCCCGCCGGTTATATTGTATTCACCGCTGTTTTCTACTCCGGCAAATATATTATTCGCATTCGATGTTATAGTTCCGCTGTTTACTATATAGTTCGCAGACTGTATTGTTCCTTCGTTTGTTATAGTTCCTTTGTTTGTTAACAATGTTGCATTTATTTCCGCGTTTTCACTGTTTGTTATATTTCCGTTTTCATTGTTCGTTAAATTATTTCTTGCTGTAATTGATGATTTGTTTACTACAGTTCCGTTATTAATAAATGCCGAATCTGCTATTATTTTCCCGCCTTCTTCATTGTTTATTGTTCCGTTCGTTTCGTTTATTATTGTTAATGGATCTATTGTTCCGGAACTTATTATTGTTCCGCTGTTTGTCAATTGTGCTGCTCCTATTTCTGCTCCGGATCCATTGTTCATTATGCCTTTGTTTTCTAAATCTGTAGCATATATTGTTCCGTTTCCTTCATTATTTATTATTCCGCTTTCATAGTTTGTTAGAGCTCCAGATGTTATTGTTCCGGAATTTGTTACTGTTCCGCTACTTTCAAATAAAGCTGATACATTAAAGTCCGATTCATTGTTTATTGTTCCGCTCGTTTCGTTTATCATTGTTGATGTATCTATTGTTCCGTTTTCTTTATTGTTTATAGTTGCGTTTGTTTTATTCGTCATATAGTAAGCATGTATTTCTCCTGCGTTGTCTATTAATGCATTTGATTCATTTGTCATATTCGTCGGACTTATTGTTCCGTTGTTTACTATTTCCGTATTGTTTGTTAAATACGTTGTAATTATGTTTGTATCTGCATCATTCGTCAACTTACCGCTTGTTACTACAACGGTTTCCTGATATATTTCTGCTGCATTTTCTACGTCTCCTGCTATCTCTATTCTTCCGTAACCGTCGAACTCCGAATCTATTGCATTCATGTTCTTTCCGCCGGTAAAGGTCATCGTTCCTCTGTTTACTATTCCGTTAGTTACACTTAATGCACTTGCATTTGTCGTTACAGATCCGTTTTCTTCTATAAGCATATCATCGGATATTATTGCATTATCGGTTTCATTGTTGTTCATTATCGTTCCGTATATATTTATTTCTTTTTGGCTTATTGTACTTTCTTCTTTATTTATTAATGTCGCTTCTTCTCCTACCGTCGTTTTTCCTTCTCCTGCTATTCCTCCTTCCATTGTAATTGTTCCGCTTGAGAAAGATAAATCACCGACATTATAAATATCGTTTCCGTCTCCGTCTGCCGTGTTACCGCTGAATTCGGAATTATTTATTATCATTGTGCCGGCATTATAAATTGCTCCGCCGTTTTCACTTGCCGTGTTTGCCGTAAATGTTGAATTTTCTATGTACATCTTTGCAATGTTTCCGGCTTTATCTGTTTCACCGCTGTTATAAATAGCTCCACCGTTTGCAGCATCGTTTCCTTCAAACTTGCTGTCTCCTACATATACATATCCGTCTTGTGTATTACTGTTATAGAGATAATTGTTTATTGCTCCGCCGTTTCCTGCTGCTTGGTTTCCTGTAAAGATTGAACCGGTTACATCAAGTTTTGCTGCGGAATTATTTGCGTCTTCCGCCGCTCTTGTTCCGATTGCTCCGCCGTCAGATGCTGATACATTGTTCTTAAATGTGCTGCTCGTTACTTCTACCTTTCCTTCTGCTCCTACAAACAATGCTCCGGCGCCTTCTGTTGTATCTTCTTCGGTAGATCTATTGTTTTCAAATGTTACATTATTTAATTGTCCTGCATTAAATATTCCTACCGCTCCTTGTACCTTTGATGTATTATCTTTAAATGTCGTTGATGTTATTTCTACATTTATACTCTTTGTTCCGGTTGCTAATGCTCCCGATCTGTCTGCATAATTTCCTTCAAATGTAGAATTTGTTATTGTTGCTGTTCCGCCTTTTCCTATATATACTGCTCCGCCGTATGTATCACCGTCTTCTTGTAATTTATTATTCTTAAATTCTACATTATCCACTGTCAATGTTCCGTTGCTGAATATTGCTCCGCCGTATCCGTCATTATTGTTTATTTCGTTGTTTACAAATGCAGAATCTTTTATTGTTGCTGTTCCGCTGTTGTATATTGCCGCACCGTCTCCTACTTCGGATGTTACTTTGTTTCCTTTAAATGTTACCGTAGATATTTCTAATTCTCCACCCGCATTTACCGTTATCGCATGTTCAAAATTTCTAAATCCTTCCAAATCGTTAATTGTTAATTTCGTATCTTCACTCACAATAATTCCTTCTATTGTTCCGGATTCGGGGGAACCTTTTATAATCATATCATTACCGTTTATTACTAAATCATTTATTAAGTAGTTGTGTCCGTTTATCCAAGCTGTTACTTTATCAACATCTTCGGTTACATTATAAACGGCCGCTCCATCATGTACGGCATTCGGTAATCCGCCGTAACCGTCTGCAACTATCTTTAACCATGTACCTTCCGTTTGTTCTTCATCTACACTTACTTTATATCTGATATTTGTTGTATATATATCAGGATTTATTGTTATTACATTTATCTTTTGATCAGCTATTTCTACCGATACTTCAGCTTTGCCGTCGGTTAAGAATTTAATGTTGTCTAAAGTCAATGTTCCGGTATCTTGTCCCGATACTATCTTTAACAAATCTGCTGTTTCAGCATCTACATCAACATCAAATCTGTATGTCCAATTTGCTCCTTCAGCTATGGTTACTCCCATTCCGCTCATATCGGTTGTTTCTTCGTTTTGGGTTATCAATATCGCTCCGTCTTCTATCGTTAACGTTGATCCGTCTAAATAAGTATCTTTTTCTAATTTTAATGTTGTTCCTAAGTTTACATTGTTTCCTGTTACCGTTGTACTTACAGTTACTTCGTCATCTCTTACGTTTATTATTCCGTTTGTTCCCGTTACTTTATAACTGATTGTTCCGCCTGTCACATTATATATTCCGCTGTTGTTCATCTCTGCTATTATATTATCTGCATTCGATGTTATTAATCCGCTGTTTTCTATCGCATTTACACTCTCTATCGTTCCTTCGTTTTCTATTATTCCTTTGTTTGTTATTAACGTTTGATTTATCTTGCTTCCTTCTTTATTTTCTAATGTCGCCTCTTCTTCTACTGTCGTATTTCCTTCCCCGTCTATTCCGCCTTCCAATGTCGTTGTTCCGCTTCCGAATGTTAATTCGCCTGCATTATATATATCGTTTCCTTCTCCGGCTGCTGTGTTTCCGCTAAATACTGAATTATTTATTGTCATTGTCGATGCGTTATATATTGCTCCTCCGTTCTCCAATGCCGTGTTTGCCGTAAATGTCGAATTCTCTATTATCATCGCTGCACTGTTTCCTGCTTTATCTGATTCACCGTGATTATATATTGCTCCTCCGTTTGTTGCACTGTTTCCTTCAAACTTGCTGTCTCCTACATATACATATCCTTCCGCTGTGTTGCTGTTATAGAAGAAGTTGTTTATTGCTCCGCCTTTATCTGTTGCTTTGTTTCCTGTAAATGTTGAACCTGTTATATCAAGTGTCGCTCCCGAATTGTTTGCTACATCATAACTTCTTGTATTTATTGCTCCGCCGGATGCTGCCGATTCGTTATTCTCAAATGTGTTACTTGATATTACTGTCTTTGCTACTGCTCCCAAGAATAATGCTCCCGCTGCTTCACTGTCTTCTGCCTCTGTCGATTTATTCCCTGTAAATGTTACATTTGTTAATGTCGCATCTTTGAATATTCCGACTGCTCCCATCTTGCCTGCCGTATTTCCCGTGAAGCTTGTTGT
>JAFXOV010000026.1 GCA_017528425.1 Elusimicrobiota bacterium | reverse complement strand
ACTGATTTGTAATCAGCGAACAATTTTCCAAACAATCAAAAAATATTTAATAAAATCAATATGTTATGCAATTTATTTTTTGCATAAACCACCGCTTTTTTGCCCGAGTGAGCGCCGAGTGAGTGAATTTAATACTGTTGCCTACAATTCTATTCATTTTAATACATAATGCTTGATAAAAGAAAATCCGCCAAGCGGCGGACTTTGAGAGATGTTTTTCAGAGTTAAAAATTAACAATTTCACCGAGTAATTCAGCGGCTTCTCTAACTGGCTTACTTGATAAATAAGCATAACGTTCCGTAGTGCGTTGGCTTTTATGTCCGAGCATCTTGCTGACAATATATAATGACTCCCCATTTTCAACGCAAATACTTGCGCCCTGATGGCGCAAATCGTGTATGCGATAATCCTTTATACCTGCGTTCTTTAATATTGTGCCCCATGCCCTTTTGATGTCTTTTAATCTATCAGTATAATTCGGGCCTTTGAAAATATAATCGTTCATTTCACGTTCCGGCAAATCATAAAGTTGTTTCAGGATTTTTATAGCTGTATCGCTTAGATAAATCGGTTTCCAACCGGTTTTACTTTCTGGTTGAAACAGGATTTTACGTTCCCAATCAACTCTGCTCCAAAGTGCTGTCAATATCTCATTTTTGCGCGCCGTGGTTAATAATAGCAACTTTATAGCAGAAACGGTATATATCATATCGCGTTTACGGTCTAAAGCCAAAATCAATTCCGCCTTCAACGAATCCATTTCACTTTCGGATAAAATACGCTGTCTTGGTTGTTCCGGATAATGTTCGATATTTTCCAAATCTATAATCAAACCGCGCTCTTTTTTGATTTGTTTGCATAAAACACTTGCTAATGCCAACATTCTATTTGCACAATATGGAGCATTCGCTTTTGAAACGTGTATTGCTTCAAAATCTTTGCTTGTTAGGTCAAGCAATTTTTTCTTGCCGAGTTTGGGTTTTATATCGTGTTCCCAATATGTCTTATTATTTTTTAGGTATTGTTCTGGATTTCTATGTTTTGGAACAAAATTTTTTACAAAGCAGTTATCCCAAAATTCTTCTAAAGTTTCGCATTCGCGATATTCAACTTTTGCCTCTTGCGGATCTTCGCCATTCTTGATTTTTAACAAAAATTCCGCGGCTTTTTCTCTGGCAATTTGTGTTGGCATAAATGAAGTTTCGCCGAATAAATAATATCGTTGAATTGCATTTCTGCCGCCTTCCTTATGATAATAACGAAGCACATATTTCTTTTTACCGTTTGGAATAACTTTTAATCCAAAACCGGTAATTGTGTCGTCCCAAATATAATAAATCTTATCTGTTATTTCGGCTTTTTGAACAACCGTTTGTGTTATATGAACCATTTTTACCTCTCAATTAAAATTTATCTCTCTATACTATTCTGGCATACCCACCGCCGAGCGCAAGTTCTTTTTTAGGAAAAATCAATAACTTACATTATTTTACAGCTTGAAACATCGGCAATCTGTTAATAGAATCTTAATTAAAATAGCCGGCCATTTTAGCAACCTGCAGATTCGGCGAATCCCAAGTATTAAAGGTTTCCATAGTTAAACTATTGCCATGAATAACACGCACACTCAAACCGAGCAGACTAAGCTGCGTGTATGTCATATCCACACACAATGCGTCAATATCTGTCGCCTCTATATAAATCTTGCCACCAAGATTGTCGTAACCGCGATTTTTCATACATCGAACTAAACTGTACCCCTTGTCAAGGACATTTTTATTTATTTGTTCTAGGGAACGTCTGTTTGTCTACTTTACAACTTACAATCCCCTCTAATGGATAAATCCCTGTTGTGATATACTCATAATACTCGTTAGGTGACAACTT
>JAFXOV010000025.1 GCA_017528425.1 Elusimicrobiota bacterium | reverse complement strand
TTCTTCTTGAAACTCTTTAAAAAATCTCTCAATGATTTTTGCTCGTGCATTGTAAGGTTTAGCAAAAACGGAGTGGATGTTAAGATTAGCATACACTCCGTTAAAGCCATCCTCCTCAAAGTCGCAATTTTGGAAGAACCGAGACTTAAATGCTTTTCCGTTATCTTGATAAACGACCTTCGGAATCATTCCCAAATTTAATATTGCATTACGCAGAGCTGATGCAATACATTGTGTGCTTTCAGTCATCATTATTTCATAACCGATTAATGCCGTAGATTTCCAATCTAAAAATCCGACAAGAGTTGCTCTTGTCGGATGTCCTGTAAACGGATTTATTACTTGGAAATTGAGAACATGACCATCTGCCACGATTATATCTCCAACTTCAATTTTAGAAATATCTCTTTCAATGTATGGTTCAACTTTATCGTGATATGCTTTCATTCCCTCTCTGCGTAAAACCCACTCTGCATAATTGTTTTTTCTAAAATGTTCTGCGTATCTTTTAAATGTTAAATCACAGGGAAGATTTTCGTAACCCCGTTTTTTTAATATTTCTTTTGTAAGTTTAATTGCTTTACCATAATTATACTGACTTGGGTGTAATAAAAATGTCAGTAAAATATATTTCATTTCATCATTTAAAATTGAGTTATACTCGCCCTGACGAGTGAATTTATATTTCGGTTGGAGACATTCTGCGGACTCGTGTTTTTCAAATGCCTGTACCCAACGGTGCAAAGTTCCGATTGAAATTGATCCGATAAATTTATATGCTTTGGGCAAATATAATCCTGAATTATATAAATCTAAAAATACGGAATCAGCTTCCTTTTTAGTCGGGTATTTCTTTCTTAATTTTTGCAAAGCCACAACAATGTTGGTTCTGATGTTAGATGTTAATTTCGCACTATCAGAAACAAACTGTGCCGGCTGATAATTCATCGGAATAAGTGCAGTCGATTTTTTGCCGCTTTCTAATAATAGTTTTTGAGTTTCAGGTTCTAAACTTGAAAATAATATTTCATAACTCGTGCCACCATTAACCTTAACCTCTCTTGAAATATATCCGCTTTCAGGACTGTTTAATTTTAATCGAATAGATCGGGTTGAGGTTAAACCTTTAGCCTCTGCGATATCCTTTATATTAATATATAAGTCATTATTATTCATGGCACAACAACTTTACCTCTTAAGGCATAGCATTGGAACACGACTTCCGAGCATTGTGTCTGTTTCGTATCAATTAATTTTTTTAATTTTCTAAAAAATTGTCGGACACATTTTCCCCGATTTTTTGGTAAATTTTTCAAAACGGTCGAAAACGGACTTGCCGAAATAATCAAACTGTCTGAAATAATCAAACCACGACTAAATACCGGCATAGTGCAAATTTTCAGGAGCGGAATTTTTGGAAAGTATGTCCAAACAAAGTCCGTTAAAGTCCAGTTTGATTATTGCCAAATCGTCAAAATTCCGACCACCTATATTGCGACTACGAGCGACTTTCAGCCAAAATAATCAAACTGTCTGTAATAATCCAAATGGGACTATAAATACA
>JAFXOV010000024.1 GCA_017528425.1 Elusimicrobiota bacterium | reverse complement strand
TAAAGAATTCCCTGATGATCCGATGAAACAACTTTGGGGCGGAATCGGAGCAGTATTTGCATCATGGAACGGAAAAAGAGCTATTGCTTACAGAAAAATCGAAGGAATTCCTGAAGATTGGGGAACAGCAGTAAATGTTCAAACCATGGTATTCGGTAACATGGGTGATACCTCGGCAACAGGTGTTGCTTTCACAAGAAACCCCGGAAACGGAGATGCACATTTCTATGGTGAATATCTTATAAATGCACAAGGTGAAGACGTTGTTGCAGGTATAAGAACTCCGGCTTCCATTAACGAAGCAACAAAAACAGAACAGAATAAAAGAGAAGTTTCTCTTGAAAAGTTCATGCCTAAAGTTTATAAAGAACTTGACGCAATACAGAAAAAACTTGAAAAACATTACAGAGATATGCTTGATATAGAATTCACAATTCAAGAAGGTAAATTGTGGATGTTACAGTGCAGAGTCGGAAAGAGAAACGGTCCTGCTGCAGTTAAAATGGCAATGGACATGGTAAAAGAAAAACTTATCACAAAAGAAGAAGCTGTATTGAGAGTTTCTCCTGCACAATTAGACGAATTATTACATCCTATTATAGATCCTAAAGCTGAAAAAGGTGCAAAAGTTTTGGCAAAAGGTCTTCCTGCAGGTCCGGGAGGAGCAAACGGTCAAATCGTATTCTCGGCTGAAGATGCAGTTGCATGGGCAAAGAAAGGTAAAAAAGTTATTCTCGTTAGAGAAGAAACAAACCCTGAAGATGTTGAAGGTATGAGAGCAGCTCAAGCTGTATTGACTGCAAGAGGCGGTATGACCTCACACGCTGCACTCGTTGCAAGAGGATGGGGAAAATGCTGTATAGTAGGTTGTGATGCAATCAGTGTTGATTTAGCAAAGAAAACAATGACAATCGGTGCTAAGAAATATAAAGAAGGCGATTATATAACTCTTAACGGAACAAAAGGTTTTGTTTATGACGGAGCATTAGCAATGGTTGACGGTACCAAGAACAAAATCTTGAATGATTTCTTAAAAGTTTGTGATTCTATAAGAAGATTAAAAATCAGAACAAATGCAGATAACCCTGCAGATGCAAAGAAAGCAAGAGAATTCGGTGCAGAAGGTATCGGACTTTTCAGAACAGAACATATGTTCTATGGCGAAAATTCGGAAAAACCTTTATTTGCATTAAGAAAAATGATTGCTTCGGCAACAACGGAAGAAAGAAAGAAAGCTTTGGACGAAATGTTCCCATTTATGAAATCAAGTATTAAAGGAACAATGGAAGCTATGGACGGATATGCAGTAACAATCAGATTGTTGGATCCACCGTTACACGAATTTATTCCGAGAGAAAAAGCTCAACAGGAAATAATTGCTAAGAGCTTAAAGATTTCTTTGGATGAATTCAAAGCAAGAGCAGCTGCTCTTCACGAATCTAACCCTATGATGGGTCACAGAGGAGTAAGACTTGGTGTTACATATCCTGAAATAACAGAATATCAAGTTAGAGCAATATTTGAAGTTGCAGTTGAACTTTTGAAGAAAGGCAAAAAAGTTCATCCTGAAATAATGGTTCCTGTTGTATGTACGGAAAACGAATTGAAACTTCAAAAAGCTATAGTTGAAAAAGTTCATGCTGAAGTTTTGAAAAAAGCAAAAATTAAAAAATTAGCATACTCTTTCGGTACAATGATAGAAATCCCGAGAGCAGCATTAACGGCGGATAAGTTAGCTAATGTTGCAGAATTCTTCTCATTCGGTACAAACGATTTAACCCAGATGAGTTTCGGATTCTCAAGAGATGATGTTGGTGCTTTCTTAGGCGATTATCAGGAAAAGAAAATCATTCCTGCAGATCCTTTCCAAACAATAGATCAGGAAGGTGTTGGTCAATTGATTAAGATGGGTCTTGAAAAAGGAAGAAAAGTAAGAAAAGATATGAAAATCGGTATCTGCGGAGAACACGGCGGAGAACCTAAATCCGTTGAGTTCTGCAATGCTATCGGAATGACATATGTTTCTTGCTCACCTTTCAGAGTACCTATAGCAAGACTTGCAGCAGCACAAGCAGTTGCAAAAGAAAAAGTATCGAAAAAGAAATAATTCTTTTTTGATTTCATAATTTAACAGAATCGGGTTGGTGGTTGTTTTTTTCCCGCCAACCCGATTATTTAAAGAAATGAGAAAAATATTAAATATAATATTCTGTTTGTTTGTTTTTTTGTCGGCAAGTATGAACCTGTATGCTGCCAAGCAACAGGAACCGTCTTTTGTTGACGGTAAAGATTTTGTCTCTGTTTCTTTAGATAGAAAATTGTTCTCTCCGAATAACGATAGCTTCTTTGATAAAATAACTTTTGAAATTTCTCTTTTACAGGAAAAGATGAAAATAAAGAATTGGCAGTTCGATATTGTAAATACACAAACTAACAAAGTTGTGTATTCTTTTTCCGGTCAAGAAGAAATTCCAAAAATGTTAGTGTGGGACGGTAAAAATCAAAAAGGAAATTTTGTTGAAGGAAACTTTAAGTATGTTTTTACCGCACTGATAAATAAAAAGAATATAAAAGTGGAACAAAGCGACGAATTTATATCGGATATTACAGAACCGTATATATCTTTATCTTCGTCTGTAGATACTGTTTTGCTTGATAAAGAAAAAAATTGTTTTGTTAATGATGTCGTTTTTAGCTTTAATATCGGTGATGAAAGCGAAATAGATAAATCAAAAACTAAATTGCAGGTATACAGTTTTAAAAATAAAGTTATAAAAGAATGGAGCTTTATAAATTTAGACGAAATTCCCGATTCAATTTATTGGGATGGTAAAGACGATATTTACGATTTGGTTGTTCCTGCCGGAGAATATAAGATAGTATTAACCGTAAGTGATATTGTAAACAATAAAGCTTCATTATATTCGAACATTACAACATTTGAACAAATTGTAGGAAAAGTTTCCGAAATTGTAGTGAAAGAAGAACCCAGGGGCTTAGTAGTTAATTTGTCTAACAGCATATTGTTTGGCGCTCGTGAAATTGAGTTAAAAAAAGAAGCAAAAGATTCATTGGATGAAATGATAAAACTTTTAAGTGCTTATCCGGCAAACAAAGTTTTAATAGAAGGTTATACAGATTCTGTAGGAGATAAAGAAAAAAATTTAAAATTGTCTTATGATAGAGCTCAAGAGGTATATCTTTATTTCGTTCAAAACGGAATACCGGCAGAAAGGTTAAGTGTTGTAGGTTACGGTTCGGAAAACCCTGTTGCTTCAAATAAAACCGCAAAAGGCAGAGAAAAAAACAGAAGGGTAAATATTATAATATTAAAATCTCAAAACGAAGATGCGACGGATGATAAAAAAACTGATTTTGATACGGAAGATAAAAGCAAAGAGTAGAAAATATTAATAATAAATAAGATAATTAATAATTAGGAGAAAAAGAAAGAAAATGAAATTTAAAATGTTGTTAGCTTTAGTTTTAGTTGCAGGTATTGCAACGATGTCTTATGCAAAAAGCCATTTTATCACACCCGGTGCAAGAGCAGGCGGTTACGGAACAGCTTTTTCTGCTGTAGCGGATGATTTGACCGCAATTTATTATAACCCTGCAGGTCTTGCTTATCAGGAAAACACTCAAGTTATGGCATCACTTTTTTATATTGATTATCCGGTAACTGCAAGCAGCAAATACGATTTAGGTGCTGATTATGGTGTTCCGGGTGTTCTTACTTCGGATAAATATTCCACAAATGCGGCAGTTCCGTTTATAGGTTTTTCTACAAAGTTTTTTTATGATACAACTATAGCGGCAGGTATTTATGTTCTCGGTGGCGGTGGAGGAAAAGTTGAAGGTCTTCCAAACTCTCCGATGAAATTCAAGATTGAAGGCCAACAAAGTTATATGGTTTATAATATATCTTTGGCAAAAAAAATTACCGATAATTTTTCCGTAGGTTTAGGCTTTGATGCAATACAATTTCAGGATAAATTGGTTGTAAATGCGTTAGGTATAGATTACAACAGAAGTGCTTTCGGATTTCAGGGAGATATAGGTTTAATGTACAAACCAACTGAAAAGCTTTCTACGGCATTTGTTTTAAGAAGCGGATCTTATGTTGATGTTCCCAATGAACCAAACTCTTCAAATCCTGCATTTAGAGAAGAAGTTTGTTATCCTTTAACTTGGGAATTCGGATTTGCTTATGATTTATTTGAAAATTTTACTTTTGCGGCAGCAATTTCCGAAAATAAAACATCTTGGACGTCCGAAAGATATCACGATATATTCCAATACAGAGTCGGAACGGAATACAGAGCAACCGAAAAATTGGCATTGCATCTCGGTTTCTTCTCGGATCCTAACTTAATTAAAGATGAATACAGAAATACATACAGCTTAATAAATCTTGATATGTACAATATGAAATATTTAACATTAGGTGCGGAATATAAGTTCACAGATTCTTTAAAAGCGGGTTTATCTTTTACACATTCTTTCACAAATCCGGTTACATATGAGGGTATAACATATAAATACGAAGTTAATTTAGGAAGATTTGATATAAGTTATAAATTTTTATAATAAAAGAGGGGAAAAATGATTCCTTTAGTAAAACCTATATTCGGTAAAAAAGAAAAACAGTTAATAAACGAAGTTATAGATTCCGGTATTATAGCAAGCGGAAAATATGTTGAACAGTTTGAACAAAAGTTTACGAAACTTTCCAAAGCGAAATACGGTACTGTTTGTTCAAGCGGAACAACGGCATTACATACCGCACTTCTTGCTTGCGGTATAAAACCGGGAGATAAAGTTATTACAACTCCATTCACATTTATTGCAACAGCAAACTCTATTCTCTATTGCGGAGCAAAACCTATATTTGCAGATATCGACGAAAAAACTTTTAACATAGATCCGAAATCAGTAGAAAAAATACTTAAAAAAGAAAAAAAAGTTAAAGCGGTTATCTGCGTTCATTTATATGGCTTACCCTGCAATATGGCTGAATTATTAAAACTTAAGAAAAAATATAAATTCGTTTTAATAGAAGATGCATGTCAGGCACATTTAGCAAAATATAAAAATAAAACAGTTGGTTCTATAGGTGATGCAGGTTGTTTTTCTTTTTATGCAACAAAAAATATGACTACCGGAGAAGGCGGAGCTGTTTTAACCAATAATTTGCAAATAGACAAACTTTCAAAAAAAATAATTAACCATGGAAGAATGGCACATTACGGTCATGATATGTTAGGTTATAATTTCAGATTAACAAATATTTGTGCCGCTATGGGTATTGCTCAATGCGAACAAATTGAAAAATGGACAAGACAAAGAATTGCAAATGCAAAGAAGTTATCCGACGGTTTGAAAAATTTAGATTTTATTGAAATACCGTTTGTTCCTAAAGGTTATACTCATGTTTATCATCAATATACGGTTAGAATTAAAGCCGGCTTAAGAGATAAATTTATGCAGTATTTAAAAGATAACGGTATAGGTTGCGGAATACATTATCCTGAAGTTATAAATAAACAACCGTTATATCAAAAATTAGGTTACAAAAAGGGAATTTGTCCTGTTGCGGAACAAGCGGTAAAAGAAGTAATTTCTTTACCTGTACATCCGTCTTTATCCGCAAAGGATATAAATACAATTATAAAAGTTATAAAAGGTTTTAAAAAATGAGCAAAATAAAAATAGCTGTTATAGGTGTAGGTTCTTTAGGTCAACATCATGCAAGAATTTTATCGACACACGAAAATGCCGAACTTATCGGTGTTGTCGATGCAGATGTAAAAAGAGGAGAAACTATTGCAAAAAAGTGCAATACCGTAAATTTTACCGATGTTAAAGAAGTTATAGGTAAAATTCAAGCTGCGGTAATTTCCGTTCCTACTCCTTACCATTACGATATTGCAAAACAGTTGTTGCAGGCGGGAATACATTGCTTGGTAGAAAAACCGTTTACCGAAACCGTTGAACAATCAACAGAACTTATAAGGATAGCAAGAGATAAAAATCTTGTATTGCAGGTAGGTCATGTTGAAAGATTTAACCCTGCAATTATTGCTGCGTCCCCTTATGTAAAAGAACCTAAATTCATAGAAGTTAATCGTCTCGGGCCCTACGATCCGAGAACAAGCCATATCGGTGTAGTTTTAGACTTAATGATACACGATTTGGATATGCTTTTGAACTTTGTAAAAAGTAAAGTTGTAAGTTTTGAGGCAGTCGGTGCAAAAATTCTTTCAGAACATGAAGATATTGCAAAAGTCAGAATAAAATTTGCTAACGGTTGCATTGCGGATGTTTCGACCAGCAGAGTAACGATAGACAAATACAGAAAAATAAGAATATTCCAAAAAGACAGTTATATTTCCGTAGATTATGCCGGCAAAAGTTTGAAAATATATCAAAAGAAACCTAATGTGTCGGTTGTAAAGAGTTTGTTGGATATAGATGTTATAAAACCTAAAGTTCAAACCGGCGAGCCGTTAGCTTACGAATTAACACACTTTTTAAATTGCGTAATCGAAGGTAAAAAACCTTTGGTATCCGGTGAACAGGGAAGAGACGCATTGGAACTTGCTCACGATATTCTTCATTATATGCAGTTTTAATATAAAAAATAAAGATAATACTTAAATTAACTTATTTATGAGTGAACAAAAGTATAATTATAAGATTGAACAATTAACGGAAAGAGAAAAACTTCTTATAAAGTCTTTGTTTTCCGATACGATAACAAAACAACAAGTTGAATCATTTACCGTCGGATTGAATATTGAACGAGAATATAATAGTTATATTCTTTTGTTGTCTTATTTAGGTTTTCATTGCGATTGGAAGTTTTTTCCCAAAGAAATTGTTCCCGCGATAAAAGCAGTAAATTCCTATTATCAGGCAGAAAATATTTTAGGAATCAAACCTCTTATTGAAAAAATTCGTATTTTAAATCGAGCAAATATTCCGGTTATGTTATTAAAAGGTCTGGCCCTGAAATATTATTACGCAAAGGGTTATACACGTATTATGTCTGATTTTGATGTGGCTGTTCCGCAAGACAAATATGATGAAACCATAAAGCTTTTATCCGACAAGAAAGCCGTATATCAAGGTAGGGCCGCTTCTTATCATGGTGAAATAAAAATTGGCAGAAAGAAAATTGAAGTTCACAGATGGATATTTAAAAACAACGGAGAAAAAGATACGGATATTTGGGAAAGATCTTACCGAATAGATTTTTACGGGACAAGTGTTTATATAATGAACCCGCAAGATATGTTTATTCATCTGTTGGATAATCGTTCTCGAGATATTTTTGAAGGAATACTTGTCAACAGAAAAAGTAATTGGTTGTTTGATATTCGCAATATTTATAATTTTATAAAAAATTTCGATATACAAGAAATTTATTCGAGAGCAAAAGAATTTTCCGTTTTATATAGTGTTATGCACTTGTTACCGATTTTTGCCGAATGTTTTCCTGACCTTGTAGACAAAAAGAAAATAGAAGAAGTTTTCTCATATTCGGATAAATATTATTTGTGGCTTAGGAGAAACTTAAGATTTAGAAGTTTGATGATAAAATACAGAACAAAATATACTCAAGGGGCAATGTTATTGCCTACTCGTGTTAAAGATGCCATTATATTAAATTCAACACATTATGGTATATGGCGATTAGAAAAAGATTTAGGCCCTTTCAATTTAAGTTTGTTTCGATATTGTAAAGAATGTCTTAATGTTGATAGTGTTACGGATTTTTGGAAGAAATATATTGCGAGAATAAGTTTTAATTAAAAATAATAGTGCTTTTTTATGTCATATATAGTTTTTATTATATTCGGAATCATTTCAATTTTTTTGCAAATCTTTTTTATAAGAGAATTTATACCTTTGTTCCACGGAAGTGAATTCGTTTTGGGTGTTGTTTTAGGGCATTGGTTATTGTCTGCCGCAGTTGCAAATTTTTTGTTTCAATACTTTAAGAGGGCAAAAGATTTTTTCAGAAAATCAATCAATTCATCCATTATATTAATAATATTTATTATTTTATCTTTTATATTTATAAGAAGTATAAATGTTTTTTCTTCCACGGACATTACCGTAGGTATATCTTTAAAAAGTTTATTTTGTTACTCGTTTATTGCTGTTTTTCCGATAAGTTTTATATTGAATTTGCTTTTGAATTTTTTAAAACAAAGTTTTTCAAATGTCCTTTATAGAAAGAAGATTAAGAGATATGTCTGCGAGGCAATAGGTTTTGTTATAGGCGGAACAGTTTTTTCTTTTTTTCTGTCGGATATTTTAACAACTTCGTTATTGCTTATAGTAATAATGCTTATTTGTTTTAATCTTGTGTATCTTTGTGAAAGTATTATAGTGAAGTGTTTTTATGTTGTTTTATTTGCAGTATCGTTTTACTTAGTTTGTTATCATGGTTTTGATATAGAAAAACGTGTGATTTTAAACAATTATTCCGAGAACAATATTATCGATATATCCTATTACAAAAATATTCAAAATATATTAACCGAAAAAAACGGTGAATATTTTCTTTATAAAAACGGCAACTGTGAGTTTGCATTACCGAGCCCCGACATTTTTGACGAAGAAGATTTTGCACATTTACCTATACTTCACCATATAAATCCTAAGAATTTGTTGCTAATAGGGGGAATAAAATATTTACCTTCAATTATAAAATATGATTTAGGAAAAATAGATTTTATTGAGGAAGACAAAAGTATATTAGAAATAACAAAACAGTATATAAATAAATTTAACAAAGTTTTTGAAGATAAAAGAATTAATGTGTATGATAACGACGCGAGACTTTTATTGAAAAAAAACAAAGAAAATTATGATGTTATACTGATAGGAACCGATATCCCGTTAAATACATCAATAAACAAACTTTATACTTATGAGTTTTTTAATATTGTAAAAGATAAACTTACAGAGGATGGCTTTTTGGCTTTGAGTTTGCCCGGTTCAATGGTATATTCACCTACATTGATGTTTGAACTTAATGCCTCTGTGTATTTCGCTTTAAAAAAAGTTTTTCCGTATATACAGATAATTCCCGGAAGAACAAATATAATGGTAGCTTCGTTATCTAAAATGCCGTTTAGATTACACATAAAAAAGAGATTGAAAAAAGTTGAAAAAGATACGGTTGCTTTGTCGAAATATTATGTCGATGAAAGAATGGATACGCAAAAAACAAAATGGTTAAATTTTCAAATAAAAAAGCATGATAACGAAGATATTATAAATACGGATTTAAATCAAAAAGCGATGTTGTTATCAACAATGTATTGGCAGTCGGGTTTTTCTCCGTTTTTGATGAAGTTTTTGAAAATAGTGATAGAATATTCCTATTTTATTATTTTTGTTGCAATAATATTGTTTTTTGCAAAAGGAATAAAGTATTCCGTTACGGCATTTGTTTCCGGAGCAAGTGCTATGTGGTTACAATTTATATGCTTTTGGGGCTTTCAAATATATGTAGGTCAAATTTATCAATGGTTCGGATTATTAACCGCTGTTTTTATGACAGGGCTTGTTATAGGTTCTTTATATTCTAAACATTTTCAAAACTATGTGGCACTAAACAAAACTTTTTTCAGCAGTGAAATTTTATACCTTTTATGGATACTGGCTTTTATCGTTGTTATAGAATATAAAATGTTAAATGTTTACAGCCTGTATGCTTTATCTTTTGGAGTGGGAGCAATTACGGGACTTGAGTTTGCTCAGTTGATAAAAATCTTTGGTATAATCAAAGAGGGTAAAAATAATGTCAGGATTTTTTTTGCGGACGCATTAGGCGGGGCTTTCGCAAGTTATGTCGGTGGAGCATTTGTTATTCCCGTATGGGGAATAGAAAAAGCCTTGATATTTATTTTGTTTTTAAAATTTTTAATATTCACATGGTGGCAATATGATAAGAAACGCGGTTTGTAAGTTTTTAATAATTGTAAGTTTAATATTTTTAAATAACAGTTTGTTTGCGCAAATTTCTGTGGAATATTTCGGCGGAGCCGGAAGAGTTTCGGGTTCGTGTGCTTTACTAAAAGTTGACAACAACTCTGTTATTATAGATTGCGGGAGTTTTTATGACGAGGGGGATTTGCCTTCGGATAATTCCGTAATCGATAAAAAATTAATAAATGCCGATGCAATGGTGCTTACTCATGCACATAACGATCATTCCGGGAGAGTACTGCAGCTTATAAATGATGGATTTAACGGGAATATATATTGTACCGATGCAACAAAAAAAATTCTTCTTGAAATGTACGATGACGGTTGGAATTACGATTATGTAAAGAAAAAATATTTTTGGTCAAAAACAAAAAGAGAAAAAATGCAGCTTCGTGAAAGTAAAGAAAATTTGACTTTACATTGGCACAGTGCTTGCAAAAATGCGGTAAAAAACAGAGAAGAAAGCAAAACTGAAATTTCTCCCATGCAACTCAAAGATAAATACGGGATTAATTTTAAGGTTTGTAAAAATTGTTTAAATAAAGATTTGGAAAAATTACAGGATAGATTTATATCCGTGGAATATAAAGATAATATAGATATAACCGATAAAATAAATTTCAGTTTGTATAATGCCGGTCATATTTCAGGTTCGGCAAGCGTTGTTTTTTATATTTACGATGATAACAAAATAAAAACAGTTGCTTTCTCCGGAGATTTGGGAAGCGGTTATTCTAAAGTAACTCCGGATAAAGATATCATTCCGAGAGTAGATTATGTTTTTGTTGAAACGACTTACGGCGGCGTAAAAAAAGATATAAGTAATGTCGATTATCAAAAATTTCAAGAAACAATTTCCGGTGCAGTAAAAAACAACAAAATTGTATGGATACCATCCTTATCTTTGCACAGAACACAAAAAGTTTTGTTCGAAATAAAACAGGCACAGGTTAACGGTTTAATTCCTTATGATGTTCCGGTATATAGTTTATCTCCGTCATCCAACGGGATTACGGAACGTTATGAGAAAGAAGCAAATTTCCCGTCAAGAGACAGATGGTTTAAAAACGAAGTTTATCAAACAGGCTCTTTTTTGCCTGAAAATTATATAACAAAGAAACCGAAAGAATTCCCTGTACCTTGCATAGTAATTTCGGCAAGCGGTATGATGGATCAGGGAGTTTCTTACGGTTTGATAAATAAACTTTTACCGTTGGAAAATGTTGAAGTATGTTTGGTAAGTTATGTCGGACCTAAAACTCCGGCAGGAAAGTTAAAAAAAGGTGCCAAACATATAAGAACCACATACGGAACTGCAAAAGTTGCTGCTAATGTAAATATCTTTGATATTTTTTCCGATCATCCGGACATTGATGAACTTATGAAATGGTTGTCAAACCAGGATTCATCAACAAAAATTTATCTTGTTCACGGAGACAAAGATATACTTGATAAAGCGTTGATTTTGTATAAGCAAAAAGGGTTCGAAAATACGAAAATTGCGGTTAAAGGCATAAACGTTTTAAATTAATACTTATATTTAGTGTTTTTTTTGTTTTATATTTTGTATAATACATCAAATGTAGGGTTGTAAAGATTTTCAATAAGAAGAGAGAAAAAAAATGTTTAATTATCTTTTTAAATTATTTTCAAATGATTTAGGTATAGATTTGGGTACGGCAGTTGTTTTGGTATATGTTAAAGGACAGGGAATAGTTTTAACCGAACCTTCCGTTGTTGCTATGGACAAGGAAACCAAAAATGTATTGTCTATCGGGAAAGAAGCTAAAAAAATGTTGGGAAAGACTCCTGCAAATATCGTTGCGGTAAGACCTTTAAGAGACGGTGTAATTGCAGATTTCGAAGCAACACAAAAAATGATAAGATACTTCATTTATAAGGCAAATAAATCCAGAAGATTGTTGCATCCCAGAATTGTAATAGGTGTTCCTTCAGGAATAACCGATGTGGAAAGAAGATCCGTTAGAGAAGCTGCAGAACAAGCCGGTGCAAGAGAAGTTCATATAATAGAAGAACCTATGGCTGCAGCTATAGGTGCAGGTATTCCTATACAGGAACCTGAAGGAAATATGATAGTTGATATCGGTGGAGGAACGACCGATGTTGCCGTTATATCTTTGGGCGGAATGGTTGTATCAAGAGCTATAGATGTTGCCGGTGATAAAATGGATGAAGCAATAGTTCAATATTTCAGAAGAAAATATAATTTGCTTATCGGAGAAAATACCGCTGAAATCGTAAAAATTCAAATAGGTTCTGTTTTCCCGATGCAGCAGGAACTCAGTATGGAAGTAAAAGGAAGAGATCAGGTAACAGGTCTTCCGAAAACAATAACGGTAACATCCGAAGAAATTCGTTCTGCATTGTCAGAACCTATAAAATCGATAGTTGAAGTTATAAAGGATGTATTGGAAGAAACTCCTGCGGAATTGTCTGCAGATTTGGTTGACAGAGGAATTGTTCTTGCCGGCGGCGGAGCATTGTTGAGAGGATTGTCGGAATTATTAAAGCAGGAAACAGAGCTTCCCATAAATATAGCAGACGATCCTTTGACATGTGTTGTTAGAGGAACAGGCGTCTATTTGGAAGAATTAGACAATATAAAACTTGCACAAAAAAGATATATAGTATAATCTCTTTATATTATCATGAATACAAATAAAAATACTAATAAAGTTTTTTGTTTATTATTAGTAATTTCCATTTTGTTAATCGTATTAAGACTTACACCTACAATTCAAGCAATAAAGCAGCTTGCTTATTCAGTGTTGGTTCCCGATATAAAATTTTCATCAACTTTTTTCAGTAAAACCGGAAATTTTATACTTAATTTATCCAATATAATAAAAGTAAATCAGGAAAATGCGGAACTTAAAAACGAAAATTTTAATTTGACACAACAATTGGCTGATTCTCAAATTATTTTAGAAGAAAATGTAAGATTGAAAAATCTGTTAAGTATAAAAGAATCAAAATCTTCCAGACCTGTTTTTGCGAGTGTTATAGTAAGAGAACCTACACAGTGGTACAAATCGGCAATAATAGATAAAGGATCAAAAGACGGTATAGAATTGGATAATCCTGTAGTTGCCGTATTATCCGACGGTCAAACTTGTGTGTTCGGCAGAATATCCGAAGTGTATTTCTCTACGGCAAAAGTTGCATTGATAACAAATCCGCTGTTTTCCGTACCTGTTCAAATAAAGGATTTGAACGTGGATTGTGTTTGTGACGGCTGTGACACTCAATACTTAAAATTGTTTTTTATACCTGATTCGGCCGATATAAAAATAGATGATAAAATAGTTACAAGTCCGTTAAGCACTGTTTTTGAAAAAGGAATAAATGTCGGAACGGTAGTTGATATAATAAAAACAAATTACGGGCAATATCAAGAAGTTATAGTTGAACCTTATACACAAAAAGAATCGATTTATGAGGTAGCGGTACTGATAAAGAAATAAAATGATAAATGTTATTATTTCGATAATTATTTATTTTGCACTTATAATTGTACAATTTGTAATTCCCAAATATATGCCGTTTAATATTTGGATGGTATATCCTAATTTCATTTTGATGTTTATTGTATATGTTGCTTTAAACAAAGGAATAATGAAAGGTCAAACTATAGGATTTCTTTACGGTTTAACATGGGATGTTTTATCTACCGATATATTCGGTGTTCGTACATTAAGTTTTACCATAGCAGGTTATTTGGCAGGAAGTTTTAATAAAAAATTAAATAAAAATCAACCGCTCACACAAATTATAGTTATGGCTATAGGATTGATAGTTACGCATCTTATTTTAAATATAACTTATATTATAATGCCGGCCTCTGAAACAGTTTATGTTCAAAACTTTGAACTGTCCTATTTAATTATATTCAATATATTGATAAATTTGATTTTAACACCGATTATTTTTAAGATTTTTTTACTTATTGATAAAAGAACATTATAAAGTTAAATATAATTGTTCGTGTTGTTTTATCATATGATTTATGGAAAAAGTATAATCAATACTGTTTTTTGCATTTTCCGACATTTGATTTTTTAAATCGGTATCTTTTGCGAGTAACAATATTTTTTCTTCGATTGCTTTTATATCATAAGGCTTTATTAAAAATCCGTTGAATCCGTCTTTAATTATTTCTCTTTGCCCGTCAACATCATTAACTATTGGTACAAGCCCGCAAGATAATGCTTCTATTGTAGATATCGGTAATCCTTCCCATAAAGATGTCATTACAAAAAAGTCACTGGAATTTAATATGTTTGAAATGTCTCTTCGCCAACCGACAAGAAAAATATTTTTTGAAATATTGTAATCGGTTATCATCTTTTCAAAATCAGGTCTTAAAGTTCCATCCCCGACGATAACAAACTTGAAGTTTTTGTTGGTTTTTGATATTTCGTTTGCTGTTTTAATAAAGTCCGGCAGGTTTTTTTGAGGTTTAAACGGTCCTATGGTTGTAACCAAAAAATCTTTTTCGTCTATATTTAATTCTTTTTTTAAAGATGGAGTATCTTTAAAATTTTTAAAATTTTCTATATCTACACCGAGTCTGATATAATGATATTGTTCTTTTTTACCTATATTGTTTTGTAATCCTTTAGTTGTGTTTTCAACACTTACCGGAATAAGATACTTTGAAATTTTTGCTCCTAATTTCTCTAAAAATATAAATAGATTCTTTTTTAAGAAACTTTGAGTGTCATTAAAACTAAAGCCGTGAATAGTATGGATTATATTCTTTATACCACACATTCTTGCGGCTAATCTTCCCACGATTCCTGCTTTTGAAGAATGAGTGTGAACAATATTTGGCTTTTCATGCTTTAATACTTTGTATATCGAATACAATGCTTTTAAATCTTTTATCGGGTTTATTTCTCTAACCAAATCTTTTACGAATATGACTCTTATTTTGTTTTTAGTTTCTTCATCAAGTATCCCGCCGCAACCGCATATTAAAAAAGGTTCGAATTTCGTTCTGTCGAGTTTTTCGCAAATTGAAATTGCAACTTTTTGTGCTCCGCCAAGTTCGAGTTTTGTAATGATAACAGCAACTTTTGTTTTATTCATTTTGATTTATTTAAATATACTGCAAGTTTTTTCCCGTCAGCAATATTTTTTTCTATAAAAGAATATTCCCAACCGCCGTATCTTCCCGTACAATAAATATTATTATCTTTTAAAAATTTAAAAATTTTATCTAAGACTTTTGTTCTTTCTTTATTGAATATAATGTATGCATATTTCATATCGATTACATTTAAACTTACTACTTCGTCATCATTATTCATCAGTCCTGTTTTTTTTAGTATGGGTATTATATCATCACAATTTTTTGTGTCGGACATTTCTACATATAAACTATAACAATTTTTCGGAGCAAGTTTTTTTGATACATTGGAATATATTCCTACTCTGTAAAAAGGATACATTTTTTCAGGAACATATATCCAGTGAATATTTTTTATCATTTTAGGTAAATCTTTTTTGTATTTTATTCCTAAATTTACACATCTGGTTGAAGTATATTCAAGCTTTTTTATAAGTGTTGAAATGTTCTTAGGCAAATTCTTTATACTCAACAAAAGTTCTTTCAACGGTTGTGTTGATATTATATTGTCGTAGAAATAGTATTTTCCGTTTGCATAAATTTTTTTGTTTTTTAAATCTATTGTTTCAACTTTTGTGTTTTTTATAATATTGCTTTTTAATTTTTTATAGAAACCGTCAATCATTTCTTGGCATCCGTTGGCAGGGGGGTAATAAAATATGCTGTTATACCCGTATTTCTGTTCGTTCCTTTTATAGGCAGAATCTAATATACTCTTTTGTGTAGGTTTAGGAACGAAAGGTGCGGTCCATGCGGCTGTTAATTTTTTTAAATTGCAGTTCCACAATTTTTGATTGTATGGTTGCATAAAATATTTTGTTATACCGTCGCCAAACATTGCCTTTGCCCAGTCAATAAAAGGCATATCGTCAAATATTTTTATCTTTTTTCTGTTTTTAATTCCCTTTATACATTGTTGTTTTTGTTGTTCCGTGAGATAATATAAGTTAGCTTGAAAAGGAAAAGGTATTAGTTTGTTATCAAATAAAATAACGGAGTTTCTTTTTACCGTTAAAAGCTTTTTGCCGATAAGTTTTTCTATTAAAGATTTTATTTTTTTATCTTTTATGTGTATGAAATGACCGGAATAATCGAAAGTAAAACCGGTATCTTTTACGGATTTACACAACCCGCCTACGGTATTTTCTTTTTCAAAAATAATGAACGGCTTTTTCGAAAAATATCCGAAAGAAAGTCCTGAAATTCCTGCACCTATAACGATATTGTTCATATTTAATCTACTTTAACCTTAGATAATTTTATTGAAAAAATAATCAGTAATATTATAACTACAGAGAAAATTAAATAAGATATATTATCATTAAGATTTACTATTGTATAAGAAAATATACCTAATATAAAACATAAAATATATACAAATATCAAAATTTGTTTTCTCGAATATCCCATTTTTTCAAGTCTTAAAGGAAAATGGTCTTTGCTTCCCAAAAAAGGATTTTTCCCTTTTAACATTCTCATAATACTTACAAAGGTTGTTTCATATATCGGTACTGCTAAGATAAGCAAAGGTGCAAAAACACCTATCGGATTTATTTTTGTATAAGAACTTCCCATCGCAATTGTTGCAAGAATAAAACCTATGGACAAACTTCCGGTATCACCCATAAATATTTTTTTACTTTTTGATAAGTTGAACGGAATAAAACCCAAACATGCTGCAAAAAGAGCAACAGAACAAAAATTAACATAAATCATTTCGCTTGGAAGAGCTATTATAAAAAAGAAAAATGCGGAGATTGCTGCCGTTCCGCAGGATAATCCGTCCATAATATCTATAAGATTAAAAGCATTTGAAAGACCTATTATCCAAAACATACTTATTATTACGGACAATATATAATTCTCAATAAAATTTATTCTTATATCAAAACCTATTACAACAATAGCACAAGCAATAATTTGTATTAAAAATTTAAACTTAAAACCAAGACCGCCTTTTTTTATATCGTCACATAATCCGAGTATCAACAACATAAAAGAACCTATAATTACCGATCTTAAATTGTTTAATGTTCCTGTAGGAAAGCTGGTTATAAATCTTATAATTACCAAACTTATAACCCATCCGCTCCATATTGCAAGTCCGCCTAAATAAGGAGTGCTTATTTTATGTGTTTTAACTGCGGTTAAAGGTCTGTCGTAAATATTGAATTTCATTGCAATATATCTAAAACAAGGAGTTAAGATAAGAGATAATATATATGCAGAAAAAAAAGTAATTAAATATAAAATTTTATTGTCCATAAACTAAAAAAGTTTTCTCCATTTCTCGGTATCGTATTTTTCTTTGCAAAGTTCTTGTGCCGAACATATTTCTTCTGTTGTTATATCTTTACTTATTGTATCACATTTTAAAGTTTTCGATAAGTTGCCAAAAAATTCTTTTGTAAAAACATTAATTTGTTCAATATTTAAATCTAAATGTATGGATCCTTCAACAATTATTCTTTTGCCTCTTCTTCTTTGACAAGAACCGACTATTTTTTTGCCGTTAAGCATTAAGTCGTCTTTATATAAAGTTTGAACACAAGAATAGTTTTGTATGTTATCGTTATGTAAAACTTTTTTGTCGCAAAAAATATTTATTTTTTCTAAAGATTTTCTAATAGTTTCATGGATTATTTTATAAGTAGCTTCCTGATCATAAATATAAGGCCATAAAGTGTCTGATGCTATCAGTGAATAAGATAAATCTTTATCATGTAAAACGGATAAACCTCCTGTTAATCTTCTTATGACAGGGAAACTATCTTTTTTATCTGTAGGAAATTTTTGAAAATATCCGATAGTGTACGAAGGTTTTGTCCATCTGTAAAAACGAAAAGTTTCATCAAAAATCTCTTTCGTAAAAAAAACTTCATCAAGTGCAATATTTATGTTACAATCTCGTGGTATATCACAAATACATCTTAGTTTCATATATGCTCTGATTTATAGTTCGTTATTATCAAATGCTTCAACAAAAGCATCTACGACTAACGGACTGAATTGCCTGTTTTTATTAGATACGATTTCTTTAGCCGCATCTTTTCTATCCAATCCTTTTCTATAAGGTCTGTCTGAAGTCATTGCATCATAAGCATCCGCAACGGAAATTATTGTCGCAATAAGCGGAATATTATCACCTGCAAGTCCGCACGGATATCCGGTTCCGTCATACCTTTCATGATGGTATTTTACGCCCAAAGATATATCTTTAAATTCTTTTATCGGTTCCAAAATTTCCGCACCCAACGTCGGATGTTTTTCAACCAATTTTATTTCTTCCGGCAGCAATTTTCCGCTTTTGTTTAAAATACTTTCCGGAATACCAATCTTACCTATATCGTGCAATAATGCTGAAATTCTCACCGTGTTTTCAAAATCTTCATAATCCTTAAGCTTTTCTTGAGGAATGTATTTTAATACGGTCATAGAATATTTCATAACTCTTTCCGTATGACCGTGAGTATACGAATTTTTTATATCAATGGCGGTTGCAAGAGTTTCAACAGTATTTAAAAGAAGCTGTTTGTTTATATCCAGTTGTTTTTTTATATCGTCAAACAATCTTGCATTTTGTATTGCCATAACAACATCGGAAGAAAGAATAGTTAAAAATTCCAAATCTTCTTTGTTGAAAAAAGAGCCATCGGTTTTATTTCCTATAAAGAACACAACCATCAAATCTTTTCTGAAAAATCCGGGCACAATTAAATGCGCTTTATACATTGCAGTTTCTTCTTCAAGATCGGAAAGCAGTTTGTAAACTTTTTGATCGTCTTTATATTTTTCTTTTAGAATTTTAATATCCGAAACAATAAGATATTCTTTGTTTTCTTTGATATCTTTGTTTAAAAAGAATTGAATAATAGGATTGTTGTTCGTTATTTTTGTAAAACCTACCGGAATTTTAAGACCTTTTTTCCCGCTTGATACTGTTATGATATATTCTTTTTTTGTTTTATTATATAGAAATAAACCGGAATGTTTTATACCCAGATTTCTTGTAACGGTTCTTAAGACCAATTTAGACAAAAGATTAGGATCGTGAACCAAAATCATTTGTTTGGCTGTTTGTGAAAGGTAAATTCTATAATCTTTTTTTTGTTCCATATTTATATATATGTGAAAACTTTCTTTTTGAAATCTGCAAGATCTATAGGCTTTTGTATGTAATCTGTAGCGCCATAATCGATGACTTTAGCTTGATTATCGGAACTTATACTACCGGTAATAATTACGACTTTTGCATCGGGATTGATCGCTTTTATTCTTTTCAATACTTCAATACCGCTAATTCCGCCTAAATGCACATCAAGAAAAACACAATCGAACTTATCCGTTTTGTATTTTTCTAAAGCATCTTCTCCGGAAATAGCCAAAACACTGTCTATATTAAGCCTTTTTAAAAACCTTCCCATAAAGGCGACTATTTCTTCTTCATCATCAACAATCAAAACTTTTTTGTTCAAAGCGAATACCTCTTATTTAAGATAAGATTATAACAAATGCTTATAAATTTGGCAACTCGATTGTAATCTCTGTCCCAACCAAATGCTTCGATTCAAACCATATTTTCCCTTTGTGGTTTTCTTCTATCATTCTTTTAACAATATACATTCCTATTCCGGTTCCGGATTTGCAAGAAGCTTTTGTTGTAAAAAAAGGAATAAATATTTTACCGGTATGCTCCTCTTTTATTCCTACTCCGTTATCTGATACTTTTATGATGGTTTTATTATCTTTGTATGTTAAAGAAACATTGATGTTCGGAATATATTTTATAAGTTGTTCCTTGTTTAAAGTTTTCTGTTTTTCTTCTATTGCTTCAAAAGCATTATCCATAAGATTGTAAACAACTTCGGTTATTTGAGATTTTACTCCGAGAATTGTATCGGTATCTTTAAAGCTTTTTGTTATGGTAAGTTTGTCGGGAAGATGGTGTTTTACTTTTAACATTTCATAAGCGACATCTATAACTTCTTTAAATACAAAAGTTTCAAACATTCTGTGTTTCGTTTTCATTTTTGCAAAATCAAGGATGCCTTTTATTACTTCATCTGTTTTTGTTATGTTGCTTTTCAAAGATTCTGCCAGTTCGTTTATATACTTAAAAGTATCTTGAAGCTGTTTGTTACCGTTTAAAAACGATTCGTTGTTCTCTTCAAAATCTTTAACTTCGAATTTTAATTCTCCGGAAATTAAAGAAAATTGATTTAATCTGTTCCTTATTTGATGTGCCACACCTTCTGCAAGCCCGCCGATGGATGCAAGTTTTTCTGCAGCGAATATTTTTTCCTGAGCTTGTTTATATTCATCGAAGAATAAACAATTTTCCATTGCGAGTGAAGTCTGTCTTGCAAGCATTTTAAATATCGACATATCTTCTTTTGTGAAAACGTCGTTGTTGTTTTTTTCTCCGATAATCATAAATCCTTTAACACCATCGGAAAAGGACGGAATTATAAGAGCCGGTCTGAAAGGTAAGACTACCGAATTAGCTATAAATTGCGGTAATTCATCAAATAAAAAAGGGTCTTCTTTATGCTTAATAAAATTTATAAAAGGATGATCATAATCATAAGAAAACATTAATTCTTCATTGGTTTGATGATAAAATCTTATTATTTTTATTTCAAAGCACTTTTTATCTTTATTCTCTAAGAAAAGAGTAACAAAAGATACCTTTATAGTTTTTAAAAGAATCATCGATATAAGTTTTAATAGTCTGTCCAGATTATGTTCTTTTGCCATACCGCTTGCAGCATGCAGCAACAGTGTTTGGTAATGCTTGTTTTGTGCAAAAAGAATTTTTTCCGTTTTTGATATGATTTTTTTGTATACAAGGAAGAAACCTATTGTAAGTAAGAACGTTATAAGATTTGAAACGTGTATGTTTGTGGAATAAATCAAGATATAGTTGGATAAAATGAGAACCAAAAACAGCATAAATAAAAAGATAAGAATTTTTATTGAAGCTATTTTTATATTCGTGAAATTATAACTGGATATTATTATTGTTGTTGCTATCAAGAAAAAGATTGTCGTTAAATAAAAAACCGGTTCAAAGCTAAAAATATCGTAAAAGAACAAGTTATCGAATACGAACAATATAGAGTATACGCCATATACCAAAATCAAATAAATAATTCTTTGCTTTTGTATTGAAGTTATTTCATCACTCTGTATGTATTTATATGCTGTACGTATCGAACCTATAAAAACAATAACGGTAAATATGAGGAAAATAAAATGAAATTTCCCGGCAACCGGATAAATACCCCACTGATTAGTTTCTACTGACGATATTATTAAATTTGAGAAAGCTGATAAGAAAATAAACAATACTGTAATTATTGTAAGTAAAACATTAACATATTTTTTCAATTGTATATTTATAAAATTAAACAGAAATTGTGTTGCAAAAAATGGTATAAGAACGATACCTATAAATCCCAAATGTCCCAAAAAATAAGCAGTTTTTTCACCTTGGCTTGAATACATTATCGCATAAGAAATTAACCACAACAAAAAAGAAGAACTTAATGCCGCAAATATATAAGAATTGGAATTGGCTTTGTTTTTGTAAAAAACAAATAATGTTAAAAATGTTATTATGACTGCCGATAAATATATGAAAAACTGATATAGAGTGTACATGATTTATAGATTATATGAAAACTCTTTATGTTTTTCAATAAAAAATATTTAATGTTTACTATTTTGAACTAAAGAGAAATATCAATATTGAAATTTTCTTTTACATATTTGATATATTCTTGTGCGGCATCATTCCAGATATAGTATTTCGGATTGTTTCTTTTGTCTTGTAGATTGTATTTGTTTACAAGAATTTTTGCGATAAAATTTGTGTATTTTTCTGATCCCCAATAATTCAAATGATAACCGTCATATGTGTCTTTGTATGATAAATTTAAAATGTTTAATGCACGATAACTAATAGTATTTATATATTTAAAACCGTTTTCTTTAATTGTTGAGAAAAATAGTTTGTGCTTGTTGCTTATTATATCGTAGAATTCAGCTAAAATGACAGGTTGAGGGACTCCTAAAAATAACACGGGAATATCCAATTTTCTGCAGAATTTAAACAAATCTTCAAGATCTTCTTCTGTGTAAATTTCATTTTTAAAATATTGTTTTAATGTATTTACATTTAAATCAATCAAGATATTTTCTTTGTTGAAAAATTTTTTATATCTTGGTACTAAATAAAGTTTTTTGTTTCTGTTTAATATGTTCTCAAAAGATATTTTCTGAGTAGAGAATATAGGAAATAAAAAATAAAAAAATTTTTTTGCATTAAGTTCATAATATTTTGTTATTTTCATTAAGATTGCCAATTTGTTTATCGACCACTTAAGTTCAGGAAACACATTATAAGATAAATTTGTAAATCCGGTAGAAGAATTTTCTTTATAAAAACCTTTGTTTTGGTATAAAAAAGCATCAATATTGATAAGTATCACCTTGGGAGATTGCCTTTTAAGACATTCTATAATCATATTTTTAACAATTGGTCCGGATAAATATCCGAAAGAACAATTTAACGTTGTTATTCCGTATCTGTTCCATGCAACAAGTGAGTTATAACCGTATCTTGATGTGGATGGGCCTAATATCAGAACATCAATGGTATCGGATGGTATATTGTTTATGTCCCAAATAATATTCGCAGCTGACTCTTTATCTGTTTTGGGTACTAAATGTGAAGAAAACAGAGCAAGTAAAATTATAACGGAAACAAAAATTAAACAATGAATAATAATTTTTAATTTCATATTTTTAGAACCATATAGTAAGAAAGCATTAAAAGTTTTTACTATAGTAGCAAAGTTTTCAGGTGTATTCAATATTTTATGTTCTTGATAAAACCGCAAAAAACTGGTAGAATTATAAAATCTAAATATATATTGATTTTTTAAATAAAAATAAAAATTTGAGAGGTGCAAAATGCAAGCTGTAATTATGGCAGGCGGTTTTGGTACAAGGTTAAGACCGATTACTTGTAGTGTTCCTAAGCCCATGGCATTAGTTGCGAACAGACCTATGTTAAGTCACATTATTGAGCTGTTGAAACAACACAACTTCAACGATTTGACGATGATGTTATATTATCAGCCGGAAATTATTAAAAATTATTTTAAAGACGGTAAAGATTTGGGTGTGTCGATAAAATATTTAAGACCCGAAGCGGATCTTGGAACAGCCGGCAGTGTAGGTTTTGCAAGAGAAGGAATTAATGATACTTTCTTGGTGATATCCGGAGATGTTTTAACCGATTTCGATATTTCAAAAGCAATAGAATATCATAAAAAGAAAAAAGCAATTGCTACAATGGTTTTAACAAGAGTGGAAAATCCTTTGCAGTTTGGAGTTGTTATTACCGATAAGAACGGTAAAGTTGAAAGATTTTTGGAAAAACCTTCTTGGGGTGAAGTCTTCTCGGATACAATAAATACGGGTATATATATATTGGAACCTGAAGTGTTTAATTATGTTCCTGAAAACACCGATGTTGATTTTTCGAAAAATTTATTCCCTCAATTACTAAAAGAAGGTAAAGCTTTATACGGTTACATTGCCGACGGTTATTGGAAAGATATCGGTAACCATGACGAATACAGATTTGCTCACTACGATATTTTGGATAAAAAAGTAAAGATAAATGTTTTGGGAACAAAAAAAGAAATTAACGGAAAAACCGTTATTCTTGGTAAGAATTCCGTAATTGAAGATGGCGTTGTTGTTGATGATAACGTTATTATCGGTGATAACACAACAATAAAAAAAGGTGCAAAAATCGGTAAATCCGTTATAGGTTCAAACGTTGTTGTCGAAGAAAATGCATTGATTTTAGGTTCTGTTATTTGGGACGATGTAAATATAGGTTCTAAAGCAAGCTTAAAGGAAGTTGTTATCGGTAATGCTACCAAAATAGAAAAAGGAGCTTCCGTTCAAGTAGGTTCGATTATTGCCGACGAATGTATTATCGGTGAAAAAGCTACGATAAGAGCAAACTTAAGAATATGGCCTCACAAAATCGTTGAAAAAGGTGCAATACTTTCTTCGAGTTTGGTTTGGGGAGCAAAATGGAATAAAGCATTGTTCAATGCTTATGGCAGTATTTCCGGATTAGGTAATATAGAGATAACTCCGGAGTTTGCCGCAAAAATCGGTTCCGCCTATGGTGCTTATGTCGGTAGCGGAGCTTATGTCGTAATTTCAAGAGACGATCACAGAACGACAAGAATGATAAAGAGAGGTATTATTTCAGGTATACTTTCCGCAGGTGTAAATGTAGGTGATATGTTGAATGCACCTATACCTGTTGCAAGATACGAAATCGGTAACGACGGGGAAATCGGAGGTATTCATATAAGGCAATCTCCTTATGATGCAAAACTCATAGATATAAAATTTTTCGACAAGTTTGGCAGTGATATCTCTATAAGTCAGGAAAAATCCATAGAACAACTTTTTTTCAGAGAAGATTTTAAAAGAGCCGATATGGATCAAGTCGGTATGATTACGGTTCCTCCGAGAGCAAACGAATTTTATAAAACGGGATATTTGAATACTATTCAGAAAAAAGAAGCACCTACGAAAGGAATGAAAATAGTTGTCGATTATGCACATTCAACGGCATCTTTGGTATTTCCTACGATTTTAGGAGAATTAGGTGTAGATGTTGTTGCATTAAATGCTTACATAGATGCTAAAAAAATAACAAAAACTAAAGAAGAATTTGATTATTCTTTGAATCAGTTGTCGGATATTGTAACAACATTGAAAGCGGATGTCGGTTTCTTGTTTGATAACGGTGCTGAAAAACTTTTCCTTGTAGATGAAAGGGGGAAAATTATAGATAATGATACCGCAATGCTTGTTATGGCGTATTTGGTTATGTCAACATACAAAAAAGGAACAATAGCTGTTCCTGTTACCGTATCATCGGTTATTGATGAACTTGCAAGACAGTTTGATTTTAAGATTATAAGAACCGGAACAAGTCCGAGAAGCATAATGAAAGCATCAAAAGAAAAAGATGTAATTTTTGTTGCGGATTGTAACGGCGGATTTATATTCCCGGAATTCCAGAATTCGTTTGATGCAATGTATGCGGTAGGTAACTTAATAAAAATGTTATCTCAAACGGAATTTGCTATCAGCATGATAAGAAGAGAAATTCCTTCATTTGAAGTTTTTCATAAAACAATACCTTGCTCATGGGATAAAAAAGGTCAAACCATGAGAAATGCAATAGAATATGCTAAAGGTAAAAAAACAGAACTTATAGACGGTGTAAAAATATTCTTGGATAACGGTTGGGTATTACTTCTTCCGGATCCGGATGAAGCATATTTCCATATTTGGGCAGAAGCAAGAGATAAAACAACTGCAAAAGGTTTCATAGATATTTATACGGACAAATTAACCGAGTGGCAGAAATAATTTGGAATATCAGAAATTTATAGAAACCGGTCAGGATATTAATAGTTGGCAAACCGGTTTCTGTAGATTTCGATTTTATATTTAGCACGTCTATTAGAACTTTCTTGGTAAATTATAAAAACAGGTCATAAATTGCGAGCATTTCACAAGAATAAAGAATAGTATCCTCATATACAGAGAAAAGCAATGGAAGAAAAAATTAAAAGAAATAGGATTACAGATTTTTTATTATCGTTGGGAGAACTTTTTGTTATATCGGTGAAGAGCTTAGATATAATGCCTTTTTTTAATGTTATAAGAATTTTTAGAAATTTAGTTAGATTTTTTCATAAGATACCTGTTTTTTATTGCTATTCAATTATCAAATTACATAAAACCGCAAAAATAGTTCTTTCGGGCGGAACTTTTAATTTTGGTTCAAGACAACTGTCTCATTTCGATAAAAAAAGCAGACTTGTAATGAGAAAAAATACAAAGTTCATTGTTAGAGGAAATAGTACCTTTTCTTGTGGAACATATATTTTGTTAAGAGACAATGCTGTTCTATCGGTAGGAAATATTTGGGTAAATTATGATTGTAAAATTATTTGTGAAAATAAGATTGAAATAGGAAATGGTTGCGGTATAGGAATAAATGTCCTTATTCAAGACAGTGACTTTCACTCTATTTATGATGATAATAAAAATATTATAAATCCGTATAAGCCCATAATTATAGGTGACAATGTTTGGATTGGAGCAAATGCAACAATTTTAAAAGGTGTTACCATAGGCTCAAATAGTATTATCGGAGCATGTTCCGTTGTAACAAAAGATGTTCCTCCTAACAGTATAGTAGCAGGTAATCCGGCTAAGGTAATTAAAGAAAATATTTCTTGGTCAGGAGAAAAATTCCCGCAGAAATCTGTTTTGGGAGTAAAATGTAACGGGTGCAAAGTTTGTTCGTTGGTATGTCCGGTCGGTGCAATAGAGATGATAAAAGATGATTTAGAATTTGAATATCCTAAAATAAATAAAGAAAAGTGCATAAAGTGTGGTAAGTGCATACAATGTTGTACCGAAATATCAAAAGAGTCGAATGATAAAAAAACAAACCCCAAAACATATTCTTGTTTAAACAAAAATACACCCCGGAAATCTTTAAGTGCATCAGGGGAAATAATTTATTCTTTAGCAGAAAAAACAATACAAAACGGCGGATATGTCTGCGGTTCAATATATAATAAACATTTTCTTGCGGAACATATAATTACAAATAAAATATCCGATATAAAATATTTAATACAACCGAAGTATATTCAAAGTGATTTAAAAGATGTTTTTCCTTCAATAAAAATTTTGTTGGATAAAAACAAAGTTTTGTTCATAGGAACACCATGTCAATGTGCAGGTCTTAAAAAATATTTAAATAAAGATTATGAGAATCTTTTTATGATAGATTTTATATGTTTAGGTGTAAATTCGCCAAAGGCATATAAACAATATATTAAACATTTGGAATCCCGGTTCAAATCCAAAGTAGTATCTGTTCAATTTGATAATAAAAATTTTGCAGAGATTATTTTTGAAAATGGGCAGGTATATTACGGTCAAAAAGATGAAGATTTGTTTTATAAAGGTTTTGTCGGCGGAAGAAGTTTATTTTTAAGAGAAAGTTGTTATAATTGTTCTTTTAAAGATTTTTCGAAAAATTCGGATATTTCTCTCTGTGATTATTGGAAAACAAATAGAAAAAATTATGATGATAGAGAGACATCGACCATTATATTAAATTCTAAAAAGGGCAAATATTTATTTGATTTAGTGCGCAAAGATATTGATTTTCGTAAGGATAACATAAATGATGTCATAACAAGTAATCCTGAAATATATGTGCCGCAAATTATGCCGTGTGAATATAAGGAAATAAAAAATGATATTAATAATATGGATTTTGAAGAATTTATAAATAAATATACTTGCACAAAGTAAGAGCATATTTTTTCTTTACACACTACTTCAATTTATTATAAAATAAACGAAATTATAATATTCAAACTATAAAAATATTCAAAGAGGTAATAAAATGATTAAATTCGGAACATCCGGTTGGAGAGGAATTATAGCAGACGATTTTACTTTCGATAATGTAAAAATCGTTACTCAGGCAATAGCAAATTATCTTATTAACGACGATAAAGAATATAAAAAAGATAAAGCCGTTATAATCGGCTACGATACAAGATTTTTGTCCGACAAATATGCAAATGTTTCAGCGGAAGTTTTGGCAGGAAATAAAATAAAAGTTTTGTTGTGCAAAAGAAACACACCTACACCGGTTATAGCTTATGATATCGTTAAAAATAAACTTGCCGGCGGTATAAATTTTACTGCAAGTCATAACCCGCCGGAATATAACGGTATAAAATTTTCACCTTCATGGGGAGGCCCTGCATTACCGGAAACAACACAAAAAATTGAAAAATATTGTGCCCAAATAAAAATAGGTGACGTAAAAATAGCAAGCTTAGCCGAAGGTTTAAAATCCGGCATTATAAAATATTACGATCCCAGACCTGCATATTTGAAGAGAATAAAAGAGTTGGTAAATTTTAAATTGTTGAAGAAATCCAATTTGAAAGTTGTTGCAGATATTTTGCACGGAACCGGTGACGATTATTTGGATACATTGCTTGAAGCTGCCGGAATGAGATTGAAAGTATTGAACAAAAAAAGAGATCCTTTGTTCGATGGTCATTCACCGGAACCTTGTGAAGCAAACTTAAAAGAATTGAAATCAATTATAAAAAAAGAGTCATACAAAATCGGCCTTTCCGTTGATGGTGATGCGGACAGATTCGGTATTGTAGATTCCGACGGAACATTTATTACACCTAACCAGGTAATTCCTATATTGTTGTATCATTTGAACAAAACAAGAGGATGGAAAGGTGTTGTTGTAAGAAGTGTTATGACAAGCCACATGATAGATAAACTTGCAGCAAAGCTTGGTATAGAAGTTGCGGAAACTCCCGTAGGATTTAAATATATCGGAGATATTTTAACACAAAGACCAAAAGATTTTATCATCGGCGGTGAAGAATCAGGCGGTCTTACAATAAGAGGACATGTTCCAGAAAAAGACGGAATAATAGCATGTTTGCTTATGGCGGAAGCAGTTGCCATGAACAAAAAATCTTTAAGTGCAATATTGAAAGATATTACGAAGCTTACGGGGCCTGTTGTTACAGCAAGAGAAAATTTCAGACTTCCTAAAGAAGCAATGGAAAAATTCAGACAAACTTTACAGAAAAAAGCTCCCGAAAAGATTGCGGGAATGAAGATACAAAAAGTTGTTACTCTCGACGGATACAAGTTTATATTAGATGAAGATACATGGATAGGATTCAGATTGTCCGGTACAGAACCTATTGTAAGATTATACGCCGAAAGTACTACAGCTTCGCAATTGAAAAAATTAGTATCTGCCGGAGAAAAATTTATAAATGGCAAATAGAAAAAATATGCAATCAGTTACATCTGACGGTCACAAAAAAGAAAAAAAGAGTATTGTAAGAAAATCTTTTATTTCCGGTTTATTGGTATTACTTCCGGTATGGCTTACAATATTTATAATATTGTTTGTTTTTAAATGGATTAGCAGCCTTTCTTTACCGATACTTTCACCGTTTTTAAAACTATTCACATCAGATTCTCAGTGGGTTGAAATATTAGCGAAGATAGCAAGTTTCTTTTTAACACTTATAATAATTTTCTTTGTGGGCTTTTTAACTAATTTATGGTTTGGTAAAAAACTTTATGAGTTTTTCGAGAATATTTTTACAAAAATTCCTTTAATAGGAACAATATATTCTGCTTTAAAGAAACTGTTTTCGTTTTTTGCAAAAACCGACGATACTACAAAAAACTTTCAGAAAGTTATTTTCGTTCCCTTTCCCACGAAAGATTCTTATTGCGTAGCTTTTTCCACGGGTGAAAAAATAATTAACGGTCAAAAATATATTTCTACTTTTATGCCTTCCACACCAAACCCTACAACAGGTTTTTTAATGTTGGTAAAAGCGGAAGATGTTATAGAATGTGAATATACGGTGGAACAGGCAATACAGTACATAATTTCCGCAGGAATAGTTCAGGGCAATCAGAAACAGTTAGGAGAAAAAAATGGCTCAGTATAAGGCTCCGAGAGGAACTCACGATATATATGGCCAAATGGCTTTGGCTTTGGAAGAATTGGATAAGATATCGAGAAATGTTTTCAGAAAACATAATTTTAAAGAAATAAAAACACCTATGTTTGAAGATGTTTCTTTGTTTACAAGATCTATAGGTGAAGCAACCGATATTGTTGAAAAAGAAATGTATGTTTTTGAAGACAGAAAAGGGAGAAAACTTGCTTTAAGGCCGGAAGGAACTGCGTCTTTGGTAAGAGCATATATTGAGCACAGATTAGATATGGAAGAACCTATAGGAAAATTCTTTTATTGCGGTGATATGTTTAGATATGAAAGGCCCCAAGCAGGAAGATACAGAGAGTTTTTGCAGATGGGAGCCGAATATTTAGGTAACCCCAACCCTAATGCCGATGTTGAAATAATACTTCTTGCAAAAGAAATTTTGTCTACATTAAATATAACTGATGTTGTAATACATATAAATTCGTTGGGTTGTGCAAATTGCAGACCTGTATTCAGACAAAAATTAGTTGATTATTTTTCTTCTATACAAGATTTGTGCGAAGATTGTAAAAGAAGATTGGAAAAGAATCCGTTAAGATTGTTGGATTGTAAAATAGATTCTCAAAAATTTCAAAATGTTCCTACAATGCAGGAATGTTTATGTGATGATTGTAAAAATCATTTTAATCAGGTTCAAGCATTATTAAAATCGGTGGATTGCAAATATGTTGTTGATGATAAACTCGTAAGAGGACTCGATTATTACACAAGAACAGTCTTTGAAGTAAGATCTAATGCCGTAGGTTCGCAGGATGCAATTTGTGCCGGCGGGAGATACGATAATTTGGTAAAAGAGTTAGGCGGACAGCAAATACCGAGTGTTGGTTTTGCATTAGGTTCCGAGAGAGTTTTAATGGCTGCACAAAATACGGGTTTTTTTAATAAATTACCGAAAAACGAACTTGTATTTATTGCTCTTGCCGATAACGAACTTTTTAATGAAGCTTTTAAGTTTGCAAACGATTTAATATTGAGTAAAGATAACATAAAACAAAAATTAAATTTACCTGAAAATATTGTCGTTGAAGGGCCGTTCTTGAACAAAAGTTTAAAATCACAATTTAAACTTGCCGATAAATTAGGTGCTTCAAAGACAATTTTGTTCGGTAAAACAGAATTCGATAAAGGTAAAATAGTTGTAAAAGATATGAAAACCCAACAACAGGAAGAAAAAACTTTAGCCTAAGGCTAAAGTTTGGAAGATTAGATGATTGGCAACGACTTTGTCTGTCATCCCGTACTTGATACGGAATCTCTCCTCTGTCGTAAACTTTAAGCTAATAAAAATTGTCTTGCAATTTTTATCTAAAAAGTATATAATTATAAAAAATAAATCTAAGAATTAAAAAATCCTAAAAATAAAAATAATATATAGAAGAAAGTTTTTCGAAGTAAAAATCTTTTTTTATGCAAACCAAAACAAAAAAATCAAATAAAATTAATAAAATAGTATTTATGTAGTCAGGGGGACTTAATGTCTGATAAAGATTTGACTGTGTTGTCTAAAAAGACAATGGTGGAACTTACAAAAATCGCAAAAGAAATGAAACTTGAAACTATTACAGGTTTGAGGAAACAGGAACTTATTGCGAAAATTCTTGAAGCTCAAATGAAAGAACAAGGACAAGCTTACGATGAAGGTGTTTTGGAAATAAAACATGACGGGTTCGGATTTTTAAGATCAACTGATTACAATTATTTGTCAGGTCCGGACGATATTTATATTGCTCCGCCTCAAATTAAAAAGTTTGCTTTAAGAAAAGGTGATACGGTTGGCGGATATGTAAGACCTCCTCAAAATCATGAAAAATATTTTGCATTATTAAAGGTTACTCAAATTAACGGAGAAACTAATTTGGACAACATCAGAGAAAGACCGTTATTCGATAATTTAACTCCGTTATATCCTAATGAAAAACTTGTCTTGGAAACAAAAACAAATGAAATTTCCACAAGAATAATAGATATGTTCATACCTATCGGTAAAGGTCAAAGAGTTTTGTTAAATGCACCACCGAGAACAGGTAAAACCGTATTGTTACAAAAAATAGCAAATGCCATAACTACAAACAATCCGGAAATAGTTTTAATGGTGTTGCTTATAGACGAAAGACCGGAAGAAGTTACCGATATGCAAAGATCTGTAAAAGGTGAGGTTATTTCTTCAACTTTTGATGAACCTGCAGACAGACATATTCAAGTTGCCGAAATGGTACTTGAAAAAGCTAAAAGAATGGTGGAACATGGTAAAGATGTTGTTATTTTACTTGATTCTATTACAAGACTTGCAAGAGCTTATAATGCTGTTATACCGTCAAGTGGAAGAGTTTTATCCGGCGGTCTTGATTCAAATGCTTTACAAAGACCTAAAAGATTTTTCGGTGCTGCAAGAAATATTGAAGAAGGCGGAAGCTTAACTATTATAGCAACAGCATTAATTGAAACAGGAAGCAGGATGGATGATGTTATATTTGAAGAATTTAAAGGAACCGGTAACTGTGAAGTTTATTTGGACAGAAAACTTGCCGACAGAAGAATATATCCTGCGATAGATCTTTTAAGATCCGGAACAAGAAAAGAAGAAATGTTGCTCAGCGAAGATGAAAAAAATAAAATGTGGATAATGAGAAGTCTTTTCAGTAACATGAATCCTATAGAAGTAATGGAAGAACTTACTAAAAGAATGAAAGCTTCTAAATCTAACAAAGATTTCTTTAAACAAATGGAACTTTCAGGTAAAGAGTAATATTTCTTATAAAAGTTGGTTCAAAATATAAAAAAGTCGGAGATATATTGTTTATCTCCGGCTTTTTGCTTTTTATCTCTATATATTATATATTATAAAGATATAACCATCATTATAGGGGGAATTTATGAATGACGATATAAAAGATATTGCAATGAGAATAAGAGATTTAAGAGACATTGCCAACATTTCTCAGGAAAGTTTAGCTAAAGCATTGAACATTGACGTTGAAACTTATGAACAATACGAATCCGGTCAAACAGATATACCTATAGGAATAATTAAAAAAATTGCAGAAAAATTTAAAGTTGAATTTATAACTCTTATTACGGGACAAGAACCTCATTTAAACAGATATAGTGTCGTGAGAAAAGGTAAAGGAGTGGCTGTAGAAAGAAGAAAAGAGTATGACTATCAAGATATAGCTTACGGATTTACAAATAAAAAAGCGCAAATATTTTTGGTAACTGCAAAAGACAGAACAAACGAAAAAGATCTTAAACCTTATTCACACGACGGACACGAATTTGATTATGTTTTGGAAGGCACTTTGAAAGTATATTTGGACGGAAAATCCATAGTTTTAGAAGAAGGAGACTGCATATATTTTGATTCTAATTGCAAACATTATATGACGGCAGTCGGCGGTAAAACAACAAAATTTATAGCAATAGTTTTTTAATTTGGGAGCAAGGAAATGATATTAGATAAATATGCCAGACGAGATTTTACATCTTACGAAGATTTTTTTGAAAATTTTAAAATAAATGTTCCGGAAAATTTTAATTTCGGATTTGATGTAGTTGATGCAACTGCAGACGAAGAACCTAACAAAAAAGCTTTAGTTTGGTGCAATGAACACGGTGAAAACAGAACTTTCACTTTTTTGGATATGAAAAAAGAAACAAACAAAGCCGTAAACTTTTTTAAATCTTTAGGCATCAAAAAAGGCGACTTTGTTATGCTTATTTTGAAAAGAAGATTTGAGTATTGGATAAGTTTGGTTGCATTACACAAACTTGGTGCTGTAGCAATTCCTGCAACACATTTGTTAAAAGAAAAAGATATTTCTTACAGAGTAAATGCAGCAGATGTCAAGATGATAATTGCAGTGGATTTTTCAGATTTATTGCAAAGAATAGACAATTGCCAAAAAGATTGTCCTACATTGAAACATAAAGTTGTTGTAGCAGGTAAAAGAGACGGTTGGTACAGCTTTACCGATGAAGTTGCAAAACAGTCTGATGTTTTTGAAAGACCTACAGGTGCCGAAGCAACACACAACGACGATAAAATGTTGATATATTTTACATCGGGAACAACAAGTTTGCCTAAAATGGCATTACATGATTTTACTTATCCGTTAGGACATATTTTAACAGCAAAATTTTGGCAAAATGTTGAAGAAAACGGTTGCCATTTAACACTTGCGGATACAGGTTGGGCAAAAGCTGCATGGGGTAAAATTTATGGTCAATGGATTTCAGGGTGTGCGGTATTTGTTTACGATTTCGACAAGTTCCATCCTACCGATGTTTTAGATATTATATCAAAGCATAACATTACATCATTCTGCGGTCCTGCAACAGTTTACAGATTTTTAATTAAAGAAGATTTGTCAAAATATGATTTTTCAAAATTAAAATATTGCTGTGTAGCGGGTGAAGCTTTAAACCCTGAAGTATTTAATCAGTGGGAAAAACTTACCGGACACAAAATTATGGAAGGATTCGGGCAAAGCGAAGGACCTATTTTGGTAGGAAACTTTGTATGGATAAAACCTAAACCCGGTTCAATGGGAAAACCTTCTCCTACATTCAATATAGATATTGTTGATGATGACGGAAATCCTTGTGAGGACGGTAAAGAAGGTAACCTTATAGTAAGAATGCCGGACGGCAAAAAACCTACGGGACTTTTCTGCGGATATTATAAAAGTCCCGATAAAACAAAAGAAGTATGGCACGACAATATGTATTTTACCGGTGATGTTGTTTATAAAGACGAAGACGGTTATTTTTGGTTTGTAGGAAGAGCCGATGATGTTATAAAAAGTTCGGGATACAGAATCGGGCCTTTTGAAGTTGAAAGTGCTTTAATGGAACATCCTGCGGTTTTGGAATGTGCAATTACAGCAGTTCCGGACCCGGTTAGAGGACAAGTTGTTAAAGCAACAATAGTTTTAGCAAAAGGTTATCATGCAAGTGACTCTTTGGTTGTTGAGTTACAAAATCATGTTAAAAATGTTACTGCTCCTTATAAGTATCCGAGAGTAGTTGAATTTGTTGATGAGTTACCTAAAACAATCAGCGGTAAAATAAGAAAGGTTGCAATCAGAGAAGCAGATAAAGTAAAACATGCAGCAAAATAAAATATAAAAAGTGACATATGTATTTTGTCTCTTATAAAATTAAGGAGATTTTTAAATGTTACCTAACGGTTTTTATTGCGGTGGTTTGCATTGCGGTATAGCAAAAAATAAAGATAAAAACGATTTTGCATTATTTTATTCAGATAGTCCCTGCACTGTTGCGGGAATGTTTACAGGCAGTTTGGTTAAAGCTGCACCTGTTTTAATAGATATAGACAGAATAAAAAAGTACAGATTATTTCAGGCAATAGTTGCAAATTCCGGTTGTGCAAATGCTTGTACGGGGAAGCAAGGTAAAAGAGATGCTTTAATAGTTTGTAAAGAAGTAGCAAAATATTTAAAGATATCCGATACGGATATTTTGGTTGCTTCAACAGGTGTTATCGGCGATTTCTTGCCGGTAGATAAAATGGTTAAAGCAGTTCCTCAACTTGTTGAAAATATAAAAAAAAGAGATGAACTTGCTGCCGTAAAGTCTATAATGACTACGGATACTTATCCAAAATATATATCTAAAAAAATTAAAGTTTCTAAGGGCGAAATAAAAATATGGGCATGTACAAAAGGCTCCGGTATGATACATCCAGATTTACAGGGGCTTCATGCAACGATGTTATCTTTTATTTTAACAGATGCTCAGTTATATCAAAAACAATTACAAAAAGTTACCGAAATTGCGGTTAAACAATCTTATAATTGTATTTCTGTTGACGGCGATACATCTACAAACGATACCGTTTTGGTTTTTGCAAACGGACAGAGTAATACCGGAAAACTTGATGCTAAAGATTTGGAAATATTCCAGGAAGCATTAAATGAAGTTACTTTAAAGTTGGCAAAAATGATGGCAAGTGACGGTGAAGGTGCAACAAGAATGATAGAAATTTTTGTTAAAAATACTAAAAAACATGAAGATGCCGAAAAAATTGCTGCAACCGTTGCAACATCGCCTTTGGTAAAAACGGCATTGTTCGGTTCCGATGCAAATTGGGGAAGAATACTTGCCGCGCTCGGTAGAGCAGGTGTAAAAGTAAATCCCGATAAAGTAGATATTTATATCGGTGATATTATGACTGCTAAAGACGGTATGGCAGTAAAGTTTGATGAAAAAAAAGCTAAAAAAATATTGCAACAAAAAGAATGTAAAATTACCATAGATGTGAAATCCGGCGGGAAACAGTGGGCAAGATATTATACTTGCGACTTTTCTTATGATTATGTTAAAATTAACGGATCTTACAGAAGTTAAAAAATAATTAGTGGATTTTTATAGAGGAGAATTTAAATGAAAAAGTCATTGTTTGCAGTTTTGTTGGCAGTAGTACTTGTATCTCCTGTATTTGCAACCGATAAAGGTACGATGCAGTTAGATGTAAAAGCAGGTATGCCTGTTAATCAAGAATTAAAAGTGAAAGGTGATAATACTAACATTAATTATGATTTAGATACGACTTTTTCACTGGGTGCAGATTTTTTCTATTATATTGATTCCAACATTGCGGTAGGTGCTGGAATAGACCATATTTTTAAAACCAAAATAAAATATGGCGGTAGTTATGGTCCTAATGATAAGGTTGGAATTACAAATATTTATTTACAGGCAAAATATGATTTTATTTTAAATAACGATATTGTTAACAATATTTGTCCGGTAGTTCAAGTTGGTTATGGCATAACAAGTTATGATTTTGATTATGCAGTATATCCTCCTAATACGAATATTGAAGTTGAGGATGGCTTGTATTGGGCAATAGGTGTAGGAACAACAATAAAAGAACATTTAATAATAGAATTAATATATTCTTTTGATTATGGCAAAACTAAAATGTATATGCCTCCTTTTGTTAATAGTAAAGCTGATACGACATATACATCAATAAAATTAAATGTAGGTTTTAAATTCTCATTATAGTTATTGCGAGCAAAGCTAAACAATCTGTAAAAATAATAAAAAGCGAGAAGTTTTTCTTCTCGCTTTTTTTTATTGTCGTTAGTTTGTCATCCCGCACTCGATGCGGGATCTCGCTATTTTTTGTTTGTAGTTTGTTGTTTGTCGTTAAACTTTAAGCTATAAGCTAAAAATTGCTCTGCAATTTTTTAATAAGCTCTAAGCTTGTCTTTTTGCTGTTGCCAATCTTCCAATCTTCTAATCTTCCGTTGCTCTGAACATATTATCTTTTCCCAAAATATTTGACGGGTCAAGAGATAACTTAAATTTTCTCATTTCTTCTATACCTTCTTTACCCAACATTGCAAGTAAAAAAGGATGCTTTACTTTACCTATACCGTGTTCGGCGGTAACAGTTCCGCCCAAACTTACGGCTTTCTGTGCTATTTCGAGATAAATTTTTCTGCACTTTTCATATTCTTCTTTTGTTGAAGCAATAATGTTTGCATGTAAATGGCTTTCGCCTATATGTCCGAAAGTTAAATTGAAAAGTTTATTTTCATTAAATTTTTGTTCGCAAAAATAAATCATTTCGTGTAACTTATCGTGCGGAACGGCAACATCCGTTCCGACTTTCGGAATTTTATTCTTTTTTACTATTTCGTTTACAACTTCCGGAATTTTGTGTCTGAATATTCTAAATTCTTCCTGCTCTTTAGCATTTGATGCAAACCAAACATCATCGGTATTTATTCCGTATTTTTCAATTATATTTATCCATTTTTCCATTAAAGTATCGTAGGTATCTTTTGTACAATCTTGTTCAAATAAAATTCCGGCATCTACATTATTCGGAATAATGGGATAATAAGGTTTTATTAAATTAAGTGCATTTTTATCGAAATATTCTATAGACATTGCATTTATATCTAATGCCCCTGTTTTTTTATTCTTTTCCGACAATTCTCTCACTTCTTTTACAAAATCCCACGATGTTTCTTTCTTATCAAAAAATATTATTCCGCCGAACAACATTTCAAAAGGTCTTATTAGAATGAGTTCCGCAGAAATTATTACTCCGAGTGTACCTTCATGTCCTATAAAAACATCAATCAAATCCGCATTTTTATAATTGTAATACCCTGCGGCATTTTTTATGTGCGGCAAATTATATTTCGGTAATTGCAATTTTTTCGTTCCTAAATTTGTTTTTAATATGACGGTTCCGTTATCATCGGCAAAAGTTTCGCCTCTTTTGATTTTTGCAAAAGATCCGTCACAAAAAACTATTTCTATTGCGTTTATATATTTTCTTGTTGTTCCGTACTTAAACCCTCTGCCTCCGGACGCATCCGTTGAAATGTTCCCGCCGATAGTTGCATTTTTTTCCGTAGGATCCGGTGCATACATCCAACCGTTTTCTAAAACATAACTTTTTATTTGATTTACTATTGCACCGCTACCGACGGTTATCAATGCTTTATCTTTAGATATTTCTTGAATTTTTCCTATAGAATTAAACTTTTCCGTAGATAAAATTACTCCGCCGTAAGCAAGACATCCGCCTGTCACACCCGTACATCCCGCAGCTACTGTTACGGGGATTTTTTTATCGGAGCATTCTTTTAATAAACTGGAAACATCTTCTCTTGTTTCCGGAATAAAAAGTTTGTCTGCATTTGCTCCTATCATTCCCGAAGCATCTTCCAAATAGTGATTAAATGTATCTTTATCTGTTTTAATAATCATGCCCGTATTATATCATTTTTTTTGTTTTTGTTACGAAATTACTAATTGTTAATTATCGTTGTCGCGTTGTATTTTTTTTCTTCAATTTAATATAATAAGAAAAATGTTATTTTAGAGGTATATATGGCAATTTTGAAAATAGTAAAATACGGTGATCCTGTACTAAGAAAAAAAACAGCACCTGTAACGGAAATTACCGACGATATTATACAATTGGCTGAAGATATGTTGGAAACAATGTATGCTGCACCCGGTGTAGGACTTGCAGGTCCGCAGGTTGGTGTTTCTTTGCAAATTTGTGTTATAGATGTTGTTCCGGAAGGGAAAAGAAATCCCATAGTATTAATAAACCCAAAAGTTTTATCGGGAGAAGATAAAGTTGAATTGGAAGAAGGTTGTTTGTCTTTTCCGAAAATTTATGAAAAAGTAAAAAGATGGAATAAAGTTCGTGTAGAATACGTTGACTTAAAAGGTAATTTAAAAGAAGTTGAAGTTGAAGGTTTTTTAGCCAAAGCGTTTCAGCATGAAATAGATCATCTTAACGGTAAAGTATTTATAGATTATCTTCCGGATTGGAAAAGAAAACTCGTCGAAAAAGAAATAAGAAGAAGAAAAAAAGGAAAAAACTGGTGAAAATAATATTTTTCGGAACAGCAAATATTTCTAAATATTTTTTGGAAAATATAGATGCTAAACATGAAGTAGTATCTGTTGTTACCATGTGTGATAAACCCGTAGGCAGATCAAACAAAATAAAAGCGCCTGCGGTAAAAGAGTTTGCCGTAGAAAAAAATATACCTTACATACAAGTCGATAAGTTCAATGATGAAATCGCAGAAAAAATAAAGAATTGTAATGCGGATGTCGGCGTAGTTGTTTCTTTCGGCAAAATTATTCCGGAAAAAGTTTTTACGTTACCTAAATACGGTTGTTTTAATATACATTTTTCATTGCTTCCCAAATACAGAGGAGCATCTCCTGTTCAACAAGCATTAATAGACGGTTGCACAAAAACGGGTGTTACCGCTTTTTATATCGAAAAAGGTTTAGATACCGGAAACATTTTGTTACAGAAAGAATTAGACATAGATATTAAAGACACATCGGAAACTTTATTTGATAAACTAAATGTTTTAGGTGTAAAAGTAATGAACGATGCATTGAATTTGTTGGATAGCGGTAACTGTTCAGCTAAAAAACAGGAAGGAGAACCTTCTTTTTGTTCCGTATTTACGAAAGAAAACGGGAAAATAGATTGGAATAAATCCGCTGAAGAAATATACAATTTATACAGAGGTCTTTGTTTATGGCCGAAAATTTTTTGTACCGTCGGTGATGGAAGAATGTCCGGTAAAATGTTAAAAATTTTGGAATGTAGTGTAGTAAAAGACTTGTCAAATAAACAGGTTGGAACTATACTTGAAATAAATAAAGGTTTAGGCTTTACCGTAAAGTGCGGTAAAGATGCTTTGTTTGTAACAAAAGTGCAACCGGAAAGTAAGGCTCAAATGGCTGCTTTTGATTTTGTAAACGGGGCACAAATTAAGGTTGGAAGTTTACTTTTGTAAAAAATCAATAATTTATTGATAAATTAAATATTTTTTAGCTTGACAATGTTAACAACTTTTTATATTATAAATTATGGAAAAAATTGATGAATCTTTATATGATGTAATAAAAAAAAAGTTAGCTAAATTAAAAAAAGATTATAACGATTTAAAAGAAAAAAATTCTAAGTTGGAAGTTGAAAAAGATTTTCTTAACAGAGAAATAAAGAAGTTAAAAGAAAAAAATTTAGATTTATTGTCTTTTCAGGACAAGCAGAAAAAGATTGCCCATAAAATAAAAAAAGTTTTAAATAAAATAGAGAGTATAAGTTTATAATGGTAAACATAAACTCAAAAATAATGGGTATTCCCGTTAATATCATTGACAATGAAACAACAGAATTCGATGCGAATTGTGCTGTTGAGTTGGCAAATAAAATATATGAGCAGGTTAGAAAAGAGCATAGCGACATTATGGATACATCGATATTAAGAGCTATAGCTATTTTCAAAATTGTGTTGGAATTGCAAACAATTAAGGGTAAACAAGAAGTATTTTTAGATACAAATACTAAAAGGATGAATGAGTTGATAAAGTTGGTAGATTCCATGGATTTACCAATTTAATATATATAAGTCTAATATATATAAAAACTATATACCCTGCATTGTTGGTGATTCTTAGTTAGAGTATTTATTCCGATGAAGTTCTTTAGGAGAAAATACATGCGAGTTATGCAAATTAGCATAAACCATGTTTCTCACTTGTAAAAAAGGGCTTTAAATACCTAACAGACACGGCAATTGCGGGGGTTTTCTTTTTTTTATAAGTTTTTTGAGATAAAAAGGCAGTATATTTTTTCGTATAAATATTACGAGGTAAAAATTAATGAAAGAATTACAAAATTCAGAAAAAAGTAAAATAAGATACGATTATCTGAAAATCAGAGATAGGTTAGAACCGACTTTAAGGTTTGCTTATAGCAATATTATCTTATCAAGAATAAAAAAATTGAAAGAGTATCAAGATTCTCAGATAGTTATGTTTTATTTGTCTTATGGTTCGGAAGTTGTTACCGACGCAATGATAAACGAGTTTTTGTTGGATGGTAAAGAAGTTGCGGTTCCGGTAATACAAAATCCGGGTGACGGTATAATGACAGCAGTTAAAATCAATAAACTTGAAGATTGCTTTGATAAAGTTTATGGAATAAGACAACCGGAATTCAACGAAGATGAAGTAGTAGCCAAAGAAGATATCGATTTGATTTTTGTTCCGGGTATAGTCTTTGATACTTATGGATACAGAGTCGGTTACGGGAAAGGATATTATGACAGATGGCTTGAAGGAACAGACATTACAAAAAGAATAGGTCTTGCATTTGAAATACAGTTGATAGATAAAATACCTAACGGCAAATATGATTTACCTGTAGGCAGAATATTGACTGAAAAAAGAATGATAGATGTTTCAAATCTTTATAAAAAATAATTTTATATATAAAAGGGGAGCTTAGATTATGGATATAATTCTTATATCAGGTTGTATAGCAATAGGTTTTATAGTAGGTTTTATTTTAAGGTATGTGTTTGCAAAATTTGATGCAAACTCGGTAGAACAGAGAGCGGACAATATAATTAACGAAGCAAAGATTAAGGGTGATGCAAAGGCGAAAGAAATAATTATGGCTGCAAGAGACAATGCCGATAGAGAAAGAAAAGAAGCCGAAAAAGAAATAAAAGAAAGAAAAGTAGAAATACAAAATACCGAAAAAAGATTAAATCAAAGAGAAGATAATCTCGACAGAAAAATGGATTCTCTTGATAAAAAAGAAAAAGATTTGCAACAAAAAGAGAAAAATGTAGAAAATAAAGAAAAAAATGTGGAGCAGAAACTTTCCGAAGTTGAACAAATAAAAAATGAACAGAAAACCATTTTGGAAAAGCTTTCGGGATTAACAAGAGAGGAAGCAAAAGAAAGATTAGTAAAAGAAATGGTTGACGAAGCAAAAAGAGATGCTGCTATTTTAGGGCAAAGGATAGAGCAGGAGACGAGAGAAAATGCCAACAAAAAGGCAAAAGAAATTCTCTCTATTGCTATTCAAAAAGTTGCTGCCGATCATACGGTTGATACTACAACATCCACGGTACAAATTCCTAACGATGAAATAAAAGGAAGAATTATCGGTAGAGAAGGAAGAAATATTAAAGCTTTTGAACAGGCAACAGGCGTGGATTTGATTATAGATGATACTCCTGAAGCAATTACAATTTCCGCATTTGACGGAGTAAGAAGATTCGTTGCCAAAAAAGCGTTGGAAAAACTTATTGCCGACGGAAGAATTCATCCTGCAAGAATAGAGGAAGTTGTTCAGAAAATGCAAAAAGAAGTTGAAGATATGATAAAAGAAACCGGTGAACAAGCCGCAATAGATTCCGGCGTTCCGGGACTTCATCCCGAAATTATTAAGTTGCTCGGTAGACTTAAATTCAGAACATCTTACGGTCAAAACCAGTTGCAACATACACTTGAAGTTACATGGCTTGCAGGTGCAATAGCCGGTGAGCTCGGACTTGATGTAACATTCTGTAAAAAAGCAGGTCTTATGCACGATATAGGTAAAGCTGTAGACCATGAAGTTGAAGGAACACATCATCAGATTTCGGCAGAACTTGCAAAGAAGTACGGAGAATCTCCTAAGATGGTAAATGCTATACTTGCTCACCATGAAGGCTTTGCTGAACCGCAAAGCCCTGAAGCTTTTGTTATTATTGCTGCTGATGCAATTTCCGCAGCAAGACCGGGTGCAAGAAGAGAAACTATAGAAAATTATTTGAAGAGACTTGAAAAACTTGAAACTGTTGCAAAAGAGTTTAAAGGTGTATCAAGTGCTTATGCAATTCAAGCGGGAAGAGAAGTCAGAATATTGGTTGAACCTGAAAATATAGACGATGCACAATCTCAAGTTTTGGCTCATGATATAGCTAAAAAGATTGAAAATGAGTTGGAATACCCGGGACAAATTAAAGTTACGGTTATCAGAGAAGTAAGAGCACAAGATATAGCAAAATAAAAATTTTTGCTTGGCAAAAACTCTTGAAGAATAGAAGATTAGAAGAATAGAAGATTAGAGGAAAAAAGGAAGAAATATTTAGATAGATTGCGGATCGTAGTCCGCAATGACAGAAAAATAGGTTGTCATTCTGAACTTGATTCAGAATCTATAAATAATAACAAAATTTGTAAAGCAAATTTTACATTTAAACTTCCAATCTTCCAATCATCCAATCTTCAAATCTTCAAAAAAATCCGTAGGATTTTTTAATGGTTGATTTATTTGATTTTCAAAATAATGCCGAACAGGAAAACGATAATGACGGCAGATTAATTTATTCTGTTACTCAAATAAATAGTGAAATAAAAACTATTCTTGAGGACTCTTATCGTACAGTTTGGATTTGCGGTGAAATATCCGGATTTAAACAATATTCTTCGGGGCACATGTATTTTAACCTTAAAGATGAAAATTCGCAGATTTCGGCAGTGATGTTTTCCGGCTATAATCAGAAGTTGAAGTTTTCTTTGAAAGACGGTATGCAGGTTTTGGTCTACGGTAAAATAACTGCTTATATAAACAGAGGAACATACCAAATACAAGTTTATCACGTTGAAGAAAAAGGTGTGGGTTCTTTACAGGAAGCGTTTGAAAAGTTAAAAAAGAAGTTGGCGGAAGAAGGATTATTCGACAGTTCTCATAAAAAAGAAATACCGTACTTAGTGAACAAAATCGGTGTGGTGACATCAAAAGACGGTGCCGCATTACACGATATATTGTCGGTTTTAGACAGAAGATTTTCTAATGTAGAAGTTTTAATATATCCCGTAAGAGTTCAGGGAGAAACCGCAAAGTTTGAAATAGCGGATGCAATAAAATATTTGAATGAAAACCATAAAGAACTCGATGTTTTGCTTGTAGGCAGAGGTGGCGGCTCTTTGGAAGATTTGTGGGCTTTTAACGAAGAAGTTGTTGCAAGAGCAATATATAACAGCAACATACCTGTAATTTCTTGCGTAGGTCATGAAGTGGATTTTACAATAGCGGATTTTGTTGCCGATTTAAGAGCGCCGACACCGTCGGTAGCGGCAGAAATCGTTGCTAAAAGCAGAACCGATTTGGAAGAAAAACTTTCGATGATAAAAAACAGTATGGTTAACAGTATAAGGAATATCGTCGAATTGTATGATGAAAAAATTAAGTTCTTTAAAAATTGCAGAGCATTATCGAAACCTTACGAAATATATGAAGAAAAAATTCAGTATATTGACGAATTGAATGAAAAGTTAATTTTTAATATAAATAATTTGGTTTTAAATAAGCAACAAAATTTAAAATTAAATGCACAGAAGTTGGATTTGTTGTCGCCGTTAAAAACATTGAACAGAGGTTATTCCGTTTGTTTTAAAGACGGAAAAATCGTGAAAAGTACGGAACAAGTTGTTAAAGACGATATTTTGGATGTTAATTTGTCCGACGGTAACATAAAAACAAAGGTTTTATAAGAGGGAAAATGAAAAAAAACACAAGTTTTGAAGCTTCTTTAAAAAGATTGGAAACTATTGTAGACGAAATGGAAAATTCTCAACTTGATATAGATAAAGCAATGAAACTTTTTGAAGAGGGAGTTTCTTTGGTAAATCAATGTTCGGCAAAACTCGACGAAACAAAGAAAAAAATAGAAATTCTTGTCGAAAAAAACGGTAAATTTGAAAAAGAAAAATTTACACAGAAAGAAGGCACCAATGAAAAATAAAGTATTTGACTTAAAAAAATATTTAAAAGAAAAAGGAAAATCGGTAGACAGATTATTAAAAAAATATTTGCCTAAAGATAATTCCATAATATCTCAGGCAATGAGATATTCCGTTCTTGCCGGCGGTAAAAGGTTAAGACCTATATTTGTTATGCTCGGTGCGGAAAGTTTTAAACTTGATATTAAGAAAATAGAATCTGCAATTTGTGCCGTTGAATTTTTACATACTTATTCTTTAATCCACGACGATTTACCTGCAATGGATAACGATGATTTAAGAAGAGGAAAACCTACAAGTCACAAAAAGTTCGGTGAAAGTGCCGCGATACTTGCGGGAGATGCTTTACTTACGGAATCTTTTAATTTAATAGCAAAAGCAAATGTCCCTGCAGACAGAATTGTAAAAGCGATAAGATTGTTTGCAGACTATTCCGGATATAAAGGTATGATAGCGGGACAGGCCGAAGATACAATCGAAGCGGGAAAATGGAATAAACAAAACATTTCTTTCTGTAAAAAGAAACTGGAATATATTCATATACATAAAACATCCGACTTAATAAAAGCAAGTTTGTTGATGGGCGCAACCCTTGCCGGAGCAAAAGATAAAGATTTAAAAGCTCTTGAAAAGTACGGACACAATATCGGTATAGCTTTTCAAATAGCAGACGATATTTTAGATGTTTATGCCGATAAAAAGTTGTTAGGCAAAAACGGCAGTGATGCCGATAACGATAAGTTGACATATTTAAGACTTTACGGAAAAGAACAGTCGGAAAAAAATGCGATAAAATTAATTAACGAAGCTAAGAAAGCAATTTCAAAATTTAAAGTAAATAAAGAAGTTTTTGAAAGTTTGGCCGATTACATGATAAACAGAAAGTTTTAGGAAATTAGTGTAAATGTCTATATTGGATAATATATCATCACCTAACGCAATAAAAATAGTAAAAAAAGATCTTTTACCTAACCTTGCACAAGAGGTAAGACAGGAGATAATAGAAACCGTATCAAAAACAGGCGGTCATATTGCGTCGAGTTTAGGTGTTGTTGAATTAACAATAGCACTTCATTATGTCTTTGATGTTGAAAAAGATAAATTCATTTGGGATGTCGGTCATCAGGCATACGCACACAAAATTCTTACAGACAGAAGAGAAAAATTTAATACTTTAAGACAGTATCAAGGTATCAGCGGATTTCCAAAAATTTCCGAATCGAAATACGATTCGTTCGGCGCGGGACATGCATCAACTTCAATTTCGGCAGGACTTGGCTTTGCGGTCGCAAGAGATATACAAAAAGAAAATTATAAAGTTGTATCCATAATAGGTGACGGCTCCATGACGGGCGGTCTTGCATTTGAGGGGTTACAAAATGCGGGAACACTCGGAAAAGATATGCTTGTTATTTTGAATGATAACCAAATGTTCATTTCCCAAAAAGTCGGAGTTTTGGCAGGATATTTTGCCAAAATTTTAACTGCCGCAGGTGTTAAGAGAATTGAAGAAAGTGTTTTAAAAATAGTTTCTAAATTAAAATTTTTAAGTTTCAATTCAATAAAAAAGTTGGTTAAAAGATTTAAAACGATTCTTTTTCCGGGACTTATGTTTGAAGAAATGGGATTTACTTATGTCGGGCCTATAGACGGGCATAACATAAATCAATTAATTGAGATGTTAACAAAAGTTAAAGATTTTAAAGGCCCTGTTTTGTTACACATAGTAACAAAAAAAGGTAAAGGATACAAACCTGCGGAACAAGATCCTACAAAGTTTCACGGTATAGGACCCTTCGACAAAGAAACAGGAAAAACTCTTTCTTTAAAAAAAGTTACATATACCGAAGTTTTTTCAAAAGCTATAGTTAAACTTGCACAACAAGACGATAAAATTGTTGCAATAACTGCAGCCATGCCGGACGGTACAGGTTTAAAAGAATTTTCAAAAAAGTATCCCGACAGATTTTTTGATGTCGGTATAGACGAAGCTCATGCGGTAACGTTTGCAGCCGCGCTTGCAGCAGGCGGTTTAAAACCGGTGGTTGCTATATATTCCACGTTTATGCAAAGATCTTTGGACAGCATTATTCACGATGTTGCATTACAAAATCTTCCCGTTATTATGATGCTCGACAGAGCGGGACTTGTCGGTGAAGACGGAGCAACACATCACGGAGCATTCGATTTAGCTTATTTAAAATATATACCGAATTTAACAATTATGGCACCTGCAAATGAAACCGAGTTGCAGGATATGCTTAATACCGCATTAACGTTAAAGAATCCTTCTGTAATAAGATATCCTAGAGGCAGCGGAACAAGAATCGCATCTTTCCATAGAGATTTCGACGTGTTGGAAGTAGGTAAAGCAAAATCGGAAAAGGAAGGTAAAGATGCTTGCATAGTTTGTTTGGGAAATGTTTGGCAGGTTTGTTTGGATGCTGCAAAAGATCTTGAAAGTAAAGGTGTGTCGGTATCTGTATTAAATATGAGATTTTTAAAGCCGTTTGACGAACAGGCAATAAAAGATATTTTAAAATATACAAATAAAATTGTTACCGTTGAAGAAGGTTCGTTGATAGGCGGTATGGGAGAAACGGTAAAATCAATTTTGTCCGGAACGGATGCAAAAATATATTCGATAGGTTTACCGGACAAATTCATAGAGCACGGTAAACAAAGTTTAATAAGAGAAAAATACGGTTTTTCCGTAGAAAATATAGAAACACAAATTTTAAAATTGTTGAATAAATAACAATGAAAAAAAGATTGGATGTTTTGATTTTTGAAAAAGGTTTAGCTGAAAGTCGTTCAAAGGCACAAGCTCTTGTTATGGCGGGAACTGTTTTGGTTAACGGAGAAAAAATAACAAAAGCCGGAACACAGGTCAGCGATGAAGATTTGATAGAGATAGAAAAACAAAACCCTTATGTATCAAGGGGCGGTCTTAAGTTGGAATCTGTTTTAAATTTGTTTAAAATAGATTTTACCGACAAAATTTGTATTGATATAGGTGCATCTACCGGCGGTTTTACCGATTGTATGTTACAGCATGGTGCAAAAAAAGTTTATGCCGTTGATGTGGGAACAGCGCAACTTCATTACAAATTAAGAAATGATCCGCGGGTAGTTAACATTGAAAATGTTAATTTCAGATATTTTGACAAAAGTTTACTAAAAGATGATATAGATATAATAACGATAGATGTATCGTTTATTTCGTTGGACAAAATATTGCCTTTGGCAAGCGAAATAATTTCGGTCGGCGGAAACATAATAGCGATGATAAAACCGCAATTTGAGCTTGAACCTAACGAAGTAAAAAAAGGTGTTGTCAGAGATGAAAGCTTAAGACAAAAGGCAATAGATAAAATTAAAAATTGTGCCGAAAGTTTGGGACTTGAAATATTAAAGGAACAGGATTCCGGTGTAAAAGGTCCTAAAGGGAATTTGGAACATTTTATATTATTAAAAAAATAATTAATTATATAGAGGACAAAACAAATGCAAGAGTACAATGTTAGTGAAGTTGAAAAGAAATGGCAAAAAATTTGGGCAGATAAAAAAGTTTTTAAAGCACAAAAGGATTTATCAAAAGAAAAATATTATATTTTGGTAATGTTACCGTATCCTTCCGGCAATTTGCATATGGGACATGTAAGAAATTACAGTATAGGTGATGTTTTTGCCAGATATAACAGAATGATAGGTAAAAATGTTATTCATCCTATGGGATGGGATGCATTCGGCCTTCCTGCGGAAAATGCCGCAATAAAACATAATATACCTCCTGAAAAATGGACAAAACAAAATATTGCAAGAATGAGAGAACAATTAAAAATGCTCGGTATATCTTATGATTGGGACAGAGAACTTGCAACTTGTGATGTTGAATATTACAGATGGAACCAATGGATATTTTTGGAAATGTACAAGAAAGGTCTTGTCTTTAGAAAAAAATCAAATGTTAATTGGTGCCCGTCTTGTAAAACAGTTTTGGCAAACGAGCAGGTAAGTGAAGGACAATGTTGGAGATGCCACAGCAATGTAGAACAAAAAGAGTTGGAACAATGGTTTATAAAAATTACCCAATATGCAGATGAATTGTTGGAAGGACACAAATTACTATCGGGTTGGCCTGAACAGGTTTTATCCATGCAGAAAAACTGGATAGGAAAATCTCACGGTGCACAAATGAAATTTGATATAGCGGGTTCCGATAAAAAATTGGAAATTTTTACAACAAGACCGGACACAATTTTCGGCGTAACATTTATGGTGGTTTCACCGGAACATCCTATGTTAAAAGAATTCAAATCTCAAATTAAGAATTGGGACGAAGTAGAAAAATATATAAATGCAAGTTCATTAAAATCAAATATAGAAAGATCTTCTTCCAAAGAAAAAACGGGTGTAAAACTCGACGGAGTTTCTATTATTAATCCCGCAACAGGTAAAAATGTTCCTTTATTTGTTGCCGACTATGTTTTAATGGGTTACGGAACCGGTGCAATTATGGCTGTTCCCGCACACGATCAAAGAGACTGGGAATTTGCAAAAAAATACGGTGTAGAGATAATTCCCGTAATAACAAGTAAAGATGAAGATATAACAAAATCCGCTTATGAAGGTGAAGGTACAATGGTAAATTCCGGACAGTTCAACGGAATTTCTTCACAAGATGCAAGAGTAAAAATGCCGGAATGGGTGGAAGAACAAGGTTGGGGAAAAAGAACAACTAACTATAAATTAAGAGAATGGTTGATATCAAGACAAAGATGTTGGGGAACTCCTATACCTATGGTTCATTGCGATAAATGCGGTATAGTTCCCGTAGATGAAAAAGATTTGCCTGTTATTCTTCCTACCGATGTTAAGTTTACAAATGACGGAAAATCTCCGTTACAGTCGGATGAAAAATTTGTTAATACCACTTGTCCTAAGTGCGGCGGTCCCGCAAGAAGAGAAACCGATACTATGGATACATTCGTAGATTCTTCCTGGTATTTTATAAGATATACCGATGCTCATAATGATAAAGCATGTTTCGATAAAGAAGAAGCAAATTATTGGATGCCTGTTGACCAATATGTCGGAGGAATAGAACATGCTTGTATGCATTTAATATATTCGAGATTCTGGCACAAAGTTTTAAGAGATATGGGACTTATAAAGAGTGATGAACCGTTCATGAATCTTTTAACACAAGGTATGGTTACATTGGGCGGAAGCGCAATGTCTAAGTCAAAAGGAAATATTGTAAGTCCGGATGAAATAGTTTCTAAATACGGCGCGGATACCGCAAGATTATTTATACTTTTTGCAGCACCTCCGGAAAAACAACTTGATTGGTCCAGCGACGGAGTTGAAGGTTGTTGGAGATTTATTAACAGAGTTTGGAGATTGCAGGAACTTGTAAACACAAAATCTTCCGTTCCTGCAACGGATAAAGCAAAACAAGATTTGTTAAGGGCAATGCATGTTTGTATTAAAAAAGTCGGTGAAGATATATCGGTAAAACATCAGTTCAATACCGCAATATCTGCAGTAATGGAACTCGTAAATGCAATGTATACGTATAAACATCATTCAAACGATGACGGATTATCAAAACAGGTTTATGAAACAATAGTATTGTTGCTTTCACCGTTCACACCGCATTTGTGCGAAGAAATTTGGAATATTTTAGGCCATAAAGATTGTGTATCTGTTGCACAATGGCCGAAATATGACGAAAAATATATTAAACAAGATACAATAGAAATTCCTGTTCAAGTTAACGGAAAATTGAAAGGTAAAGTAAGTATTGATGTTACTGCAGACGAACAGACTGTAAAAAATATTGTATTAAATGACGAAAAATTAAAAGCAATATTTGAAGGTAAAAATATTGTAAAATTTATATATGTAAAAAATAAAATTATAAATGTAGTTGTAAAATAAAAATCGCAAAGCGATTTTTTTGAGGGGTTTTATGAAAAAAGTATATTTGTTTATCGCTTCGTTGTTTGCACTATTATGTGCTTGTGCTTCACCATATGATCCTGCTCCGCAGTTATTGCCTTCTTATGTGAAAAATGTTTATGTAAGACCTGTTGTAAATAATACAAATCAGTACGGTTTGGAAGACAAATTTACAAAAGCGATAATAGACGAATTTATGAGAGACGGCAGACTGTCAGTAGTAACTTCCGAAGAAGAAGCTGACGGTGTTGTTGTTTCCGAGATAAAAAGATATGTATTGCAACCTTTAACTTACGATGCAAATATGGTTACCGAACAATATAAATTATGGGTATTAATAAATGTTTATTTTATTGATAAACATGAAAATGTAACTTTATGGGCAGAACCGAATATGGAAGGGATACAAATATATGCAGATAGTGTAAAAGGTGGTTTCGGCGGAATGACGGAAGAAGAAGCAAGAGAATATATTTGGGAAAAACTTTCAAGAGATATAGTTAAAAGAACAGTAAAAGGTTTCGGTAATGCCGGCGGAATATCCGAAAGAAAAGTTCAAGATTAAAAAATTGATAAAAACATTGTAATAATATAGAATATTATATATGAAAAACAAAAAAATAATAGCGGTCTATCCGGGAAGTTTTGATCCTCCTACCAATGGCCATATAGATATCATTGGCAGGGCTGCTAAGCTTTTCCCGGAAGTAGTTGTAGCAATTACTCACAACTATAACAAAAATCACATGTTCACATTAGAAGAAAGACTTTTTATGATGAAAGAATCTGTTAAATCCGTAAAAAATGTAAAAGTGACTTCTTTTTCCGGATTGTTAGTGGATTATCTCAATAAAATAAATAGTTTTTGTATTGTAAGAGGTTTAAGAGCTTTATCTGATTTCGAATACGAATTTCAAATGGCTTTAATGAACAGGAAATTAAAACAAGACGTTGAAACCGTTTTTTTAATGCCGGATCAGGAATATACGTTTTTATCTTCAAGCATGGTTAGAGAAATTGCATCTTTGGGAGGTAATTTCAAAAATTTTGTTCCTAGTATTGTATATAAAAAAATAAAAGATAAGAGGAAACTAAATGTATAATTTAATGAATTTACTTTTAAATGTTGCAAACAGTAATGCATCCGACTTACATATTGTTGCGGGTGTTCCTCCGATGATGAGAAAAGATACAATTATGAGACCTTTGGGTAGCGAGATTCTTTCTCCCGAAGATACCCAAAATTTAGTTTATTCCGTTTTAAGTGAAAAACAAATAAAAAGATTTGAAGAAAGAAACGAATTGGATGCTTCATTCCCTGTTCAAGGTAAAGGAAGAGTAAGACTTAATGTTTTCAGACAGAGAGGTTCTGTCTCGGCAGCATTAAGATTTATTCCTCAGGCAATATTTACTTTTGAGCAATTACATTTGTCCAATGTCGTTTATGAAATTGTTAATTTGCAGAAAGGCTTGGTTCTTGTTACCGGTGTAACGGGTTCCGGAAAAACCACTACAATCGCATCCATGATAAACTACATTAACGAAAAAAGACGCGGACATATAGTAACGATAGAAGATCCTATAGAATATATACATCAACACAAAAATTGTATAGTTAATCAGAGAGAAGTCGGTTCCGATACGGATTCTTTTGCAAATGCATTAAAATATGTTTTGAGACAAGATCCGGATGTAATATTGGTAGGAGAAATGAGAGACTTGGAAACTATATCCGCGGCTATAACTCTTGCCGAAACCGGTCATTTGGTTTTTGCAACACTTCATACTATGGATGCTGCGTCTTCCATAAACAGAATGGTCGATGTTTTCCCGGGACATCAGCAGGCTCAAATAAGGTCTCAGTTATCGTTGGTATTAAAAGCCGTTATGTCTCAACAGTTGTTGCCGCATGCTTCCGGAACAGGAATGGCTTTGGCAACCGAAATAATGATGGTAAACGACAGTATAAAAAATATTATAAGAGAAATGAAAACGGAACAGTTGTATTCTGTTATACAAACAAGCAGACAACTGGGCATGCAAACAATGAACCAATCTTTGTTTGATAATGTTATGAACGGTAACGTTTCTCCTCAGATTGCATTGGAATATTCAGCTAAAAAAGAAGAATTGCTGGGATTGTTACAAAGAACAATGAGGTAGTTTTGTGGGGGAAAGATTAATGTCCGGCAAAAATAAAATTAATTTTGTTGAAATAATTATTGCCATACTGATTATTTTGTTGGTTACTTTGGTTGTTTATCCTAAGTTTTTAGATATAATTCGTAAATCAAATGAAGCAGCAAGCAGGGCAAATCTTATGGCTTTGAGAAATGCTATAGCTGTTTATTACGGGGAAAACGAAGGTCATTTTCCGAGTGAAAATATTGTTGAAGAACTGCTTAGTGATGACGGGAAATATATCAAATATATTCCGGAAGTTTACTGTCCGCCATATCACAATCCAAGTAATGAAATAACAACCAAACCTACAGGTGATTCCGGCAAATGGGCATATCAAGTTGAGGACACAGACAAAAGACAAGCCGGGGAAATTTGGATAGATTGCGATCAAAAAGATTCTAAAGGCGTAATTTGGAACACATATTAAGGAAAGTTTATGGAAGGTATTCTTGTTTTTGTGTTAGGTTTAATTTTCGGTAGTTTTGCAAATGTATGCATATATAGAATGCCAAGAAATATGTCTGTAGTAAAACCTGCTTCACACTGTACGGGTTGCAACAATTCTATTAAATGGTATGACAATATTCCCATCTTAAGTTATATATTTCTTAGAGGTAAATGCCGCAACTGCGGTTCTAAAATATCTCTTATATATCCTTCTATAGAACTGCTTTGCGGGTTATTGTTTTTATCTATGTTTTTTTTGTTTGGCTTTTCATATATGTTGTTTCCTTTTTGTTTGTTGATGTTTTCTTTACTCGTTATAACCGCAATAGATTTTGAATTTCAAATTATTCCGGATGAGTTTTCTTTTATGTTGATGATAGTTGGTATTCTTACAAGCTTTTTTAATTTTATGCTTGGAGATACTGTTTTTCAAAGAATATTAAATTCTTTTATTGGCTTTTTTGCCGGAGGCGGCTCTTTATTTGTTATAGCTGTTATCGGTAAATGGTTGTTTAAGAAAGATGCCATGGGTGGCGGAGATATAAAACTTATGGCAGGTGTAGGTGCTTTTATCGGATGGGAAAAAGTTTTGTTTGCGATTTTTCTCGGTTCGTTATTTGGGAGTATAGTAGGAATATTTTTAATTTTGTTAAAAAAAATCATAAAAAAACAAGAAATTGCTTTCGGACCGTATTTGGCATTGGGCTCTTATATTGTTTTGTTCTTGCCGGCTCCGAATGTTGTTCTAAATTATTTAATGATGTTGGAAGAAAATTTTTTAGTAAAATATATTTTTACTAATATATAAAAATTCAGGTAGTGTATATATATGTTGCAAATAAAAAAAAGTAACTCTATCATAATAGCTTTTGTCTTATCTGCAGTAATGATTATTTCCATACTCTCAAAATTCTCTTTCATTTTTCCTATTCAGGTTGCTATTTTTTTATTTGTCTTGTTATTGTTTATCTATCTGGTAAATACAAACAAGTTCAAACCGAATTTTTATATTTTATCGTTGATGTTTTTTTTGGTAACATGCTGCTTATCTTACATAAATGCGGATTTTAAAGTAAACGTTAGAGATTATATTATAATTTTAAGTTCTGCAATGATGGCAGGCTTTTGTTTTTCATTTTTATCTGTAGAATGGAAAAAGAAAGTATTGTTTGTTCCTTTATTTATTTCATTGTGGCTTGCAATGATTTTGTTTACGAGGTTTATTACAAATCCTCAAGGTTTTTTTTATGGTGATGATTTCTATGAAAGTATGGCTTTAAATATAAATATTATTGCCGGATTCTTAGCTTTAATTTATCCTTTATTTTTTATATTTATCAAAGAGCAAAAAAATACAAAAGTTTTCATTGCCATGATGCTTTTTGTATTGTTTGCAATATTCCTTACAAAATGCAGAATAGTTGTCCTTTTATCTACAATTTCCACGATTATATTTTTATTTGAGTATCGCAAAAATAAATTTATCAAAGTACTAATAGTTCTATCAATTATATTACTGATATCAGGTATAGGATATATTTCATTTTTGAAAATATCTTCAAACAGTGTTGCCGATAGAATTGTATGGTGGAAAACGGCATATTTAATATTTAAAGAAAATATATTTTTCGGTTGCGGTTTAGGTAACTATATGACTCTTTTTAAAGCTTTCAGACCTGAACTCGTTATAGGAACTTTGTATGCACATAATATTTTTCTTGAACTTCTGGCTGAAATCGGAATAGTCGGCTTGTTAAGTTTTGTTGTATTGTTATTTTCATTTTATAAAAAGTTTATAGAAAATATACTAAAGGGAAAAGATAAAAGTTTTTATATTTATATTGCGATTAGCATAACATCTTTTATTGCAATTAATTTGGTCGATTACAACTTTTTTGTTCCGGCAAATATGATTATGTTTTTTATAGTTTTTTCTTCGATGTTTTATGTTGAAAGTGAAGAAAGGCAAAAAATAAAAATTAATTTCTATGCCTGTTTGGCTGCTTATGTTGTGTTTGTTATTTTATTTGCAAGGCCTGTTATAGCAAATAATTATTATAAAAAAGGAATAAACTTTTATGTTTCCGGACATTATAAGGTAGCAATAGAAGAATTTAATAAAGCAATAAATTTTGATAAAAATAATCCCGAATATTATGCACAGGTATCACGAGCATATTTTGCTCTTTACGATAAAGAAAGGGACGAAAAGGGACAAATATATGCAGATAAAGCGATTGAATATTTACAACATGCCATAAAATTAAATAAATATGCGGCACAATTGAAAGCATCTTTGGCTGCTGTTTATTGGAATAACGGGAAAAAAGAAGAAGCATTGGAAACTATACAAGAAGCTATGAAATACGATAAACATGATCCCGATTACGAGGCATATTATTATCAATTAAAAAATTCTTAGGAGAATAATTATAAAAAAACATGTTTTTAAAATTATCTTGGGCTGCTTGGTAAGTTTGATATTGATATACCTTTGTGTAAGAAATATCGATTTTAAACAGTCTGTTTCTTTGCTGAAAAATGCCGATCTCTCTTTAATAGCGTTGGGTGTTATTATCTATGCATTTTCTTATCTTGTAAGAGGTTTCAGATGGGATTATATCCTTATGCCGTTAAAGAAAATGAAAATGTTCCAAAGTTTCTTTTATTTGGTGTTCGGATTTTTTATGAACAATATTTTGCCGTTAAGATTGGGGGAATTTGTAAGAGCAATTGTTGCCGGTAAAAAGTTGGAAATATCCAGAAGCGGAGTTTTTGCAACAATAGTTGTCGAAAGATTGATGGATATTATAATTTTTATAATATCGTTTTTCTTGATAGCTATGTTTGTTCCGAATATTCCTGCTTGGTTACAAAAATCTTTTATTGCTTGTGCCATAATTTTCGGGTTAATGTTTATTGTATTGTTTTTTATGTCGAAAGACGAAGACAAATTTTTGAAATTGTTATCTAAATTCCATTTGCCGTCGAAAATTAACGAAATTATAAAATCTCTTTTTATAAAGTTTGCAAGCGGTTTAAAATTTTTTCAGAACAAAAAATTATTTTTTGTTGTTTTTCTTACATCAATTATCGTTTGGATAATTGAAGCTTATGCATATAAAACTTTATTTGCCGCTTTCGGTTTGAATGTTACGGCAATACAATGTTTGTTCGTTATAGTAACAACCGGTATTGCAACAATGTTGCCTACCGCTCCGGGTTTTATCGGAGCAATAGAAAGTGTGGGTATGGTAACATTGGGAATATTCGGAGTGGAAGAAACGATGGCATTTACGGCGATGGCTGCAACGCATTTTGTGGAAATGATGGCTGTTTATGCTTTAGGTATAACCGGTATGATAAAAGAAAGAATATCCTTTTCGGATTTGTTTAGTTTTGCATTAAAAGAACATCCGGAAACAGAGGAACAAGATGGAAAATAAAAAAAGTAAAGTTGTTGTTGTAATGCCGGCATACAATGCCGCACAAACGTTAAAACAAACTTTGGATGCTATACCGAAAGGTTCTTGCGATGAAGTGTTGGTTGTTGATGATAACTCGAGAGATGACACCGTTCAGATTGCAAAAGAGTTAGGCTTAAAAGTCATAAAACACGACAAAAATATGGGTTACGGCGCAAACCAAAAAACATGTTATAAAACCGCACTTGAAATGGGAGCGGATATTGTTGTTATGGTTCATCCCGATTATCAGTACGATCCTCGACTTGTTCCTTTTTTGGTAGGACTTATAGAACAAGATATTTGCGATGTTATGTTTGCAAACAGAATAAGAACGAGAAAAGAAGCTTTAAAAGGCGGTATGCCTTTCTATAAATATTTTTTTAACAGATGTTTAACAATACTTGAAAATGTTGTGTTGGGTCTTAATCTCGGTGAATATCATACGGGTTACAGAGCATATTCGAGAAAAGTTTTGGAAACGATAAACTTTGAAGCAAATTCCGATGATTTCGTTTTTGATCAACACATTGTAGTTCAAATGGCTTTGGCAGGTTTTAGAATAGGGGATATTCCCGTTCCTACAAAATATTTTGCTGAAGCTTCGTCGATAAACTTTAAAAGAAGTGTGGAGTATGGTCTTGGAATATTGTGGATATTGGTTAAATATATATTACATAAATGGAATATTGTAAAATATAAACAATTTGAAATAAAAAAGGAGAAGTAAAATGGCTTACAAAATTACTTTAGTCAGAGGAGACGGAACAGGTCCGGAACTTACGGAAGTTACGGCAAAAGTTATAGAATCAACCGGTGTAAAAATCGATTGGGATGTCGTTGAAGCCGGAATAGATATTATGGAAAAGGAAGGAACTCCTTTGCCGGACAAAACTTTGCAGTCAATAGCAAAAAATAAAATAGCATTAAAAGGTCCTATAACAACACCTATCGGAACAGGTTTCCGTTCCGTAAATGTTGCTATAAGAAAAGAGTTAGATCTTTTCACATGTTTAAGACCTTGCAAAAGTTATGTCGGTGTAAAATCAAGATTTTCCGATATAGATTTGGTTGTGGTAAGAGAAAATACCGAAGATTTGTATGCGGGTGTGGAATTTGCCGAAAGAACGGATGAAGCAAACAAAATCATAGAACTTTCCAAAGGTAAAATAAGACCGGAATCTTCAATATCGATAAAATCTTTCTCGGAATTCGGTTGCGAAAGAATTGTAAGATTTGCTTTTGATTATGCGGTAAAAAATAACAGAAAAAAAGTTACTGCGGTTGCAAAAGCTAACATAATGAAATGTACCGACGGTATGTTTTACAGAGTAGCAAGAGAAGTTGCAAAAGATTATGAAGGTAAAATCGAATACGAAGAAAGATTGATAGATAATATGTGTATGCAACTTGTTCAAAAGCCTGAACTTTATGATGTTATCGTTCTTCCTAACTTGTACGGAGACATTTTGTCGGATTTGTGTGCAGGCTTGGTTGGCGGACTCGGTGTTGCTCCCGGAGCAAATTTAGGTAAAGATTGTGCGGTGTTTGAAGCTGTTCACGGTTCTGCACCCAAATATAAAGGATTAAACAAAGTTAATCCTATGGCACTTATATTGTCGGGGAAAATGATGCTTGACTATTTAGGTGAATTTGATGCAGCAAAAAGGCTTGATAAAGCTGTAGCCGAAGTTGTTGCAGAGAAAAAATTTGTTACTTACGATTTGGGCGGAACGGCAGGAACAAAAGAAATGGGACAAGCCATAATCGATAAAATAAAAAATTCTTAATAATAAACAGAAAAAACAAAAAGCAGAGAGATCAATTTTGTTCTCTCTGCTTTTTGTATAAATCTTTTAATTTTGTATAATAAAACATTATTTATAATCAATTTTGAGGGGAAAGAAAATGAAAGTTTTAGTAGTAAATTGCGGTTCATCGTCGGTAAAATATTCTTTGTTTGATATGGAAAAAGAACAAAAAGTTGCTTGGGGACTTGTGGAATGTATAGGTCTTGAAGAAGCTTTTTATAAAAGACAAACAATAACAGCTCCACAGGTAAAAACAGCTTGCAAAGTTGCAAACCATTTCGAAGCTGTTCAAATAATAATAAAAGATTTGTTAGACGAAAAAACAGGCAGTATTAAAGATATAAAAGAAATTGCGGTTGTAGGTCACAGAGTGGTTCACGGCGGGTACAAATTCTCAAAACCTGTTTTGGTAAACGAGCAGGTAAAAAAAGATTTGAAAGAATGTTATTCCATAGCTCCGCTACATACGCCTCACCATTATGCGGGTATAGAAGCTGTTGAAAAAATGTTGCCGGGAATTCCTTCCGTTTTGGTATTCGATACGGCATTTCATCAAACAATGCCGGATTATGCATACAGATATGCAATTCCGAGTGAATATTATGAACAAGATCATGTAAGAAGATACGGTATGCACGGAACATCACACAAATATGTAACACAAAAAGCTGCGGCTATGTTAAACATTCCCGTAGATAAAGTAAATCTTATCACATGCCATTTAGGTAACGGAAGTTCTATTACCGCAATTAAAAACGGTAAAGTTATAGATACATCAATGGGTTTTACACCTTTGGCGGGTCTTGTTATGGGAACAAGATGCGGAGATATAGATCCTGCTGTTATAGTTCATATATTAGCAAAATATCCTAAAATGACATCCGATGAATTAAATAACCTTTTGAATAAACAAAGCGGTGTTGCCGCAGTTTCAGGAATTTCCGGCGGAGATATGAGAGAAGTTGAAGATGCAATGATTGCAGGAGATAAAAAAGCAGAACTTGCATTTAATATGTTATGCTACAGCGGAAAGAAATATTTATGTGCATATTACGGAATATTGAACGGTATTGATGGTATAGTATTTACTGCAGGTATAGGAGAAAATTCTCCTTTAACAAGAGAAAAAATGTGCGAAGGTTTAGATAACCTGGGCATCAAAATAGATAAAGCATTGAATGAACCGAGAAGCAGCAAAGAAAGATTTATTTCTGCTGCGGATTCTAAAATAAAAGTTATGGTTATACCTACAAACGAAGAATTGATGATAGCCAGAGAATCTATTGTAGTATTGAACGAAAATAAGTAAAATATAAATATAAAAATGGGGCTATAGCTCAGCTGGGAGAGCGCTTGCATGGCATGCAAGAGGTCAGGGGTTCGATCCCCCTTAGCTCCATTTTTTCTTTTTTCCATTTTGAGCGAAACGGATTTATCTTTTAAATTCTAACTTCGTATTTGCCTCAATCGAGTACCAATCGCTTCGCTTTCTGTACGTACACTTCATTCGCCAAATACTTCGTTATAATTTAAAATCTTAAAATCCTTTGAAAGCCAAGAATAAGGAAACACAAAATCTTAAGGCCTTTAACGATTTAATTTCTTGTAGTTTTGTTGTTAGATTATTAATTATAAATTGTCGTTTAGTCTGTCATCACGCACTCGATGCGGGATTTCGTCGTTTGGCGTTACCTTTAATTATACATTGTAAATTATAAATTATCCTTTTGTTGCCTTTTGTCTTCTATTTTGGTATCATCTTAAGTTGAAATATTAGAGTATAAACGGAGATGGTCAAAAAGATGTTAAAGTATGTAAGAAATGAGTTGTTTGTTGAAAAAGTTTCTGTATCAAAATTAGCAAAGAAGTTTGGTACACCGGTTTATATTTATTCTCAAGATAAGTTGGAATCTAACTTTAATGCATATAAAATAGGTTTTAAAGGTGTTGATACTATAATTTGTTATGCAATGAAAGCAAATTCAAATCATATTATATTGAAACTTTTAGCAAAACTTGGTGCAGGAATAGATATTGTTTCCGGCGGGGAACTTTACAGAGCGTTAAAAGCCGGAATAAAACCTCAGAAAATAGTTTATTCAGGTGTAGGAAAAACAGCACAAGAAATAGAGTTTGCATTAAAAAGTAACATTTTAATGTTTAATGTAGAATCATTTGAAGAATTGGAAAAAATGAATAAGATAGCAGAAAAACTCAAAAAGAAAGCGAGAATTTCTTTCAGAGTAAATCCTAATGTTGATGCTCATACACATAAATATATAACCACAGGTAAAGAAGGAAACAAATTCGGTATAAGATACGAAGAAGCTTTTGATATTTATATGAAAGCTCACAAAATGAAAAGCATAGAAGTTGTAGGCGTAGACAGTCATATAGGTTCACAAATTTTGGATGTTTCGGCATTTAAATTGGCAGCGGAAAAAATGTCGAAATTGATAGACAAATTGGAATCTAACGGTATAAAAATAAAATATATTGATATCGGCGGGGGCCTTGGAATAAAATATATGGCTACGGATAAACCGCAAAAGCCGATAGATTTAAGAAAAACAATAATGCCTGTATATTCAAAATACAAAGGTAAAACAATAATTGTTGAACCGGGAAGAGCCATTGTAGGTGATGCGGGAATATTGGTAGGTGAAGTTTTGTACAGAAAAACTTCAGGTGCAAAAAATTTCGTTATCACTAACTTGGCGATGAACGATTTGATAAGACCGGCATTGTACGAATCTTATCACAATATTATACCTGTAAAAAAATCTTCTAAAAGACAACAGGTTGTCGATGTTGTAGGTCCTGTATGTGAGTCGGGAGATTTTATAGCAAAAGACAGAAAACTTCCTGTATTTGAACAAGGTGATTTTATAGCCGTAGAATGCGCAGGTGCTTACGGCAGAGCCATGGCATTCCAATATAATTCAAGACCGAGAGGAGCAGAAGTTTTAGTTAAAGGTTCTAAAGTAAAAGTAATAAGGAAAGCAGAAACAATAGAAGATTTGATGTCGAAAGAAGTAAAATAAAAATTATAAATATAAATTGTAACAAAGGGGTTTTTATGTTTTCAGGTAGTTTTACAGCAGTTGTCACACCGTTAAAGAACAACAAGGTTGATTTTGATGCATACAAAAAGATAATTGATATGCAGATTGAAGCGGGAATTACGGGTATAGTTCCATGCGGATCTACGGGAGAGTCTGCAACATTATCTCATGCAGAACATGATGAAGTTATACAAAAAGCAGTAGAATTTTCTAACGGTAAATTGAAGGTTATCGCAGGAACAGGTTCAAACTCTACGGCAGAAGCAATAAGATTATCAAAACATGCTCAAGAAGTAGGTTGTGACGGAGTATTACTTGTTGCTCCTTATTACAACAAACCTACGCAAAAAGGTTTGTATCTTCATTATAAAGAAGTTGCAAATGCAATAGATATTCCGGTTGTTTTATATAATATTCAGGGAAGATCTGCAGTAAATATTGAGCCTAAAACAATAGCACAACTTGCAAAAGATTGTAAAAATATAGTCGCAGTAAAAGAAGCTTCAGGTTCTCTCGACCAAATGTCTCATATAAGAATGTTAGCTCCTGAAATGGATTTGATTTCCGGAGATGATGCACTAACAGTTCCTATAATGGCTATCGGCGGAACAGGAGTAATTTCTGTATTATCAAACATTTGCCCTAAAGTTGTTGCGGATTTAGTTAATGCAATGTTGAAAAAAGATTTGGATAAAGCAAACGAAATAGCTTTTAAGTGGTTACCGTTGGTAAAAGCAATGTTTATAGAAACAAATCCTATCCCGGTAAAAGCTGCAATGGCAATGATGGGAATTTGTTCCGACGAAATGAGACTTCCTATGTGCTCATTGTCCGATGAACATAAAGAAAGTTTAAGAAAAACATTAAAAAGTTATAACTTGATATAATTTAAACTATAAGCCATAAACTATAAGCTTTAAGCTGAGTCTATGGCTTTTTTAGGAGAAAAATATGGCAAACATAATAGTTTGTGGTGCATGCGGCAGAATGGGCAGTGCTATAATAAATATGGCAAAACAAGATAAAGATTTTAATATAGTTGCAGGAACCGAAATAGACTCAAGCCCCGCAATAGGCAACAAAGATCCTTTAATAGTTAAATCGAGCGATATGGAATCTGTAGTAAATGCAGGGGATATTATAATAGATTTTACAATTGCGTCAAATACAATGAGAAATGTGGAAATAGCTCTTAAAAAAAATGCAAAGATAGTTATAGGAACAACAGGTTTAACCGATGAAAACAAAGAAGTATTAAAAAAAACAGGTGAAAAAATATCAATAGTTTTTGCTCCTAATATGTCAACGGGAATAAATCTTTTACTTGATATAGTTGAAAATATTTCAAAGAAAATTCCCAACTATGATGTTGAAATAGTTGAAATTCACCATAATAAGAAAAAAGATTCTCCTTCGGGAACGGCATTAAGATTGGCTGAGGCGGTTGCTGCAGGACATAACAAAAGCTTAAAAGATGTTGGAGTATACGGAAGGTACGGAACACAAGCATTAAGAAAACCCGGTGAAATCGGAGTTCATGCAGTAAGATGCGGTGATGTTTGCGGAGATCATAAAGTATATTTTGCAAGTGAAGGGGAAGTAATAGAAATCTCTCATAAAGCAACATCAAGAGCATGCCTTGTAGCTGGAGCACTGAGAGCTGCAAAATGGATTAACGATAAACCTGCAGGATTTTATGATATGCGAGATGTTTTAGATTTGAAATAAAATATAAATTAAATAAAAAAAAAGGCTCGAGAAAAAATTTCGAGCCTTTTTTGTTGATTACAAACTATAATCTAAAAAGCTCCTCTATGGAAAAGTACAACCACTATGGTTTTTAACAATATTTTTATATCAAAATTTAAAGACCAGTTATCGATATAAAAAATTTCAAGTTCTAATTTTTTTTCATCATTAAGAATGCTTCTGCCCGATACTTGCCATAAGCCTGTTATACCCGGAATAACTTTGAATAGTTTACTTAAATTATAATTGTGATATCTTTTTTCTATTTTTATCATTTCTTCTTCAAGCATAGGTCTTGGCCCTACAAGAGACATTTCTCCTTTTAGTACATTGAAAAGTTGTGGTAATTCATCTATACTGTATTTCCTAATAAATTTGCCTATTTTGGTAATTCTCGGGTCGTTTTTCATTTTAAAAAAAACGGTGTCATTATCTTTTTTTAATTCTTCCAGCTGTTCTTCTGCGTTTTCACACATGCTTCTGAATTTATAACAGTAAAATTTTTGTCTTTTATAACCGATTCTTATTTGTTTATACAAAATAGGACCTTTACTTTCCAATTTTATACAAATAGAAATGATTATAAATACAGGCAATAAAAGAATCAATAAAATTAAAGAGAAAATAATATCTAATATTCTTTTTAAAAAATAATCAAAATCTTTTACAGGGGTAGATACTAAAAATACAACCGGAATGCCTAACGTATCATCCAAAACGATTTTATCCTTTGTCATTTGAACTTCATTCGGTAAAATTTTTATATTAATATCATTTGTTTGTGCCCAATCGCATAATGATAAAAATTCTGTATCTTTTAAAGAATAATTCGTAATAATTATATCTTTAATGTTTTTTTTGATTGATAAATATTTTAAATTCTCTACGTTTTTTGCTTCCATTTGATACGGATAATAAAAAACCTTGTTTATATAGATATTGTTAAAAAATTTTTTATATTTTCTTACTTTTTTACCTATTACCAACAAGTTGTTTCTTATGTTCAGTTTGTATATTATATATGCGATTATTCTTTTAAGAATATACCTGAAACAGGATGTAAATAATATTAAATTAAGCCAAACAAAAAACATAAATAATCTGGAGGAATCGTTTTTAATAATAAAAACCGCAGCAAGAATAAAAATAATAAAGACCGTAGATGTCCTTAAGACTTTTATAAACAAATTAAATTTTGATATATAAAATAATTTATATCCTATGAAAAAATTAACGAATAATATCCATATAGGAACCAAAAAAACAGATATTGTTAAATATTGATTGAAAGAGTGAATAACAGTTGTGTTTAAAATGTAAAATCTAAAATAAAAAGCTACCAAAAAAGACAGCATAAAACTTATGCAATCCGTTAACAGTAAAGCTAATATAAATGGAAAATTTTTGTTTTTTATAAACATTTATTTTTTTATGTTATTTTGATAGAATAACGACACTAATATTTTACAATATTTTGAATAAATATTATAAATTTTCGATGATGTTTATATAAACAGGAAATTTTTGTTATGTTAGATGTTAATTTTTTTATAAAACGTCTTAATCTTTCTAAAAAAGAGACTTTTCTTTTAAAGTTATATACTTCAAATACTGTAACAAAAGACGAAGTTTATAGCTTGTTATATGATTTTGATTATAGTATAGAAAAAGAAACTCTTCCGTTTAATTTTTTGCTGGCACAATTATTCCAAAATAATCCGCATATAGAAATTCCGAAAAATATTGAACCGAGGTTGAAAGGTGTTTTGAGATTGTTTCAATACTATAATGTTTCTTTGCTATTGAGTGTAAAGCAGTTAGTAGCGGAGCTAAATAAAAATGATATTCCGGTTATGTTTATAAAAAATTCTTCTATGAAAGTGTTCGATGCTGACAAAACAAGAATGATGTATGTTGCAGACTGTGCTGTTCCGAAAGAGCGGTTTAGTAAAACTATTGAAATAAGTAAAAAGTTAGGATTTAAAATAAACGGGAAATATGGAAATGTAACCGAGATACTCAAAAACGATAATCAACGAATAGCCGTTTATCATACTCTTATTAACTCCAATAAAAATGTCGATAAAGTGTATGAAGATATTTTCAAAAGAGCAATAAAACACGAATTTCACGGGTTGCATATCTTAATTGCAAACATTGAGGATTTTTTGTTTTTATTGTTTAATAATGGCTATAATGATATTATTTATTCTCAGACCTTTTACAAAAAGATATCGTGGTTGTTAGACTCATTTTATATTATAAAAAACAATAAAAATATAAATTGGGAGAATGTAATACGAAAAGCAAAAGAAACCGGAAGTCTTGCACAAATAAAGATAATGTTGGAACTGTTTGAGTATTTTTTACCTAATACGATACCACATGATTTAATTTCTTCAATACAAATATCGAAGCGGGAACAAAAAGACTTTAATCTTTATACAAAAAATCATTTATGCTTTTATAGAGCACAAGAAATAATAAAAGAAATAAGAATTAAGGAAAAATCAGATTTTTTCGGCAAAACAAAGTTGTTTGCTCAATTTCTCTATTTAAAAATAATACAAAGAGTTCCTATAATAAACACTTTGTTTTTTGAAAAAATGGCAAATAAAATGTTTGAATGTTGAATTTTAATAAAAATATAAGCTTTTGTAAGAGAGTTATTTATGAAAAAAACAGTTTCTGTAATAATTCCGGTTTTTAATGCTTCCAACTACTTGAAAGATTGTATAAACAGCATTATAAGCCAAACATTAAAAGATATTGAAATAATTTGTATAAACGATTGTTCTACGGATAATTCATTAGAAATATTAAAAGAATACTCTTTGAAAGATGAAAGAATAAAAATTATTGATTTGAAACAAAATAAAGGTGTTTCCAATGCAAGAAATTTAGGCTTGGATTTATCAACAGGAGAGTATATTTATTTAATAGATTCCGATGATTGGATTGACAAAACATATATTGAAGAAAGTGTAAAACTTATAAAACAAACGGATTCCAATGTTGTAATAAATGCAAATTTTGTTAACGAATATTCTGATAGAACAAAAAAAGCTTACAGTAAATTTACTTTTTTAAAAAAAGATTTCGAAATCGTTGATTCCAAGAAAATTCAAAACTTATTTCCTCCTGTTGTGTGGACAAGATTATATAAAAGGGCATATATTGAACAGTATAAATTAAGGTTCCCGAATGTAAAATGCGGTGCGGAAGATATTTATTTCTCTTATGCGGGTGATTTGATGAATCAAAAAATATGTATTTTTAAAGGACCTTATTATCATTATTGTCAACATGGTGATTCTGCTATGCACAAGAAACACAGAGGATATCATTATATTGAAAGTTTTAAATTGCTATATGAATTTTTGAAAAAACAAAATATAGATTTGAATGGAATTAAATTGTTTTTTGTGGAATCTTTAATTATAGATAATAAAGACAAATTCAATTTTGTAAAAGAATATTTAACTCAAATCGAGCAACAATTTAATGAAAACAGAGATATTTATAACGAGCAGGAGAAATTTTTGTTTGAAATTATCAAAGAATCTTCCGATTTTTCTATGTTCGTATCTAAATACAACCCGAATATATCTTTAAGCTTTTTAAAAAGCAAATTGTCGGCGCAAAAACGTTAGAAAATCAACATCGTAATAAATTTACAATCTTGGTCAAATATTATAAAATTACTCTATGAAACATTAAAAATAGGGTGTTTTGTATATGAATTTAAACAACGAATCAAATTTGTTCAACGGGAAAAAAGATATTCTCTTAAAATACTATGCCATTTTGGATAAACAATTCAATAAAGCGGCAAAAACAAATTCCGTTGTTACGAAATATTTAGATTTGGGAGTAAAAAAAATAAAGTTAGAAATTGCAAACGAAGAAATTATTCCCAGAATAGAACAAAATTTTAAATTCACTATAAAAGATAATCTTGATCACTACGACAGTGTATTACATATATGGAAAGATGATGTAAGAAGTTTTTTGTCGAGTTCTTATCAAAATAATAAATATTTAGCCGTTGTTTATAATAAGCGAACTATTATGAGATTTTTTCTGGAACATAATATGTTAAATGCGCAAAATATTTTTTCAAATTCTTTTTATTTTTCCGCATCAGACTTTTCGGACAAAATATTACCAAAATTCGGACATTTGTTTGTTAATGCAATATATCCTGCAACATTAACTTCTCATTCTTCTCTTGCACATGCCGCTTCGGTAGGCATAGACAACAAAGGTGTTTTAATTTGTGCAAGTAGCGGTGGCGGCAAAACTACTTTGGCAATAACTTGTTTAATGGAAAATTTTCAATATGTTTCCGACGACTATCTTATCATAAATAAAGAAAACAACATACTATACTCTCATCCGATATATTCGATGGTTACATTAACACCGCAAATGTATAATAAATTAACAAACTTAAAATCTAAATTTATGTACGATAATTATAACAATACCAAATATACACTTGATATATCCGCATATAATAATAATTTTGTAAAGTCGTTACCGATAAAAGCTATGATTTTTCCGTCAATTTCCGATATATCGGAACCGACAATTGAAAAAAGTAATAATACAAAAGCAATTACTCAATTCGTTTATTCGACTGCCAAACAGATGGATCAACATCTGAACAAAGAATATGTAAAATTACTTCTTTCTCTTGTTAAAGATTTGGATTGTTATCAAATAAATTTATCACGAAATTTAGATAAAAATGTTAAAATATTAAGACAGTTTATTAAGGAGTTATAAAATGTATAAATTGAACGAATCAAAAATGTTTGCGGATGTTACAAATAATATTGCTATCATAATAAATTCCGAAACCGGTATTTATTATGCAATGAATAATTGCGGTAGTGTTGTTTTTCAGGCTATACTTAACGGTTGTTCAATACAATCTGTAATTGATAATCTGAAAAAAATTGAAGGTTGTCCTGCTGATATAGACCAAAAATTAAAAGCCTTTGTTGGTGACCTTTTACAAAAAGAAATAATTGTTGAAGATAACCAATCTTCGGCAACACCCAAATTTGATGAAACCGTTATAAAACAAGATAAATTCGAAATGAAAGTTTCCGAATATGCCGATGCACAGGAAATGTTGTTGGCCGATCCTATACACGATGTTGACGAAGAAGAAGGTTGGCAACCAGTTTTTAAAGAAGAAGAAAATAATGATAAATAATAATCCGTTAGTATCCGTGATGATGCCGACGTATAATAATGGCAGATATATAGGCCAGGCAATAGAGAGCATTTATGCGCAGAATTACAAGAATATAGAAGTAATAGTTATTGATGACGGCTCAACCGATAACACAAAAGAAATAATAAAAAAGTATCAAGATATAAAATATTTTTATATAGAACATAAAGGAATATCTTTAGCAAGAAATATAGCATTGGAAAAATCAAATGGAGAATATATAGCGTTTTGTGATTCCGACGATTATTGGTTGCCTGAAAAATTAAATACACAAATGCAATATTTTAAAGAACATCCCGACTGTCAAATAGTTTTTACGAAATATGAAAATTTTTTTGAAGATGAAAAGCTTAAAACAAATAAAAGGGCAATGCATGAAAAGCTAATGGAAAACTTTTTAAAACAATATTTACCAAGCAGTGTTATAAAAAAAGAACTGTTTGAAAAATATGGGCTTTTCGATGAAAATTTCAGCGGAGTGGAAGATACGGAATTTTTGTACAGGATTTTAAAAAAAGGAGTAAATATTTCACATATAATTCCGGATATATTTTATATAAGAAGAATACACGGGAAAAATGTAACTTTGAATTATAATCAAGATACCGTTAAATATATTACAGCTATTTTAAGAAAAGGTGTAGAATAATAATTATGAGTAAAGAACCGTTAGTATCCGTAATGATGCCGACGTACAATAATGCTAAATATATTCGTCAGGCAATAGAAAGTGTTTATGCACAGAATTACAAGAACATAGAATTGATAGTTGTTGACGACGGTTCAACAGATAATACCCAAAAAATAGTAAAAGAATATAATGATATAAAATACTTTTATATAGAACATAAAGGCATACCTTTCGCAAGAAATACAGCGTTAGAAAACTCGAAAGGGGAATATATAGCATTTTGTGATTCCGATGATTATTTGTTACCTGACAAACTAAGCACACAAATACAATATTTTAAAGAGCATTCCGACTGCCAAATAGTTTTTACAAAATATGAAAATATTATAGATAATGATAAGATTAAAAAAGATGCAATAACTATCAGCGAAAAAAAACGAGAGATATTAGAAAAAAGGCATTTGCCTACGGCCATGGTAAACAAATCTTTGTTTGAAAAATATGGTAATTTCGACGAAGATTTTCAAACAGGGGAAGATACCGAACTCATATATAGATTTGAAAAAAACGGAGAAAATCTGAATCATTTTATTGATAAGAATTTTTATATGAGAAGATTACATGGTAATAACATAACTTTATTGGCTAGGCCAAAATATTCAAAATATATTATGAGTATATTAAGAAAAGGAATTTCAAACAAATGATATCGGTAATAATAGCAGCAAAAAATGCTTCTAAATATATTAAGGAAGCCATAGAAAGTGTAAAAAAACAAAATATACAAGATATGGAACTAATAGTCGTTTGCGATTCATGTACGGATAATACAAAACAAATTGCCGAAGATTTAGGTTGTAAAACAATAGAAGTAAATTTTTCTCATATCGGAAAAACAAGAAATGCGGGCCTTAAAGAAGCCAAAGGTGAGTATATTCTGTATGTTGATTCCGATGATGTTATGGAAGAAAATGGCATATCGAATTTATATAATGAATTTTTAAAAGATTCCGGTGTTGAGGCTGTTTTCAGTATGTCCAGGGAGTTTGTTTCTCCTGAATTATCCGAAGAAGATAAAAGGAAATTGAAAGCAAGAAACGATAATTATTTCGGTGCACTTGCAGGATGTTCCATAATAAAAAAAGAAGTGTTTGATAAAGTCGGAACTTTTGATGAAGTATTAAAAGCCGGAGATATTGTAGAATTTCAAATAAGATTACAACAAAAAAATATCAAAGTAAAAAAAATACCCGTTGTAACTTCAAACAGAAGATTGCACAACAACAATTTCGGTAGAAGTAATAAACAACAAGAATACAAAGATTATATTACAATTCTAAGGAACAAATTAAATAAGAAATAAAATGTTTTGTGCTTGGTAATAATTAATTTTGTATATGTTTTTGTTTTATAAGAAATCTTCTCAAATGTTTTAAGATATTTGGATTTATTAAAAAAATAATAATTAGTATCTTTCCTTTTAATGATATTTGTGATAGCAGAAATGTTTTTAAATGTTTTACAAAAGAAATTTTAAGTTCTTTTATTCTTTCCAAATGTTCTTCTTCCAATTTATAAAAATATAAAATCCTTAGTAAACCGATACTTGAATTCAAAAATCTTATCAAAGATAAATATGTACTTTTTTTTAGTTTTTCTTTTTTACATAACAAATAAACTTCTTTAGCTATTTCAAAAGCATCCGTTTGCAGTTTTAAATTGAATTGGTTTGTTGTGCTGTTCGGATTTAATCTGCTATAAAAATATAAATTTGTATCGATATATACTGTTTTTTTTGAAACAATTAATAATCTTGTAGTTGCTTCATAATCTTCATAAAAATAGCCCTCTTTTAATTTAAAGGAATTAAATAAATGTTTCTTAAAAAGTTTATTACATAAAAATGTCCCGAACGATAATTCAAATACGCCTAAACTTACACTTAAATCCTTTTCTACGATACCGTTGGGAATTTTAGGCTTTAAATAATTTAATTTGTTATCGACAAGAACAACATTACAACAAACTATATCGGCATCATATTCTTTCTGTTTAGATAACAATACATCGAACATTTTTAAGTCTGTATAATCATCACTGTCAATAAAACCTATATATTCTCCGGTTGCGGTTTCCAATCCTTTGTTTCTTGCGTGAGAAGGCCCACGATTTTCTGTATGGATAAGTTTTATTCTGTCATCTTTTAGTGCATACTCCGAACATACTTTCCCGCTACCGTCGGTAGAACCGTCATTAACCAATATTATTTCAAGATTTTTATATGTTTGATGTATTACACTATCCAAACATTTTTTTAAGTATTTTTCGGTATTGTAGACAGGTATTATTATTGAAACTTTGGCATTCATAAAGTTATATTTTACCGTTCCAATCTGTTTCTTTGGGATTATTTGAGCATGACCAGTTTACATAGTTTGCTACATTAGTGCAATATCTGCAAGTTTCTTCGCTATTTTTTTTATAATTCAAAATTTGTTTTGCGGAATTAGAATAAATATTTATTCCTTTAGGTACAGGAATATTTTTATTGAAGTATTTGTTATATTTGTCTATATATGCGGCTATCGGGCATAAGTAAATATTATCTTCTCTTAATATAGTACAAATTTTATGCCTGCAATTTTTAAAAGTTATGTCTTTATCGGAATCTCCCTTCGGATTTAAATTTGCGGAAAAGTTTATAATCTTTGGGGAAATATAATATTTTATTTTAAACGAAGAAAGAAGTTCGTTTATTTTTTTCAATTTGTTTTCTATTACGGGGTATTTTGATATATATACTGCAATTTTATTTCTACGGCAAGCTTCAAAAAATTCTTTCGGCATTTTATCTAACAGTAATCCGTTTGTAACCAATTCTATTTTTGAAAAAGGAAAATTAAATCTGCTGCTTGATAAAATTTCTATTATATCCGGATGTAATAACGGCTCTCCTCCCAATATTCTGATTGTCATAATAATTCCGAAGAGTTCTCTTAATCTGGTAAAACGAAACTCAAGAAATCTTGCATCTATAATATTGGGTTCCGATATATTAGAAAAATGTGTACAGGCATTACATTTCAGATTGCAATGATCTGCTATATGAAACTCAAGATAGCGAAGATAAGGTCTTAAGGTTATTATTTTAATGATGGTTTTTAATTTTACCCAAATAGTTCTTAGTTTTTGCATAATGTTTCAACGATATATAAAACAATGTTATAGTTTTATCTACACATATAAATTTTATGTATTATATAAAATACTGATAGAGTTTAGAAAGAGAAAATACTTCAAACTTAAATGCAAACATTTAATATTTTTTTAATGATTGTTAAGAATACCATATTGGTTTATTAAATTTTTTTTGCCTAATTTATTTTTGCTCCTCTGCTTTGTTTAGTATCTTGTATGATGTATAAGGTAAAATCCAAGAAGTTGTAAGCATGAAAGATAGAAGAGAACCAAGAATTATTCCGTTGATTCCGTATTTTATCGAAAGGAAATACTGCAAACATATACATAAAATAAGTTGTATCGGTAAAACAAACCAGAAAATTTTTAAAGAGGTTATACTTTCCAAAAAAACACTATAAGTATCGGTTATAACTCTAAATACGGCATAAATTGCAAACAAAATAAAAAAGATAGTATCAACAATTATAGTGTCGTCTGAAACCAATATTTTTACAAGAAAGTTTTGAAATATAAATATAAAAAATATGTCAATCCATATAATGCTTATTCCGAATATACAATATTTTTTTAAAAGCTTTTTTATTTCTCTTAACTCTTTCCTGTAAAACATTTCGGAGCATGTAGGCCAAAAAGCATTTAGAAAAGCAATATATATTAAAAGGCCGAAAGAAAAAAATCTGGTAAAAATATTATAAGCTGTTACAGATTTTGATGGTACTGTTTGTGCCATTACTAAATAATCAACCTGTAAAATTGCGACATACATTACCGTAAAACCGGTAAATTTTAATGATCTGTAAATAAATGTTTTTATTAGCGATAAATCAAAACAAAATATATTTTTTATATGCTTTTTAAAAGTAAAAAAGAACGGTATTCCCAGCAAGATTAATTGCGGCAAAGAAAAACATAATAACGCTTTTAATATACTTGAATTGTTATGATAGAACTTGTTTAACAAAACTATTGAAAGCATTGATATAACTATAGCTATTAACTGTAAAATATTGGGAATAGTTCCTTTTTGCAGTGCGTAATATACTTTAATAATTATATTTACAAATGTTAATGTTATGAAAATTGAACAAATAACAAAAACCAAATTTGAAGTTTGTAGTTCGGGAATGAATAAATATTTTGCCAATATTACTTTTTGTAACGGCAATGATACAAAACAAAGTATTAGAATTAAAGATAAGAATAAAAGCGTAACTATTTGTAATGTAATCGTCATATATTTGGAATAATCTTGGTTCTTAACTCTTGCTTCAGATATATAGTTTTGCAAAGAATTTCCTATACCGCAATCAAATAAATTACACCAATGTAATAAGGAATATAATATTACGTAAATGGCATATCTATCAATTCCCAAATAGTTAAACAATACCCGAATACTTATAATCTGCACAAGTGCGGAAACAATTCTAAAGCTCCAAGCACTTATTGCTACCTTCCAATGATTAGGTATTTGAATCGGAAAAATCATTTTGTTTGTTTTGTCCATTTTTATTTTTTATATAAAACTTTTTTGTGTAATAATATACTAACGCAAAAATAAAAAAACCATCCGCATAATAAACTCCGCATCTAATAAGTCTTAGAATAATAAATAATAAACATCCATAATTTAAAATCACAAAAAAATCCAAATTAGAGTTGTATTTTGGTAAGAAAATATTAAACCGTAATAAGAAGAAACTTATTAAGAATATTCCAAAAAGTCCCAACTCTGATAATAATCTTAGAAACAAGGATGCTGCATCCGGTTTATGTAATAATTTTTGTTCCTTCTCGTAGTGAAACAATTCATAATATTTATTAAAAGCTACCAAATGAGAGCCTAATCCTGTTCCGAAAAGAAAATGTTTTTTAAAATTTGTAAAACTTATTTTAGCTTGAAGGATTATTGAATAACTTGATGGATTAATCCATTGTTGCTGTTGATCATTATTTAAATTTTGTTTGTTTATCACTTTTTGTATTTCCAATGAAGTTTGCGCTATTCTCATCGTAAATGTATTACTTCCCAAACAAAATAACGTAGCAAATAAGCACAAGACAATTAAAAGCTTAACAACTTTAATTCTTTTAAAATAGATTGTTGCTACAAATATAAGAGATATTACAATACCAATATATCCGATTAAAGAAAAAGTTAATGCAAAACACAATATAATTACAATGCTTTTAGAAATGTTTAGTATTGGTTTTTCCTGCTTTGTAATAAAACATACTAATGCCGTATAAAAAGCTAAAGATAAAGCATAAACTAAATTTGAAGGTTCTCCCGCTATGGAAGAAACTCTAAAAAATATTCCGGCATTACTTAATTGACTTTTTGCTTTCCAATAACTAAAGTCATAGCCATAAGAAAAACCTATTAAATATGATAATTCCTGAAAGATACCTATTAATGCCACAACAAATGAAATGTTTAAATATAAGTTGAATATTTCATGAATGTTATTTTTGTGTTTATAAAAAAATAACCATGTGGTGAAAAAAACAAAAGAAATAATAATAACTTGTTTTGATAAAAGAAAGATAGTATCATTATTTAAATAAATGTTTACAATTGAGATTGCAATAATAAATGAAAAAATAATTATTAAATATTTTGATTTTTTTAGTAAATCATAAATCAGCTCTTTTTTTAATATTAAATTGATATTTGCTACAAAATAAAGCAGGTATATTAAATAAGAAAGTCTTATATCTGCAAAATCAAAGTCAAAAGAGTATGTAAAGTCAATAAACGGAATCAATAAAAATAAAATATCTACAATTTTATTAAAAGTTTTATTATTTAGCATTAAAATCCTGCCTCTTAACAAAGGAATACAATTTTCTTAATGTCTTACCTATTGAGCTATAATTAATATTGTGTTTAAAACAAAAATAAAAAATAAAAAGCCTTATCTTGTAAGGGAATTTATCATAGGTTTTTATTTTTATGGAATTTTTTACAAACAAATTTTTCTTTAAAGATATTAGAGCTTGTTTGGTTTTTTCATTAGGCAGATTTATAACTTCAAGTTCTGCTGCCAAAAGTAAAAATCCATAAGAATAGAACTGTTGTTCGTATGTTTCAAATAGTTGCTTCTGTATCAATAAATTTTTTATATCGTATAACAACTCTATACAAGAATAAAATCTACCGGTTTTGTTGCTCATAATAGAGCTTTTTCTGTCTTGCCTATAAAAATAAATGCTTTCATTTATGAATTTTACTTTGTTCGAAACTAAAATAATTTCATAAATAAACAAAATATCTTCCATTGTCCTTCTTTTGAAGAAGATTTTGTTTTTTTCAAGAAAGTCTCTTTTATATATTTTTGCCCATGAACTCCATATAAGTCTGTATGTAAGTAATTTCTGTTTTGATTGAACCGTATTAAAATCAGTGTTATAACAGAACGATTTCTGTTCAAGATGTTTTGCTGAGTTCTCGTTATAATATAAAAAGAAGTCACAACATAAAACATCATAGTCGAATTTCTTAATATTGTTATAAAGAATTTCGGTATAATTACTACTTACAAAATCATCGGAATCAACAAATGTTACATATTCTGCTTTTGCAAGTTTTAAACCAATATTTCTGGAATATGAAACTCCTTTGTTCTCTTTTAGATCTATAATCTTTATTCTGTTATCTTTTTTTTGATATTCTTCTAATATCTTTAAGGAATTATCTATAGAACAGTCATTTATACAAATTATTTCAATATCTTTAAACGTTTGATTGATAACACTATCAAGACATTGTCTTAAATATTGTTCTACATTGTATACAGGGATAATTACTGATATTTTTATATTATTCATTTCTTATATAATTTTTACTGCTAAAACAAAAAATGGTCTTAAAATTTTATAATAGAATTTGTTATTATACCATTTGTCATAATATAATAAAAAAGAATTATAAAAATGTCTTTTTATATTTTTGCTAACTTTTTTATTTTTACTCTTTAATCCGGATTTATATTTGTGATGAATAATTTCCACAGTCGGATTAAATAATATTTTGTATCCTTTTTCTCTATATTTTCTGCATAAGTCCATATCTTCACTATACATGAAAAATCTTTCATCAAAGAAATCAACATCTTTAAAGTATTTTAATTTCGTTATCATGCAAGCACCTGTTATTGCTTCTACCTGATGAATAGTATTTAAATCTTTGTGTAACAGGTGATAGTGTGTGAAAAATTTTGTTTTCGGAAACAATTTTTCAAAACCTGCATAATATAAAAAACAATCCAATATCGATGGCTCACCTCTGTGACAAGCTTTGTCCATTTGACCGTTTGATAATACTAATTTCGGTGTTATCATTCCTATACTGTCATCTTCTTCAATAATATCAATAAGAGTATCTAAATTCTTTGATTTTTCCGTAAGTTCCGTATCGGAATTTAATAACATTATGTAATCCGCATTCGATTTCTTTAATGCAATATTGTTTCCTGCGGAAAAGCCGACATTTTTTTCCGACTTTATTAAATTTATTTGAGTATAATCTTTTTCTAACATTTCTATTGATGAATCGGAACTTGCATTATCAACAACTGTTACAATAATTGAATGTTTTGAGTAGGGGATATAATATTTATATATTGAATCCAAAGTTTTCTTTAGCCAAAAAGAAGAATTATAGTTAACGATAATTATTTCAAGAGTTTTATTGTTCATTTTTTTCTCATGATTTTTAATTTGTTATAAGCTTTTGATAAGAACATGATATTAATATTAAATTTGAATAACAATTTAAACAGAAAAATCTTAGCAAAAGATTCAACTGTGTTTATATGATAAAACTCTATTTTTTCATTTTCAAAAAAATCTTTTTTAAAATCCGGATAGGATTTTTTAAACTCATTAGGATATTTTCCGGATAAAGGGAAAAGTCTGTTCATAATAAACGAATTTAATACCGGTTTAAAATTTTTATAAGTATCAAAATTTTTAACAAGAACTTTTTTTATTTCCGTAGCAAGATTTATTGTGTTTTGCAGTTCTATTTTACATTTTGTATTTTTATCAATAAAAGAATTATTGATACTTGTTCTGTAATAATATAATTTATCCTTTATAAACATGAATTTATTTGTATTTATTAAAACTTCCCAAACAAAAAGAGTATCTTCCAATTTGTTTATATGAAACACAATATTGTTTTTTCTTAAAAAGTCTAATTTAAATATTTTCCTAAGATAGTGAGTTTTTTCAAAATATAGAAATTTTTGTTTTAATTTAACATTTGAAATATTTATATTATAAAAACATTGAGGTTGTTTTCCCAAAGACAGTTTTTTTGTTGTTTCATCATATGAATAGAAATTAGGGCTTATTACATCATATTGGTATTTTTCTATTGTATTATATAATACTTCTACATAATTATTCGCAATCCAATCATCTGAATCAATAAAAGTTACATATTTACCTTTTGCGATTTTTAAACCTTCGTTTCGAACTAAACCAATACCAACATTTTGTTTTAAGTCAATTAAAACAATTCTGTTATCTTTTTGTTGATAGTCTTTTATAATTTGTAATGAATTGTCCGGAGAACAATCATTAATAACTATAATTTCAATATCTTTGAAAGTTTGATTAATAACACTGTCAAGGCATTGTTTTAGATATTGTTCCACATTATATACCGGGATAATTATTGAAACTTTTGTTAGAATTTGATTCATCGTTTAGTAAAAATTCTTATAGGGTTAAATTTATTATGCAATTTACCTATTATAAGATAATTTAAATTATGTTTTAAACAAAAATTGAAAACAAAAAGTCTTATTTTGTTTCTAAAATTAAGATATTTACAGCTTGTTTTGCATATTTTATCATAAACTTTTTCTCTGAAATCAAAAAATATTTTTGATAGTTCTCTAAATGGCAATTTACTATGTTCAAGGAGGATAGCAGTATCATCAAATATGTATGTGTAACATTCTGAGGTATACTTTTTAAAACTCTCAAGATTATCCAGTTTTTGAAGTTGTTCATGGAAAACAAACCTGTCGTAAATCGTACATGTAGATACATTTGAATTTTTTCTCGCAATTCTGTAATAATAAAGTCTGTTTTTTACAAAAGAAAAACTGGATGCTTTTATTATCGCTTCATATGTAAACAACAAGTCTTCCATTTTATTAATTCTAAAAATAATATCGTTTGAAGTTAGAAAATCTTTTTTGTAAATGGTTGCCCATACTCTACCATAAGTAATTTTGAGTAAAGACGTTTTTTTTATGTTTTCATCATTTATTTTGCTGTTGTATACACTACAATATGGATATCCGTTGGAGATTTTTTTTGTTATATCGTTATAAAGATAATATTCCGAACCGGTGAAATCGCAATTAAATTTTTCTATGTTGGTATACAGAACTTGTATATAATCACTTGTCATCCAGTCATCAGAATCAACAAAAGTGATATATTTGGATTTAGCATTTTTTATGCCTACGTTTCTTGCATTTGCAAGTCCGCCGTTTTTCTCTAAATTTATTAAATTTATTCTGTTGTCCTTTTGTTGATATTCTTTTATTATTTGTGAAGAATTGTCGGGAGAACAGTCATTTACACAAATAATTTCAATATCTTTGAACGTTTGATTAATAACACTGTCAAGACATTGTCTTAAATATTTCTCTACATTATATACCGGTATAATTATTGATACTTTTGAATTATTCATAATTGCCGTTCCAATCGGTTTCTTTAGGAGTGTTTGAACATTCCCAATCTATATATTTTGTTAAATTTGTGCAGTATTTACAAGTTTCTTCCGGTTCACTTAAATAACTCTTAATTTGTTTTCTTGATTTTGTATAAATATTTATTCCTTTGCCTATAGGTATGTTTTTATTAAAATATTCGTTGTATTGGTCAATGTACGCACATATAGGACAAGTATAAATATTATCTTCCTTTAATGTCTTGTAACGGGTATATCTGCAATTTTTAAAAGTTTCTTCTTTGTTGGAATTTCCTTTTGGATTTAAGTTTGCCGAAAAAGAAAAAATCATTGGGAAAAAATTATAATTTATTTTAAACGGCGAAAGAATTTGCTTAATTTCTTCTTTGTTTTTTAAAACAGGATATGGAGATATAATTATATTAATATTGTTTTTATAACATGTTTCAAAAAAATCTTTTGACATTTTGTTAAGTAAAATGCCGTTTGTAACCAATTCTATCTGCGAATACCCCAAACATTGTCTGACTATTTTTAGAACATTGTTTATATCAGGGTGAAGGAGAGGTTCTCCACCTACAAGGCGTATCTGTTCTATTGTAAAAAGTTTTGTCAATTTGCTTAGTCTGATCCCTAATAATCTTGCATCAATAAAATTGGCTTTTGTGGTAATGTTTGAAAAAGAAGTACATGCTTTACATTTTAAATTACAGCTGTCAACAAGATGTATTTCAATAAATTCAAGTTTGTTTCTTAATATTATTGCGCGAAGAAAATATATTATTTTTACCAGTATCGGAAATTTTGTTTTGATTCTTTGTTTTATTGTTTTCATTGTTGCATTATACTAAATTATTACGACATATACTTGACTATTTCCCGGTAAACAGCCTAATAGGATTATATTTATGATGAAATTTTCCAATGTTTACATAATTTAAATTATGTTTTAAACAAAAATTGAAAACGAATAGTCTTATTTTGTTTCGTATATTTATATATTTATAAGTTAATTTAAAATTTTCATTATAAAATAATTTTTTAAATTCATAAAAAGAATATTTCGCTTCTGCAATATTTGTATTCTCTATATAATAGGAAATAGATATTGATATGTATGTGTAAAAATCTTTAAGATAATTTCTATAGTAATCTTGTTGACTTAAAGAGTATAGCTTTTTAAATAAATATAATCTATTATCTACAGTGTATGAAATTTCAGAAGATCCTGGTCTTGCAAATCTATGATAAAGAAGTTTGTCTTTTATAAGCATAAAGCTTTTAGCTTTTATAAGTACTTGCCACATAAAAAAATTATCTTCAAGCTTTCTTATTTCAAAAGAAATATTGTTTGATATTAAAAAATCCTTCTTATATATTTTAGCCCATACTAAACAAATAGATAAATTGTTTAATTGTTGTAAATATTTTCTTCTGATATTTTCTTTAGTTAATATTTTATCGAAAACAAGATTTATATTAGTAGCTTTATCAACTATAGTACCATCTTTATATAAGTAAAAATCTGCACCCACAAAATCCGTATCATTTCGTTTTATAGTATTGTAAAGAACTTCAACATAATTAGTCTTTATCCAATCATCAGGATCTATAAAAGTTACATATTTACTTTTTGCTGATTTTATTCCTATATCTCTTGCAATACCTACACCTTTGTTTTCCGTTAAATCGACTAAAACAATTCTGTTATCTTTTTTTTGATATTCTTCTAATATCTTTAAGGAATTATCTGTGGAACAGTCATTTATACAAATAATTTCAATGTCTTTAAACGTTTGATTACAAACACTATCAAGACATTGTCTTAAGTAAGGCTCTACATTATATATGGGTATTATTACCGATACTTTGTAAACTATATTCATATCTGAATTCTAATATTTATAAAAATTTTGTATATTATACTAAATACAATAAGAGATTTAAATTTTAAAATATCAGGAAAAATATGAAATATGATTATTTGGTTGTTGGGTGTGGCCTATATGGCGCTGTTTTTGCAAGACAAGCAACCGATAAAGGTAAAAAAGTATTAGTAATAGAAAAGAGAAACCATATTGCAGGCAATATTTATACCGAAAAAATTGAAGGTATAGACGTTCATAAGTATGGTCCTCACATTTTCCATACCAATAACAAAGCTGTTTGGAATTTTATAAATAAATTTTCTTCGTTTAACAATTTTATTTTTTCACCTATAGCAAATTATAAAGATCAATTATATTCACTTCCTTTTAGTATGTTTACATTTAATAAGATGTGGGGGGTAAACACACCGGAAGAGGCTGAAAAAATAATAAATGAACAGAAAAAAGAAATAAAAAGTGAACCTAAAAATTTGGAAGAACAAGCAATCAACTTGGTAGGTAGAGACGTTTTTGAAAAATTGATAAAAGGATATACCGAAAAACAGTGGGGAAGAAAATGTAAAGATCTTCCCTTATTTATTATAAAAAGATTACCTGTCAGATTTACTTACAATAATAATTATTTTAATGCTTTATATCAGGGTATTCCTGTCAAAGGATACACGAAACTCATAGAAAATATGTTATTTGGCATAGATGTAAAATTAAACGAAGATTATTTAAAAAACAGAGAATATTATAATTCGATTTCAGATAAAATTATTTACACCGGTGCGATTGATGCATATTTTGATTATAAATTAGGGGCATTGGAATACAGGACGGTAAATTTTGAAAATGAAATATTGAATATTCCGGATTTTCAAAGCAATGCAATGGTTAATTATACCGATAAAGAAATACCTTGGACAAGAATTATTGAACATAAATGGTTTATGTTCGGTAAAGATGAAAAAGGAAATGATTTGCCAAAAACGGTAATTTCAAAAGAGTTTTCTAGGGAATGGACAAAAGAAGACGAGCCCTATTATCCTGTTAATGATGAGAAAAATAATAACTTATATTTAAAATATAAAGAGTTGGCTGATAAAGAAAAAAACATTTTTTTCGGCGGAAGATTAGGAGAATATAAGTATTATGATATGGATCAAGTTATAGAGTCTGCATTAAATTTTTGTAGCAGAGAATTTTGTTAAAATTTTGGATAGTAAATTTAAGACATGAGTATTCCTAAAGTATCAGTAATTATACCGGTATATAACATAGAAAAACACTTAAGACAATGTTTGGATAGTGTTGTTAATCAAACATTGCCCGATATTGAAATTATTTGTATCGATGACGGCTCAACAGATTCTTCTTTGACAATTTTAAATGAATATTCAAACAAAGATTTAAGAATTAAAATTATAAAACAACAACATGAAGGGGCTGGAGCTGCAAGAAATAAAGGTTTGTCCGTTGCACAAGGTAAATATTTGTCTTTTTTAGATTCTGACGATTTTTTTGAACTTGATATGTTGGAACAAATGTACAATTGTGCTGATAAATATAATACGGACATAGTTGTTTGTAAATCAAAGATTTTTGATAATGGTAATATTAAAGGGCAGAATAATATTAAAGATTGTTTATTACCTAATAAAGAAGTTTTTTCTTGTTCGGATATTCCTAAATATGCTTTTCAGTTTCATATGGGATGGTGTTGGGATAAATTATATAGAACATCTTTTATAAAAGAAAATGGTATTTCTTTTCAAAATATAAAAAAACACAATGATTCTTTTTTTTCGCATATATCAATGATTTTTGCTAAAAGAATATATGTGTTAAACAAAGAACTTGTATACTACAGAAGAGGGGTATCGACCTCAATTTCAAGAATGAAAATAAATGAAGAAGAGTATATTTTTCTGTGTAAAAATTTTTTAGGAGCAATAAAGGAATATTTGATTAAACAAAAAGTTTTTAAAATGTTTGAACAAAGTTACATTAACTACTGTATGTTTACAGTTTCAAGCCATTTTAAATTCTTGTCTTTTAAAAAGCAGAGTAATTTTTTCAAAAAAGTATTCGAAATAGAGAGGTATAATATAAGTTACTTTTATTATAAAAAATATTTCTATTTATATGTGATATCGTCTTACAAAATGTTGATATTGCTATATGATTTTTTTTATTTTTATAAACGATAATCCTGTATAAAGATTAATTTTTATCGTTTAACATTATCATGGAATTAGACTTATCACCTAGCATATATTGAGGTAAATGTCCGTCCCATTTTTCTATCCATTTCAAATTGATAACGGTTTGGTTGGAAGAATCTCTAAGTAATTTTTGTTTTTGAGCTTCTGCTTCTGCAAGTAAAATAACTCTTTTCTTCTCTTCTTCCGCCTGCATTCGTTGATATTGTATTTTTTTAACTTTCTGTTCTTCTATCTGTTTTTCTTCCACAACTCTGTTAAATTCCGCTGTAAATTGTATATCAACGATATTTACATTTTCAATGATTATGTTATACTCTTCTATTTTCTTTCTTAAATTTTCCTCTATTGCTGCTCTTAAATTTTCTCTTTCTACGATAATATTTTCAACAGGCAATTTTGAAATTGCCGTTTTAGAGACTTCTTGTATTGCAGGAGAAACAACTTTTACAAAATAATCTTTACCTATTTTTATATGAATGTCGTTAACTTTTTCATAAACCGGTCTGAAATTTACAACTATTCTTGCTCTAACGGTCTGTAAATCTTTAGATGCGGAATCTGCTTCTATTTCTTGCTTTTGTGTTTTTACATCATAGTTTACTACTTGATGAACAAAAGGTAATTTAGGGTATGTTCCTTGAGAAAAACTTTTTGTTTCACCTGTAAGAACATTTATTCTTACTCCTACAAAACCTACTTCAACTATAAAAAAACTCGAAAGGGCTATAAAAGCTATTATTATGATTGCTGCAAGACCTACTATTATTCCAGTATCTTTTTTCATCTTCTTCTCTCCTATTATTTGCTTTTCCATAAATTGTTATATATTTTGTTTCTTTTTGCAAGTTGTGAATTTAACTCTCCTTCACCAAATTCTTCAAGTAAAGTTTTTTTATCTGAAAATAAAGAAGTTCCTAGTCCCAATTTGGAACCTTCTATTTTAAAACCAAGAGCTTCTAATATTGTAGGAAATAAATCAATTTGAGAAAAGGTTCGATTTTTGTTTACATTCTTGTTAGTATATACTGAATTGATAAAACAATTATAAATGTATCTTTTATCATAATATTCACTAATGAATTGATCTTTCATTCTAAGATGATCTCCAATTATAATTATAGTTGTATCTTTAATAAAATTCTGTTTATTACACCAATTTATAAAGTCACTAATCAATATAGATGTTTGTTTTATTTTATTTTTACTTTCTGTTATAGATGAATTGTTATTAAAATGGGTATCTGTTGTAAATATTGTAAAGAAAAAAGGAATATCTGTTTTGTAATTTTGAAGTAATTCTTTTTTTAGTGTTTCGAAAGTGAATTTATCTTCAACACCCCATTCATTCTTAGTTATATTACTAAAACATTTGCTTAGTTCTTCTTCTCCCATTATGAAATCAAAGCTATGTTGTTGTAAAAAAGTCCTTGCTCCGGCAAAGTCTACATCTCCGCTTTGAATAAACATTGTATTATATCCGTTATCTTTTAAAATGTCAGGCAATGAATAAATATTAGGCAAATATTCTTTTAATTCTTTTCCGATTTCATTGTTGCCAAAGTTTTTACCAATGAAAATTGCACGACTGGGAATACCGGTCATAGTTGCAACTAAAGACATTTGTGTATTATTTTGAAAATAACCTTGAAGATGTTTGTTAAAAGAAATATTTTCGTTTGATAGTTTTGTTAATTCCGGTATAAGATTTTCTTTAAAAAATTTATTATCAGCAAAAGTAAATTCCATACTTTCCATAAAAATAAGAATAAGATTCTTTTTTTGTTTCGGAACTTGTATCGAAACTTGTTTTGCATCGACATAGTGTTTTTCATAGAAATCACTAGTCTCTAATTTGTGGGATATATAGTAAAAAACTTTGTAGGTAATACAAAGTTTTATAGTTCCTAACAATAAAATAATACTAAAAAAAATAAAAATAGATTTATAATAGTTATTTGTTTTTGTAAATTTAAAAATAATTAGAAACAAAGTAAAAATTATTATTAAATAAAATATTATGTTTATAAATGGCAATATTTGTATAGAATCGAAATTATATCTTAAGAAAGTAATAATATCTAAGTTTAAGTTGAGTAATCCCAATTTATATATACCATAAGCGATAGTTATCAAGTTCATAATTACGAAAGTGATTAATAATAAAACTATTTTTTTAATCATTTTCTTTATCCTTAGGTAAAACACTATCTACATAAGCTAAACTGCATGTAACCCCTAAATTGTTTTTTAAAAATTGTTCATCATTTATTTCAGGTGTTCCGTAAACCATAATAACTACACCTTTTTTATGAAAATATTTAAATATAGCTATATTTTGTTTTAGAAACTCAATAGATGTCGTAACCATTCTAATGTTTTCTTTTATAACATCTTTGAAATTTTCTTTTTTCCCGATACATAATGCAGGATATAAAATTCCTTTTCTAAGAGCTTCTTTGTATTTTTTTACGGAAAACACTTCAACTATCATTCTGTCTTTAAATTTAAAATTATCCAGTAAAATATCGTAATCTGTTATTTTATCCGTAACAAGAACCAGGTTTTTGTTAGTGTTAAATATTTGATTTATTCCTTTAGTCGTTAAAGGTGTATATTTGTTATATATTTTTTGATTTATAATATCATGGAATTTATTATCGATATTTTTATTGCCGGTAATATGAATAAAATGATTTAAATCATGCATTGCTACAATTTCTTTATCGTCAGTAATGCATAAATCTATTTCTATAAACTTATATCCTTTTTCTATTGATTGTGTTATTGCTTCCAAAGAGTTTGTATAGTCTTTGCCGTCTATTTGTCCGCAAGCATGTGCTATTAAACAATTCTCATTTATAATTTGTTTGTTGGAATAATAAAATTTATTTTGTTTCGTAGGTAGAATAAAATTGATAACAGGTAATAATATAAAGAGAAAAACGGCTATGGAAATTAATGAATATTTTGTGAATTTTTTAGCCGTTTTTGAGTTTGTGTATTTTTTGTATATAAGGATTAGACCTTTAAATGCAAATGTTAATAATTTGTAAAATTTATTTAAAATAAGTTTGTTTAAATATTTTATATCGTAAATAATTAAAAATATTAATATTAAAGAAGAAGAACATATAAAAGAAGGTGTCAATAACTTTTTAACAAAGCTATTTACTAATTCATTGCTTGTGCCTTTTAGAGGTAAGAATAGAGTAAATAATATCTGCTCTATAGTTATTTTTCCAAAATTCTCATAAATCCAATTCGGAAGAAAAATAACCAAACAAGAAAGAGTTATTAATAAATATAATAATGAGATTAAAATAAATATTTTAAAACTTTTAAAATTGAAAAAATTTTGCATGATTTTATTTGTCCATTAAGGATTTTGTTTCTAATAAGAGTTTAATACTAACGATAGTTTATAAATTGAATATATATTATCTTTTTGTTAATTACTTACTTCATCAAATCTTCTAATCTTCCAACAAAGGTTGCCACCACTCTTTATTATTCAAATACCATTCTATTGTTTTTTCTATTGCTTGTTCAAATTTGTATTGAGGTTGCCAACCTAATTCTTCTTTAATTTTTGTTGCATCGATAGCGTATCTTCTGTCGTGTCCTAATCTGTCGGCAACATATTTTATTAATGAACTGTCCTTACCCAAATATTTTAAAATTGTATCTGTAATATATTTGTTGGTTTTTTCATTGTTACCGCCGACATTATAAATTTCACCGTTTTTACCTTTATGTAATACTGTGTCTATGGCTGAACAATGATCTTCTACAAAAAGCCAATCTCTAATGTTTAAACCGTCACCGTATAATGGAACTTGTTTATTATCGAGAGCATTTGTAATAAATAACGGAATTAATTTTTCCGGGAATTGATAAGGGCCGTAATTATTTGAACATCTTGTAATATTAACATTTAAGCCGAAAGTATGATGGTATGCCATAACCAATAAGTCGGCACTTGCTTTACTTGCGGAATAAGGACTGTTCGGCGAAAGGGGGGTTTTTTCAGTGAAAAAACCTGTTTTCCCGAGCGATCCGTAAACTTCGTCCGTAGATATTTGGAAAAATTTTTCTATTTTATATTTTTTTGCTACTTCCAAAAGGTTTTGTGTTCCCAAGACATTTGTTTTTACGAATATATCGGGGTTGGTTATGCTTCTGTCGACATGAGATTCTGCTGCAAAATTTATTATCACATCTATTTTGTTGTCGGAAACAATTTTATCAACTAATTTATTGTCGGCAATATCACCTTTTGCAAACAAATAATTAGGATTATCTTTTACATCGTCTAAACTTTTTATGTTGCCGGCATAGGTTAACAAATCAAGATTAACTATTTTGTAATCTTTATGCTTGTTAAGCATGTATCTTACAAAGTTGCTTCCTATAAACCCTGCTCCGCCGGTTACTAAAATATTTTTCATGCTTTTAATTTCCGTATACTGCGTATTTTTTGTATATTGATCCGCCCATCATTTCCGCGGTTCTTTGAGTCATTACGTTATCTTCCAAAATCCAGGAGAGTTCACATTCTTGGTATCCGCCTTTAACGGAATTTATAAGAGCTTCTAAAGACATATAAGCTTCAATACCTTTATGTCTGTATTCTTTTTTTACACCCATTATCATAAGCCTTAAATCTTTAACTTTTCTTTTATAATACAAAAATTTTAAAAAACCTAACGGGAACAATTTTCCGTACATTTTTTTGAATACATAGTTGTAATCCGGAATAGCTATAAGCATTCCTATAGTTTTACCTCCGTCACAAGCAAGCATCACAATATTTGGATCTGCCAAATTTACAATGTCGTCCGCTATAGATTCGAATTCTTCTCTTGTCCACGGAACGAAGCCCCAATTCTTTTCCCAGGCGGAATTATATACTTCGATTATATCTTCAAGTGTTTTTTTGAAATTGTTTTTGTCGAAAGTTTTTATCGTTATGTTAGGATTTCTTTTTTGAACTATTCTTAATGCTTTATTAAGTCTTGGCATTCTGTCATCTAAAGCAACCGGAATATTGTATGCATAAAGTTCTTTTATTTTTTTAAGGCCGCACTGTTCTGCTAAATTTAAATAGTATTTATGAGTGTACGGCATTAATATTTTCGGATCACTATCGAAACCTTCATATAAAAAGCCTACTTCATCGTTTGTTGACGGATTCATCGGTCCCATCATCTTATCTAACTTGTTTTCCGATAACCATTGTTTTACCGCATCGAACAACATTTGTGCAACTTCTACATTATCTATACATTCAAAAAAACCGAAAAAGCCTATTTCGGTTTCTTGAAATTCTATATAGTTGTAATCAATAATACCGGCAATTCTTCCAACGATATTGTTTTTATCATCATAGGCCAAAAATAATTGCTTTTTTGCATGTTTCCAATAAGGATTTTTTTCGGATAATAACTTTTTGTTTTCCGAATCTAATTGAGGTATCCAATAAGGGTTACCTTTATAAATTTTATAAGGTAACTTTATAAAATCGTTTATTTGTTTAAAATCTATTTTCTTTACGGTAAACATTTTACTTGTTAGACCACAAATTTTTGAACCATCTTTTTGTTGCGGCTGCAAATTTGTTATTTGAAAAAGAAAAATTCCATCTTCTGTTATTTATATTGCTTGAAGATTTTTTCTTCATTCTTGTTCTTGTGTTTCCGCCCGGAATTATTCCGAGTTGTTTAGAAACTTTTTCGAATTTATCAAGAATCATTTCCAAATGTTCATCGGTATGAGTTGCCATATAACTTGTTCTTATTATAGCTTGACCTTCCGGAACTGCAGGACTGACTACCGGTGATGCAAAAATACCTTCTTCAAACAACATTGCACACATTTGAAAAGCTTTCATATCTTCACCTACGGTTATAGGTATAATAGGAGATTCCGATGTTCTTGTATCAAATCCTAAAGATTGAAAACCTTCTTTCATTTTGTTTGTGTTTTCCCAAAGTTTAGCTCTTCTTTCAGGTTCATCTTGTAAAATATCCAAAGCAACATCTATTGCACCTACGCATGCAGGCGGTAATGCTGCCGTAAATATTAATGATCTTGCCGTATGTTTAATATAATTAATAACTTCACTTCTGCTTGCAATAAATCCACCGATAGAAGCAAGTGATTTTGAAGCTGTTGCCATTAAAACATCAACTTCGGGTTCCATATTAAAATATTCACCTGTCCCTTTTCCGTTTTTACCAAGCACACCCAATGAATGTGCTTCATCTACATAAACTCTTGCACCGTATTTTTTTGCAAGTGCCGATATTTCGGGAAACTTTGCTATATCTCCTTCCATACTGAATATACCGTCAACAACTATTAAAGCGGACGTTCCTTTTGATTGAACTTTTGCTAATTGTCTTTCCAAATCACCCATATCGTTGTGCCTGAATCTTAACATTTCTCCGCCGAATGAAAGTCTGCAACCGTCTATAATTGAAGCATGATCCAATTTATCCGTAATAACAAATTCACCTTTACCTACCAAAGAAGAAAGCGCTCCTAAATTTGAATGGTGACCTGTTGTGAAAAGTATCGCGGATTCTTTACCTACAAACTTTGCAAATTTTCTTTCAACTTTTTCATGTAAATCGTTTGTGCCGTTCAAGAATCTGGAACCTGTGCAAGATGTTCCGTATTGCTTTGCTGCAGCAACAGCACCTTCTATAACTTTCGGATGATCGGCAAGTCCCAAATAGTTATTAGAACATAAAACTATTTTTTCTTTTCCGTCAATTTTAACTACGGGACCTTGAACGGTTTCTACTCTTTTAAAATATGGATACATTCCTGCAGCTTGCAAATCTCTTGCTGCAGTAAATTTAGTACACTTTTCAAAAATATCGTTAGACATAAAACACTCCACAGTAAAATTTGTATTAAAAATATTTATTACTTAAGTACCAATTGTATGTTATTTTTGCACCATTTTCAAGCTTTGTAAACTCAAAATCGGTATCTTTTATTATATCCGAATTATCTGCAGTCCAATAAGTTTGTAACATTTCAACAATTTTTTCTTTACTTAAAACTTGCGGCTTTTTTGTAACTTTTGCTACACCTTCATAAAAACAAGCAACAGTTTTAAAAATGAAATCAAATAATATAATAGGTATGGTTTTTATGTTGTTTGCTTTTGCTATTGTTGTTGCAACATCTTTCCAGCTATAAATGTTACCGTCACAAAGGTAATAAGTTTTATTGTTAGTATCTTTGTTAGTTAATGCTGTCGAAATAACTTTTGCTATATCTTTTACAAAAACCAGTTGAATAAATCTTTTAGTATGAGTGTTTGGCTTTAGATGATGTTTAACCAAATTAAAGAAAATAAAAATATCTTTATCTCTTGGTCCGTAGACTGAAGCTGGTCTTATAATAGTATAAGGCACAATTCCTTCCAATTTTTTTACTTCTTGTTCCGCCAAAAATTTGCTTTTGCCGTAATAAGAAACGGGATTTTCTTTTTCCGTTAATAATTTAGGTTCTTCTGTTGCACTTGGACCCATTGCTGCTTGTGAAGAAATATAAATGAATTTTTTAATATTGCTTTTATTTTTTATTGCGGCTTGAACAATATTTTTTGTTCCTGTAACATTGGTATTGTAATAACCATCCCAATTCAAAGCTCTTACAACACCGGCACAATGAACTACAACATCAACAGTTGAAAGTAATTTTGATAATTGCTCTTCATCATTTAAAGAACAATATTCATATTGAATAGGATAATCTTTAATCCATTTTAAATTGGAACTTTTTCTTACCGTGGCAACTATCGTATGATTGTTTGAAATAAGTTCTTCTACTATATGACTTCCTACAAACCCCGTAGCACCCGTAAGCAAAACTTTCATAATTTTTCCTTATGCATAAAAAAATTGGCAACGGGTGGAATTGAACCACCGACCAAAGGCTTATGAGTCCTCTGCTCTACCCCTGAGCTACGTTGCCATTAAATCAACAAACTATAAATAATGTCCAAGTATTCTATTATTTTTAATACCAAAAGTCAAATGAAACAATTATTATTCCGAAATTATAAATTATAAATCGCCTTTTTCATAAGTAATGCGTGTTCTTTATTCTTATAGTATTCTTTTCTTATACCGTACTGTTCAAATCCGAATTTTAAATATAAATTTATTGCCGGAACATTTTTCTCTCCGACTTCAAGAAAAACGGTTTTAATGTTTTGTTTTGCAAGATTATTTAAGGTTTGTTCCAAAAGGTATTTTCCGAAATTTTGTCTTTTAACCTTATTATCAATCACTATATTTAATATTTCGGCTTCATCTATAACTACATGATATATGATGTATCCTACAATAACATCGTTAAAATATAAAATTTTAAAAAAAGAATTTTTGTTTTCAAGTTCTTCCAAAAACATACTTTTGGTCCAGTTATAGGAAGAGCCGGTTTTATCTATTTCATAAATAGTATCAATATTTTCTTTAATACAATCTCTTATATATTTGTTTTCCATACGGATATAATATATTTTTGTAACAATAAATACAATAAAATGATTTGTATTTTGTATTGAAATTTGTATATAAAAAAGATAAAATCTAATAGATATTATTATATTTTTATAAAGGACAAAATAATGATTAAAGAAATATTTGGTGCAATATTCGGTTCACAAAATGAAAGAGATATTAAAAAAATAAGACCGGTTGTAGATAAAATAAATGCATTGGAACCGGAAATACAAAAGTTGACGGACGAAGAACTAAAAGCAAAATCTTTAGAGTTTAAAGAAAGAATTGCAAACGGGGAAAAACTTAATAGTATTTTGCCTGAAGCATTTGCTTGTGTTAGAGAAGCATCGAAAAGAACTATAGGACTTAGACATTTCGATGTTCAAATGATAGGTGGTTATATTTTACATCAGGGTAAAATAGCCGAAATGAAAACCGGTGAAGGTAAAACGCTTGTTGCGACATTGCCGGTGTATTTAAATGCTTTAACGGGAAAAGGCGTTCATGTTGTTACCGTTAACGATTATCTTGCAAAAAGAGATAAAGAGTGGATGGAACCTGTCTATAATGCACTCGGTATGACTGTTGGAAATATTTGTCACGATACTACCGATTTAGAAAGAAAACAAGCGTATGCTTGTGATATAACTTATGTAACAAACAACGAATTGGGATTCGATTACCTTAGAGACAATATGAAAATTTCCAAGGAACAAAGAGTTTTAAGAGAATTGAATTATGCCATCGTGGATGAGGTCGACTCAATTTTAATAGATGAAGCAAGAACTCCTTTGATTATATCAGGTCCCGGTGAAGAATCTACCGATAAATATTATGTGGCAAACAGAATCGTTCCTATGCTCAAAGGTAGACATATAACGGAAAACGAAGAAATAAAAGCAAAATATGAAGGTATAGATTTATCTAAAGGTTACGATTATCTCGTAGATGAAAAAAATCATACCGTTGTTTTAACCGAACAAGGCGTTCAAAAATCCGAAAGATTTTTAGGAGTAAAAAATATATATGATGATATGCAGGCAGAATGGGTTCATCATATAACACAGGCAATAAGAGCTCACGAACTTTATAAGAGAGATGTTGCTTACGTTGTAAAAGACGGCGAAGTTATTATCGTTGATGAATTTACCGGAAGACTTATGCCGGGAAGAAGATGGTCTGACGGTCTTCATCAGGCAATCGAAGCAAAAGAAAATTTAAAAATCGAGCAGGAAAACCAAACTCTTGCAACAATAACATTCCAGAACTTTTTCAGAATGTATAACAAAATAGCAGGTATGACAGGTACCGCGCTTACGGAAGCAAGCGAATTCTGGGAAATATATAAACTCGATGTAGTTGAAGTACCGACAAATAATCCGATGATAAGAAAAGATTGGCCGGATGTGATTTATAGAACGGAAAAAGAAAAATATAATGCAATTATACAGGATATAGAACAATGTTGGAGAAAAGGACAGCCTGTTCTCGTTGGTACAAGATCAATCGAAAAATCGGAACTTATTTCCGATATGTTAAGAAAAAAAGGTATACCTCACAATGTTTTGAATGCAAAATATCATGAGCTCGAAGCTCAAATTATTGCTCAGGCAGGTGCAAAAAGTGCCGTTACCATTGCGACCAACATGGCCGGTAGAGGTACAGATATCGTGCTTGGTGCAGGTGACGAAGAAAACGGAAAGTTTGTCAGAGAGGTCGGCGGTCTTTATATCATAGGTACGGAAAGACATGAATCACGAAGAATCGATAATCAGTTAAGAGGTAGAGCCGGACGTCAGGGAGATCCCGGTGCATCAAGATTTTATTTATCTATGCAAGATGAACTTATGAGACTTTTCGGTTCCGACAGAATGGCAATTGTTATGCAAAAGCTCGGACTTAAAGAAGGTGAAGCAATAGAACATCCTTGGATATCAAAAGCCGTAGAAAATGCGCAAAGAAAAGTTGAAGGCAGAGATTTTGATATAAGAAAACAACTTATCGATTATGATAATGTTATGAATAAACAGAGAGAAGCCGTTTATCGTTTAAGAAACGAAATTCTCGAAGGTGAAGATGTTTCTACGACAATACAGGATATGTGGCTTGAATCCGTAGAAGAAAAAATCGAACAATGGGCACCGGTAAAAACTTATCCGGAACAATGGGAATGGCCTAATTTCCATGCTTGGATGTCCAGAACTTTCGGAATAAATTTTGAAGTGGCAAATAAAGAAGAATTAAGTTATCTTACAAGAGATGCATTAAAAACAATATTGCTCGACAAAATACAGGAAGCATACGAAAAAAGAAAAGAAACTTTAGGTAAAGAACTTCTCAGTCATGTTGAAAGAATGGTTCTTTTACAAATGATAGATAGTGCATGGAAAGATAATTTATATGAGCTTGATCAATTGAAAAAAGGTATCGGTTACAGAGCTTATGCTCAAAAAGATCCTAAAATAGAATATCAAAAAGAATCTTATAATCTTTTTGCTAATATGATGGCAAGAATAAGAGAAACGACCATAGAGTATGTTTTCAGAGTTCAAGTTAATGTTAGACCGAAACCTATGCCTTCCGGTCAGGAAAACAGAAATGTTGATCCGACAAAAAGCAGCGCAGACAATAACAGTAACAACATGAACGGCAAGAAACAAGTTTCCGCTAAAGATATAAAGAAAATAGGAAGAAACGATCCTTGTCCTTGCGGAAGCGGCAAAAAATATAAAAAATGTTGCGGAGCAAATAAATAAAATATAAGTAATCGGATTTTGGGTGAAAAAATTTAGATTAAAATATTTTTTACTTTCTATTTTATCTGGTTTTCTTGTAGCAATATCTTTTCCAAAGATAAATGCTTTCTACTTCATGTGGGTAGCACTTATACCTGTTATTTATTCTTCTTTAAGAAACTGTGTGAAAAATTCGTTAGTATATGGTTTTGTTTTCGGCTTTACATGTTATGCAATTTCTTTGTTTTGGATGTTTCCTTTTCTTAAGTACAATACAAATACAATACAGGCCGTAATTGTTTCTGTTTTATTGTGGTCTTATTTAGCTTTATATTTTTCTTTATGGACGGGAATGTTGAGCTTTTCCAGAAGGCATTTCCATCCTTTAGTTTCATCTATGTATGCCGCAAGTTCTTGGGTTTTATTGGAATATGTAAGAACTTATTTCCTTACAGGATTCGGATGGAATTTGTTAGGATACAGCCAAACTTCTTTTCCGTACATAATTCAATTTGCGGATATTTTCGGAGTTTATGGCATTTCTTTCCTTATAGTTTTTATAAATATGTTGCTTTATTACTGGTTTAAAGATTCAAGAGGTAAATTTTTTATTGTATACGTTGTGTCTTTGTTTGCAATTGTAGGATTGTACGGATATGCTCAAATAAACATTTATTCAAATCCTTATGGTGACAAATTAACGGTCGGCGTTGTTCAACCGAATATAGACCAATATAAAAAATGGGACGACAAATATACCGAGGAAATTTTAACTACAATTAAACAAACAGTTGCTGCTTTTCAAGATAAAAATTTGGATTTGGTTGTTTACCCGGAAACTGTTTTGCCGGGGTATTTGCAATACGAGCCAAACATTATTGATTTGGTAACAGATATTTCGCAATACGGGAAATTAAATTTGTTCGGCGGGGCAAGTTACGACGATAACGGAATTTATAATTCGATCTTTGCGGTAACCGGCAATAACAAGATTTTGGAAAAACACGATAAAAATCATCTTGTTATTTTCGGAGAATACATTCCTCTCAGAAAAATATTATCAAAATATTTTGACATATTGAATGCTTTGGGAGATTTTTCTAAAGGTAAGTATATGAACGTGTTAAAATATGACAATATGATTGTAGGTGCCACAATATGCTCGGAGAATTTTTTTCCGAACTTATCCAGAAAATATGTTTCAAACGGTGCAAAAATTTTAACTAACCATACCAACGATGCATGGTTCTTCGATTCTTATGCTCCGTATCAACATTTTGTAATGAATATTTTCAGAGCAATAGAGAACAGAAAAAATGTTATAGTATCTGCAAATACCGGAATATCGGCAGTTATAGATTCCGCAGGAAAGGTATTGCAACATACAAACATAAACGAAAATACGGCTTTTACGACACAAGTATATCAAAATACCATAATAACAACTTATGATAAAATCGGTAATATATTTTGTTATCTGTGTATGTTTTTTACAATGTTTATAATAGTTATAGTTTTTATAATATAAAGGGAAAATTATGCTTAACGAATTAAAAGAAAAAATTATGAATTTAAGGAGGTCTCTTTGATATTGATAATAAAATCAAAGAGATATCCGTATTAGACAAAGAAATTTCGGCATCGGATTTTTGGAACGACCAAAATAATGCTAAAAGTGTAATGTCTAAACTTGACGGCTTGAAAGAGACCGTAAATTCTTGGAATAATTTAAAAACAAGAATAGACGGCTTGATTGAAATAGATGAACTTTTACAGCAGGAACAGGATGAGTCCTTATCGAAAGAATTGGAACAGGACAAATTAGCACTTATAAAAGATGTTGAAAATATAGAAATCAAAACAAAACTTTCCGGGAAACACGATAAAAATAATGCAATCGTTTCTATTCATGCAGGAGCAGGCGGAACCGAATCTTGCGATTGGGCACAGATGCTTGTAAGAATGTATTCCAGATGGTCTGAAGATAAAGGTTTTAAATTCACTACAATAGATATTTTGGACGGGGATGAAGCCGGTATAAAAAGTATAACATTCATTATAAGCGGTGAATATGCTTATGGACTGTTACAATCGGAAATAGGAGTTCACAGATTGGTAAGAATTTCTCCTTTCGATGCCAACAAAAGAAGGCATACTTCTTTTGCAAGCGTCGATGTTATACCGGAAGTTGATGACGATATAGATATTGTTATCGATGAAAAAGATTTAAGAATAGATACTTATCGTTCCACGGGAGCAGGCGGTCAACATGTAAATACCACCGACTCTGCCGTTAGAATCACTCATTTACCGACGAATATTGTAGTTCAGTCTCAAACGGAAAGATCTCAAATAAAAAATAAAGCAACTGCAATGAAATTGTTGAGAGCAAAACTTTACGAATTCGAGCAGGAAAAATTAAGAGAGTCTTATGAAAAACATTATGATGAAAAAGGACTCATTGCATGGGGCAGTCAAATAAGATCTTATGTTTTTATGCCTTATCAATTGGTGAAAGATCACAGAACGGAATATGAAACAAGTCAGGTTGATAAGGTTATGGACGGAGATATAGATTCATTTATTACCACATATCTTACTTGGAAATTAGAGACAAAAAATAAATAAAGCGGAGGAAAAGTTTTATGGAACAATTCTCTCTATTTGTCGACGGAAAAGATGTTGATACCGGGAAATATGAATATTTCCCTTATGCCGATCAGACTATTTTGGATTTTAAAAAAACTTATCAGATTATATCCAAACTGAAAAAAGGTGAAAGGCCCGAAGAAGTCGATAAATATATTTATGCGAAATATTGTGTGGGTGATAACGAACTAAATAAAAGGGCAATAGAATCCGCATATAAAGCGTCAAAAATAATGAGAGATATGCCTGTAGCTAAAAGGAGAAAGATTCTATATGATGTATACAATAATCTCGTTGCAAATATGGATGAGTTTATAAAATTGTTCGCAATAGAAGGACACCCATGTAAGCTTGCCGGTTGGGAATATTTGGGATTAGAACAAGTTTTTTGTAAAGAAACCATGGATAGATTTAAGGATGAATTATGGGACGAAGTCGGTAAACAAGGGAATGAAAGAATTTATTTAGTCAGAAAAGCGGATGGTGTGGTTGTTGTATGTCCTCCAAAAAATGCGGCTGCAAGTAATTCTCTTATAGCGGCATTCGCTTTGTTATCGGGGAATGCACTTATAATAAAACCACCATTGAAAGCGCCGGTTGCTACAATTCAGTTATGGAAAAAAGTAGTAATAAAAGCTTTGAGAGATAATAATGCACCGGAGTCTGCCGTAAATATAGTTGTTGGTAACTCTAAAGTTTTTATGGATGAGTGGATGAACAATCCTAAGGTTAATGATATTTTCTTTTTTGGAGATAGCGAACAAGGTTTGGAAATCGGGAAAAAAGCTTGTGAACACAATAAAAAAGCAATACTCGAACTTTCAGGCAATGACAATTTATTTGTTTGGGAAGGAAGCAATATCGAAGGTGCTGTTGATTCTGCTATGGATGCATATCTCGGTTCAACACAAATATGTATGGTTCCGAAGACTCTGATAGTTCATGAGGATGCATTTAATAGTTTTTCCGAATTGATGATAAAAAAAGTTAACGATTTAAAATTCGGATTACCGTCAAATATGGAAACATGTTTAACTCCGGTCATAAAAATGTCGGAATGTATTGCCGCATTGGAAGATGCATTATCAAAAGGAGCAAAACTTTTGTGTGGAGGAAACAGAGTAAATTATAACGGAACAGTAGCAGAAAACGGAATATATTTTCAACCTACACTTGTGGAAATAGATTCGGATAATCCGGAATTATTTAATATAAAAATAATAAAAGATGAAAATTTTTTCCCGGTAATTCCAATAATAAAAATCAAATCGGATTTAAAGGATAAACAAGAAAGAGATGCGGATATATTTGAAAAAATGATGAATTTAGCAGAAACAAACGAATACGGTTTAAGAGCTTCCGTATGGGTGAAATCTGCTTTTTATACAAGACAATTCATGAAACATGTTGATAAAAGCGGTTTATTAAGAATTAATTCTAAACATATCGGAGTATCTTTGTTTCTTTCAAGTCACGGCGGAATAGGCAAAACCGGTGGTCCATATGGAGAAATGAATTATATTTGGCAGAAAACAAGCCATTTACAAGGCATAAGTTTAACAAGAGATTGATATTAAAATTTTAACAGGAAATTAATTTTATGAACCTATATGCTTTATTTCCAACAATAACATCTGTTTTATTTTTGTTTATGGGGTTGTTTGTTTATTTAAAAAACAAGAAACAACTTATAAATCAAGTATATTTACTTTTTTGCCTTTCAGTATTTTTATGGTTGTTTCCTTTTTCCTTAATGTATTGGTCTAGGAATATTATTACGGCTTATCACTATGCGAAGATCGGTTTTGTCGGCGTTTTAACTATTCCAATTTGTATGTTTTATTTTGTTACTGTTTTTTTGAACAAAGATAAACAATATGAAAAAATGCTTAAGTTTCTCACAATTTTGACTATTCCCTGTGCGATAATAAATTTTTTCACGCCGGTATTTTATAGCGGAATAAAGATATGTTTTTGGGGATATTATCCGATTGCCGGTAAATTATATTTTATAATTCTGCTCCAGTTTTTGGTTTTATTTTGTTATGCTATTTTGTTATTGTTAAAAAATGTTCACAATCCGAATTTCAGTGCAATAAAACAGCAGCAAACGAAGTATATACTGGTTGCTTTTTGCATAACTTCTTTCGGAGGGGTTGATTATATTACGAAATATCCGTTGGAATTGTATCCGTTTGGGTATATACTTATTCTTTTATTTATCGTAATTATGGCAATGAGTATAATAAAGTATAACCTGATGGATATAAAACTTGCCGTAACAAAAACATTCATTTGGGTTTCCATATATTTGTTTATTTTATTGTCTCCGATTTGGATAGGATATAAAACAGGTCAATGGCTCATATCATGTATTATATTATTTATATTATCAACTTCCGGCCAGTTTATAGCAAATTATTTTCAGAAAAAAGCTGAAAAATTTCTGTTGGCAGAACAGGAACAATATCAACAGTTGTTAATGCAAGCTTCGACCGGTATGATAGAAAAAGACTACGATATTTCAAAATTATCGAAATTGATAGTAAGGATAATAAAGAGATCGGTTAAAATTGTTTTCGTAAGTTTATATATTTTCGATGAAGCAAAAAATGTTTATGTGAATATCGATTATAGAGGTAGAGAAAAAAAAGTATTAAAAGATCTTCCGAAAGATATTGGTTTTATGGATTTTATGAAAAAGAAGAAAAAACCTTTTTTCTTTTCTGCACTTCCGGAACAATATAAAAACGAACTTATGAAAATAAATCCGGGAATAACTTTAATAATTCCGTCCATATTTAAAGATAGAATTATAGGCTTTTTATTTTTGGGAGATAAAGAAAACAGAACATTATATTCTCCGCGAGATGTTGAAGTATTTGGTGTGTTGTCAAATCAAGCTGCACTTGCAATAGAAAATTGTTTGTTTTTGGAAAGATCTCAAAAACAACAAAAAAGACTGTTCGAAGCCGAAAAACTTGCTTCAATCGGTGGTATGGCTGATGGTATGGCTCACCAGATACGTAACAGGCTAAACAGTTTTGGATTAGCGGCAGAACTGTTAAGTTATGATGTCAAAGATTTTTCCGAGGGGCATAAAGCTTTCATAGAACAACATCCAAATATAAACGAAATGATAAAAAGTATGAATGAGCTCATCCTTTCAATTAACGAAAACGTAAAAAAAACGAATACGGTTTTAACCGGAATTTTAGATTTTGCAAAACCGAAAGGATCTGTAACGAATAAAGAAATTTTCTCGATGAAAGAAATTGTTGATCCTGCGGTAATGTTGGTTCATGTAAAACATCACAGAGAAAAAGTTCCTATTGTTCTTGATATACCGTCGGATAACGATAAAATATACGGTATAAAATATCAAATACAGGAAGTTTGTTTTAATTGTATAGATAATGCTTTTGAAGCGATTATTGAAAAAGAACAACATATGCAAAATCCCTTGATTAATGATATTGATAAATCTCAACCATTTGTCCCGGAAATAAGAGTTTCATTAAAATATTTGCCTGATAAAAACAAATATCAAATTATTATAAAGGACAACGGTATAGGTATAAAACCGGAAAATAAAGCTAAGATTTTCTCCGCATTTTTTACAACAAAACCCTCGAGCAAGTCAGGTTCTGGTATCGGTTCTTATGTCGCAAGAAGAATGATAGTCGAAGCACATGACGGAGATATGTCTTTTGAATCAAAGTATGGTGAAGGATCTATATTTACCATTACATTACCTTTATCTTCCAAAAAAGATAAGGGATTTTTTTGCTAGTTTATTTGAATTTATATAACAAAAAAGATAAAATAAAAAGAACACATTTATAGGAGATACCATAAAATGATTACGGCACCGGAACTTTCAGGTTGTAAATTGTTGCATTCGGGTAAAGTCAGAGATGTTTATCAGTATCAAGAGGATAAACTTCTTATTGTCGCAACGGACAGAATATCCGCTTTTGATTATATATTATCGCCTTTGGTTACCGACAAAGGTAAAATTTTGCATAAGATATCCATGTTTTGGTTTGATTTTGTTCAAAATATAATTCCAAACCATATAATTACGGGAAATTTTGACGAATTTCCTGAAGAACTCAAACAATATGAGTTCTTAAGAGACAGAGCGATGATTGTTAAAAAAGCAAAAAGAGTAGATATCGAATGTATAGTCAGAGGATATCTTGCAGGTTCGGGTTGGAAAGAATATCAGAAAAGTCAAACGGTTTGCGGAGTAGAACTCCCGGCAGGTTTGCAACAATCACAGCAGTTACCTACACCAATATTTACACCATCAACAAAAGCAGATGACGGTGAACACGATGAAAATATTTCTTTTGAAGAAACAGCAAGAAGAATAGGTGACGATTTGGCTGCACAAATAAGTGAAATGTCGATAACGCTTTACAAAAAGGTAAGTGATTATTGTGCTGCAAGAGGAATAATTTTAGCAGATACAAAATTGGAATTTGGTATATATGACGGGAAACTTATTTTGATAGATGAAATTTTTACACCGGATTCATCAAGATTCTGGGAAAAAGATAAATATGTTTTGGGAAAATCTCAAGACAGTTTGGATAAACAATATGTGAGAGATTATCTCGAACAGATTAAATGGAACAAACAACCTCCGGTTCCTGTTCTTCCGGAAGAAGTGGTAAATAAAACAAAAGCAAAATATATAGAAGCTTATGAAAAAATAACAGGTAGGAATTTTTAAAATGATATTTGAAATCGAGATTAAAACTAAAAAAGGTTTTGTTGATCCCCAAGGTCTTCATACCGTTTCCGATATAGCAGGTATCGGAATAAAAGATATTTCTTCCGTTGATTATGTTGCTGTTTACAGAATTAACGGGAACATAACGGGAAAACAAGCGGATGTTGTGGCAAAAGAGTTATTAAGCGACAAGATAACCGAAGATTATACAATAAAACAATATAACTCTTTGGATGATAAAAAATTAGATAAAAACTCAATAGAAGTTTGGTATAAACACGGAGTAACAGATACGGTAAGCGAAAGTGTTGTAAAAGCAATAAAAGATTTGGGAATAAAAGAAGATTTGGTTGTAAAAACAGGGAAAAAATATTGTCTTAAAGGTAAAAATATAGACGATAAAAAATTGAAAAAAATAGCAACAGGGTTGCTTGCAAATACTTTAATTCAGGAATATTTAATAAAATGAAAGTAAACACAATAGAAATTTTAAATTTAAACGACAAACAGTTGGTAGAATTAAGCAGAAAAAGTGTTCTTTCTCTTTCACTTGTGGAAATGAAGGAAGTTCAGAAATATTTCCGTAACATAAAGAGAAATCCGACCGATGTTGAACTCGAAACCATAGCTCAAACTTGGAGTGAACATTGTAAACACAAAACTCTTACCGGTAACATTGAATATACCGAGGAGAAAGGCGGCAAGAAAAAAGTCACGAAATACAAAAATCTTTTGAAAGAAACAATCTTTAATGCAACGATGAAATTGAACAAAGATTGGTGTATTTCCGTATTTAAAGACAATGCCGGTGTTATAGATTTCGATAAAACAAACGGTGTTGCTTTTAAAGTTGAAACACATAACCATCCTTCGGCTCTTGAACCTTACGGAGGTTCTGCAACCGGTATAGGTGGAGTTATAAGAGATATTTTGGGAGTAGGTCTCGGAGCAAAACCTTTGGCTAATACCGATGTTTTTTGTTTCGGCCTTCCCGATACAAAATCAAGTGAAGTTCCCGAAGGAATGCATCACCCGAAAAGAATAGCAAAAGGTGTTGTGTCGGGTGTTAGAGATTACGGTAACAGAATGGGAATACCTACCGTTAACGGCGGAGTATTTTTCGATAAAGGATATATGGCAAATCCGTTAGTATATTGCGGAACAATGGGAATAATTCCTAAAAATATGTCGGAAAAAGAAGTTAAGCCCGGAGATTTGGTTTTGGTAGTCGGCGGTAGAACAGGCAGAGACGGAATTCACGGTGCAACATTTTCTTCCGTTGAACTCGATAAAGAATCCGATGTAAGTGCAGTTCAGATAGGTAATCCTATTGTAGAAAAGAAAGTTTTGGATACAATGCTTAAAGCAAGAGATCTTAAATTATACAGAGCAGTAACGGATTGCGGAGCAGGCGGTCTTTCAAGTGCTGCCGGTGAACTCGGAGAAAAAACAGGTCTTGTTATACAACTTGAAAAAGTTCCTTTAAAATATAAAGGACTTGCTCCTTGGGAAATATGGATTTCCGAAGCTCAGGAAAGAATGGTTTTCGCGGTACCTCCGAAAAATAAAAATAAAATTTTAAATTTATTCAAAAAAGAAAATGTAGAAGCTACATTTATAGGAAAGTTTACAAACGACGGTAAACTTTTATTGAAATACGGTAATGAAGTTGTTGCAAATATGGAAATGTCTTTCTTGCACGGCGGAGTTCCGAAACCTACAAGAAAAGCAGTTTGGAAACAAAAACCGATAAAGAAACAATCTCCTGTAAAAGTATCGGCAAAAACTTTGCAGGAAGATATTAAAAAAGTTTTAGCGGATATAAATGTTTGTTCCAGAGATTGGATAATAAGACAATATGACCACGAAGTTCAAGGACAAACCGTAGTAAAACCTTTACAGGGAAGTTCAATAACAAATTCAGGCCCTCAGGATGCAGCAGTAATTTGGCCTTATACGGTTGTTAAAGGAACAAAAAAAGGTATTGTTTTATCTAACGGCATAAATCCCGAATACGGTAAAGTTGATACTTATAAAATGACGGCATCTTCAATAGAAGAAGCAATGAGAAATGCAGTTTGTGTCGGCGCAGATCCCGAAAAAATTTCTTTGCTCGATAATTTCTGTTGGGGAAATCCCAATAAACCGGAAATTTTAGGTAGTCTTGTAAGAGCATCACAAGCTGCTTATGATTTGTCTTTAGGTTACGGTGTTCCGTTTATTTCCGGTAAAGACAGCTTGTATAACGAATATACAATCGACGGTAAAACATATTCTATTCCGCCGGCATTCCTGGTATCTTCAATGTCTGTAATTGAAGATGTTAATAAAACTATTACCATGGATTTGAAAAATGCAGGTAACAGTATTTATTTGATAGGTATAACCAAAAATGAATTGGGTGCATCCGTTTATTCAAAAGTTAAGAATTTTAAAAACGGTATAGTTCCCGACTTGGATGTTAAAGTATCCAAGAAAATAATGAAAACAATTTTCAGTGCAATAAATGAAGGATTGTTGGAATCTTGTCACGATTGTTCCGAAGGCGGACTTATCACATCGATTTCCGAAATGGCTTTTGCAGGAGATAAAGGTGTTAACATAAATGCGGATGCAATAAAAACTTCTGAGAAAATGACGATAGCTGAAACGTTATTTTCTGAAAGTAATACAAGATTTATAGTTGAAGTTTCACCGGAAAATGTTGTGAAATTCGAAAAGATGTTTAAAGGTATCGTTGTATCTAAAATCGGTGAAGTTTCCAACGATAAATTATTAAAATTGGAATCTAAAAAATCAAAAATTTCCGTTAAGGAAAATATAAAAAATTTACAAAAGGCATGGCAAAAAACTTTGCAATGGTAAACAAAATGAAAAAGATAAAAGTAATTATTATAAGAACGGCAGGAACAAATTGTGATTATGAATTAAAGTCGGCATTTGAGCTTTGCGGAGCAACAGTCGACAGAGTTCATATAAATGAATTGATATCAAGTAAAAACAAAATTTTATCTTATGATGTTTTGGCAGTTCCGGGAGGATTTTCTTACGGAGATGATATTGCTTCCGGTAAAATTTTGTCAAATGAAATAAAGTATAAGTTGGGTGACAATGTTAAAAAATTCGCATTGTCCGGTAAACCGATAATCGGTATTTGTAACGGTTTTCAAATTCTCGTAAAAATGGGACTTTTACCTAAACCGGAAAATTTCGAACAAATTTCTACATTGTCTTATAACGATTCAAATAAATTTGAATGCAGATGGGTTCATTTGAAGACGGAAAAGAAAAATAACGACAGAACATTATGCTTGTGGACGAGAGATTTGCCTGATGTAATATCTCTTCCCGTTGCGCATGGTGAAGGAAAATTTGTTGCCGATAAAAAAATACTTGATGATATAGAAAAAAATAATCAAGTTGTTTTCAGATATTGCGATAAGAACGGAAAGGATACCGTTTATCCGCAAGATCCGAACGGCTCATTAAATGCGATAGCAGGTGTTTGTAATAAAAAAGGCAATGTGTTTGGCCTTATGCCTCATCCGGAAAGATATATTTATGCATTACAACATCCGTCAAGAGAAGGTTATGACGGTGTGTACGGATGGGGAAAAAAGATATTCCAAAATGCCATAGACTATTTAAAATAAAAAAGGAGCAATAAAAATGAAAAGCTGTATTACTTGTCTTTTTCAGGGTGACAACAATGTTGATGTAAACGGCGATGGAAAAGTTTTTTGTATGGTGGATTGCAAATGGAAGAAAGAACAAGATTCTTGTTCAAACTTTACCGAGTATGCAGATTTGAGTAAAGAATTAAGATGTAAATATGCAATGCAAAAAAGCGGCAAGAATAATAGTATATCGACACTGATAAAATCAAATTGGTACATAATGATAGCAACCTTTATAATCGCTTTTTTAACATTTTTGGTTGTAGTTAAATTCTTTGATAAGTACATTTTTTAGTGTGGGGCAAAAATGAAATTTTTAGTTATAGGTAACGGCGGAAGAGAACATGCCATTATTTGGAAACTTGCACAGAGCCCGAAAGTAGATAAAATTTATTGTACATTGGGTAATGCGGGAATTTCAAAACAGGCGGAAATAATAAATATTAAGGTTGACGATTTTGAATCTCTTGCAAAATTTGCAACAGAAAACAAAATAGACTATACATTCGTCGGGCCGGAAGTTCCTTTGGCATTGGGAGTTGTGGACTTTTTTAATTCCAAAGGTTTAAAAATTTTCGGACCTTCGAAAAAAGGTGCATTGCTTGAAGCAAGTAAAAGTTTTGCAAAAGATTTTATGCAAAAATATAATGTTCCTACCGCAGCTTATCATACGTTTACCGACTATAATTCGGCAAAACAATTTCTTGAAAACGAATGGGAAGAAAATAAAAAGGTTGTGGTAAAAGCAGACGGTCTTGCAGCGGGTAAAGGTGTTGTAATGTGCCAAAACAGACAACAAGCGCTTGATGCCATAAAAGATATGATGCAAGATAAAGCTTTCGGTTCTGCCGGCGATAAAATAATTTTTGAACAATGGTTGGAAGGGCAGGAAACTTCCGTGTTGGTCTTTGTTGACGGGAAACATTTTTCTATAATGCCGGCAGCACAAGATCATAAAAGAGTTGATGACGGAGATAAAGGTTTGAATACCGGCGGTATGGGTGCTTATGCTCCTGCACCGATAGCAACTCCCGAACTTTTAAAACAAGTAAAAGAACAGGTAATGCCAAATATTATGAACGGCTTACAAAAAGAAAATATAGACTATAAAGGTATTTTATATATAGGCTTTATGGTAGATAACGGAAAACCTTATGTTTTGGAGTTTAATTGCAGATTCGGAGATCCCGAGACACAAGTTATATTGCCGTTACTTGAAACTGATTTGGTAGATATTGTTGAACATACCATTAACGGTACATTAAACGAAATAGATATAAAATGGTCAAAAAAATCTGCAGTATGTGTTGTTCTTGCTTCCGGCGGTTATCCTGAAAAATATGAAAAAAATATTAAAATTTCCGGATTAGATACCGTAAAAGATGAAGAAGCGATTGTTTTTCATGCCGGAACAAAGAAAGATGATGCAGGTAATGTTTTAACATCAGGTGGAAGAGTTTTGGTTTTAACCGCTATTGCAGATGATATAAAATCGGCAATAGATAAAGTTTATAGCGTAATACCTAAAGTAACTTTCGATAAAATGCATTACAGAAAAGATATTGCACAGAGGGCATTAAAATGGATAAACAAATAGATGTCGCAGTTATAATGGGTTCGGATTCAGATTTGCCGGTAGTTGCCGAAACCTTGAAAATATTTGATAAATTCGGCATTAAATATTCCGTAAATATTGCATCTGCACATAGAACGGCAGAGTTTGTAAAAGAGTGCGTAAATAATGCAATAAAAAGCGGTGTAAAAGCTTTTATTGCCGTTGCAGGAATGTCTGCGGCTCTTCCGGGAGTAGTTGCTTCCGAAACGGTGTTGCCGGTAATAGGTGTTCCTATGGAAGGGAAATCTCTTTCCGGAATGGATGCACTTTTTTCAATAGCACAAATGCCGCCTTCAATACCGGTAGCATGTATGTCTATAGGTAAAGCCGGTGCGAAAAATGCCGCAATATTCGCTATAGAAATTATAGCAATAAACAATAAAGCTGTTTGCGAACAGTTGTTACAATACAGAAAAGAAATGAAAGAACAAATTCTAAGTAAAGATGAGAAATTAAACAAAATCGGCTATCAAAAATACTTAGAAGAAACAAAAAAATAACTCATGTCTTCTGTCATCCCGTACTTGATGCGGGATCTCTTCAATATAGTTAGTAGTTTATGGTTTAAAAATGAAAAAAGTTTTAGTAGCATTATCCGGCGGAGTAGATTCTTCCACAACGGCCTATTTATTAAAACAACAGGGATTTGATGTTTCCGCCCTTACTTTGAAATTATATGATTCTCATTCAAGAGCATCCGTTTCTTTGCAGGCAATAGAAGATGCAAAGAAGGTTTGTGATTTTTTAAATATCAAGCATTATGTTCTAGATTTACAAAAAGAGTTTAAAGATACTATTATAAACAATTTTATATCGTCTTATTTGTCGGCAACTACGCCGAACCCGTGTATACTTTGCAACGAAAAAATAAAGTTCGGCTTGTTGCTAGATTATGCTAAAAAAAACGGGTTCAACTACTTGGCTACAGGTCATTATGCCAAAATAGAAGAAAAAGACGGTGAATTTAAAATGAAAATCGGAAAAGATAAAACAAAAGATCAAACGTATTTTCTATACAGATTAACACAAAACGAACTTAAATCATTAATGTTTCCGTTGGCGGATTATACGAAAGAAGAAATAAGAAATATTGCGACATCCGCAAATCTTCCTGTCGCAAATAAGCCCGATAGCCAGGAAATTTGTTTTATAGAAAAAACTTATCACGAATTTTTACAAAAGAATATTAAAGATTTTAATAAAAAAGTGTTACCCGGACTTATAGTTGATGTTAACGGTAAAAAACTGGGTAAGCATAAAGGTTTAATTTTTTATACAATAGGACAAAGAAGCGGGTTGGGTATTACAACTCCGGAACCCGTTTATGTTCTTAAAATGGACAAAGCAACAAATACACTTATCGTAGGAACAAAAAACGATGTTTTTTCGAGAGTTGCAAAAATTAAAGATATAACTTTTGTTTCGGATAAATTTGACGGTAAAGATTTTAACGCAGATGTTAAAATAAGAAGAATGCATCAACCGGCAAAAGCTCTTGTTTCAAAAGATATAATATTATTTGAAGAAGAACAGGCATCAGTTACACCGGGACAATCGGCCGTATTTTATAACGGTTCTTATGTTGTCGGCGGAGGAATTATAGTTTAGAGAGAAATGTATGAAAAAGAATGAAAAAAACGATACTATTTATAAATATCTTTTTTGGGGAATTATTTTTATTACGTTGTTTTGTATACTTGCCAATCCTTCCACAAGAGATTTTATTTCATTACTGTCAAAAATTCATGAACTTAAAACAAATATAGAAAAAATCATTCCGGAAAACGAAAAATTTGAAAAGAGATTGAATTATTTAAAAACAAAACCGAAAGAAATGGAAAAAGCGGTAAAAGCAGATTTAAATTATGTTGCCGAAAATGAAGTTGTATATGTTTTTGAAGAACCGGAACAAGAAAATAATGAGGATAAAAATGAAAATTAAGTTGATAGCTATAATATCTCTTTTGATTCTTACTCCTAATATGCTTTTTGCTTATTCAAACCCAAACCTCGATAAAAAAATAAAAATAGCCGTTACTACATCAAATCTGGCTGTTTTGATAAACGAAATATGTAAAGATAAAGTTGATGTGATTACAATTATTCCTACCACAATATGTCCGGGAAATTATGACGTTGATGCACAAACAATAAAAGAAATTTCGAAATGTAATATTGTGTTATACCATTATTGGCAACCTTGGGTAAAAAATTTAAAGTTTAAAATAAGTAAATTAGGTATAGTTTACAGAGAAGTAAAAACTGAAGGGAATATGATGATTCCGTATATACAACTTAGAGCCGCACAGGAATTATACGATTTGTTATCTATATGGGACCAAGACAATAAAAGTTTTTATGAACAGAACTTATTGGATTATTCTTTTAGGGTAAATTTCGTGACAGAAGAAATAATGAAGAATAGTTATAATAAGTACAATAAAAAAATCGTATGTAACAATAAAATAGCACCTTTTTTGCAGTGGTTGGGTTTTGATGTTGTTGCTACTTACGGTAAAGCAGACAGTATTACTTCAGCGGAAATGTTGTTTCTTACAAAAAAAATAAAAAAAGAAAAAGTTAAATATATTGTCGATAATTTGCAAGCCGGAACGGATGTGGGAAGAAATATCGCCGAAGATCTTAAAATAAAGCATGTTGTTATAAGCAACTTTGCTCTCGGTAAATCATATATAAATACTTTGAAAAATAATATAGATAAAATAAATAAGGCACTAGAAGAATGATTTCTGCCATATCTTTATCAAATATAAATCTAATAACTTCGAATAATAAGTATATACTTAAAAATATAAATATCGATATAAACAAAGGAGATTGTGTAAGTATATCCGGTCATAACGGTGCCGGTAAAACAACTTTGTTTAAATTGATAAACGGTTTAATAAAACCCACAAGCGGAACAGTTAAAATATTTAACAATCAATTAAACAACGAAATAAAAAAACAAATCGGATATATTCCTCAAATAAATAAGTTTGAAGAAAATATTCCCATAACAGTTAAACAGGTTATAGAAATAGGTATAACGGCAAGAAAAGGTATTTTTAAAAGTTTATCGAATCAGGATAAGGCATTTGTAACAGAGATTGCAAAAAAACTTGATATATACGATTTGTTGGATGTACCCATAGGAAAGATATCCGGCGGTGAAATGCAGAAAGTTTCTATAGCAAGAGTTTTAGCTCAACAAGCAGATATTATTTTGTTGGATGAACCGTTATCTAACCTCGATATAAAATCTCAAAAAAACATTATTGAAATTATAGAAAAAATACATTCGGATAAAGAACATACGATTTTGATTATATTGCACAATTTAGAACAAAAACCGAAATGTTGTAACAAAGAAATAGTACTTGAGAAAGGGGAAGTGTGTTCGAACTTTTAGATTTTTTTAATTATTCTTTTTTTAACAGAGCAATAATATTATCGATTTTAGCAGGTTTATCTTGCGGAATTATCGGAGTGTGGATATTATTGTTAAATATTCCGTTTATCGGTGTTACTATTGCCCATTGTGCTTTTGCGGGTGCGGTAATAGGTTTGTTTCTCGGTATAAATCCGATTTTATCAGGCTTTTTATTCTGTATATTATCGGCATTTATGATAAGCCCGATATCTAAAAAAATCAAAAGCCAAAATAATGTTGCAATAATTTTATTGTTTTCTTTCAGTATTGCTATAGCTTTTGTTGTTGCAGGTTTATTTAAAGAGCGTTTAACGGATTTGTTCTCGTTCTTTTGGGGAAATTTATTGATATCTTCTTCAAAAGATATTATTTTTAATTTAATAGTTGTTTTTGTGTTAATAATATTTGCTATTGTTTTCCATAGAGGAATAATTGCATTATTTTTCAGCAGAGAAATTTCAAAATCGTGCGGGATACCGGAAAATTTGGTTTTTATATTAATGATGTTACTTGTATGCTCGGCAATAAGTATAAACTTAAAATCAATCGGAGGCCTTTTGATATATAGTTTGGTATCGTTGCCTGCGGCTACGGCATATCAACTTACTTACAGTTTAACAAAAATGTATTTCTTGTCGGTGGTATTTGCAATAACGGCTTGTATTACCGGTCTGTTTCTTTCCACATTTTTTTCTGTGCCTGTCGGAGCAACAATAATTTTGGTGGCTTGTTTAATTTTTGTTATATCTCTGTTTTATAAAAAAAGATAATAAAATGCTATAATATCAAAATATGTTATTAATAATAATTTTAGAATATATGGGAGGATGTAAAGATGTACAAGTTAGTTTTGATAAGACACGGAGAAAGTGTTTGGAACAAAGAAAATAAATTTACGGGTTGGACAGATGTTGATTTATCCGAGAAAGGAACACAAGAAGCTATAAAAGCAGGACAAGATTTAAAGAAAGAAGGTTTTTCTTTTGATTTGGCATATACTTCTGTTTTGAAAAGAGCTATTAAAACATTAAACAATGTTTTGGAACAAATGGATTTGTTGTGGATACCTGTAGAAAAATCTTGGAGATTAAACGAAAGACATTACGGTTCTTTACAAGGTTTAAATAAAGCCGAAACTGCAGCAAAGTTCGGTGAAGCACAAGTAAAAATATGGAGAAGAAGTTATGATACTCCGCCTGAACCTCTTTCAACAAGCGATGAAAGATATGCAGGTAACGATCCCAGATATAAAAATGTAGATAAAAAAGATATTCCTTTAACGGAATGCTTAAAAGATACCGTTGCAAGAGTTATACCTTTTTGGAACAGTGAAATTGCTCCCAAGATAAAAGAAGGTAAAAAAATAATAATAGCTGCTCACGGTAACAGTTTAAGAGCATTGGTAAAATATTTAGATAATATCAGCGACGAAAATATCGTCAATTTGAATATCCCTACGGCAATGCCTTTGGTTTATGAATTAGATGAAAATTTAAAGCCTATAAAGAGTTATTATGTAGGAGATCCCGAAGCAGTTAAAAAAGCTATGGAAGCTGTAGCAAATCAGGGAAAAGTACAGAAGTAATAGTTTATTGACTAAAATAAAATTATAATGTAAAATAGTTGGACATTGCCGAGGTGGTGGAATTGGCAGACACGTGAGACTCAAAATCTCAAGTTGCTTAGGCGGCGTGCGGGTTCAAGTCCCGCCCTCGGCACTTCCGAAAAATGTTCAATTAAAAGTTATATAAAGAAACAGCAACTCAAATTCGAGTTGCTGTTTCTTTTTTGTATAACATAACTATAAAGTTTTGTGTTAAATGGTGAATTTATAACATAGTGACAAAATAAGGCTATAATAGTTTACATCTACCTTGCCATAAGGAACATTTGTTTTTACATCAACATTATTATAAGAGTAAGACAAATCTATAATAAAAGGAGTGAAATCTATACCAAAAGAGAAAATAAAATGAAAACCTCCTTTTGTTTCTAAATAATAATATTCATCTATATATCCTTTAGTTTCTCCGGTTGTTGTTCCGTAACCAAATCCACTACTTAAATATAAATATGTTTTTTCTCTATATCGTAAGGGAAATCTTTGTTTTATTAAAAAATCTATATCGAAAATATTTGTTTCATCGCTTTCAAAATTTGTCTCGTAATCTATACCACAACCAAGGGCAGTATTTTTTGCTATATAATGAAAATATTCTGCTCTAATCTTCCAACCATCTGAGCTTGTGTTTTCTATTGTGTCAGAAGTTCCATAATATGTATTTTCAATTTCTGTTTCCATACTTGATGTTAAAATTTTTCCAAATTTGAGGATAATTTCATTTTCGCTCGTTTTACTTTTTGTTTCTGTCTGTGAACTTGATTCTGTTATTTCTTCTTTATTTAATCCTTTATTGTTTATATCTTTTTCTTCTGCATTAGCATCTTGATTAATAGTTCCTTCTTTTTGTTCTTTTTCCTTTAAATATTGCTGATATTGTTCGTATTCTTCATCGGACACATTAACAACTTTTTCAGCTTTTTCTTTTTTGTATTGTTGATACTCTTCCCAATCTTGTTTTGAAACTTCCGCACTATATCCGTAAGTTGAAAGAAGTAAAAATGCTAATAAAAATACAAGCTTTTTCATAAATAACTCCTTAAAAAATAATAACAAACAATATTATAGTATTTTTTAGTAATAGATAAAAAGTTAAAAATAATGTAAACTTAACTTAAATTAAGTTTAACGGGGTTTTAATATGACAAAGCAGGAACAAGCTCAGGAATATTTTAGAAAAGGATATAACTGTTCACAAGCCGTATTTGCTGCATTTTGCCAAGATTTAGGTATGGATTTGGAAACAGGTTTAAAATTGTCTTCATCTTTCGGCGGTGGAATGGGGGGATTAAGACAAGTTTGCGGAGCTGTAACGGCAATGTTTATGATTGCAGGTTTAAAATACGGTTATATAGATAGCCAAGATTTGAATTTAAAAAATCAGCATTATAAGTTGATACAAAATTTGGCAAAACAATTTACGGATAAGTTCGGAACTATAATTTGTAAAGAATTATTAATGTCACTTGCAAATATAAAGAAAGATGTTTCTATGCCGGAAAAAAGAACACCCGAATACTATAAAGTAAGACCATGTGAAATGTTTGTTGTATATGCAACAGAAATAGTAGAGAAAATGTTAAATGAGAAATAAAAAAAGACTTGTTCAATGAACAAGTCTTTTTCAAATGGTTGCGGGGGCAGGATTTGAACCTACGACCTTCAGGTTATGAGCCTGACGAGCTACCGGGCTGCTCCACCCCGCGATTCCCGATAATCAATATTCAAGTATTCTATATTTTTAAATTTATTTTGTCAAATTTTTTTTGACCAACAATTTATAATTTGCTAAAATCACGAATTATGAAAAAAGCAAATTATAAGTTATATTCGGATTGTATAAATTTTCCTTTAGACAGACCTTGCAAATATCAAAAAGAAAACGGGGCTGTCTGTTCTTCATGTAAAAAGTATGTTTCTGTAAACAAAAAATCAAAACAAACAAAAATTTTGATAGTTAAATTGGGTGCGATGGGTGATGTTTTAAGAACAACTTTTATTTTGGAAGGGCTAAAAGAAAAATATAAAAATTCCACTATAGATTGGTTGGTAGATAAAAAGAATGTTGATGTTTTGGTGGGTAATAAATATATAGATATTATTATTCCCAACGATAACAAAGTTTTTGAATTTTTATCTTCAACAAAATACGATATAGTTATAAATTTGGATTTATCACCGGAAAGTTTATCTTTTACAAAACTTGTTTTTGCGGATAAGATAATCGGTTATTATCTCGATAAATCAAGAAAAATAGTCGGTTCAAACGAATATGCAAGAAAATGGTTGCCTGCAAGTGCATATGATAATTTAAAAAAAGAAAACGAACATACTTACCAATATTGGATGGCAAACATCTGCGAACTAAAAAAAGATGATTATGAAATAGTTGTTCCTGTATCTAAAGAGGCAGAACAAAAAGCAAAAAAATTACGTTCTTCATTAAAACTAAACAAAAATAAAGTTATAGGTATTAATCCGAGCGCGGGAAAAAGATGGGTTATGAAAAAATGGAGAATAGAAAAATATATAAAACTTATAAAGACTTTATCATCTAAGGGTTACAATATTTTGTTACTCGGCGGAAAAGATGATGAAGAAGAAATAAAATTAATACTTAAACAGAAAATTAAAAATGTATATTCGACGGGAACGGATAATTCCGTTCAAGAATTTTTTGCGATGGTAAATTTGTGCGATTTGGTAGTTTGCGGTGATACAATGGCAATGCATGCGGCATTAGGACTTAAAAAGAATGTTGTTGCTATTTTCGGACCTACATCATACAACGAAATCGAAATGTACGGCAGGGGAATAAAAATAGTATCTATGGAATGCAATTGCTGTTATAAACCCGACTGCAACAAAAAAGTTAAATGTATGGATAAAGTTTCCGTAGAAAATGTTTTAGATGCAATACAAACTTATATTTATTAGAGGATAAAATGGATACTTTGGCAGTTGTTTGTACTTATAATGAAGCAACAAATATAAAAAATGTTGTTAATGATATATTAAATTGCGGGCTTGAAGATATAGAAGTTTTAGTTGCAGACGATGTTTCTCCTGACGGAACATACAAAATCGTAGAAGAAATGGAGAAAGAAAATCCTAAAGTACATTTGCTTCTGAGAAAAGAAAAAAGAGGCAGAGGATATGCCGGTATAGATGCTTTCAAGTGGGGAATACAAAAAGGTTATAAATATATTGTTGAATTAGATGGTGACGGTTCACATAATCCTAAATATATTAAAGATTTCAGGGAACTCATTAACAGTTGTGATGTCGTTATCGGTTCAAGATATGTTAAAGGCGGTTCCGACACACAAAGAGGTTTCTTAAGACAAATAGTAAGTCATCTTTCCAGAAGATATTTACAATTCTGTATAGGTGTAAAAGTTGCGGATGCTACATCCGGTTACAGAATGTTTAAAAAAGAAATAGTTGAACAATATGTAGATAAACTAAAAGCTTCAGATCCGTTTATCGTAACGGAAATGCTTTATTATACTAAGAAAACAAAAGCAAATATTAAGGAATATCCTATAGCTTTTTTGGAAAGAGCGTCGGGTACATCCAAATTAAAACCTTTCACTTTAATAAAATACCTTTTTAAAGTAATAAAATTGAGATTATTTCATTAGGTCTGTCATTTGCCGTTAATTATAAATTTTAAATTATAAATTGTCGCAGAGATTCTTTCCACTCAGGGATGGTTATATTTAATTCTTTGGATATTTTTTTGTTCGACATTGCCGTAACTAAAGGCCTTTGTACTTTGGAGTTAAAACTTGCCATTGGGACGGGAAGTATTTCATTATCAAAATTTTTAATTTTTACAAATTCTTTTGCAAGTTCATACCTTGAACATTTTCCTGAATTTGTAAGATGATACAGTCCGGATAATCCGTTATCAATTGCCTTAATAACGGTATTTGCGATATCAAAACTAAAACAAGGAACGGAAACTTCGTCGCTCGAAACTTTTACTGTTTTATTGCTTTTTAGCCAACCGTAAAGTTTAAACAAAAAATTTTGCTGTCCTTCACCGATAACCCAACTTAATCTGCAAACTAAACTGTTATTATATTTTAAAGCTTCCTGCTCTCCGGCAAGTTTGCTTTTTCCGTATTCGTTTAAAGGGTTTGTTTTGTCGGTTTCTACATATAAATCATTTTTTGTTCCGTCGAAAACATAATCAGTTCCGAAATGAACAAATTTTGCGTTGTGTTTTTTAGATTCTTTGACTAAATTTGTTACCGCTGTTTTGTTTATTAGAATAGCTTTAGTGTTATCTTGTTGTGCGGCTTCCACATTGTTGTATGCGGCACAGTTTATCACTATATTCGGCTTATATTGAGAGAATATATTAGCGATTTTTTCTTTATTTGTGATATCTAAATCTTGTTCTGAAGGAGCAATGAAATCAAAATTTAATTCGGTAAATTTTTTAATAAAAGCTTCAGCTAATTGTCCGGAACTTCCGGTAATAATATATTTCATAAAACTCCAAATGTTGTTAAACTATACTAAACTTTTATCTCGAAATTGTGTTCTGCAAATTCGAATGTAGGATAAACCGAATCTTTTTTTGACAGTTTGGGATTTATTGTATGCCAATCAATTTTTAAGAAAGGATCGTTATACAAGATACCTCTTTCATGTTCGGGGGAATATATATTTGAACAATAATATTCGAAATCAACTTCATCGGACAAAACTTCAAATCCGTGAGCAAACCCTTCGGGAATAAATAACATATTTTTACCCTCGGGCGAAAGTTCCGCACCTACCCATTTTCCAAAAGTCGCAGAACCTACTCTTAAATCTACGGCAACATCAAAGATTTTTCCGTGAATAACTCTTACCAGTTTTGCTTGAGCAAAAGGTGCCAATTGATAATGTAATCCTCTTAAAACGCCTTTGGTTGAATGTGAAAAGTTTATTTGTTTAACATCCAAATTTATTCCCAAATTGTTAAAATCCGGGACTTTGAAAACCTCTTCAAAAAAGCCTCTGTCATCTTTAAATTTTACCGATTCTATCAACACAACATCTTTTATTGACAAATTATGGAATTTAAATGGCATTTAGCTTCTCTCACCTTTTATTTTGTATTTAAATGTTTCATCCGTTACCAATTCTATTTCTTCTTCATCTATTTTTAAGAGTGCATTTCCGTCTATAATTCCCATTGTTACGGAATTATCTTTTTCATCATACTTTAAAGAAAAAATGGTGTCGGCACTCATTTGTGCTATGGTTGTTGAAGTAAAATATATAAGAATAGGACCTGATCTTGTGTTTTCTACCTTAGAGAAAATTAATACATTGCTGATAGGATGTTTTGATATAAATAGACCTTGCTTATTTTTCAAAACTATACCTATGGAATGATAGTTTAAAATTAACATTCCGTTTGCAATAATTTTGGACGAATAATCTATCTCCGGAACTTCTTCCGCAATAGTATAATTCTTTATATCTCCGTCAGGAGAAACGACATCCATAGAATCAACGATTACCCTTACATTTACTGAATCGGAATATATCATTCCGGAAAAAATAAATAATAAAGTAAATAAAACTAATAATTTTTTCATGCTTTATCCTAATATTACACTGACTTTATGAGTTCCGTTTTTAAACGGTTTTATAATATTGCCTTCAATCTTTTTGCCGTCAACAATAATTTCTTTTGCTACGGAATTTTTCTTTAGTTGCGGATTTGAAAAACTGATATCATAATTTGCATTTCTGAATTTTATAAATAATTTACAATTTTTAAAATCTTTGTTTGCAGGTAAATGCGGATCTATGGATAAACCTTCAAATACACCTTTTACACCGAAGAAAAAGTTTTGGAAGGCATATCTTGTCCAAGCGCAAGAACCTGTAAGAACAGGATATTCTCCTCTGCCTGCAATGTTCGGGTTATCATTTGAAATATAATATTCCGGTATCCACGGACCTGTTCTTATGATTTCATGTTCGTGATTTAAAGGATTTATTCCCGAAAATACTTTATAAGCTAAATCAGGCATACCTTGTTTTATTAAAGCCCAAACAAAGAACAAGTTTGCATGAGAAAATAATGCATTATTTTCTTTTGTTCCCGGAGCAAAACCCGTTATTCTTCCGATAGTTTTATTAAATTTTGTGTATGCGGGATAATTTAATTTTAAAGCACCCGTTGTTTTATCGAACAAATATTTAAATACTGAATCTATAACTGTTTGTTCTGCACCGATTTTCTTTGCTCCGCCTGAAACAAGAGACCATGTTTGCGGCATCAACATCATTTCAAAATCGTTTGATGTAGGATTCTTTTTGTTCAATGCCGATTTATTCCAAATTGTATCTACAGGCTTTCCGTTTGCAAAAATGTATCCGCTGTAATAATATCCGTTGAAAGCTTTTTTGTTTGCATTGTCTATAACAAACTGAGCTTTTGTTCTCAAATCTTTCAATATTTTAGAAATTTTAACTTTAACTTTTTTACCCGAAATTGCATCGTTAACTTTACTTAAATATTTTGCCAAAACAGCTTGTCTTTGTTTTGCGGGAATATCTTTTGCTTTATCGTCAAAATTTTGTATTAAGTCTGCGAGTTCTGCAAAAACTTCTATTTCTTTAATGTTTAAATCGTTGGCTGTTTTTTCCAACAAATCTGCAATTTCGTTACAGTTTTGAGCAAGTGCGAACGAGAATGTTACATTTTCACCTTTAACTTGGTCGACAGCATCGTTCCAGTCTGCTCTTTTTTGCTTTAAAAGATTGTTGTTTCCTACGTCGTAGAACATAGTTTCTATTTGAACAAGCATATGTTCTATAACTGTTCCGGTATATTTTTTACCGGTTGTAGTTTTTTGATTTTCGATATAACCTTTTTTCCATTTGTCGTTTTTGGATTCGCCTCTGTTTTGATAACAATCTTTAAAATAACCTATTCCGTCTCTGAATAAGAATTTTTTGTCACCTAAAAAGTTTGCAAGTATCATAACTGTTTGTGCCGTCCAATAAGGATGGTCACACCATAAACCGTTAACTTCGTCACTGCCGAACTCTTTTGTTCTTGCAAAAAATCTTGTGGCATTTGTTCCGTCGAGTCTTATACCTTCAAGAGTTTTCATCGTTCTTTCTTCAAGACCTTTCGGATCGATAACTGTTGCAGCCATCATATCTTGCCAGAAATCTCTCCAACCTGCAAAGTCTGAACCGTAATCTGTTTGAGGGTGAGCAGTATTTCCGAACCAATATCTCATAGATAATTGGTAGCACCACCAATTGTTCCACAAATTATCAAAATCTTTGTTTGCCGTTGTTATTTGAACTCTTGATGCTCTTTCCTGCCAATACTTGTTTAAATCGTCAAATGCTTTAACTGCATTTTTATAAGAATATTTTTTTATTAATTTATCTGCGTCTTTACTGCCTGTAAATGTTATACCGTTTATTACTACAAAACTTACTGTTTTTCCTGCAGGGATTTTTATCTTCTTAAATTCTATTGCACCTACCGCTTCTTTACCGTAACACTGTTTTTGCGGAGCAATATCGTTTAATATTGAATCAGGTTTTAACCACATATTGTTAGGCCCGAGGAAAGTTTCTCTGTCGGAATAGAATCTGTTGCCTTTTTTGCCTGTTTGAGTTTCCGCGCTCATAAAGTAACAAATATCACTTGAATCGGTAGAACCTTCTATCCATTCAAGTCCCGGGAGAATTTTTATACTGTTTTTTACTTCGCTCTTATTATAAAGTCTTACAACATCTCTGTGATATTCAACATAAGCTCTGCTTCCGCCGTAAATAGGTACTGTCGGTATAAAATCTATAACTTTATCTTTCTTTGAATTGTTTGTAATATCTACAAGCCACAATTCCGCCATTTCTTCCAACGGAACGAATATTGTTGTTTTAACATCCAAATTCAATTTTTTGGAAGAACCGTAAAAGTTTACATAGCCTAAACCCATTTCATATTTCGGGTTGGAAGTTTGTCTATCGGTTAAATCGTAATTGTTTACGAGCCAGGTTTGTTTGCCTTCTCTTATCCAAATAAATCTTGCTTGCCCCTTAGGAAAATTCGGTCCGTCAAACTCGCCGAACATTCTTGTATAATCAAATCCGGAAAAACCTCTTAAAAAATTATCACATATAGAAAAATATTTCGGACAATTTGCTATCATGTGAATAAGAGGTTGTTTTAAACTCCTTGCATCTTTTACAACACATTGACCTTGTTTATCATAAGACCATAAATTTTTCATTACTTAATCTCCGCAAATAAAATACACGTATTATCTTGTATATTCTACTTAAATATGAAAAATTTGTCTATGAAAACAATAAATAAAAAAGATAAATAGTTTGACAATGGTATTAGTTTTTTGTTTAATCTTTAATTATGGAAAACATTGAAAAGATATCAAGACCGTCTTGGGACGAATATTTTATGAAACTTGCATGGCTTGTTGCCGAAAGGTCAACTTGTGTAAGACACCATGTAGGTGCAGTTATTGTAAGGGATAAAAGAATTTTAACTACCGGTTATAACGGCGCTGCTGCAAATATAAAAGATTGTTTGGAACTCGGTTGTTTAAGAAATGCGTTGAACATCCCTTCCGGAACAAGACACGAGATTTGCAGAGCTATTCATGCTGAACAGAATGCAATAATTCAGGCCGGAACACATGGTATAAATATAAACGGCGGAACATTGTATTGTACACATTCTCCATGTATATTGTGTGCAAAGATGATAGCCAATGCAAAAATCAAAAGAGTAGTTATGAGTATAGAATATCCGGATGAAACTTTTAAAGAGTTATTTAAGGAAGCAGGAATAGAATATGTTTCTATGCCGATTCCGGATCTTACCATAACTCAAAAAAAATAGCGGTTGTTGCTTTTTATATATAAAAGATATACAATAAATAAAAATAATTCTTCGGGGAAGGTGAAAATCCTTACCGGTAGTGATGCTCCAAAAGAGCTAAGCCTACGACTTCACCATAGCAGGTGAAATGAATCCGTGAGAATCGGATGCCGACGGTACAGTCCGGATGAGAGAAGAAACAATATGTTTTATTAGTCGTTCCCGAAAATTATTTTATATTTTTCGGGGTTTTTTATTTTATGATAAAAAAACAAGAACATAAAAAATACATGCAGTTAGTATTGGATTTGGCAAAAAAAGGAACCGGTTATGTTTTTCCTAATCCGATGGTAGGTGCATTATTGGTAAAAGACGGTAAAATAATTTCAAAGGGTTATCACAAATATTTCGGTGCCGCTCATGCAGAGGCAGATGCAATAAAATCTTCAAAAACAAAAGTTGAAGGTTCTACTTTATATGTTAACTTGGAACCTTGCAATAATTGGGGAAAATGTCCACCCTGTGTAGATTTAATAATAAAATCTAAAATAAAAACAGTTGTTTGTGCAATGAAAGATCCTAACCCGTTAACTAGCGGTAAAAGTTTTAAAAAATTAAAAACGGCAGGAATAACCGTGATTAACGGTATATTGGAAAAACAAGCCGAACAATTAAACAAAGAGTATATTAATCATATAAAGAATATAAAACCGTATATACTTATAAAATCAGCAGTTTCCTTAGACGGTAAAATCGCAACTTATATGGGTGATTCGAAATGGATATCAAACGAAAAATCGAGAAAGTTCGTTCATAAACTAAGAACGAAATTTGATGCAATTCTTGTAGGAACAAACACGGTTCTTAAAGATAATCCTATGTTGTCATCAAGAGGTTACGGTAAAAACCCTGTAAGAGTAATTTTGGATGAAAAATTAAAAATTCCTTCCAACTATAATGTTGTCGACGGTACAATACCTACGATAATATTATACGATGAAAAAACAAAAAGAATACCGAAACATTTTAATAAAGAGTGTATAAAGTTGGTTTCCATAAACTTTAAGCAAGCAAAAAAAGATTTTAATGTGATAATAGAAAAACTAAATAAGATGGCTTTAAAGAGAATATTAATCGAAGGCGGAGGGGAAATAAATTCTTCCGTTATTAGTGCAAAAAAAGTTGATGAAGTTATTTTATTTATTGCTCCGATAATTGTCGGCGGAAGAAATGCGAAAACTTTTGTTGAAGGTGACGGAGTAAAATTTATAAAAGATTCGTTAAAATTTAAAAAATTTGAAATAAAAAACTTTGGTAACGATATAGCAATTTTTGCAAAAAGATAAGGAGTTTAAATTGTTTACCGGAATAATAGAAGATATTGGTAAAGTAACGAATATTACAGATTCAAAAATAGAGATAGAAACCTGTTTGGATGATATAAAAACAGGTGACAGTGTTGCTGTTAACGGTGCATGTTTAACGGTTACGGAAATTAACGGTAAAAATCTTTCTTTTGATTATAGTCCTACAACAAGCGACATTACAAATATTTCATTACTTAAAAAGAACTCTTTAGTTAATTTGGAAAGAGCTTTAACATTACAAACCAGATTAGGCGGTCACATAGTTTCCGGTCATATAGATACATCGACAAAAATTGTCGATATAAAAAAAAGCGGGAACTTTTATTTCATTTCTTTTAGTGTTAACGAAGAAATAAAAAAATATATAGTTAAAAAAGGTTTCATTGCGATAGACGGTATTAGTTTAACTGTTGCGGAAAATAACGAAACTTGTTTTTCGGCTACAATGATACCGGAAACATTTAACAAAACAATATTTCACACAAGAAGTGTTGGAGATGTTGTTAATATAGAAATTGATGTTTTTGCAAAATATGTAGAAAAATTGTTCAACAAGAAAGAAAACAAAAAAGAAATAACGATAGATTTATTAAAAGAAAACGGATTTATTTAGAATATTTTGGGAGTGTAATAAAAATGAGGAATAAAAATTTTGCATCGGTTGAAGCGGCGGTAAAAGATATAAAAGCGGGGAAAATGGTAATTGTTGTTGATGATCCCGCAAGAGAAAACGAAGGAGATTTGGTTTGTGCCGCACAAAAAGTAACGCCTCAAATAATTAACTTTATGGCAAAAAATGCTCGTGGATTAATATGTGCTCCCGTTAACGGTAAAACATTAGACAGACTTGAAATTACTGTTATGGAAAGAAAAAATGTTGTAAGTAATAAATATTCTTGTTCATTTACGGAATCTATCGACTATAAAAAAGGAACAACAACCGGAATTTCAGCTTATGACAGAGCAAAAACAATTAAAGCTTTGGCAGACAACAAAACTATTCCTTCCGATTTTGTAAGACCGGGACACGTTTTCCCTTTAAGATATAAAGAAGGAGGAGTGTTAGTCAGAGCAGGTCATACCGAAGCATCGGTAGATTTATCTTTACTTGCAGGCCTTGACGGCAGTGCTGTAATATGTGAAATAATGAAAGATGACGGAACAATGGCAAGAATGAAAGATCTTTTATCTTTTGCAAAAAAACATAAATTAAAAATTATTACCGTTCAGGATTTAATTAAGTACAGAAGAGAAACGGAAAAACTTATAAAAGAAGTTGTTACCGTAAATTTTCCTACGAAGTTCGGTACATTTAAACTTGCTTTATTCGAAGATACGATAACAAAGGAAACACATCTTGCAATAATTAAAGGCGATGTTAAAGGCAAAAAGAATGTTTTGGTAAGAGTTCACTCTTCCTGTGAAACGGGCGATATTTTCCATTCTTTAAAATGTGATTGCGGGGAACAATTGGAAACGGCATTAAAGATGATAGAACAAGAAGGAACGGGAGTAGTTTTGTATATGCATCAGGAAGGCAGAGGAATAGGCCTTGCAAACAAATTGAAAGCATACAAGTTGCAGGAACAAGGTCTTGATACCGTTGAAGCAAATGTTGCTTTAGGTTTTGCTCCCGATTTAAGAGATTACGGTATAGGTGCACAAATTTTGTGCGAGCTCGGAATATCGAGCATAAAACTAATGACAAACAACCCAAAAAAAATTATCGGTCTTGACGGATACGGATTAAAAATAACAAAAAGAGTTCCTATAGAAATGAAACCGAACGCAGTAAATAAAAGATATTTAAAAACTAAAAAAGAAAAAATGGGACATAAACTAAAACTTATTTAAGTTTTCGGAGGGAAAAATGAAAACAATAAACGGTCAATTAAATTCAGAAGGTAAAAAGTTTGCAATTGTAGTATCAAGGTTTAACGAGTTTATAACAAATAAACTTATTTCCGGTGCCGTAGATATTTTAAAAAGACACGGAACAAAAGAAGACGACATAACAACAGTTTGGGTTCCGGGAGCATTTGAAATTTCCGCTGTGGCAAAGAAATTGGCAGATTCAGGGAAATATGATGCAATCATTTGCTTGGGTTGCGTTATCAGAGGAGCAACCCCGCATTTTGATTATGTATCCGCGGAAGTATCAAAAGGTGTTGCAATGATTGGTTTATCGAGTAAAGTTCCCGTATCATTCGGAGTATTAACAACAGATTCCATAGAACAGGCAATCGAAAGAGCCGGAACAAAAGCAGGAAACAAAGGTTCCGATGCTGCATTAACTGCAATAGAGATGGTAAGTTTATACGAACAAATATAAAGTAGTTTAAAATAAACGATGTATAGTTTACAATTATTGTAGATTATACATCGTTTTTAGTTTGTCAAAGTATTATCTTTAACGAACATTCTTTTGGCTGTTTTCAACATTATTTCTATATCGAGCATTACGGAGGCATTTTTTACATACCAAACATCGTAGGCCAATCTTACAAAAGCATCTTTAAAATACTCATCTTTTTGGTTATTGTTTTCAAAATTTGGTGTATCCAATACAACATATACAGGGGGAGCTTTGAAGTTCAGCTGTGCCCAACCTGTAAGTCCGGGTTTTGCCAAAGTTCTTAAACTATTGGAAAGAATATAGTTGTTTAAAAACAGATATTCTTTCATCCATAACGGTCTTGGCCCGACGATTGAAATGTTTCCGTCTAAAATGTTTATAAGTTGGGGTATTTCATCTAACCTGAACTTTCTCAGGACTTTACCTAATTTTGTCGGTGTCTCGGTTCCAGTAATTAACGTTCTGAATTTGCATATCTGTATAGCTTTTCCTTTGAAACCAACTCGTTCCTGGAAGAATATCGGTTTTTGCCTGTCTATAATTAAAATTAAAAAATAAATTATTAATCCTATCGGCAGAAATATTGGCATTAAACAAACCGATACGGAAATATCGAAAAGCCTTTTAATAACATCATAAATAAAATCTTTTTGTTTAACACTTATTTCTTTTATTAATTGGTTAGTGTTTCTTAAAGTTTCTTCGGGTAATCTTGAAAAAACATATTCAAAAAACATTAAATCCGTTAAACAAATAACTCCGTTGGCAACAAATTTTGTTAGAATTAATTTTGCCGTATCTTTTTCTTGTTCTAAAATGTCGTTTGATACCAATATGAAATCAACATCGGTTGCATTTAAATTCTGTGGCATTTCTTCGATGCTGTTTAATTCGGAAACTATTTTATATTCGGCTATATCTTTTAATTTTTCTTTAATTTTGTTTAAAGCGGAACTTGTTCCCAAAGTAATAATGTTTATTTGTAAAAAATGTAAACTGTCATAAACTTTTCTCGATAAAAAAACATAGGTGTAAAAAATTAACAAAATCAATAATAAGTTTGTTTTCGGCGTCGGAATATTAAATATATGAACACCGAAATATATTCCCGCTGCGGATAAAACAAATGCAATTATAAAAGAAAGAGATAATTCTATAAAATCGTTTTTAATTATTTTGTTGTATTTTTTTAAATCGTAAAAAGAAAAAATTAAAAGTAATATTACATTTAATATGAAAATCGGGACCATTACTTTACAGTTATTTAAAAAAAACGAAAAGTCCCAAGAGCCGCTTATAGAACGAATGGTTATAATGAAAGCCGTTGTTATAAAGAAAACTATAAAATCTAATAATAAAAACAAAAATCTCATAAAGTTTATTCCTGTTTATATCAAGGGCTCTTATTATAGCATTAAAAAATCATTATTAAAATTGCTATAATATGAAATCGTTATATATCCATACTTCAAAAACGGAGTTTTTAATGGGTTTTTCGGTTTTAATGTCGTTGTATTATAAAGATAATCCTGTTTGGCTTAAACAAGCTATTGATAGCGTTTTAAGCAATACCGTAAAACCCGATCAAATAGTTTTGGTTGTTGATGGCCCTATTCCAAATGAATTAGAAAAAATTTTAAATGAATATAAAAATTTTCTAGATACTCTAAGACTTGAAAAAAATTCAGGTTTGGGAATTGCATTACAGCAAGGGCTTTTGAAGTGTAAATATCCGCTTGTTGCAAGAATGGATAGCGACGATATATCGTTATCTGGCAGATTTGAACTTCAATTGAAAGAATTTGAGAGAAATCCGAATTTAACCATAGTCGGCGGTTATATACGGGAATTTGATTCACATAATGGCAAAGCAATATCCGTAAGAAAAGTTCCTTTGGAAGACGATAAAATAAAAAAATATATTAAAACAAGGTCTCCGTTCAATCATCCGACCGTGATGTTTAAAAAAGAAGATGTTTTGAAAGCGGGGAATTATCAAACTTTTTATCAAATGGAAGATTACTATTTATGGGTAAGGCTTGTAAAAGCAAATTATCAAATGAAAAATATTCCTGAATTTCTTTTGGATTTTAGAACTGATAGTGAAATGTTTACCCGTAGGGGCGGATACAAATATTTTAAAAGTAATAAAGAACTTTTAAAACAAATGTTAAAAATGGGAATAATAAATTATCCGCATTATTTATTCAATGTAACAATAAGATTTATCGCACAAGTTTTGATGCCGAACAAGATAAGAGCAATATTCTATAAAAGGATTTTGAGATGAAAAAAATTTGTTATGTTATCTCTACTCTTCAAAAAACAGGGCCTGTCATTGTCTTGTATAATTTAGTTAAAAATTTAGACAGGACACGGTTTGAACCTTACATAATAACGCTATCTAAAGAACCCGAGAAATCATTGCTGCAAGATTTTCAAAAACTAAAAGTGGATGTTAAATCATTAAATTTAAGTCGAATATCTTCTTTTTTTACAGGTCCGTTAAAATTAAAAAAGATTATGAAAGAAATTAAACCGGATATTGTTCATTCACATTGCTTCAGATCTGCTCTCTTTTCTGCAACAGCATTGAAAGAATATAAAAGAATGGTTACTGTTCACTGTGATTACAACATGGATTTTAAAATGTTTTACGGGAATTTTTTAGGATATTTGATGTGCCGGGCAATGAACTTTTCTTTAAAAAGAATAAAAAACAATATTTGCGTTTCAAAACAATTGGCAGATATTTTGAACAAACGAAATGAAGACATTGAATTTAATTATATAGATAATGGAACAGATACCGAAGTTTTTAAACCGGCAGAAAACAAAATTGAATTGAGAAAAAAATTGAATTTACCGACGGATAAAAAAATATTTATCTGGTGCGGCGCATTTATAGAAAGAAAAGATCCGTTAACATTGGTAAATGTTATAAAACAAATAAAAAATGATAAGTTGTTTTTTGTTTTTTGCGGTAACGGGAATTTAGAAAAAATATGTAAAGATGAACTTAGAAATAATAAAAATGTTTTGTTTACCGGTTATATTAATAATATAAAAGAATATTTACAGGCAAGTGACTATCATGTATCTACTTCGTTGTCTGAAGGTTTACCTAACGGAGTGTTGGAGGCTCTTTCATGCGGTTTGCCTTGTGTATTATCGAATATTTCGCAACATGAGTATATCTTAGAACACACAAAGAATATCGGTTTGTTTTTTGAAACACAAAACTCGGAAAATCTGCAAAATAAAATCAATGATATTTTAAAAACAGATTACAATTTATACTCAACTAATGCGGTTGATTTGATACAAGATAAATTTTCGGCAAAATTAATGAGTAAAAAATATCAAAAATACTATGATTAACAGAAATATTTGTTCAACTGAAAAAATAAAGCTCAGTATCTTAGCTTTTGCCATAGCTATTATGGGAGTTCCTTTTAGCGGAGCAAGTCTTAGCTTAATGTATTATTATCCGGTAATATTATTTGTAATATTTTTATGCTTTATTTCTATTCTCAATGATGGTATAAGATTTCAATCCCAACATGTTGCTATTGCCGTTTTGTTGTTAATTACAATTTTTCATATTACAACGACTATTGATAATTTTGACACATCAAAAAGCATCGGTAGTATTGTTTTATTTTTTATTATGTTCTTTTTATTAACGTTGCATAAAGCCAATTTAAAGGAATTAAAGTTTATATCTAATTGTTTTATGTTTTCCGGCTTTATAATATCTGTATTGTTATTTATATTCAAATCGGAATACGAGATGGGAAGATATACATATCCTGTTTTTGACAGATTAATGGAACCGAATTATTTAGCAAGTTATCTGTCGATTACATTTTTGTTTTCTATCAAAAAAATCATATTAAGTAAAAAAATCTTCCCTAAAATATTGTATATATTAATATCATTCAGTATCTTGTATGCTATGTTGTTAACAGGATCTCGAGCAGCTTTTTTATCTACGGTTATAGCAAGTATTTTTTTATTATTTTATGATATTAAGTATAGTTGTTTAAAAATATTTTCAATCATTATTTTGTTTCTTATTGTGTTTTTTTTATTACCTCAAAACTTAATTGACAGATTTGTTATAAATCCTTACTATGATGATAGTAACAGAATAAGACTTGCTTTATGGGAGAATGCCATATCTTTTATTAAGGAAAAACCTTTTTTAGGGTACGGTGTTTCTTCCGGACAGGCGATTACAAATTTCGCTTCTGCACATAATACTTTCTTGTCTGTGGCATTAAACTTCGGAATAATCGGATTAATTTCCTACTGTATGATTTTATTTAAATATATAAAGTTGTTGTTCACCAGAGATATGTTTTTGTTTGCAGCAATTTTTATAAGTTTAATGGTTACATCAATGATAATAACAAATTATAATACAATTCCTCTTTGGTTTACGATTATTTACATAACTTTGGTTTGTGATTATAAAGAAAGAAACACAGGTGTTAAATTATGGAAGGAAATATAAAACCTTTAATAAGTGTAATAATTCCCATATATAATATAGAACAATATTTGAAACAATGTGTTGATAGTATAGTTAATCAAACATATAAAAATTTGGAAATAATATTGGTTGATGACGGTTCTGCGGACAACAGTGTCAGAATATGTGATGAATATGCATTGAAAGATAACAGAATAAAAGTAATACATAAGCAAAATGCAGGTGTATCTGCTGCAAGAAATGACGGACTTAATATTGCAAAAGGTGAATATATAGCATTTGTTGATGGAGATGATTATATAGGGCTTAAAACATTTGAAGATGTGTTGGAATTATTATTGAATTTTGATGTCGATATTGTTAAGTATGGGGCAAAAACTATTTATAAAAGAAAAGAAAAAAACAATATTTTTGGTTTTGAGCAAAAAGCATATAAAGAAAATGAGAAAAATAATTTGTTGAAATGCATTATAAAAAATGACGGTATCGATAACTTTGTTTCAACTTGTTTATTTAAAAAGTCAATAATTGAAACATACAACATAAGATTCAGCGAAAAGCTTTGTCAGGGGGACGATTTATGTTTTTTAATTAAATACTTGTTATGTTCGAATTCAATATTTCTTGCTTCTAATCTTTTTTATTACAATTATGTCCAAAATTATAATTCCGTGACAAAAAGATATTCCAAGAGATATGTTGGTGATATTATTGATTTGATATATGAAATGTTAACGATATTAAAAAATCATAAAAATGAAGATAGTTATTTAAATGCAATTGGATTTAGAATAAATAAATTTATTTTTTATATATTATACTTACAGGCGGATTTTAATTTTTTTGAAATTAGAGAAAAAATTAAAGAAAGTAAACGTTTCCTTTCCAAAATACCGAGAGAAATATATTTGATAGCTATTAATAACAAACCGAAAGGAATAAAGTTTTTCCCTGTAAATTTATTCCATAAAGGTTATTTCTATTTATCTTTATTTTTTATGTATATATTAAAAAGCGGGTATTTGCTTTTTATAAAATGAATTTTAGTTAATGTTAAAAAGGATATTTTATGGATAAGATTTCGGTAATAGTACCGGTATATAATGTTGAGCCGTATATAAGACAATGTGTTGACAGTATTATCAACCAAACGTATAAAAATTTGGAAATAATACTGGTTGATGACGGTTCTCCCGATAATTGCGGAAAAATATGTGACGAGTACGCAACAAAAGATGCAAGAATAAAAGTTTTGCATATAGAAAACGGCGGACCTGCAGTAGCAAGAAATGCAGGACTTGATATTGCTACCGGAAATTATATCGGATATATAGATTCCGACGACTATATTGAACCGGATATGTATGAAACATTGTATAATGCGATGATAAGAACAGATGCGGGTTTGGTTGTTTGTAATTGGTTTGAAGGAACCGAAAGCAATTGGGTTAAAAATACCGTCTATCCTAAAAAAGAAATTTTAACACCTAACGAAGCGTTTGAAGCGTTTTATAACAGCATGTACGTTTGGAACAAATTATACAGAAAAGATGTGGTAAAAAATCTTCGTTTTGTGGAAACTTATGCTCAGGATGTCTTGTATAATTTTACAAATTTTACCAGAATAGAAAAAGTTGTTTGTTTGCAGGATTACAAATGTTATTACAGGTGTAATCCTACTTCAAGGCAACACACTAAAAAATTCAAGAAAAATTTCTTACCTTTCCTAAAAATTCAAAATATAGAAATGATTTATGCCGAAAAACAAAAGTTATTTTCTTTGAAAGAAAAAATATATAACTTTAGATTATGCCTTTTGGCACAGTGGCTCGGTTTTATATCTTTGCAGGAAAATCCCGATATGGAGAGTGCTAATTTAGTATTGAAAGAACTAAAATCCAATTTTTTTAGATATTTAATGATAAAAGATAAAATCAGTAAAAAATGTTTCTTTTTGATTGCTTGTGTAAATTTCAATTTGGCAGGTAAAATTTATAAGTTAATAAACAAAATATCGTAAATATGGAAGAAAAAAACAAAAATACTATTAGGATTTTGCACATATCGGATTGTCTATATTTAGGTGGTGGTGTATCAAGTGTTATTTTAAATTGGCATAAAAATATAGACAGATCAAAAGTCCAATTTGATTATTTATATTTTAAAGATTCTTATCCTACAATTGATGGAGAAATAAAAAAATTGGGTGGGAATATTTATAAGTTGCCGTATCCGTCATTTAAAAAGCCATGGATATTTATTAAAGCAGTTAGAGATTTTTTTAAAACACATCAATATAGTATAATTCATTCTCATATAGAATCTTTTAGTTTTATTTTTTTCCCTATTGCCAAATTTTATGGAGTTAAGAATATTGTTCAACATACACATAATCCCAGGTTGGGAGAAAAATTTTTAGAAAACTTAAGGAACCGATTTTTATTTTTCCTAAGTAAACCATTTATAACAAAAAAAATTGCATGTTCTGATTCATCAGGTAAAAAAAATTTCGGGAACAATTACACGATAATAAATAACGGAATAGATACAACAATATTTAAATTTAATAGCAATGTAAGGAACGAAATACGGAAGGAATTAAACATTGAAAACAGATTTGTTATAGGGAATATAGGTAGGTTTGCAATACAAAAAAATCTCTCTTTCTTAGTAAATATTTTTAGTGAAATACATAAACAGAATAAAAATTCAGTTTTGTTGTTAGTCGGAGACGGACCTTTAAAAAATGAAATTAAAAAGCAAGTTTATAATTTAAACTTAACAAAATATGTTGTTTTTTTGGAAGTTAGAAAAGATATAGAAAAAATATATCAAGCAATGGACTGTTTTGTATTTCCTTCTTTGTTTGAAGGCATGGGAATAGTTGCAATAGAAGCTCAAAGTTGTGGCCTTCCTTGTTTTTTGTCTAATGGAGTTCCCCAAGAAACAATGATTTGTAATACAACAAAAATATTATTAAGCAAATCCGCAAAAGAATGGGCAAATATTATTGTAGACAAAATAAAAAACTTTGAGAGAAAGGATTGCTCAAAATTTGTAGAAAAAGCTGGTTTTGATATCAAATATACGGCGAAAAAAATTGAAGATTTTTATTTAAAGTTATAGTTTGTAAAAGGAAAAATAAATTCGATTTTTTGTAAATATTATACTATTTGTTTTTGCTTGACGATACTAAAATAAAAATGTAAAATATGACAACTTAATTATAATTTTGTAATGATTTTTGGAGGAAATATAATGGCAAAGTTAAAAACAGGAAGACACACATCTGCTCTTAAAGAAGCAAGAAAGACAGAAAAAAGAACAGCAAGAAATGCAGCAATGAAAAGTAAAATAAGAACATTATCCAAGAAAGTTGAAGCTGCAGTAAAAGCTAAAGATTTTGATGCAGCAGTAGCAGCTCTTAAAGCAGCTTTTTCAGAATGGGATAAAGCAAAGAAGAAAAATGTTATTCATAAAAATGCAGCAGCTAACCAAAAAGCAAGATTGTCTAAAAAAGTTGCATCGCTTAAGAAGTAATTTTAAAATGAATTTTAAAGCCGATATTTAAAAAGTATCGGCTTTTTTTATTTCACGGAACAAAATGATTGAAATAAAAAAAATCATCAAATATGCGGGCAGTGTAAGTGCCGGAACAACAGTATCGAGAGTGTTCGGATACATCAGAGATATGCTTGTTGCTTATATGTTCGGTGCAGGAATGTTTGCGGATGCTTTTTATGCGGCATTCAGAATTCCTAACCTTATAAGAAGAATGTTGGGTGAAGGTTCGTTTTCGGCGGCATTTATACCCGTATTTTCGGAATATCTTCACACAAAAACAAAGTCTGAAACTCAAAAATTAATCAATGTTGTTTTTACATTATTGTTCTTGGTATTGTTGGTTATAACCATACTGGGAATGTTTTTTTCACCGCTGCTTGTAAAAATAATAGCTTACGGTTTTACTTCCGATCCTGAAAAGTTGGCTCTTACCATAGAACTTACGAGACTTATGTTTCCGTTCCTTTTATTTATTTGTTTGGCTGCAATGCTTTTAGCATTGTTAAACACATTAAATTCTTTTTTTATACCGGCAATAGCCCCCGCAAATTTAAGTTTTGCCGAAATTATATATATATTGGCGTTGGCACCGTTATTGTCGCCCGGTAACCAAATTAAAGGGCTTGCGATAAGTGTTATTTTCGGCGGGTTGGGACATTTCCTTATGCAGTATCCTACTTTAAGAAATTTGGGGTGGCACCTGCATTTTGATTTTCATTTTAATCATCCGGGCATAAAAAAAATAATATTTTTAATGATACCTTCCATTATCGGTATTTCGGTAGACCAAATAAACACTTTTGTAGATACCATATGTGCTTCGTTTTTAGGTAACGGTGCGATAACGGCTTTATATTATTCAAACAGATTAATGCAACTTCCTCTTGCTATATTCGGGCTTGCGATGGCAACCGTTTCGTTACCGATGATGTCGAAATCGGTTGCTACAAAAAATATAGAAGAATTGAAAGAAACATTAAATTTTTCCATAAGAATTTCCATAATAGCTTTGCTTCCGGCAACGGTTGGCCTTATGGCTATAGGGTTACCGATAATACAAGTTTTGTTTGAAAGGGGAAAGTTTGATACGTTTGCATCACTTCTTACAAATAAAGCTCTTTTTTATTATGTGTTGGGGCTTCCTGCTTTTGCTATTACAAAAATTTTTGCCAACACGTTTTTTTCGTTTCAAGATACAAAAACTCCCGTTAAGATAGCATTCGTGGTTATGTTTGTTCATGTGATATTGTGTGTTGCTTTAATGAAACCGTTAGGTGTGGGAGGACTTGCTCTTGCAACTTCGGCTTGTGCATATATGAATGTGTTTATGTTGTTTTATAAACTTAAACAAAGAATCGGTAAAATCGGTGCAAGAAGAATTTTAGTATCGTCGATAAAAGCATTGATAGCATCTACACTTATGGGTATAATAGCATACGAAATAATGCAAATAAAAGTTTTACCTATGATAGTTGCATTGATGATTTCCATAATTTGTTCGATAATCTCTTTTATTATTTTCTTAAAAATATTAAAATCTCAAGAAATGGACCAAATATTATATTCTTTAAAAAAGAAAAGAAATGCAAAAACCAGTTAACGATTATACCGTAAATATTCCGCATCTTCCCGGCGTGTATATAATGAGAGATTCCGCAGCAAACATTATATACATAGGTAAAGCCAAGGATTTAAAAAACAGAATATCATCTTATTTTCATTCCGATACGGACAGCAAAGCATTTTCGATAATAAGTGCGATGAAAACCATAAACTATATTTTATGTGCTTCCGAAAGAGAAGCTTTTCTTGTTGAAAGACAGCTCATAAAAAAAGTTCAACCTTATTTTAATGCGATGTGGAAAGATGATAAAACTTATCCGTATATAAAGTTAACCGTAGCGGAAGATTTTCCGAGACTTGTGATGACGAGAAAAGTTATAAAAGACGGTGCATTATATTTCGGACCGTATCCGCAACTTACATACATTAAAAAGTTGATACTTTGGTTAAATAAAATTTTTAAGATAAGACCATGCAAAATAAACTTTTCCGAGAAAGAGTTACCGAAATTGGAAAAAGTGAAATCCTGTTTGTATTATCATACCGGTTTATGTTTCGGTCCGTGTATGGGGAAAATATCTTCCGCAGATTACAAAAACAATTTAAAGGAAGTGGAAACTTTTTTTAACGGTAAATTAAAAAAGTTGGCAGATACCTGGCAAAAAGAAATGGTTGAGTTAAGCAATAAACAGGAATACGAAAAAGCAAAAGAAATAAGAGATAGACTTTTTGCAATACAATCCATAAGCCAAAGAGTTGCTATAAGAGAAATAAGTATAGAAGATATTAACCAATATGTTTCCAAGACGGATTCTTTGCAGGAATTAAAACAAGTTTTAAAACTTCATAAACTTCCTGCCGTTATGGAATGTTTTGATATTTCAAACACGTCGGGAACAAACCCCGTTGCATCCATGGTTCAGTTTGTAAACGGTAAACCGAACAAATCCGGTTACAGAAAATTTAAAATAAAAACAGTTAACCAAATAAACGATTTTGCCATGATAAAAGAAGCTGTATTCAGAAGATATTCCGGCATTATCAGAAGAAACGAACAGTTTCCCGATTTGATTGTTATCGACGGGGGAAAAATTCAACTTTCCTATGCACAGTCCGCACTGGATGAAATAGGCATTTACATACCTATGATTTCTTTGGCAAAACAAGAAGAAGAAGTCTTTATGGTAGGCAAACCGAAATCCCTAATGTTGCCGAGAAATTCGTTGGGATTGAGACTTTTACAGGCGATAAGAGATGAGGCGCACCGATTTGCGATAACTTTCCATAAGCAACTACGTGCAAAAGAATTTTTAAAATAGAAAAGCACAAGTGCTTTTTTATTTTAAATTCTAACCGAAACGAGTTTTATTTTTGGCTTATAATTTCACATTTGCCTCCTTTATGTACCGTTTCACTTTTGTACACCGCAGTCGGCAAATGCTTTATTCTAAGCAAAAACTTGAAAACTCTTTGAATGGCAAGAACAAGGTAACTCAAAATCTTAAGGTCTCCAACGACAAAACAACAACAAAAAAATGATGTCATTCTGAACTTGATTTAGAATCTATAAAAATATTTTTCCTATTTGTCTTTGTTGCTCTCAAAGGATTTTAATATTTTAAATTATAACGAAGTATTTGGTGAATGAAGTGTACGTGAAAGAAAGCGGTAGCGATTGGTACTCGATTGAGATAAATACGAAGTTATAATTTAAAAGATAAATCCGTTCAGCTATAAAAAAGACACCTGATGAAAAATCATCAGGTGTCTTTTTGTTATAAGGTAAATTAGTTTTGTTTTTCTTTCAAAACCAAATTATAGAATACACCGGCTAAAGCTCCGCCGACAGCGGGAGCAATTATAAATACCCAAACTTGTGCTAAAGCTTGTCCGCCTTGGAACAATGCAGGGCCGAAAGATCTTGCTGGGTTTACTGATGTTCCCGTGAAAGGAATACCGATTAAATGAATAACAACAAGTGTTAAACCTATAACCAAACCTGCAACAGCTCCGTTTGATGCTTTGTCGGTAACACCGAGAATAGCCAAAACGAAAGCAAAGGTAAGAATTATTTCCATTACTATAGCCATAACAGCCGTAACCGTTACTCCGTTGGATAATGTTCCTCCGAAACCGTTAGCACCCAAAGCGGCAAAACTGCCCAAGCAAACACCCAATACTATTGCACCGCAAATTGCACCTAAGAATTGTGAAATGATGTACTTTACACATTCTCCGACACTCATTTTACCTGCAACACATACTCCGATAGAAACGGCAGGGTTTACATGACAACCTGAAACATTACCGATAGAATAAGCCATAGCAACGATTGTTAAACCGAAAGCTAAAGCTGTGGCAATGTAACCTGCTTCCGGAAATTTGCAACCTGATACTGCTGCAACTCCGCAAGCGATGAACACTAAGAAAAATGTTCCGGTAAATTCTGCAACATACTTTTTCATTTACTTTCTCCTTAAATAAATTTTCATAAATTATATATTTTTTATTCTTTATTTTCAAAATTTTTTCGACATACGAAATTTTATTTTAAATAAAATGTATAATATAAAACATGACAACAATATATTTATCATTAGGTTCAAATATCGGTAACAGGAAAAAGAATTTGGAAAAAGCTGTTGCCGAGTTAAGTAAGAACAATATAAAAGAAATAAAGATATCTTCTTTATATGAAACGGAACCTGTGGGACCCAAACAAAGAAACTTTTATAATATTGCCGGAAAATTTAAAACAAATTTAAATCCGCGGGAATTGTTAAAAGTTTTAAAGCAAACGGAACAAAAGTTGGGAAGAACAAAAACTTATCATTGGGGACCGAGAGTTATAGATATTGATATATTATTTTACGGTAAACAGGTGATAAAAAGTAAAAATCTTATAATACCGCACAAAGAAATAACAAACAGAGCATTTGTTCTTGTACCGATGAAAGAAATTGCTTCGAATTTCGTTCATCCGACACAACACAAAACAATAAAAACTTTAAATAATGCTTTACAAAAAGATACATATATAAAATGTATTGAAAAAATATAATAATTTTGGTACAATCTTTAAAATTTAGTCAGCAGGCTAAAATACACACACAAGCGGATTAATCAAAAGTCCCTGTAAAAAGGGTTTGAGTTCTGAAACTTGTGGAGGTCATCTTAAAAGATGAAAAAAACTAAAGGAGAGAAGTAAAATGGCAAACGTAACAATGAAGTCGTTGTTGGAATCCGGTGTTCATTTCGGACATCAGACAAGAAGATGGAACCCAAAAATGGGAAAATTCATTTTTGGAAGCAGAAACAAAATTCACATCATTGATCTTCAAAAAACTTTAAAAGAACTTAAAAAAGTTTACAAAGTTGTAAGAGATTATGCTGCAGAAGGAAAAGATGTTCTTTTCGTAGGAACAAAAAAACAAGCTCAAGGACCTATCAAAGAAGAAGCTTTAAGATGCGGTTCTTATTTTGTTTGTGAAAGATGGTTGGGTGGAACTCTTACAAATTTCGAAACATTAAAGAAATCTATCGCAAGATTAAAAGAACTTGAAGCTATGAAAGAAAACGGAATATTTCAAGTTCTCTCAAAGAAAGAACAATCTCAAAAAGAAAAAGAAAGAATTAAACTTGAAAAATCTCTTGAAGGTTTAAAACAAATGAACAAGCTTCCTGAAGTTATGTTCATTATAGATCCTGTTGAAGAAGCTACAGCTTTGGCAGAAGCAAGAAAATTAAATATTCCCGTAGTTGCAGTTTGCGATACAAACTGTGATCCTGATTTAATAGATCATCCTATACCGGGAAACGATGATGCAATAAGAGCCGTAAAATTATTCTGCTCGGTTATTGCAGATGCAATTCTCGAAGGTAAAGGAATAGAAAATAAACAAGCTGACGGAACAACAGAAGCTCAAGCTGAAGTAAAAGAAGAAGAAGTTGCCGCAGCGGAAGCAGAAGCAGAAAAAGCAGAAGAAGTTAAAGGAGAGTAATTATGTCAGCTATTGAACTTATAACAAAATTAAGAGAAATGACCGGAGCAGGAATAAAAGATTGTAACAATGCTCTTAAAGAAGCAAATAACAATATAGAAGAAGCAGTAAAAATATTAAGGGAAAAAGGTATCGCATCTGCCGTTAAAAGAGCAGACAGATCCGCAAAGCAGGGTGTCGTTGTTGCTCAACTCAGCGATGACAAAAAACAAGGTGTACTTGTTGAATTAAACTGCGAAACGGATTTCGTTGCAAGAACAGACAAATTTAAAGAACTTGCAAACAGTTTGGCATCTTTCGTTATGAAATCTTCTTCCCAGGATAATATCTTGGAACAAAAATTCGATGATACAAGAACAGTTCAAGAAGTTATAAAAGAAGCTATTGGAACAATAGGTGAAAACATTGTTTTGAAAAGAACCGCGAAATATACAACAACCGGTGAAATTTCTTCATATATTCATATGAACAATTCATTGGGAGTTTTGGTTGATTTCGAAGCTCCTGCAGATGTTATAGCAAGTGATGCTTTCAAAAATCTTGAAAAAGAAATTGCAATGCAAATAGCTGCCGTAAGTCCTCTTTATATAACAAGAGATCAAGTTACCGCAGATGAAATTGCAAAAGAAAAAGAAATTTATGTTAAACAACTTCAGGAAGAAGGAAAGCCTGCTAACATTATAGATAAAATCGTTTTGGGAAAATTGAACAAATTCTATTCTCAAATATGTTTGATGGAACAACCTTATATGAGAGAAGAAAAAGAATCTATTAAAAATGTTATAGCAAAAGTCAGCAAAGATATAGTTGTTAAGAATTTTGCAAGATTTAAAATAGGTGAATAATTAAATGAAAAATAATAAGAGAGTTTTACTTAAACTTTCAGGAGAAACTTTATCGGGCAACGGTAAATCCATTTGTTCCGAAAGTCTTCAAAAAGTTGTAGATGAAATAAAATCTGTTTTATCGAAAAAAGTAGAACTCTCTATTGTTGTAGGTGCGGGAAACATTTGGAGAGGTGCCGGAAAAGAAATAGACAGAGTATCGGCGGATAAAATGGGTATGCTTGCCACCGTAATGAATGCGATAGCAATATCCGAAGGTTTAAAATCCAACGGTATAAAATCTGTTGCACTTGCCGCAAGCGGTGTTTCAAATTTCTGTGAAACATTTTCTCAAGCAAAAGCAGATAAATATTTAAAAGAAGGTTATGTGGTTGTATTCGGCGGCGGAACGGGAAGCCCTTTTTTCACGACGGATACCACGGCTGCATTAAGAGCTTGTGAAATAAAAGCCGACATTTTGTTAAAAGCTACACAAGTTGACGGTGTTTATTCCGCAGATCCAAAGAAAGATCCTAAAGCAAAGAAATATGATAGAATAACCTACAGTGAAGCAATAAATAAAAATTTAAAAATAATGGACATTTCCGCTTTTTTGTTGTGCATGGAAAACGATATTGATATTTATGTTTTCGATTTCCACAAAAAAGGCAACTTAAAAAAAGTGTTGAACAAACAAAAAATCGGGACTATAGTATCCAAATAACGGAGGAGTAATGTTACCTAAAGAACTTTTGGCATCCGGCGAAGATGCTATGAAAAAAACAATAGAAAAAACAAAACATGATTTTTCTACAGTTAGAACTGGCAGAGCAAACGCAGCTCTTTTAGACGGAATAAAAGTTGAAAGTTATGGTTCATTATTGGCTTTAAATCAAGTTGCGGGAGTTAGTGTTCCCGACGGAAGAACATTGGAAATAAGACCTTGGGATTTAACACAGCTCGGTGCTATAGAAAAAGCTATATTGAAATCCGATTTAGGTCTTACACCTGTAAATGACGGTAAAATCGTAAGAATTTCAATACCTGCACTTACGGAAGAAAGAAGAAAAGAAATTGTTAAAGTTGTTAACAAAATGTCTGAAGATTATAAAGTTGCAATAAGAAACGAAAGAAGACATATCGTTGACGAAATAAAGAAATTGGAAAAAGAAAAAGCAATTACCGAAGACGACAGAAAGAAATATGAAGTTGATGTTCAAAAATTGACGGATACTTATGTAGGCAAAATAGAAGAGTTGGTAAAACAAAAAGAAGATGAATTAATGAAAATATAACCAAAAAAAGGGAGGTTGTAAAATGGCTTATTCAATAGATAAGGAAACATGTGTAGGTTGCGGTTCTTGTGCAGCAAATTGTCCTGTAGAAGCAATAAAAGCAGGTGATGACGGCAAGTATGTAATTGGTGATGCATGTGTTGAATGTGGTGCATGTGCAGCAAATTGCCCTGTAAACGCAATATCTCAAAAGTAATTTTTATAAAGTAGTAAAAAAGTGTCTTTGAAAGAACAAATAGATTTAACCAAGTTACCGAAACATATTGCAGTAATTATGGACGGTAACGGAAGATGGGCAAAAAAAAGAATGTTGCCCAGAATAATCGGTCATACTAATGGGGTCAAGACTGTTAAAAAGATAGTTGAGTTTGCAAGAAAGCTCAATATACAAGTTTTGACCCTATATGCTTTTTCTACCGAGAATTGGCAAAGGCCGAAAGACGAAATATCCGGAATAATGACATTACTGAAAACATATTTGAAAAGTGAATTGGAGAATATGATTGAAAATGGGGTGTCATTTAGAGTAAGTGGTGATATTTCAAGAATGTCGGAAGATATTCAAAAAGAATTAAAAGAAGCTATAGATAAAACAAAAGATATGAAAAGTCTTGTTTTGAATCTTGCATTAAATTACGGTTCCAGACAAGAAATTTTAATGGCTTGTAAAAGTTTGATAGATAAGGGAATAACAAACCCTACCGAGCAAGATTTTTCGGATTGTTTGTACACAAAAGGGTTGCCTGATCCCGATTTGTTGATAAGAACGTCGGGAGAAATGAGAATTTCAAACTTTTTATTATGGCAATTAGCTTATACGGAAATTTATATAACCGATGTTTTGTGGCCGGATTTTGACGAAGACGAATTTTGTAAAGCAATTATAGAGTACCAGAAAAGAGATAGAAGATTCGGAAAAGTTTCGTCGGGGAAGGAATAAAAAATGTTAATACCAAGAATATTGACCGCATTAGTAGGAATACCTGTAGTTATTGCATGTATATATTACGGCGGACTCGCTTTTTACATTATGTTTTTTGCCGTAATTTTGTTTTCCGTTATGGAATTTTATTCCGTATGTAAAAAATATAATCCTTTAAGCTTTTTCGGAACTTTGGCAGCGATAGTTTTTTATCTTGCTTTGTGCACGGGAACATACGTGCAGGAAACAGCAATAATTTCCGTATTTGTAATATTCTTTTTTGCAATGTTCAGAAAATCAATAGAAAATATTTCCGCATCTTTGGTAGTTACGTGTTTCGGAACATTTTTTATTACCTGGGCACTGTTTCATATGGTTTTAATAAGAGATATTCCTAAATACGGTATGCATTACATCATATTTTTGTTTGTTAATATTTGGATGTTGGATACGGGAGCATATTTTATAGGTAAAGCATTCGGTAAACACAAACTTGCTCCTCTTATCAGTCCTAAAAAAACTATAGAAGGTGCGATAGCAGGTATTGTTACCGCAATAATCGTTTCTTTGATATACAGACATTTATTCTTGCAACAAGTTATAACAAACGGTGAAGCGATAATATTTGCTCTTGTTATTTCTTTTGTAGGTCAATTTTCGGATCTTGCTGAATCCTTATTCAAGAGAGATTGCAATATAAAAGATTCAGGTAACATTCTTCCGGGACACGGCGGAATGCTCGACAGATTTGATTCTTATTTGTTCTGCGCTCCGATATTTTATTACCTTATACAATTCATGAAATACTAATCTTTCATACCGCTATACTGTCATCCAGCACTCGATGCGGGATCTCGTATTTTCAACCAAAAATACTCTGCATTTTTTTATACATCCATATATCCATGCATATATCCTTCTGCCGTTTACATTGTCTTTATAGTTTGCTAAAATTATCTATTATGAATAAACAATCAGCGTATATCAGGAAAACTTTTTTGGACTTTTTTAGTGAAAAAGGTTGCAAAGTTGTACCGTCGGATTCTTTAGTACCTTCGGGAGATAAAACATTATTGTTTACTTCTGCGGGAATGGTTCAATTTAAAAAACATTTTTTAGGTCAAAGTAAGGATACTTTTACAAGAGCAACATCCTCACAAAAATGTTTTAGAACATCAGATATAGATCAAGTGGGAGTAACCAACAGACACTTAACATTTTTCGAAATGTTGGGTAACTTTTCTTTTGGCGATTATTTTAAAGAAGAAGCTATTGCATGGGCATGGGATTTCCTTACCAACTATATGCAGTTACCTAAAGAAAAATTGTATGCAACAATTTATAAGGACGACGATGAAGCGGGACAAATGTGGAAAAAGTTTGTTCCGGAATCAAGAATAATAAAAATGGGTGACGAAACTAATTTCTGGACGATGGGGCCAACAGGTCCTTGCGGTCCGTGCTCGGAAATATTGATAGATTTAGGTGAAGATATGGGTTGCCATAAACCCACATGCGGTCCGTGGTGCGATTGTAACAGATATCTCGAAATATGGAATCTTGTTTTTACACAGTTCGACAGACAAGAAGACGGTTCGTTAAAACCGTTGGGAAGAAAAAATATAGATACCGGTATGGGACTTGAAAGAATAGTTGCTGCAGCCAACGGCAAAAACAATGTTTTCGATACGGATTTGTTCTTGCCTATGATGAACGCGGCATCGGAATTGTTAAAAGTTTCGTTTAACGATAACATACCTAAATTGAGAATGATTGCAGATCATGCAAGAGCAATTACATTTTTAATTTCTGACGGTATTCATCCTTCAAACGAAGGCAGAGGATATGTTTTAAGAAGAATTTTAAGAAGAGCAGTAAGACAAGGAAAAGTTTTCGGTATGAACGAACCTTTCTTGTATAAACTCGTAGATGTTGTTCACGACGTTATGAAACCGGCATATCCGGAACTTACCGCAAGACTCGACAACATAAAGTCTATGGCAAAAGTTGAAGAAGAAAAGTTCCTTGAAACATTAAATACCGGAACAGATTTATTAAATAATCTTATATCTCAATATAAAGCAAAAAAAGTCAGCGAGTTAAAAGGTGAAGATGTATTTAAACTTTACGACACATACGGATTCCCTCACGAACTTACAAAAGAAATTGCACTTGAGAACGGTTTAACTATAGATGAAAAAGGATTTGAGCAGGAGAAAAAACTTGCTCAGGAAAAATCCAGAGGTGCATGGAGCGGTTCGGGAGAACAAGATATAACTTTCTATTCCGTATTACATAAAGAGTGCGGCGATACAACATTTGAGGGATACACGCAAAACAGTTCTTCCGTAAAAGTTGTTGCACTTGTAAAAGACGGTAAAAAAGTTGATTCGTTATCTAAAGGTGAAAAAGGCGAAATGATTTTGTCTAATTCTCCTTTTTATGCCGAATCCGGCGGACAGGTTGCTGATATCGGAACAATGTTTAACGAATCCGCAGATATAGAAGTTACCGACGTTACAAAACCTATAGGAAAACTTTTTGTTCATAAAGTTATAATTGAAAAAGGGCAAGTAAAAGCAGGTGATATTTTAACTGCATCGATAAATACGGAAAAGAGAAACCAAACCGCAAGACATCATACCGCAACACATTTGTTGCAGAAAGTTTTAAGATCTGTGCTCGGTAACCATGTTGCTCAAGCGGGATCTTTGGTTTGTCCCGACAATTTAAGATTCGACTTTAACCACTTTAAAGCGGTAACAAAAGCGGAACTTAAGAAAATAGAAAAAGATGTAAATAAAGCCATAAGACAAAATTATCCGGTATCTATTACAGAAATGCCTATAGAACAAGCAAGGAAAGAAGGTGCTATGGCTCTCTTCGGTGAAAAGTACGGTGATGTTGTAAGAACGGTTAAAGTAATAGAAACCGACGACAAATATTATTCAATGGAACTTTGCGGCGGAACACATGTTCAAAAAACAGGTGATATCGGAATGTTTAAAATTGTTTCCGAAAGTTCCGTAGGCAGCGGAATAAGAAGAATAGAAGCGGTTTGCGGTAGCGCATGCGAAAAATATGTTGACAGTTTGGAAAACAAGATAGATGAAATTGCGGCATTATTAAAAACTTCAAAAGTTATGGTTGTTCCCGCAATTGAGAAAATGTTGCAGGATGCAAAAAATCTCGATACGGAAATTTCTTCTTTAAAGAGTAAGTTAATTGCAGGCGAAATAGACGAATATATAAAATCTGCAATAGATATTGATGGTATTAACGTAATTGCTTTTGATGTTGAAGGTGTTGATGTAAAAACTTTAAGAGAGATGGTGGATAAAGTAAAAGAAAAACAAGCATCGGCAATTATAGTTATAGCATCGAAACTTCAAGACAAAATATCTTTTGTTATATCCGTAAGCCAGGATATAGTTAAAAAAGGTTATGCCGCAGGAAAAATAGCAAAACAATTTGCTGCAAAAATTGAAGGTTCCGGCGGAGGAAAACCTGATTTTGCACAAGGTGGCGGTAAGAAAACAGATAATTTAAAATCTGTTATAGAAAATATAGGGGAAATATTAAAATAATGAAAAAAATGTTATCTTTGTCGGCAATAGGAAAAGACAGAACAGGTATTGTAAGTTCAATATCGGAAATTCTTTTTAAGTTAGGTTGCAACATCGAAGATTCCACAATGACATTGTTATCGGGGCAGTTTGCCGTTATATTGCTTTTGGATTGTCCGAAAAATTCGGATGTTTCAAAAATAAAAAGAAGTTTAAATTCTTCAATGAAAAAGTTGGGATTATCGTATTCCATAAACGAAGTTGATAAACCTAAAACAAGCAAAAAGAATTTCGGCGATTATATTATTGCCGTTTACGGTTCCGACAGAGTAGGCATTGTTTATAACGTAAGCAAATTTTTGGCCGACAAAAAAGTAAATATAACAGATGTTCAAACAAAAATTTCAGGTAAGAAAGATAAAGTTTACATAATGTTGTTGGAAGTAAATATTCCTAAAACAGTTAAGATGGACGATTTTAAAAACAAGATAAAACTTTTGGCACAAGAACTTAACGTTGAAATTTTTGTAAACCAAGCAGATTCCCAGAAGATATAAAATGCCGATATTAGATATAGTAACAATTCCAAATCCGATATTAAAGCAGGTTAGCTTGCCGGTAGAAAAAATAGATTATAAAATAAAAAATCTCATAGCTAATATGAGAGAAACTATGTTGTCGTCAAGTCATTGTGTAGGAATAGCTGCCGTTCAGGTTGGGGTATTACTAAGAATAGTTTTGGTAGATATTTCTTTAAACCCCAAACCGCACCACAATAACGGCTTTTTAATAATGATAAATCCTAAAATAACTTACAGTTCGGGCAAACTTAAATCGAGAGAAGGTTGTTTGAGTGTTCCCGATTTTACGGGTAATGTAGTAAGAAAAAATAAAATAGAAGTTGAATATCTGGATATAGAAGGGAAAAAACAATTATTAAAAACTCATGGGTTTGAATCTATAACAATTCAACACGAAATAGACCATTTAGACGGTTTTATCTTTTTAGATAAAGTTTCATCTCTTAAAACCGATGTTTTCAAAAGAATATAACTGATATGTACTACTTTATTAAAAGAATAATATCATCAATTCCGATACTTATAGGAATAACAATAATAACTTTCTTCATTATGCACATTACTCCCGGTAAACCTACCGATTCGATCACCGATATGAATATGAAAGTTACTGCAGAAGCAAAAGAAAGGTTACAACAATTATACGGTTTAGACAAACCTTTTTATGTTCAATATGCCGATTGGCTTAAAAGATTGGTTGTCTTTGATTTCGGAAATTCTTTTAAGGATTCTCGTTCTGCCAGAGATAAAATATTCGAAAGGTTACCTGCAACTATTTTACTTAATGTTTTATCGTTATTTTTTATTTGTCTTATTTCCATACCTCTCGGAATATATTGTGCCATAAAAAAGGATTCTTTTGCGGATAAATCTATAACTATTCTTTTGTTCATATCTTATTCCGTTCCGTCCTTTTGGTTGGCTTTAATGTTTATGATATTGTTCGGCGTTCAATTGGGGTGGCTGCCGATATCGGGGCTTGTGTCTTTTGATTTTGATACGATGAACATATTCGAAAAAATTTTTGATATTACAAAACATTTGATATTGCCCGTGGCTGTTTCGGTTATAGTTTCTCTTGCATCTTTATCAAGATATACTCGTTCGGGAATGCTCGAAGTTTTAAAACAAGATTATATTAAAACTGCTTATGCAAAAGGGTTAACAGAAAAACAAGTTATTTTTAAACATGCATTAAAAAATACACTTTTACCGATGATAACGATAATTGGTCTTTCTATTCCCGGACTTATTGGCGGAAGTTTTATTTTTGAAACGATATTTTCATATCCCGGTATAGGAAGATTAGGTTATGAAGCAGTAATGGCAAGAGATTACCCGATAGTTATGGGAATAGCTACATTGACGGCAATACTTACATTGCTCGGAAATATTATTGCGGATATTTTATATACTTATGCGGATCCGAGGATTAAGTACAAATAGACGACAATTGGTAATTAATAAACAATAAGAATGAAAAATGTTTTAATAAAATTATTAAAAAATAAGTTTGCTTTAACGGGATTAACAGTAATAACTTTGTTAATAGTTGTTGCTTTATTTGCTCCCGTTATTTCTCCTTATACCCCGTCGGAACAAAATGTGTTTGAAAGATTACAATCTCCTTCAATAAATCATATTTTCGGAACTGATGATTTGGGAAGAGATGTTTTTACAAGAATGATTTTCGGTGCAAGAATATCACTTGCCGTAGGATTCATTTCAGTATTTATAATTCTTGTTATAGGAACTTTTTTAGGGATAATTTCCGGTTATTACGGCGGCAAAATAGATTATATAATAATGAGATTTACCGATATCGTTTTATGTTTTCCTACATTTTTCCTTATTATACTTGTTATAGCGTTTATAGAACCTAATATTTACAACGTTATGATTGTTATCGGTGTTACATCATGGCCGGGACTTGCAAGACTTGTTAGAGCGGAAGTATTATCACTGAAAGAAAGAGAATTTATTTTGGTTTCCAAAATGATGGCAATAAGCAATATAAAAATATTTTTTGTTCACATATTGCCGAACATTATTTCACCGTTAATGGTATATTCGTCACTTGCGATAGGCGGAGCAATACTTACGGAATCCGCTCTCTCGTTTTTGGGGCTGGGAGTCCAACCTCCGATGCCGTCGTGGGGGCAAATTCTTACATCGGGTAAAGATTATATTTATATGGCATGGTGGTTATCTCTCTTTCCCGGTATTGCAATACTCGTAACAGTGTTAGCATTTAATTTGGTAGGCGAAGCAATAAGGGATATTTTTGATCCTAAGGAAGAAAATATTAAGTAAGTTTTTGTTAGTTTGTCATTCCGTACTTGATACGGAATCTATAAAAGTTAATTTCTTTTTGATTTGTCATTGTGAGCGAAGCGTGGCAATCTATAAAAAATAGTTGAATAAAATAAGGGAAAAATTTTGAATAAAATAATTTTATCTGTTAAAAATCTATATGCCGGTTATTATGTGAATTCAAAATATCAGGAAGTTTTGAAAAATGTAAGTCTTGATATTGAAGAGGGAAAAACTTGTGCTATAGTCGGACAATCCGGTTCGGGTAAAAGCACGCTTGCACTCGGCTTAATGGGACTTATTTCAATTGATAACGGTAAAATAGAAAAAGGAAATATAACATTTTGCGGTAATGATTTAATTTCAAATATAAATAAAACAAGAGGAAAAGAACTTTCTATAGTTTTGCAGGATCCTCACTCTTATTTAAATCCTGTAATAATCGTGGGAAAACAAGTTTCGGAAGCATTGGAAGTATACAATAAAAATTTAAGCAAAGAAGAAAAAATAAAAAGAGTAAAAGAAGTTTTTGAAAAAGTAAAACTCGACGATTTTGAAAGAATTTATAATTCTTATCCGCATCAGTTATCGGGCGGTCAAAAACAAAGAATTTTAATTGCTATGGCTATAATAAACAATCCTAAACTTCTTATCGCCGACGAGCCGACATCCGGACTTGATTTAACCGTCCAAAAACAAATCTTGGAACTGTTTGCGGAACTTAAAAAAGAATTAAATTTAACGATGATAATGATAACTCATAATATTTTGATAGCAAAGAAATATTCCGATTATGTTGCCGTAATGTATAAAGGGGAAATAGTGGAACAAAAAAGTAAAGAAGAAATTTTTGAACACCCCGTACATGAATACACAAAAAAGTTGTTGGATAATATAGAATAAAATCATTTTAATACAAGTGCTTATTTGATATAATTAAAGTTTCGGTAGAACATCGCAAAAATGATGTTATCCCGTAGGGTAGTAATATGGGATTTTACGGTTTAAAATTTTGAACTTGATTGAATAAATTTTCTAAGATAAAACATAATTTTGTAAATCAAAGTATGCTTTTTTGTTTCGTCTGCAGAGAATGCATCAATTCTTTCAAGGACATTTTCGATATTTATTAATATTTTTATATGGAGTTTTTTTATGAAAAAGATAAAATCATTTTTAGTTTTAGCATCGATAATATTATTCTCTTCCTTTGCTCTTGCAGCTTATAGTAATCTAAAAACGGCTATAACTGCTTCAGGTTCAAACAAAACTTATTCATTAACAAAAAAAGAAACAGTAACTGCAGATTTGGGTGTGTTATTAGGCAATTTGACAGTGTATGGTAATGGTTACGAAGTTTATGGAGCAAATTATATGGGAGTAACAATAGGTAAAGATAACACATTAAATATAAATAAAGGTTCTGGGAACAGTTTTGTTTGGAGCAATTTTAATAATGACGAAAAATATACAGAAGTTGACGATATCCTCTATTTTAAAGGTGGTGCAATTTATAATAAAGGGAATTTGAATATTGGAGATAATATAACTTTTAAATCTAATAATGTTCATCATCAAGCAATTAGTGGTAGTGGAAAATATATGTATGGTGGAGCAATTTATAACGACGGTGGTAAGATAGTAATAGATGACAACTGTAAATTTGATGGTAATTTTGCTGTTAGTTCTGTTGAAATTAATGGAAGAGCATATGGTGGAGCAATATATAATACAGAAAAAGGTGATATTCAAATAGGTAATAATGTGATATTTAATAATAATTTTGCTCGCACTGGGGATGGAAACAAAAGAGGATATGGTGGAGCCATTTTTAACAATACTAATTCAAAAATAACCATTGGCTCAGATTCTGTTTTTACTTCTAACAATGTATATAAAAATGGTGGTGCAATCAATAATTATCAAGGTAGTTTGATATTAGGAAGTAATGCAATATTTGATTCAAACAAAGCATATAATTCTGGTGGTGCTATCTATAATGTTGGAACAGTAACAATATTAGATGGTGCAAAATTTACAAACAATACAGCAGCAACTAACGGCGGTGCAATATATAATGAAGGAAAAACAATAAATTTAGTAGCAAACACAAATAATATTGAATTTACTGGTAATACGGCAAACGGAGTATCAAATGCAATAAATAGTAGTGGTGGAACAATAAACTTGTGGGCAAGTGAGAATGCAGATGTAATATTTAACGACAGAATAAAGGGTTCAGGAACAACTAATATAAATAAATCAACAACGACATTAACGGCAAATGGCAAAATAGTTTTGAATGAGGATATGAGTGGTTATACAGGAAAAGTAAACCTGTATAACGGAGAAATAGAACTACAGGCAAAGAAAAGTGGAAATGTCAATACAAATAAATTCTTTAGTGGCGATATCAATTTAAGTAGTGGAACATTAAACATTTTGAATAATGCAATAGACAATATAACAGTAAGTAATTTTACATCAACAGAAAATAGTAATTTAAAATTTGATGCAAATTTAAGCAATAATACGAGTGATAATTTTACCGTAACAAATAGTGCAAGCGGGGAATTGAATTTAAGTGCAATAAATTTGTTAGGAGTAAATGAGGATAGCGGACAAATAACATTATTTAAGAATACAAAATCACCAACATTAAATATATTAACAAGTGCAAGTTATGGTGGATATGAATATACTTTTACAAATAGTGGAACAACTGGTGTATTAAATTATGAAAGAGGAGCAGAATTAGATTTAAAGAATGCAGTAAATAAAACGGAACCTCCAATAAGAAGTTACTCATTAGCAGGAAATGAAACAGTTACGGAAGATTTAGGAAATTTAGGTGGCACACAACTAACGATATTTGGTAATGGATATGAAGTTGATGGAAATGGTACAAATGGGATACAGATAGGTATGGATCAAACATTGAATATTTATAAAGGCATTGGTGAAAATTTTACTTGGAGTAATTTTGTTGGAAATTATGATGGTGGGGTAATTCATGATATTAATGAAGGGACTTTGAATATAGGTTCAGATGTTATATTTTCTTCAAATACAGCATCTCGATTAGGTGGTGCAATATGTAATGATTATGGAATAGTGACAATTGAAGGTGGCACAGAATTTAAAAATAATGTAGCAAATTTTCGAGGTGGTGCAATATTTAATAACAGCGGAAGAATACATTTAATAGCAAACACAGACAATATAGAATTTACAGGAAATACAGCAAATGGAGTATCAAATGCAATACATGATAGTGGTGGAAGAATATTTTTATGGGCAAGTGAAAATGCAAAAATTATTTTTAACGATAGAATATCATCTGATGAATATTATTCAAGTGATTTACATATTAATATTTCAACAGGAATATTAGTAAATTCTTTACAAGTTAATATTTCAACTCCATTAACGGGTATAGCAGGTAAAGTAGTATTAAATGAAGATATGAGTGGTTATGTAGGAACAGTTGTTTTATATGATGGAGAACTAGAATTACAAGCTAAAACAGAAGAAGGTTCAAATGTAAATACGAACAAATTCTTCAGTGGGAATATAAACTTAAGTAGTGGAACACTGAACATATTAAACAGTGCAGTAGATAATATAATGGTAAGTAATTTAACTACAACAGCAAATGCAAATTTAAAATTTGATACGGATTTAAGCAACAATACAAGTGATAATTTCACAGTAACAAATAATGCAACAGGAGAATTAAATTTAGCAGCAATAAATATATTGGATGTAAGTGGAGATAGTGGTCAAATAACTTTATTCAATAATTCAAAATCACCTACCTTGAACATATTAACAAATGCAAGTTATGGGGGATATGAATATACGTTCACAAATAGCGATGTAGCAGGAATATTAAACTATCAAAAAACGGGAGTTCAACAAACATTTAAAGGAGTAGTAAATGCAACGGAACCCTTAGTAAGGAGTTACTCATTAGCAGAAAATGAAATAGTAACGGAAGATTTAGGAAATTTAGGTGGCACACAACTAACGATATTCGGTAACGGTTATGAGGTAAATGGAAGTTCAAAAGCAGGTATAACAGTAGGAAGCGGTCAAAAATTAAATATCGAAAAAGGAACAGGAGAAAATTTTGTTTGGGAAAATTTTAGTAAAACTGGACATGGTACTGTTATTTTTAATGAAGGGACAACAAATATATCAGAAAATGTTGAGTTTTCTTCGAATACGGGAACCAGATGGGGTGGCGCAATTTATAATAACAATACTTTGAATGTAGATTCAAATGTATTTACTTCAAACACAGCAAAATGTGGTGGAGCTGTAATTAATTTTGGTGGAATAACAGATATTAGTTCTTCTACTTTTACAAACAATATGGCTACTTTGTGGGGAGGAGCACTAGAAAACACTGAAGATGGAATACTAAATGTTTATGCTACAGCGTTTAGTTCAAATATAGCAACACAAAGTGGAGGAGCAATACAAAATTTAAAAGGAACAACAACAATATCATCCTCTACTTTTATTGGAAATTCTGCACAAAGCTATGGTGGAGCAATAGCTAATGAAGAAGGTGGAACAATAATAATAAGTTCATCAATGTTCAGTAGAAATCAAACTGATGGAACTGGTGGTGCAATAAATAATGCAGGTAATATTACAATAGGAGAAAATGTAACATTCGAACAAAATAGTTCAGCAGGTCGTGGTGGTGCAATTTTTAATAGTACTGGAACAATAACAATAAATTCAAATGTGTTCAGTTCAAACATAGCAACTGGTATAGCAGGTAAATCTGCTTATGGCGGAGCAATTTATAATAGTTCAGGAACAATAATAATCAGTTCAAGTATTTTTGATTCTAATACTGCTGCAGTTGGTGGAGCTATAGATAACAGTAATATATTAGCAACAACAATAATAAAATCAACGGTTTTTAATAAAAATACTGCTACAACTACTGCTGGAGCACTTTCTAATGGAGGAACATTAATAATAGAAGATTCAAGTTTTACAGATAATATATCACAATCTTATGGCGGAGCAATTTTAAGTATAGGTACATTGAATCTTATAGCAAATAAAAAAAATGTTGAATTTACAGGAAATACAGCAAACGGAATATCAAATGCAATACATGATGATAATAAAGGAACAATAAATTTATGGGCAAGTGAAAATGCCGATATAATTTTCAATGATAGGATAACAAGTAAAAAAAACTCAAGTACATTAAATATCAACAGTTCAACGACAACATTAAATGCAGTAGGAAAAGTAGTATTGAACGAAGATATGAGCGGATATACAGGCCAAGTAAATTTATATGGTGGAGAAATAGAATTACAGGCAAAAACAACTGAAGCAGACAACATAAATACAAATAAATTCTTCAGTGGGAATATAAACTTATCAAGTGGAACTTTGAACATACTAAATAATACGATAGATAATGTAACACTATCAACTTGGACAAGTACGGTAAATACAAGCCTAAAATTTGATACGGATTTGAGTAATAACACAAGTGATAATTTTACAGTAAAAAATAGTGCGACGGGAATCTTGAATTTAACGGCAATAAATTTGTTAGGAGTAAATGAGGATAGTGGACAAATAACCTTGTTTAATGATGGAAAATCGCCAACATTAAATGTTTTGACTACTGGAAATTATGGTGGGTATGAATATACATTTACAAATAGTGATATATCAGGCGTTTTGAATTATGAAAAAACCGGACTGGTTGCAAAAACTTTTAAAGAAGTAGTGAATGCAATAGAACCTGCGATAAGAAGTTATTCTTTTTCGGAAGATGAGATAGTAACGGATGATTTAGGAAATTTAGGTGGAGAACAATTAACAATATTCGGAAACGGATATGAAATTGATGGAAATGAAAGAGCCGGAATAAATGTATCTGAAAGCCAAATATTAAACATTGATAAAAGTATTGGTGAAGATTTTAGTTGGAATAGTTTTAGCAAAACCAGTGAAGGTGGTGTATTTTATGTTGCTTCAGGAGCGACATTAAATTTAGGTTCAAATATAAATTTTTCTACAAATTCGTCAACACTTTATGGCGGTGTTATTTATAATAACGGATATTTAAATATAGAAGATAATGGATATTATTATAATAATTCGGCACAGGTAGGTGGTGCATTACTAAATTTTGAATCAGGAAGTATGAGCATTGGAAATGATAATTATTTTGAAAATAATAGAGCAACAAACGGTGAAGGCGGAGCAATTGAAAATTGCGGAACATTAACCGTTTCTTCCGGAACAAGTTTTGTTTTGAATCAAGCAACAACTAATGGTGGTGCAATATCGAATGCAATGTATATAAATGGTGATTTTGTAGCAAATGTAAATATCGGTGATTATATTTTATTTAGTTCAAATACTGCAAATTATGGTGGAGCACTTAGTAATATTAGTGCAACGGCAATAATAGGTGAAAATAATGTTTTTGAATATAACAATTCAATCAATGAAGGCGGAGCAATATACAATTCTAAAAATGATTATAAAGATACTATAGGGCAAATAGCAATAAGTTCAAATACAAAATTCTTAAATAATACGGCAATAGGTTTAGGTGGAGCAATATTCAATAATTCCGGAATAATAACAATCGGTTCAACAGCAACATTTAATAATAATTCTGCATACAATGGTGGAGCAATAGCAAGTTTATATGTTGGTTCCAGTAGTTCAAATACTGCAACACATATACAAATTGGAGATAATGCGACGTTTAGTTCAAATACAGCAACACAAAATGGTGGTGCAATATATAATGAAACAGGAACAATAAATATAGGTAAAAATTCAAAATTTGAATTAAATAAAACAACGATTACAGCTAATGGTGCAAATGGTGGCGCGATAGCAAATTTCGGAACAATGTTAATAGACGAAAATGCAAACTTTATTTCAAATAATACCGGAACATCAGGAAGTGGTGGAGCAATACATAATTGTAAAAATCATGATGGAACAATAGCCAATTTAACAATAAAAGATGGAGCATCATTTACATCCAACACAGCAACAAGTGGTGGTGGAGCAATATCAAATTATAATGGTGGTATTATAAATATTTTAGATAATGTTTCATTTATATCAAACACTGCAAATAAATTTGGTGGAGCCATATTAAATTATAGTAGTGATAATACTATTAATGCCGGAACAGTAAACATTGGTAACAATGCAAGATTTATAAACAATACAGCACAAACGGATTGTGGTGGTGCAATAACAAATTCAGGTATTTTTACAATAGGAGAAAGTGCAACTTTTGATGAAAATAGCTCAGCAGGAAGCGGTGGTGCAATATATAATAGTAAAAGAGGAAATATAACAATAGGTAAAAATGTAACTTTCTCAAATAATATTGAAACAGAAAATGGTGGAGCAATACATAATGAAGGAATATTAACTTTATTAGATGGTGGATCTTTTATAAATAATAGAGCTAATGGAAGTGGTGGTGCTATTTATTTATATAACGATAATATTACGGAAATACCAAATAGCAGAACAGTAAATTTAATAGCAAACACAAACAATATAGAATTTACCGGGAATACAGCAAACGGAATATCAAATGCAATACATTCTAATGGTGGAACGATAAATTTATGGGCAAGTCAATATGCAGATATAATATTTAACGACAGAATAACAAGTACAGATAATACAAGTATTTTGAATATCAACAGTTCAACGACAACCTTAACCGCTAACGGTAAAGTAGTATTGAACGAAGATATGAGCGGATATACAGGTTCAGTAATTTTACATGGTGGAGAAATAGAATTACAAGCAAAAACAGAAGAAGGTTCAAATGTTAATACAAACAAATTCTTTAGTGGTGATATAAATTTAAGTAGCGGGACATTGAATATATTAAACAATTCAATAGATAATATAACAGTAACCAATTTAACAACAACATCAAATACAAATTTAAAATTCGATACAGATCTAAGTAACAATACAAGTGATAATTTTACAGTAACAAATAGTGCAATAGGAACATTGAATTTAACTGCAATAAATATTTTAGGAGTAGATGAAAATATAGGACAGATAACATTATTTAACGATGAAATATCACCGGAATTGAATGTGTTAACGACAGGAAACTATGGTGGTCAAGAATATGTGTTTACAAACAGTGATGTAGCAGGAGTATTGAATTATAGATTATTGGGATATAAAACATTTAAAGAAGTAGTAAATGAAACAGAACCGGCGATAAGAAGTTATTCCTTTTCTGGAGACGAAATAGTAACGGAAGGGTTAGAAAATTTAGGAGGAGAACAATTAACGATATTCGGTAACGGATATGATATAGATGCAAACAATGTTGAAGGTATAACCATTTATTATGAAAATCAAATATTAAATATTGAAGGAGTAAAAGATATAAATGGTTTTACAACAAATCATAGTGGTGGTGCAATAATGAACCACGGAACCTTAAATATAGGAGAAGGAATATCTTTTACATCTAATTCTTCACTAGGAACAAATAACGGAAGAGGTGGTGCAATATATAACTATAATCCGAATGCAAAGTTGAATATAGCAGATAATGTTAGTTTTACTTCAAACACAGCATCAATACAAGGCGGAGCAATTCATGATTATTTTGGAGCTGTAAATATAGGAGATAATGTTACATTTACAAGTAATACATCCACCAGAGGCGGCGGTGCAGTAATGTCTCAATCCGGAAATAAATATTTTACAATTGGAAAAAATTCTAAATTTAATAATAATTCAGTATCACAAGGAAATGGAGGAGGAGCAATATTGAATTTAGGATATTTCAATATAGGGAGTTCGGCAACATTTTCAAATAATAAAGAAACAGCAGTTGAAACCACGGACGGAATTTTAGCAGGTGGAGGAGCAATTCATAACTTGGCAGGAATAGATCAAGAGGGAACAATATATAATGCTTATTTGACAATAGGTGAATATTCTTTGTTTGAAAATAACCAATCAAATAATTTTGGTGGAGCAATTTTAAATAACATTTGGAATAATAAAGAAAGTGCTAATTGTGAGCTTACAATAAAAGATAATGCTATATTTACTTCTAACACAGCAAGAAATGGTGGAGCAGTAGCAAATTTAGAAGGTAATGTTATAATCGGAAACAATATAATTTTTTCAAGTAATACGGCGAAATCAATAAGTGGTTTAGAAAGTTTAGGTGGTGGTGCTATTTATAATATGGGAAATATGAGTATCGGTTCAGAAACTGTTTTTAACGAAAATAATGCAGTAAATAATAATGGATATGCTAGAGGTGGTGCTATTTATCAGAATTGTGATGGTGTAAATACAGGAAATACTATATTAAATTTTTCAGATAATATCAGCTTTACTTCAAATACCGCTCAAGGTTTTCTTGCATATGGTGGTGCAATTGATGTTGCAGCTACAGTTATGTTTGGAAATAATATAACTTTTTCTTCAAATTCTACAAATGCTAGTGATATGTCTTATGGTGGAGCTATTGCAGCTACTTCTGCTAATATAACCATTGGTGATAATTTAAACTTAAATTCAAATAAAGCAGAAAGTTTGAATGATAGGGCTAGAGGTGGTGCAATATATAGTGTTTATACAAATATATTAGTTGGTGAAAATGCAAATATAAAATTTAATAATGCAGTAGGGAAATTAGATTCTTATGGTGGTGCTATTTATAACTATAATCCTGGTACACATTTGCAAATTCTTGACGGAGCTATATTTAGTTCTAATACTGTAGTTAGCACAGAAGGTAATGCTTATGGTGGTGCAATTTACAATGGAAATGGAGCTCGTATATCATTAATAGCAAATACGAACAATGTTGAATTTACAGGGAACACTGCAAATGGAGTTTCCAATGCAATACATTCTAATGGTGGAGTAATAAACTTGTGGGCAAGTGATAATGCAAGTGTAATATTTAACGATAGAATAACGAGTAGTGATGATACAAGTATATTAAATATAAATCAATCATCAGGAACATTACCTACAATAGGTAAAGTAGTATTAAACGAAGATATGAGTGGTTATAACGGACAAGTTAATTTATATGGTGGAGAAATAGAATTACAAGCAAAAACTAATGGTAATAATACAAATACAAATAAATTCTTCACTGGAAATATAAATTTAAGTAGTGGAACATTAAACATTTTGAATAATGCAATAGATAACATAACAGTAAATAATTTAACAACAACAGAAAATAGTAATCTAAAATTTGATACGGACTTAAGCAACAATACGAGTGATAATTTTACAGTAACAAATACCGCAGAGGGAACATTAAATTTAACAGCGATAAATATATTGGGGACAAATATTGGTAACGGACAAATAACATTATTCAACAATGAAATATCACCGGAATTAAATGTTTTGACAACGGCAAATTATGGAGGTTATGAATATACATTTACAAAGAGTGATACAGCAGGTGTGTTAAATTACGAACAAACAGGAACAACAAAAACATTCAAAGAAGTAGTAAATGATACAATTCCACAGTATCGTTCATATTCATTCGCAGGAAAAGAAATAGTTACGGAAAACTTAGGGCAATTAGGTGGTACCCAATTAACGATATTCGGCAATGGTTATGAGGTTGATGGAAATGGTAAGGCTGGAATAAAGGTATCAAACGGACAAACATTGAATATTGAAAAAGGTGTTGGAGAACAATTTGTTTGGAAAAATTTTAATAAAAATGATGATTCAGGAGGAGCTATATACAACAGAGGTATTTTAGATATAGGTTCTAATGTGAATTTTACGTCTAATACAGCGATGTTCGGAGGAGCAATTAATTCGGAAGATTCTATTTTGAATATCGGGAACGATGCTAACTTCAGTTACAACAAGGTAATAGGAACGGAAGATAAAAGTGCACAAGGTGGAGCAATAAGTACAAACAGAGATATTGTAACAATAGGAGATAATGTTACCTTTTATAAGAATGAAGCATTAGAGCATGGAAGTGCAGGTGCCATAGATAGTGGCAGCGATATAACAATAGGAAATAATGCGAAATTTATCGAAAATAGTGCAACATATTCGGGAGCAATATATAACGACGGGAATTTAATTATTGGAAATAATGCATTGTTTGATTCAAATTATTCAACAAATTATGGCGGAGCTATAAATAATAAAACTGGAAGAATAACATTTCAAGACGGAGTACAGTTTTTAAATAACTCAACAGATGGAACAGGTGGAGCTATAAACAATTCTAACGTTCTAAACTTGATAGCAAATACGAACGATGTTGAATTTACCGGAAACACAGCAAACGGAATATCAAATGCAATATATGATAATGGTGGAACAATAAACTTATGGGCAAGTGAAAATGCTGATGTAATATTCAACGATAGAATAACAAGTGAAGATGATACAAGTATTTTAAATATTAACAGTTCAACGACAACCTTAACAGCAAATGGTAAAGTAATATTAAATGAAGATATGAGCGGTTGGACAGGAACAACAAATCTTTATGACGGTAATTTGATAATAACCGAGGGAAATAATTTTGTTAACGGAGATTTTACAATACATGGTGGTACCCTTACTGCTAATGCAAATTCAATAATAAAAGATTTTACAAACAACGGAACTGTAGATTTAACAGGTGGAACGATAGCATATAATATATCAGGTTTATCGACCGGAATAATAAATATTAATAATGATGAAGTGACGATTAACGATGATGTATATATAAACAATAACAACATAAAATTAGGAACCGGACTTAAATTATTAAATGAAGAAAGTTTAAATACATCAACATTATCAATAAGTAACGGAGCAATTTTAAATACGCAGAACAATTCAACCGGAACAATTAATGCAAGTTCAATAGTAATAGAAGATGGAGCAAACTGGACATATCAGTTAGATGTAGATTTAAAATCTGCAAAAGCAGATAATTTAATAAATATTCAAACCGTCGGTAATGAAAGCAGTGCATTAATAAATGATATTCATTTGTTGTCCGATAAAGCAACAAAAACAAGTATACTAATAGCAGATAACGACATAAATGCAACTATAGATCAGAATAATTTAAAGATTTATACAACAAATTTAAGTTATGCAGTAACGACGGAAGTAGATTCTAATTCCAACACACTGTTGAATATAGAAGCAACAGGATACGGTGGACTTGCAAATGCTATATATGATGGTATAAGTTCGTATTCTGTAACGGAAGAAACCGATTATTTAACAAAATGGATAGAAGATCCTATAGAGACAATAAATAACGAATTAAAAGGAAACTTAAATATAAACGGTAATAATAAGATATTGAAAAGTACAACGAATGCGGAAGGACTAACGACAGAAGAATATACATTACAAATTAATAATGTAAATTTAGAAGGTTTCAATGAAGCAATAAAAGTAAATAATGCTAATGGAAATTTACAATTAACAAATGTAGAATTTAGTAATAATACCGGAAATGCAATAATAACAAGCTCGGGTACAGTCGAGCTTTCCGGTGTAATATTCGACAACACAAATAATGTAGACATAGATGTTTTAAATGATAATAAATTAATTCTTTCAGGATCTTCAACAACATTTACAACGGGTGTGATTGGTAAAGGTACGACAACAATAAGTGGTGTGGATATAAATTTAGCAGAAGCAGTAATAGAACAAAATAAAATAGAAATAAAAGATGGTGGAAGTTTAACAGCAAATGCAAGCAATATAACTGCTGATATAGAAAATAATTCGAGTTTAGTTTTTGCAGAAGGAGGAAATAGTAATTATATTTTCGGTAATGGAGCAACAATAATAGACGGAGAAGTGATAAACAGTTCAACGATAGTAAACAATGTAATAATTAACGAGAATAAACAATTAACGACAAGTGCAAGCGATATAACCGGAAATATAAATAATTCAGGAAATTATGTATTAACCGTCGGAGAAAATAGTAATTATATTTTCGGTAATGGAGCAACAATAATAGACGGAGAAGTGATAAACAGTTCAACGATAGTAAACAATGTAAT